>NZ_JAEKJA010000029.1 GCF_016411865.1 Acuticoccus mangrovi | reverse complement strand
GCGTCTTCGTCGGCGAGGCGGTGGGCCTCATCGCCGACGCCCCGCCCGCCGCGCAGATCCTCCAGCGCATGGTGCGCGAAGCCGAAGCGGTCATCTCCGGCCTCGGGCAGAAGCGACGCTAGCCGCTAGAGTATCCGTCTTTTTCAATCGGCTTTCTCGGTCCAAAGGCGGCCATCGCGCAGGAGGGCGTTTGCGAGGATGAGGAGCTTCCTCATCAGTGCGGTGAGGGCGACCTTGGGCGGCTTTCCTGCGCTGATAAGGCGCTGGTAGACCACCTTGAGGTCAGGGTT
>NZ_JAEKJA010000028.1 GCF_016411865.1 Acuticoccus mangrovi | reverse complement strand
AGCCCGCGAAAGATACCCTCCCCGCGCCGCCAGTGACGGGGATATAGGCTGCCACCCCCCGGGAAGTCAACACGCGATTCGTGGAAAAATGCGCAAGAGGGAGTCTTTCGGTTCGGGACGTTCTCAACGCCTTGGATTCCCGGAAGATCTCCGGCGAGCCACCCGCCGGAGGACAGCCCCGGCGGGGCGAGGGGAGGGCCGGTGCGACCAACACGACCCTTAATGAAGCGTTGCCTGGCTTCCGTCGTTGGGTGGCTTCCCGTAAAAAGGCAGCCGTTCAGGCAGGGAGTGTTCGAGTGGCTGCTTGGGAGCATCATCGCCACAAGACCAAGATCGTCGAGCTCGGCGAGGAGCCGCCGATCGCCATGGGGGAGCAGGACCCCTCGCGCTACACCCGGCGCGGGGTGAGCCTGCGCTGGCTCTTCGGCGCGGTGGTCACCGCGGTGACCTCGGTCGCGCTGATGGGCGGCGCCCTCGTCGCCGCGCTCGACGGGCGCTACGTGCTGCAGGCGCAGGCCGCGGTGATTGACGCGGTGGCCCAGCCGCGCGCTCCCAAGGCGCAGAAGGGCGACCGCATCCAGGCGACGATGGAGGCGGTGTCCTCGCGCAAGATCATCGAGGTGAGCACCGTCGTGCGCCAAGGCGTCGAGGATCACATCGCCAAGCGCCCTTACGCGCTCATCAACGCGAGCCTGGTGCTCGACGACGACGCCATCGGCGACGTGCCGAAGTTCAACGCCGGCGAGATCGCCGCCAAGCAGACGCCGACCGCGAGCACCACGGACGCGATCTACGACAAGAAGGTGGACGGAGAGATCACCGTCAGCGTCTCGGCCTTTCCGCTCGACGGGCAGGTGGCGTTCGACCAGACCGCCGAAGAGGTGGAGCAGGCCGAGGTGGAGCCGGCGCTGCGCGACGAGCAATATTCCGACAACATCGTCTCGAGCCGCGGCGAGGTGGAGGCCTTCACCGACCCGAGCACGCAGCGCGCGCCGAACATCACGGTGGTGCCCGAGAACGTCTCCGAGCTGATCAAGAGCTCCGACGACGACGCCGACGGGTCGAGCGACAACGAGCTGATCGAGCTCGTCCAGCCCGGCGACACGCTGTCGAAGATCCTGCGCGGCAGCGGCGTCAACGGCGACGACATCAAGGCGATCGACACGATCCTCGGCCGGCTCGGCGTCGCCACGCTGAAGCCGGGCCAGACGCTGCGCATCGGCTTCGAGCTCGACGAGGACGGCGAGGACGCGCAGCGCCGTCCGAACCGCTTCACGATCTACGCCAAGGACGAGCACGTCGCCACGGTGGCGCTGACCGACGAGGGTCGCTTCGTGCTCGGCGAAGCCCCGCCCGGGCCGGCGCCGGTCGTTGAGGACGTGCAGATCCCCACCTCGCGCGGCGGTCTGCCCTCGATCTACCGCAGCCTCTACCAGACGGCGGTCGACCACAATCTGCCGAACGAGGTGCGCGACGTCCTGCTCAAGATCTTCTCCGCCGACGTCGACTTCAACGCCAGCGTGCGGCCCGGCGACAAGCTGACCGTGCTGCACGCCGCCGACACGACCGACGGACGGCCGCCGGAGATCCTCTTCGCCTCCCTCACCGCCGCCGGGGTGGAGCGCCGCTTCTACCGCTTCAAGTCGTCCGACGGCGTGATCGACTACTACGACGAGGACGGGCGCACCGGCGACAAGTTCCTGATGCGCAAGCCGATGCAGCGCGGCATTTTCCGCTCCGGCTTCGGCATGCGCCGCCACCCGATTCTGCACCGCTCGCGCATGCACACCGGCGTCGACTACGCCGCCCCGCGCGGCACGCCGATCTACGCCGCCGGCGACGGCGTCGTGCAGCAGGCGGGCTGGAAGGCGGGCTACGGCCGCTGGACCCTCATCCGCCACAAGAACGGCTATGCGACCGGCTACGGCCACCAGTCGCGGATCGCCAAGGGGATCAAGCCGGGCGTGCAGGTGAAGCAGGGTCAGGTGATCGGCTATGTGGGCTCCACCGGCTTCTCCACCGGACCGCACCTCCACTACGAGGTGCACGTCAACGGCCGGCCGGTGAACCCGCTCAAGATCCGCCTGCGTCGCGGGCGCGAGCTGTCGGGCACCATGCTGAGCAACTTCAAGTCGGAGCGCGATCGCATCGATGCGCTGCTCGCGCAGCAGAACGTGGAACTGGCGCGGCGCTGAGACGTCGCGCGGCTCGGGCATCTGCCGGCTCGGCAAGGGCGTCCTGTCGGGGCGCCCTTTTCGTTGGGCGCGGGCGCTATGACCGGCGGCGGCGTCGAGGCATTGGCGCCGCCGCCGGATAGAGAAGGGAAGGCGCCTCGCCGGCGGGCAAGGGTTCAGGCAAGACAGACGCTGCGCGCCTGACTTTCCCGAACCCTTGCGGCAAGGCTAGGGAGAGCTGCGGGCCCATCAAGGACAAGCCCTGCGGGCGCCTGCGGCGTCCTTGACACGCCCGCAGCTCTCCCGTGCCCTCCTTCGGCTCAGAGGGGAATGGTGACGCCGCCCGCGGCGCGGGATGGGGGCGACGGCCTCCCTCGGCGGAAGCGGCGACGTCGGAGCGGCGAGGGCAGCAGTCCGCGCCGGCACGAAAAAGGGCGGCCGCAGGGGCCGCCCTCTCGTTCTTTGCACCGTCCGCTGCGCGGGGTCAGGCGGCGTCGGCGACGCTCGTCTCGTGCTCGAACACCAGGCGGTCGGTGCCCGGCGTCGCGCGCACGGTCTCGCCGTCGCGGACCTCGCCGGCGAGGATCTTCTCGGCGAGCGGGTCCTGCACTTCCTTCTGGATCACCCGCTTCAAGGGGCGGGCGCCGTAGACGGGGTCGTAGCCGCGCTCGGCGAGCCACTCGCGGGCCGCGTCCGAGAGCTCCAGCGTGATCTTGCGATCGGCGAGGAGCTTGTGGAGACGGGCCATCTGGATGTCGACGATCGCCGCCATCTGGGCGCGCTTGAGGCGCGAGAAGAGGACGATCTCGTCGAGCCGGTTGAGGAACTCCGGCCGGAAGGTGGCGCGCACCAGCTCCATCACCTGCGGGCGGACCGCCTCCACGTCGTCGTGCTCGCCCTGGGCGGCGAGGAACTCGGCGCCGACGTTGGACGTCATCACGATGATCGTATTGCGGAAGTCCACCGTGCGGCCCTGGCCGTCGGTGAGGCGGCCGTCGTCGAGCACCTGCAGGAGGACGTTGAAGACGTCGGGGTGCGCCTTCTCGATCTCGTCGAACAGGACGACCTGGTAGGGGCGCCGGCGGACGGCCTCGGTGAGGGCGCCGCCCTCCTCGTAGCCGACATAGCCCGGAGGCGCGCCGATCAGGCGGCTGACGGCGTGCTTCTCCATGTACTCCGACATGTCGATGCGGACCATCGCGGTGTCGTCGTCGAACAGGAACGCGGCGAGCGCCTTGGTGAGCTCGGTCTTGCCGACGCCCGTGGGGCCGAGGAACATGAACGAGCCGATCGGCCGGTTGGGGTCCTGCAGCCCGGCGCGGGCACGGCGGACGGCGGTCGACACGGCGTGCACCGCCTCGGCCTGGCCGACGACGCGCTTCTCGAGCGCCTCCTCCATGCGCAGGAGCTTCTCCCGCTCGCCCTCCAGCATCTTGTCGACGGGGATGCCCGTCCAACGCGAGACGACCTGGGCGATATGGTCGGCCGAGACGGTCTCCTCCACCATCGAGCCGGTGTCGCCCGCGGCTTCGGCCTCGGCGAGGCGGCGTTCGAGGTCGGGGATCACGCCGTAGGCGAGCTCGCCGGCGTGGGCGAGGTCGCCCTTGCGCTGCGCGGCCGCCAGCTCGTTGCGCGCCTGCTCGAGCTGCGCCTTGACGTCCTGCGCCCCGGCGAGCTTGTCCTTCTCGGCGAGCCAGCGCTGGGTGAGGGCGTTGGAGCGCTCCTCGAGGTCGGCGAGCTCCTTCTCGAGCTTGGTCAGGCGGTCGCGCGAGGCGCTGTCGTCCTCCTTGCGCAGCGCTTCGCGCTCGATCTTGAGCTGGACGATGCGGCGGTCGAGCTCGTCGAGCTCCTCGGGCTTGGAGTCCACCTGCATGCGCAGGCGCGAGGCGGCCTCGTCGACGAGGTCGATGGCCTTGTCGGGGAGGAAGCGGTCGGCGATGTAGCGGTTGGAGAGGGTGGCGGCGGACACGATGGCGCTGTCGGCGATGCGCACGCCGTGGTGCAGCTCGTACTTCTCCTTGAGGCCGCGCAGGATGGAGATGGTGTCCTCCACCGTCGGCTCGTCGACGAAGACGGGCTGGAAGCGGCGGGCGAGGGCGGCGTCCTTCTCGATATACTTCCTGTACTCGTCGAGCGTGGTGGCACCGACGCAGTGCAGCTCGCCGCGGGCGAGGGCGGGCTTCAGGAGGTTGGAGGCGTCCATCGCGCCGTCGGACTTGCCGGCGCCGACGAGGGTGTGCACCTCGTCGATGAAGAGGACGACGCCCTTGTCGGCGGACTTCACCTCGGAGAGCACGGCCTTGAGGCGCTCCTCGAACTCGCCGCGATATTTCGCGCCGGCGATGAGGGCGCCCATGTCGAGGGCGAGGAGGGCCTTATCCTTGAGGCTCTCCGGCACGTCGCCGTTGACGATGCGCTG
>NZ_JAEKJA010000027.1 GCF_016411865.1 Acuticoccus mangrovi | reverse complement strand
TCGCCGCGATATTTCGCGCCGGCGATGAGGGCGCCCATGTCGAGGGCGAGGAGGGCCTTATCCTTGAGGCTCTCCGGCACGTCGCCGTTGACGATGCGCTGGGCGAGGCCTTCGGCGATGGCGGTCTTGCCGACGCCGGGGTCGCCGATGAGGATCGGGTTGTTCTTGGTGCGGCGCGACAGGACCTGGATGGTGCGGCGGATCTCCTCGTCGCGGCCGATGACCGGGTCGAGCTTGCCGGCGCGCGCGTCCTCGGTGAGGTCGCGGGTGTACTTCTTGAGCGCGTCGTACTGGCCTTCGGCGCTGGCGGTGTCGGCGGTGCGACCCTTGCGCAGCTTGGCGATGGCGCCCTCGAGCGCCTGCGGGGTGACGCCGGCGGCCTTGAGGATCTTGAAGGCTTCGGTGGAGGGCTCGCTGGCGAGGGCGAGGAGCAGCCGCTCGGCGGTGACGTAGCTGTCGCCGGCCTTCTTGGCGAGCTCTTCGGCCTGGTTGAGCACCTTCACCGTGGGGGCGACGAGGTGGAGCTGGCCGGCGCCGGGGCCTTCGACCTTGGGCATGCGGGCGAGGGCGCGCTCGGTGGCGGCGAGGGCGTCGCGCGGGCGCGCGCCCGCGGCTTCGAGAAGCCCGGCCGCAAGACCCTCAGAATCGTCGAGCAGCGCCTTCAGGATGTGCTCGGGCGTGAACTGCTGATGGCCCGCGCCGATGGCATTGGTCTGCGCGGCCTGGATGAAGCCACGCGTGCGGTCGGAGAATTTCTCGATATCCATGGAACCTCCTTGGGCCGGCGGACAGCGGAACTCGAACGCCGGGTTGGGATGGCACGGCGCAGATGCCGCCGCGGGCGCCGCCGGAGAGGCCGACGCCATCCTATAGATAAGGGATAGTTGCCTGGAAAGAAGGCACTTTGTGCGTGTTGTAAGAAAAATTGGCAGGTCGCCGAACGGCCCCAACGGCCAGCGTGCGCGGGCCGATCGCTCCCATGCAGGGCGACCGGGGAACGCGGTCTGCCCGATGAGCGGGCGGTGCGGGCGCGTCGTGCCGCGGATCCCGCGGAGGCTTGCCGGAATGAAAAGGGCGGACCGGGAGGCCGGCCCGCCAGAGCGGATGGAACGAGGGACGATGAGGCGGCCCGTGTCCGGGGCCGCCGGTCGGCGCGGGTGCTTCGTCAGCTCACGGGCCCGGTCGGTTCACGGGCCCGGTGAACTCACGGGCTCGATCAGCTCGTGGGCTCGGTCGCTTCGGGAGCGGCGTCGGCCTCGCTCGCCGTGGTGCGGCGGGTGCGGGTGCGCGTGCTGCGGGTGCGCGTGCGGCGGCGCGGCTTGGGCTGCTCCTCCTCGGCCTCGGCCGTGCTCTCGCCTTCGGCCTCGGCAGCGGCGGCGTTGTCGGCGCTCGGCGCGGCGACGGTCGCCTCGACCTCGCCGGTCTCCTCGCTCTCGGGCTTCTCGTCCTCGGCGGCCTGGTGGGGGGTGCCGTTGGTCTGGACGGTGGCCTCGTCGTCGCCATCCTCGCCGTCGTCGTCGTGGCTGTGCCGGTCGGACCCGTTGGCGCGGATCGCGCGGCGCAGCCCGTCGTCGTCGTCCTCGATGCCGTCGAAGCCGTTGATGGTGGGTTGCTCGCCGCGATAGCTGCGGTCGTCGTAGCGGCCGCTGCGGTCGCCGTCGTCGCGGCGCTCGCGCGCGCCCTGCGGGTTCGACTGCTCGTAGGCCTGGGCGACGATGCGGTAGTAATGCTCGGCGTGCTGGAAGTAGTTTTCCGCCATCACGCGGTCGCCGGAGGACTGGGCGTCGCGGGCGAGCTGGGCATATTTGTCGGCCACCTGCAGGGCGGTGCCGCGGATCTTTACGTCCGGACCGTTGGACTCGTAGGAGCGGGCGAGCGGATTGCTGCTCTTGCTCCGGCTACGACCACGCAGACGCTTGCTCGAATTGTTCGGTCTCATCAGCTCGTTTCTCATCCGGGACACAACGTCGAAACCAAAGGGGGCAGTGCCGCGGAAGGGGAAACGCTGTCCTTCCACGGTTCCGCCGCGCCACGCACGAAGTCCGTGGCCGAGTCCCGTCGGTTCGGTTCGGAGCGCCGCCAGGCAGCGCACCACACGCTCCACCACAATGGACGACCGGGGGAACGAGACCTCTCACGGGCTCGCCGAGAACACACCCGACCCGTCGCCTTCATGGCGTTCGTGATAGCGGTTGCCCCCGTTCCGGGGGCTGGCACACAATGATCCTAGGGCAGCTTCGTTGCCCGGATCCATCGGCCGACGAGCGGACGTTAGCGGTTCGATGTCACATTTCCAAGACTTAATTCGACATCTGCCGCGTCTTTTCCCGCGCGGTCGATTCAATCTTACGCAAACCTAAAAGCAACGGCTCTGGCATCGCCGTTGAGGTCGTCCGCGACGGCGGCAACGCTCAGTCCGCGGGCCTCCGCGACGGCGATCACGGCGTCGCGGGCGGCCGGGTCGATCTCCACGATCAGCGTGCCGCCGGGCTTCAGCATTCCGCTCGCCTGCGAGAAGACGGTGCGGTAGCAGTCGAGCCCGTCCTCGCCACCGTCGAGGGCGAGGCGAGGATCGTGGTCACGAACGACAGGGTCGAGGTCCGCGATGGTCGCCGTGGCGACGTAGGGCGGGTTGGACACGACCATATCGAACACAGGAGCGAGCGGGGCGCCGAAGTTGCCGATGGCGAAGACCGCCCGGTCGGCGAGATTGTGGCGCTCGGCGTTCCTCTCGGCCTCCCGGAGGGCGCCTTCCGCGATGTCGATGCCGATGCCGAAGGCGTTGAGGCGCTCCGACAGGATCGCGAGGAGGATCGCGCCCGTTCCCACACCTAGATCGGCGATGAGGAGGGGAGTTTCAACCGCCGGCAGCAAGGAAAGCGCAAGCTCGACGACAGTTTCGGTCTCCGGACGCGGCTCCAGGGTGTCGCGATTGAGGCGCAGATCGAGCGACCAGAAGGCGCGGCGGCCGAGAATGCGGCCGATCGACTGCCCCGACAGGCGCAGCCGGGCACGCTCGTTGAGCTCGCGCGCCAGCTCCTCCGAGATCGGCAGGCGCGGATTGGCGATGAGCTGGGCGGTCGAGACCCCCAGGGTCTCGATGACGAGGAGACGCGCGTCGAGGTCGGGAGTGGGAAGCCCAGCCTCGCGAAACACGCGTTTCAACGTGGTGTAGAGGCCGGCGAGATCGATGTCGCCGGTGACGGGGAGGGGGCCCTCCTCAACCATCGGCCTCTGCCAGAAGGCGGGACTGATGGTCGGTGGCGAGCGCGTCGATGATCTCGTCGAGCCCGCCCGCCAGCACCTCGTCGAGTTTGTAGAGGGTGAGGTTGATGCGGTGATCCGTCACGCGTCCCTGGGGGAAGTTGTAGGTGCGGATGCGCTCGGAGCGGTCGCCGGAGCCGACCTGGGTCCTGCGGTCGGCGGCCCGCTCGTCGGCCGCCGCCTGGCGCTTCATGTCGTAGAGGCGGGCGCGCAGAACCTCCATGGCACGGGCGCGGTTCTGGTGCTGCGACTTCTCCGAGGAAGTGACGACGATGCCGGTCGGTAGGTGGGTGATGCGCACGGCCGAGTCGGTGGTGTTGACGTGCTGACCGCCGGCCCCGGAGGCGCGCATCGTATCGATGCGGATGTCGTTCGCGGGAATGTCGATGTCGACGTCCTTGGCCTCGGGCAGCACGGCGACGGTGGCGGCCGACGTGTGGATGCGCCCGCCCGATTCGGTGACCGGCACGCGCTGCACGCGATGGACGCCCGATTCGTATTTCAGGCGGGCGAAGACGCCCTCGCCCCGCACGGCGGCGATGATCTCCTTGAAGCCGCCGGCCTCGCCCTCCGACATCGACATCACCTCGACCTTCCAGCCGTGCTCGCCGGCGTAGCGCTCGTACATGCGAAAGAGATCGCCGGCGAAGAGGGCGGCCTCCTGGCCGCCGGTGCCGGCGCGCACCTCGAGGATGGCGCTCTTGGAATCGGCCTCGTCCTTCGGCAGCAGGGCGACGCGGATCTCGTCGGCGAGCCGGTCGATCGTCTCGACCACGATGGGGCGCTCGGCCTCGGCGAGCTCGGCGAGCTCGTCGCCCGACCTCAGCAGCTCGTCGATCCCGGCGAGCTCCTTCTCCGCCTCGCGCAGCGCCGAGACGCTGCGCACGAGCGGTTCGAGCTCGGCATATTCGCGCGAAAGCTCCACGTACTCGTCGGCCTTGGGGCCGGCGGCCATACGCTGTTCTAAGATATTGAAGCGGTCGACCACTTCGTCGAGCCGCTGACGCAACATCATCAAAGGTCCTAGACTGGAATGTCGTTCGCATCCACGAAACGCGACAGGATGTGACGAATGTCGTCGTTTCCGCGGCCGGCTTCAAGCCTTGGCCACAATCGTGCGCGCAATCGTCCAAAATCGGTCGCTCGGATGGCCGCCTTGACGGGTCCGATGGCGGCCGGCGGCATCGACAGATGGGTGTAGCCGAGGCCGACGAGGCACAGTGCCTCGAGCGGTCGGCTCGCCACGTCGCCGCACACGGTGACCGGCACGTTGGCGGCGTCGCACTTGTCGGCGATGTGCTTCAGCATCCGCACGAAGGACTGGCTCAGAATGTCGAACCGGCCCGACACGCGCATGTTCGAGCGGTCGGCCGCCATCGAGAACTGGTAGAGGTCGTTGGTGCCGACGGACACGAAATCGGCGACAGCGAGCAGCTCCTCGAGCTCGAAGAGCAGCGAGGGGGTCTCCAGCATCACGCCGAGCTTGGTCGCCTCCGGCAGCGTGTAGCCGTGCTGGTGCAGGAACTTGCGCTCGCGATCGACGAGGGTGCGGGCGGCGTTGAACTCGGCGACGGTGGTGACCATCGGGAACATGAGCTTCAGCTCGCGCCCGCCGGCGGCGATGAGGAGGGCGCGGATCTGGGTGCGCAGCAGCCCCGGTCGGTCGAGGCCGAGGCGGATGGCGCGCCACCCCATCGCCGGGTTCTCCTCGTCGACGTTGCGCAGGTAGGGCAGGATCTTGTCGCCGCCGATGTCGAGCGAGCGGTAGGTGACCGGCAGGCCCCCCGCCATCTCGTTGATCTTGCGGTAGAGCTGCTCCTGGGCGTGCATCCGCGGCAGCGACGGGGCCACCATGAAGAGCACCTCGGTGCGGAACAGGCCGACGCCGGCCGCCCCGGACTCCTTGAGGTGGTCCATGTCGGCGAGCATGCCGGCGTTCATCGACAGGGTGACCTCGATGCCGTCCCGGCTCGCCGCCGGCAGATGGCGCAGGCGCCGATATTGGGCCTGGCGGCGGGCGCGGAAGCGCACCTTCTCGGCGAAGACGTTCTCCACCTCGGCCGAGGGGCGGATGTGGATGTCGCCGCCGTCCGCGTCGACGATGATCGCCTCGCCCGATTCAACCAGCGAGGTGACCTCGGCGACCTGGCCGACGGTCGGAATGCCGAGGGCGCGGGCGATGAGGGTGACGTGGCTCGCCGGCGTGCCCTCCTCGAGGACGAGGCCGCGGATACGGGCCCGGTCGTAGTCGAGAAGCTCCGCCGCGCCCATCGAGCGGGCGACGAGGATCGCATCCCCCGTGACCGAGGCGAGCGAGGTGGAGGAGCGGCCCATCAGTTCGCGCAGGAGGCGGTTGGCGAGATCGTCGAGGTCGTGCAGGCGCTCGCGCACCATGCGGTCGGTGGAGCGCATCAGACGGGCGCGGTTGTCGGTCTGTACCCGCTCCACCGCGGCCTCGGCGGTGAGGCCGGAGCGCACCACGTCGGCCATCTTGCGCGCCCAGCCGCGGTCCTGGGCGATCATCAGGAAGGCTTCGAGCACGTCGCGCGAGGCGCCGGAGGCGGCGACGTCGTCGCGCGAGAGGTGGGCGACGAGCGTGCCGCGCACCTTCTCGAGCGCCGTCTCGAGCCGGTTCAACTCGTGCTCGACATCATCGTTGAGGAGGCGGGTGACGACGACGCGCGGCTCGTGCAGCACCACGCGGCCGAGGCCGACCCCCTCGTTGAGCGTCACGCCGGAGACGTGGATCTGACGGCGGATGTCGAGGGCGGCCGTCGGCTGGGGGATCTTGTCGAGGTCGCCGGTGCCGGCGATCTCCGCGATCACCATCGCCGTCGTCTGCAGCGCCTCCACCTCCTCGTTGTCGTAGCGGCGGGGGGTGCGGTTCTGCACCGTCAGCACGCCGAGGAGGCGCCCGGCCCGCAGGACCGGAACGCCGAGGAAGGTGTTGTAGTCCTCCTCGTTGGTCTCCGGCAGGTAGGCGAAGGAGGGGTGCGAGCGCGGGTTGATGATGTTGAGCGGCTGGGCGGTCTTCGCCACGCGGCCGACGAGGCCCTCGCCGAGCCGCAGCCCGGCGCGGTGCACCGCCGTCGGGTTCAGCCCGTGGGTGGCATAGAGCTCCAGAACGTCGTCCTGGCGCAGGATGTAGAGCGAAGAGACCTCGGCGACCATGTTGTCGGCGATGATACGCACGATCTGGTCGAGCCGGGCCTGCGCCTCCATCGGCGCCGCCATGACGGCGTGCAATTGCTTGATGAGCTGCCTGGGGCCGGCGAGCGTGTCGCGCATCGGTCCTCCCGCGCTAAGGGGGCGTTCAACCATTGGTCCACAGCCGGTTGAAGCATACACGTCCCAGCCGTGCAGCGAAATAAATCAAAGTTTGGGCGTGCGGTCCTGCCGCGGCCGATCCGCACGCCCACGTGATGCAATTTAGTGAGTGAGTTTGTCGAGACCATAGACGCCGTGCAGCGTGCGCACGGCAAGCTCGGTGTAGGCGGCGTCGATCAGCACGGAAATCTTGATTTCCGAGGTGGTGATGGCGCGGATGTTGATCGACTTTTCGCCGAGCGCCTGGAAGGCGGTGGCGGCGACGCCGGCGTGCGAGCGCATGCCGACGCCGATGACGGAGACCTTCACCACCTCGGTGTCGCCGACCATCTTGGCGAAGCGGATGGTGTCGCGCGCCGTCTCGAGCACGCTCATCGCCCGCTCGTACTCCGACTGGGGGATGGTGAAGGTGATGTCGGTGGTCGACCCGTCCTCGGAGATGTTCTGGACGATCATGTCGACGTTGATGTTGGCCTCGGCGAGGGGGCCGAACACGCGGTGGGCGACGCCGGGCGCGTCGGGGACGTCGCGCAGGGTGATCTGCGCCTCGTCGCGGGAGTAGGCGATCGAAGTGACGGTTTCTGATTCCATGTCGGTATCCTCGCCGGTGATGAGGGTGCCGGGCGGTGCGATGACGGGGTCGGCGAAGCTGGAGCGGACCATCAGCGGCACATCGTAGACCATCGCGAGCTCGACGGAGCGCACGTGCAGGACCTTGGCGCCGAGAGAGGCCATCTCCAGCATCTCTTCGTGGGAGATTCTCGGTAGCCGGCGGGCGCTCTTCACGATCCGCGGGTCGGTCGTGTAGACGCCGTCGACGTCGGTGTAGATGTCGCAGCGGTCGGCCTTGATGGCGGCGGCGATGGCGACGGCCGTGGTGTCGGAGCCGCCGCGGCCGAGGGTCGCGATGCGGTTGAGCGGCGAAATCCCCTGGAAGCCGGCGATGACGGCGACCTGACCACGCTCGAAGCGCTCGATGAGCGCCGCGCCGTTGATGTCGGCGATGCGGGCGCCGCCGTGGGCCTCGTCGGTTTTCAGCGGGATCTGCCAGCCTTGCCAGGAGCGGGCCTCGATGCCCATCGACTGCAGCACGATGGCGAGAAGGCCGGAGGTGACGTTCTCGCCGGAGGAGACGACGGCGTCGTACTCGCGGGCGTCGTGGAGCGGGGCCGCCTCGCGGCAGAGCGCGACGAGGCGATTGGTCTCCCCCGCCATGGCGGACACGACCACGGCCACCTGATGGCCAGCCTCGACCTCGCGCTTCACGTGCGCGGCGACGTGGCGGATGCGGGCGATGTCGGCGACGGAGGTGCCGCCGAACTTCATGACGATACGGGACATGGAAAAGGATCTTGTGCGTTGCGACGCGGTGGAAGGCTGCTAGCTAGCAGGGGTAAGGCTCGCAAACAACCAAGGTCCGACATGGCAACGATCGATCAGGCGGAAGTCGACAAGTTCGACCGCCTCGCCGCGGAGTGGTGGAACCCCAACGGCAAGTTCAGGCCGCTGCACAAATTCAACCCGGTCCGCCTCACCTTCCTGCGCCAGACGCTGTGCCGCCATTTCGAGCGCGAGCCGCGGCTCGAAGCCCCGCTCGAGGGCCTGCGGGTGCTCGACATCGGCTGCGGCGGCGGGCTCCTCGCGGAGCCTCTGGCGCGGATGGGCGCCGACGTCGTGGGGGCGGACGCCGCGCCCACCAACGTCGAGGTCGCCAAGCGCCACGCCGCGATGACGGGGGTGAGCGTCGACTATCGCGCCACCACCGCCGAGGCGCTGGCGGAGGCCGGCGAGACCTTCGACGTGGTGCTCGCGATGGAGATCGTGGAGCACGTGGCGAGCGTGCCGGAGTTCGTCGCGGCCTGCTCCGCGATGGTGCGGCCGGGCGGCATCACGGTGTTCGCCTCGATCAACCGCACGCTGAAGGCGTTCGCGCTCGCCATCGTCGGCGCCGAATATGTGCTGCGCTGGCTGCCGAAGGGCACCCATCAGTTCGACAAGCTGGTGCGGCCGGAGGAGCTGCGCGAGGCGTTCGAGGCCAACGCGCTGATGGCGCACGACCCGGTGGGCGTGGTGTTCAACCCGCTGAAGGACGAGTGGGGCCTCTCGGGCGACGCCGACGTCAACTACATGATCATCGCGGTTCGGCCGGAAGGCTGAGGCGCGCCTTCACCTTGTCCATCCAGGCGGCGGTCACCTTGAGGGCGAACGCCTCCTGCGCCGCCTGGTAGCGGGCGAAGTCGGCGGGCTGGCGCGCGCGCGGGTCCGGACCGCCGAGGTCGGCGAAGAAGGTGGGGTTGTGCTCGTCGATGCGCGCGTTCCAGGCGCCGACGATCTCCGGTGTCACCTCGTGGTGGCACTGGAAGGCGTAGGTCGCCGCGCCGAGGCGGAAGGCCTGGTTGGCGACCACGCCGCCGGCGAGGAGGGGGACGGCGCCGTCGGGCAGGTCGAAGGTGTCGCCGTGCATCTCGAAGAGGTGGACGGGGGAGGGCGTGCCGGCGAGGAGCGGGTCGTCGGCCGCCGCGGCGGTCGGCACGAGCGGGGTGAAGCCGCACTCGAAGACGCCCGCCCGGTAGACCTTTGCGCCGAAGGCGTGGGCGATGACCTGGGCGCCGAGACAGGAGCCGAGGACCGGCTTGCCGGCGGCGTGAAAGCTCCGCACGAGCTCTTCCATGTGGCTGAAATACGGGCGGTATTCAGCCTCGTAGACGGCCATCTCGCCGCCGAAGACGACGATGCCGTCGTAGCCCTCGTGGCTGTCGGGCATCGCCTCGCCGAGGCGCCGGTTGCGCCACTCGAAGCGGCCGCCGGCGGCCTCCACGGCCCGACCGATGGAGCCGGCCTCGAAGGTCTCCATGTGGTAGGCGCTCGCAAGCGCGAGGATGGTGGTCATGGCTCGTCGTTCTCCGGCGGCGTGGCGCCCACGTCCCTATAGGCCGATTGCGGCACCGCGGAAGGGTCCTTGTAGATGCGCCAGGTGCAGACCGCCTTGTCGCGGTCCTGCGGCCACACCGGCGGGGTGACGACGCGGGCGGGGAAGCCCATCACCTCGATCGCCTTCTGCTGGCCGAGGCGGCAGCAGTGGGTGCAGTAGAGGCACACGCCGGGCCGGTTCCAGGCCCAGTCGTGCCGCCCCTCCACGAGGCGGTGGCCGTAGGGCGGCTCGACGCGCGGCGGCGTCCCGTCGGGCGCGGTGTCGAAGGTGCGCCCGCCCGAGCCGCAGGGGGCGAACTCGAGGGCGATGGCGTCCCCCTCGTCTCGGATCGCGATGGCGCCGCCGCGCCCTGCCCCCGGCATGTGGCCGCGCAGGGCGAGCACCGCCATGTCGACGAGCTGGCCGCGGGAGACCTCCCAAGGCTGCGCGGCGAGGGCGAAGCGGCGATAGTTCGGATACCAGACCGCCATCGCCCGGTCCCAGAAGTCCACCACGGCCTGCTCCGAGAGGAAGCGGGGCACGAGGGCGAGGAGCTCGCACACGATGTCGCACTTGATGTCGTGGTCCTCGCGCCAGTGGCGCGCGGCGGTGGCGACGAGGTCCGCGGCGGCCCCGTCGCGGGCGGCGCAGAGGCGGCGGATCTCCTCCACCTCGCCCCGATAGCGCGCCCATCCCGCCGCGAAGTCGAAGCGCTCGGTGCCGGCGACGAGGCGGTGGATGCGTATCTCCTCCGCCGCCACCTTCTCAGGGGCGGCGCCGCGCTCGAGGAGGAAGGCCGGCAGCATCGCGGCCCACTCGGTGAAGGCCTCCTGCGGCTCCAACGCCTCCTCGAGGAGGTAGGCGGCGAGGGCGGCGGCGTCCTCGAAGCGGCCGTCGCCGACCGCCTCGATGGCGAGCTCGTGGGTGGAGCGCTGCAGCTCGGCGAGATCGCCGGCGCGGAAGGTGAGGCCGAGCGCCTCGTCGCGGCGGAAGAGGGGCATCAGACGAGCTTGGCGAGAAGGCCGCCATCGACGGGCAGGTCGACGCCGGTGATGAAGTCGGCGGCATCCGACAGGAGGAAGAGGCACGCGTCGGCGACGTCCTCGGGCCGGCCGACGCGGTGGAGCGGGGTGCGGGCGGCCATCCTCTCGACGCGGGCGGGGTCGGCGTAGATGCCGTCGGTCATCGGCGTCCAGATCGAGCCGGGGGAGACGGTGTTGGAGCGGATCCGGTCCGCGCCGAGCGAGATGGCGAGGCTGCGCGAGAGGGAGATCACCGAGGCTTTCGACACCTGGTAGGCGTCGAGCGGGCCGTCGACCATGGCGTTGTCCATCGAGCGCACGCCGACGACGCTCGCGACGTGCACCATCGAGGCGGGCGTGGCCCCCCGCATCGACGGCACCACGGCGCGCACCAGGTGGACGATGGCATCGAGGTTGATGTCGAGCGTCGTGCGCCAGTGGGCGAGGTCCATGTCGACCACCGAGCCGTCGCGGCCCCACATCGCGACGCCGGCGACGTTGGCGAGGTGGTTCACCGGGCCGAAGCGCGCCGTCGCGTCGGCGACGATGCGGGCGATCGCGGCCGGATCGGCGAGGTCGGCTTCGGCGTAGAGGATGGCGTCGCCGTGGTCGTCGTAGGCGGCGGGGCGGGGCTTAACGTCGATGACGGCGACCTTCGCGCCCTCGGCGAGGAGGCCCTCGGCTACGGCGAGGCCGATCCCGCCGCCACCGCCGGTGACAATGGCGACGCGGTCGCGAAAGCGCATCGTCAGGCGAGATTCCGGCGGGCGACGACGTCGTTGATGGCGGTTTCCATCACCGCCACCGTCTCGTCGATGTCGGCGGGAGTGGCGATCAGCGGCGGGGCGATCTCGATCGCGGTGCCGGCGATGCCGACGAGCACGCCGAGCTCGAACATGCGGTCGGCGACGGCCTTCACCGTGCCGTCGGCGAAGGCGGCCTTGGTCGCCTTGTCGGTGGTGAAGTCGACGGCGTGCCAGTGGCCGAGCCCGCGCACGTCGCCGACGATCGGCAGCGGCAGAATTGTCTTCTTCAGCGCGTCCTGGAAATAGACGCCGTTGGCGAGCGCCTTGTCGACGAGCCCCTCGCGCTGCTTGATGGCGATGACGGCGAGCGCGGCCGCGGCACAGGCGGCGTGGCCGGAGAAGGTGTGCACGTGGCGGAAGTGGGCGATGGCGTCGGCGATCGCCGGCGTCGTCACCACCGCGCCCATCGGGGCGTAGCCCGCGGTCAGCGCCTTCGCCGTCGTCATGATGTCGGGCTCGACATCATAGTGGCGGTTGGCGAACCACTTGCCGGTGCGCCCGAAGCCGCAGATCACCTCGTCGATGATGAGGAGGACGCCGTATTTGGTGCAGATCTCGCGCACCCGCTCGAAATAGCGCTTGGGGGCGATCTGCACGCCGTTCGCCTGCATCACGGGCTCGGCGATGAAGGCGGCGACGAGGTCGGGGTCCTCGAACTTGATCTGGGCTTCCAGATAGTCGGCGCAGAGATCGAAATAGGCGTCGGGGTCCATGCCGAACTCGTTGCGGTAGCACTGCGGGTTCGGGATGAAGCTCGCGCCCGGCACGCGCGGGTCGGAGACGTCGGCGACGGAGAGCCAGTCGGTGACCGAGAGCGCCCCCATGGTGGCGCCGTGATAGGCGTTCCAGCGGGAGATGACCTTGTAGGCCTTGGGCTTGTTGCCGCTGCCCTGCTGGTACTGCTTGGCGATCTTGAGGGCCGACTCCACCGCTTCCGATCCGCCGCTCACGAAGAAGACGCGCGAGAGGTCGCCGGGGGCGAGATCGGCGATCGTCTCGGCGAGGCGGATCATCGGCTCGGAGGTGAAGTTGGCGGTGCCGCCATAGTGCATCTTGGCCGCCTGGGTGGCGTAGGCCTCGGCGATCTCCGTGTTGCCGTAGCCGAGCGAGTTGGCGCGGGTGTGGGAGGAGATCATGTCCTTGATGGTCTTGCCCTCGGCGGTGGTGAGGGAGAGGCCCTTGCCTTCCAGGAACACCATCGGCCCGGTGCGGTGGACCTCGGCGGCATCGATCATCGGGAAGATGCAGTGGTCGAGGGCGCTCTGTGCCAGGCTGTTGCTGAGCATCGACGGGCTCCGTGATTGCGGGAGGCCTGATCCGGTCCGGATCATTGGTTTGAAGGACAGACCAATTGTCGGCCACTGTCAATCCATCACTCGCGCCGGCGGCGGGAGGCAGCACTTTCGCGCTCGCGGCTAAGATATTGAAATCGCGAGTTTTTGCGATGAAATCGACATGCCCTGCGGGCGATTGGCTGCTATTTTGCATGGCCTCGGCAGGTCAATCGGCGTGCGATCGAGGCGGTGACGTCGCGTCTCCGCCCGCACGCCGAACCGGTCCGAATTACCGGGCACGTTGCGGCGTACGAATGTGTCGAGTTTTAGTGTAGTGCTATGAGTTCATTGATATATCGACCAGATTGGCCAAGCGTCGGGCTGTCTGTGGAGGCGGCCGGGTCGCGATGGGCGCGGTTGACAAGTGACGGCAATTTGGTCTGATTTGTAGACCATGCTGGTTTGAGCGGCATGACCAAACGGAGTGCAGGCTTGGCGGCCATCCCGCATACCACCCCGGATCCGGCGCGCGCCGGCGTCGCGGCCCTGCCGGCGACGCTCGCGATCGAGGGCGTGTCGAAGCACTTCGGCGGCGTCTACGCCGTGCGCGACGTGTCGCTCACCTGCTCGGAAGGGGAGATCGTGGGACTGATCGGCCCCAACGGCGCCGGCAAGACCACGCTGATGAACCTCATCTCCGGCACGCTGACGCCCGACCAGGGCGACATCAGCCTCGGCGGGGTGTCGCTCAACGGCGCGTCGCCGGCCGATTGCGCCATCGCCGGCATCGCCCGCACCTTCCAGAATATCCGCGTCTTCCACCGCCTGACGGTGCGCCAGAATATCGAGGTGGCCTACACCACCTATCTGCGCCACCGGGCGCACAAGCGGGCGTCGCGGTCGATCGAGGAGATCATGGAGCTGATCGGCCTCGCCGGCGACGGCGACCTCAAGGCCGGCACGCTCCCCTACGGCAAGCAGCGGCGCGTGGAGATCGCCCGGGCGCTGGCGCTCGCGCCCGACATCCTGCTCCTCGACGAGCCGGCCGCGGGCATGAACGAAGCCGAATCCGTCGGCCTTATCGATTCGGTGCGGGCGATCCGCGACCAGTTCGGCTGCGGCGTCGTCGTCATCGACCACGACCTCAAGTTCATCATGCGCGTCTCCGAACGCATCAACGTGATGCACATGGGCGAGCTGATCGCCTCGGGAACGCCGGACGAGGTGCGCGTCAACAAAGAGGTCATCGAGGTCTATCTCGGGACGAAATCTGCCGTGAGTTGAACAACCGGTCCGGCCCGGGCCGCGGTGGGGGGCGACCCCCGCGCGGCTGCCAACGGCATGACGGCGGCGGGACCCATCGCGAGAGAGGGAATGGACATCATGAACGACATGACGAGGACCCGCCGCGGGGCCGTCGCGGTGCTCGCCGCCTCGGCGATGGCGCTGTCGGCCGCCGCACCCGCGCTGGCACAGGACGACGACATCGTCATCGGCTACGCCGCCGCCGTCACCGGCGCGCTGGCCCCCTACGACAGCCCCGACGGAGTGCGCTGCCGCATCGATCAGATCAACGAGGCGGGCGGACTCCTCGGCGGCCGCAAGCTCCGCCTTGAGCTGCGCGACATGAAGTCCGACAGCGCGCTGTCGGCGACCGCCGGTCAGGAGCTTCTCGACCTCGGCGTCTCCGCCATCCTGTCGCCGCCGACGGACGACATGTCGATCCCCATCGCCGCGCTGGCGATGCCGACGGGCACCCCGGTGCTGACCGTCGCCTCGACCCAGCCCGCCTTCCCGATGGCGATGCCGATGAACGCCTATCTGGTCCCCTACGGCGACAACGCCGCGGCGGCGGCCGCCGCCCAGCTCGCCATCGACATGGGCTACAAGACCACCGTGCTGATGGTCTCCCACGACGTCGGCTCCTACTCGCTGGTGACGCCGGAATATTTCGGTGACGCCTTCGAGCATCTCGGCGGCAAAGTGCTCGGCAAGATCAACTACAACTCCGGCCTCTCCGACTATTCGGCCCAGGTCGCCGAGATCCAGAACATGGATCCGAAGCCCGATGTGGTGTTCGGCGCCTTCATCGTGCCCGAAGCGGGCGTGTTCCCGCGCCAGATGCAGGCGGCGGGCCTCGAGATCCCGATCTTCGGCACCGACGGGCTCGACGATCCGGGCGTCATCGACATCGGCGGCGCGGGCGCCGAGCTCGTGAAGTTCACCACCCACGGCTTCCCGACCGAGGGATCGGCGCTCGCCGAGTTCTACGCCGACTGCAAGGCGCGCGGCTATCAGATCGAGAACATCTTCTTCGGCCTCGCCGGCGATTCCGTGACGATCATCGCCACCGCCATCGAGGCGGCGGGCTCGGCCGAGCCCTCGGCGATCAACGACGCCATCAAGGAAATCGCCGATCTCGAAGGCATCACCACCGATTCCATCACCTACAAGGACCGCGGCGGCGTGCCCCTGCGCAACATGGCGATGGTCGAGATCAAGGACGGCAAGTTCACCCTCATCAAGAAGGTGATGCCCGACTACATCCCGGCGCCCTGAATGCTCAGCCTGAGCGACGTCTCGGTCAACTACGGGGTCATCCAGGCCGTCCGCGGCGTCAGCCTCAACGTGGAGGAGGGCGAGATCGTCGCCCTTCTCGGCCCCAACGGAGCGGGCAAGACGAGCCTCGTGTCGTCCGTCGTGGGCATCGTCCCGGTGTCGGGCGGCCGCGTCACCTTCAAGGGCGAGGACATCACCCGCGTGCCGGTGGAGGGGATCGTCGCGCGCGGCCTGACCCTCACCCCGGAGGGACGGCGGGTGTTCGCCGGCCTGTCGGTCGCCGAGAATCTGCGGCTCGGGGCGGCGACGCGGAAGGACCCCGTCGCCACGGAGCGGGACCTCAACACCTATCTCGACATGTTCCCGATCCTGAAGGAGCGCTACCACCAGACGGCGTCCACCCTGTCGGGCGGCGAGCAGCAGATGCTGGCGATCGCCCGCGCGCTGATGTCGGCCCCGACGATGCTGATGCTCGACGAGCCCTCGCTCGGCCTCGCCCCGCGCATCGTCGACCGGATCTTCGAATTGATGCTGGAAATGAAGAAGTCCGGCCTCACCATGCTCGTGGTGGAGCAGAACGCCTCCGAGGCGCTCGCCTTCTCCGACCGCGCCTACGTCCTTGCCTCCGGCAGCGTCGTCTACGAGGGCGCCGCCAAGGACCTCGCCGCCTCCGATCAGCTCATGGAGGCCTATCTCGGCACGGGCGTCGCCTAGGGCCGCGGGTCGCTTCCGAACAAGGCATAGAGATGGAATACGTCATCCAGCAGGCGATCAACGCGCTCAGCGTCGGCGGCGAGTATGCGCTCCTGGCGCTGGGGCTCGCGATCGTCTTCTCGATCATGAACCTCGTGAACTTCGCCCACGGCGAGCTAATCACCCTCGGCGGCTATGCGATGTTCTTCGCGGCGGCGACGTTCGTCGGCAACCCCGTGCTCCTCCTGCCGATCTGCGTCCTGACAGCGGTGGTGGCGGCGATGCTGTTCGAGCGCATCGCCTTCCGCCCGGTGCGCAACGCCCCCGCCACGACGGGGCTTCTGACGGCCTTCGGCGTGTCGATCGTGATCCAGAACGCGCTGGTGATCTTCGTCGCGACGCGGCCCAAGCCGGTGCCGGTGCCCTCCTGGATGCAGGGGACGATGAGCTTCGGCGGCTTCAACCTGCCGGTGGTGCAGATCCTCGAGACCGGCGCCACGGTGTGCGCCGTCGCCGGCCTGGTGCTCCTCCTGACCCGCACCAATCTCGGCCTCGCGATGCGCGCGGCGGCGAAGGACTTCACCGTGGTGCGCCTGATGGGCATCCAGGCGAACCGGGTGATCCTCGGCGCCTTCGCGGTGTCGGGCTTCCTCGCCGGGCTCGCGGCGGTGTTCATCCTCGCCCGCCGCGGCGCGGTCGACCCGCTGATGGGCTTCACCCCGGTGTTGAAGGCGTTCGTCGCCTGCGTCCTCGGCGGCTTCGGCTCGCTCCTCGGCGCGGCGGCGGGCGGGCTCGTCCTCGGCATCCTGGAGGTGGTGCTCCAGGCCACCTTGCCGTCCGACGTCGCCGGCTTCCGCGACGCCATCGTCTTCCTGCTCGTCGGCGCCGCGCTCATCTGGCGGCCCACCGGCCTCCTCGGCACCCGCGCCGAACTCGGAGACAAGGAATAATGGATCTCGTCCGCCAGACCCTTTTGCGCACGCTGATCCCGGCGGCGATCCTCGTCGCCATCGCCATCCTGGTGATGCGCTACGGCCAGCCCTACCAGATCCGCGTCGGCTACGTGTTCTTCATCAACCTCACCATGGTGGTGGGGCTGCAGATCTTCATGGGCAACTCCGGCACCGCGAGCTTCGGCCACGCCGCCTTCTCGGGGATCGCCGCCTACACGGTGGCGATCCTCATGACGCCGCTGATGCTGAAGCGCACGCTGATCCCCGACGCGCCGTTCAACCTCGACCAGGTGGTGCTCGGCCCGATTCCCTCGATCATCCTGGCGCTGTTGGTGACGGGCGTGGTCGCCTACGTGGTCGGCCTCGCGATCAGCCGGCTGAAGGGCGTCGGGGCGGAGATCGGCACGCTCGCCTTCCTGGTGATCGTGCACGTGGTGTTCACCAACTGGATCGAGCTCTTCCGCGGACCGCGGGCGTTCTACGGCATCCCCATCATCTCCAATCTGTGGTGGGGGCTCGGGGCGTCGATCATCGCGGTGTTCGTCGCCAAGCTGTTCCGCGACTCCAAGTACGGGGTGCAGCTTCGCGCCTCGTCCGACAACATGCTGGCGGCGAAGGCGATGGGGGTGCCGGTGGACCGGCTGCGGCTCATCGCCTGGACGCTGTCGGGCATCGTGGTGGGGGCGGGCGGCGTGCTCCTCGCCACCAATCTCGGCACGATCGCGCCCACCTCGTTCTACTTCAACCAGACCTTCCTGATGATGGCGATGCTGCTTCTGGGCGGCATGCGCAGCGTGTCCGGGGCGGTGTGCGGCACGATCGTCATCGCGCTCGGCTCGGAGATCACGCGCACGCTGGAGAGCGGGCCGGTCCTCCTCGGCATCGACTTTCCGGAGATGTTCGGGCTCACGGGCTTCTTCCTCGGCGCGGTGATCGTGCTGGTGATGGCGTTCCGGCGGGAAGGGATCCTCGCGGGCGAGGAGTTCGAGGACATCTGGGACGACATGACCCGCAGGCTGCGGCGCGACAAGGCGCCGGCCGCCGCGCTCGACGAGCGCTGAGATGCGGCTCGGCGGCAAGACGGCCGTCGTCACCGGCGCCGGCAACGGCATCGGCGAGGCGGCGGCGCTGACCTTCGCGAGGAACGGGGCGCGGGTGGCGTGCGCCGACATCGCCCTCGCCGCGGCGGAGCGGACGGCGGCGGCGATCGCGGCCGCCGGCGGCGAGGCGATCGCCGTCGGCGTCGACGTCGCCTCCGCCGACAGCCTCGCGGCGATGATCGCGGCGGTGGACGCGCGCCTCGGCGGGGCGGACGTCTATTTCAACAACGCCGGCATCGTCCATCCGGCGGACGGCGACATCGCGACGACGCCGCTCGAGGCCTGGGCGAAGACGATGGCGGTGAACCTCACCGGCGTGTTCCTCGCCTGCCAGCTCGAGGTGCCGGCGCTCGTCGCGCGCGGCGGCGGGGTGATCCTCAACACCGCCTCCATCGTGGCGCTGATGGGCTCGACGCCCTCGCAGATCGCCTACACCGCTTCCAAGGGGGGCGTCGTGGCGATGACGCGGGAGATCGCCGTCGCCTACGCGCGGCAGGGCATTCGCGCCAACGCGCTGCTCCCTGGCGTGACCCGCACCGCGATGGGCGAGGCGATCGTGAAGGACGCCGCAGGCTTCGCCTTCCGCCGCGCTCACATGCCCATGGGCCGCCTCGCCGAGCCCTCCGAGATCGCCGACGCCGCGGCCTATCTGTGCAGCGACGAGGCGAGCTACATCACCGGCCAGGCGCTCTCCGTCGACGGCGGCATGACGGCCGCCTATCTCTGCCCGACCGACTGAGCCTCACCTCGACCCCCGCTGGCGGGCGGCGAGGCGCGCCGTGCGCAGGCCGAGCGAATCGTAGATCGGCGGGTTGCGCAGCGCCGTCGGCACCAGCATCGCCATGAAGCAGGCGGCGAGCACCGGCAGGAGCATGGTGGCGCTCGCCGTCATCTCGAGCACCAGGGCGATGCCGGTGAGGGGAGCGCGCACCACGCCGGCGAAGAGGGCGGCCATGCCGACCACGGCGAAGCCCGCCTTCTCGAGGGCGGCGGCGGGCATCATCGTGTCGAAGGCGACGCCGACCACGAGGCCGAGCTGGGCGCCGAGCACCAGGAGCGGGGCGAACAGGCCGCCCGGCGTGCCCGCCGCGTAGGAGAGGGCGCCGAGGGCGAAGCGGGCGAGGAAGAGAAGGGCGAGCGACAGGATCATCCCCTCACCGAGGAGGGCGCTCTGGGTGAGGGTGTCGCCGCCTCCGATGAGGCGCGGCGCGTACCAGCCGATCACGCCGACGACGCCGCCGATGACGGCCGCCTTCGCCGAGGCGGGCACGGCGGCGAGGCTGTCGTTGAGGGCAAGGGCGCCGAGCACGGCCTTGTTGTAGGCGACCGCCGCGAACCCGGCGAGCGTGCCGAGCACGACATAGAGCCACATGTCGGTGGGCTCCGGGACGGTGACGGCCGGGAAGCGGAAGTCGGGCGCCGAGCCGAGGATCGCGTGCGAGACGATGATGGCGGACGCGGACGCGGCGAGCGCGGCGATGGCGATGCGGGTCTCGAAGCGGCGGACGAGCTCCTCGAGCACGAAGATGGCGCCTCCCATCGGTGCGTTGAAGGCGGTGGCGAGGCCCGCGCCCGCGCCCGCGGCGAGGAGGACGCGGCAGTCGGCGCGGCTCAGATTGTAGAGCCGGCCGAGCGCCTCGGAGATGGTGGCGCCCATCTGCACGCTCGGACCCTCGCGGCCGAGGGCGAGGCCGGAGCCGATGGCGAGCAGGCCGCCGACGAACTTCACCGGCACGAGGAGGAGGCCCGACGCCTTCAACTCGCCGCGCAGCACCGCTTCGACGTGAGGAATGCCGCTGCCGCCGGCCTCGATGGCGTAGCGCCGGACGAGCCAGGTGGCGAGGCCGGCGGCCGCCGCCGACGCGCCGACCACGAGGAGAAGGCCGTTGGAGCCGTCGCCCTTGAGGCCCGTGACGGTGGCGACGCGCCAATCGTCGGCCTCGGTGAGGACGAGGCGGAAGAGGGCGCACACGAGGCCGGCGATGGCGCCGCCGACGGGGGCGAGCAGCATCAGCGGCAGGTAGCTGCCGCCGTCGTCGGTCTCCTCCGCCGGGGCGGGGGTGGGCGTGGGGACGCCTTCGGTCATCGCGCGGTGCTCGGTCGTTCAACGGGTTGCGGGCGGGCCACTCCTGCGATGGCGCGCCACGCGGCGCAAGGTGGCAGTTGCCGCACGGAGAGGCGGGCGCTGGATGGCCGAGCCCTTCGGCCATAGGGTTGAGCCCGCCTTAACGGACCCGCGGGCACAGTGTCGGAGACCCGCCGAGGAGCGCCTTTCGCCGTGACCCTTCCCGCCTGCCCGCATGTGGACTTCTCCGACGATCAGGCGGCGGCCTGGTCGCGCGTGGCGGCGGCGATCGGGGCGCGCGGGGTGGACCTTGCGGCCGGCGTCGCCGGGCGCGCCGAGGGGGCGGGGGCCAAGGTGGCGGTGCTCGGCAAGGCCGGCTCCGGCAAGACGCATCTGCTCGCCCGCCTGGTGAAGGATCTCGAGGCGTCGGGCGTCAAGATCGCCGCCCCGGAGGAGGGCAAGACGCGGCCCGGCCGGCGCACCCTCGCCGTCGTGACGCCCACCAACAAGGCGGCGAGCGTGCTGCGCCAGCGCGGCGTGCCGGCGACGACGCTCCACCGCATGCTCTACCGGCCGAACTTCCATCCCGACTATCAGCATCTGGTGGAGTGGCTGACGGGCGAGCGCAGCGACGAGCCGGCGATGGAACCGGCGCTGCTCCTGCGCGCCAAGGCCGCCTACGCCGCCCACAAGTCGGTGGTGGTCGCCCTCGCGATGGCGGGGATGCGCGGCAGCGACTTCATCGCCGGCTGGACCGCCCGCAAGGACCCGCTCGACATCGGCTTCGTGGACGAGGCCTCGATGCTGGGCGAGCATCATCTGGAGGACCTCGCCACGCTGTTTCCGACGCTGGTGCTGTTCGGCGACCCGGCCCAGCTCGCCCCGGTGAAGGGCGGGGCGATGGTGTTCGACGCGCTGCCCGACGGCGAGCGCGTCAGCCTGTCGCGGGTGCATCGGCAGGCCGCCGACAGCCCGATCCTCGACCTCGCCCATGCGCTGGGCGACCCCGATCTCGGCTTCGGCGAGTTCGAGCGCCTGGTGGAGCAGGCGGCGGAGCGGGACGAGCGCGTGGTGGTGGCGGGCCGGGTCGACGCTGCGCTGATGCCTCGCTCGCCGGTGCTCGTCTGGCGCAACCAGACGCGGATGCGGCTGATCCGCGCCTTCCGCACCGCCTTCGACGCGCCGCCGAACCGGCTGCTGCCGGGCGAGCCGCTGGTGTGCGACGGCCTGGAGTTGCCGGCGAAGATGCAGAGCCGGCGGGTGGAGCTCGAGGCGCGCGGCCTCATCCGCGGGGCGCAGACCGTCTATCTCGGGCCGGGGCGGCGAGCCGGCTTCGCGCGCGTGTTCGTGGTCGGCTCCGAGGACCCGGTGGTGAGCTGCCGGGCGATCGTGCGCATCGAGTCGCCCGACGAGGAGGAAGCCTTTCTGCCCTTCGTCGCCAACATGGGGGCGACGTTCGTGCACGGGGCGGCGCTGACGATCCACAAGGCGCAGGGCTCGCAGTGGGAGGACGTGCAGGTGTTCGCGCCGGACCTCTGGGCCGCCGCCCGCTCCGGCCTCGCCGAGGCGGGCGTGCCGCTGTGGAAGCGGCTCGCCTACGTGGCGCTGACGCGGGCGCAGCACCGCCTTCTCTGGGTGCGCCAGCCGCGCCTGTCGCGCCCTGCCGCGCCGCTCACCGTCGATGATCTCGCCGGGGTGACCGCATCGCCCGAGCAATCCCTGTTCGCCGGGGAGGGGATCGTCACCGGGTGACGTAGAGTGCGAGTGGTTCCAGGAATGATCCGCATTGGAAACAATATTTTAGGCCATTGATGTTCGATTCACCCCGTACGCCGGGCGAGTTACAGCGGCCTTTGCCCATCAGTACGCGCGTGCGGCCGGTCGATCCTCGCCGTCGATCCGCGAGCCGGTCGACGCGGGTCGGCATCGACGGCACCACGGACCGAAAGCCGCGAAACAGCAAGAGACCCGGATCGAATGTGCACCTCTCTCGCCTACCGTGACACCGCCGACAACGTCTATTTCGGCCGGACGCTCGAGCTGACGGTCGACCTGCCCTATCAGGTGGCCTACTTCCCAGCCGGCTTCGCCTTCTCCTCCGAATTGAAGGGGCATCCGGCGCTCGCCTACACCGCACGCCACGCCTTCGTCGCGGTGACGATGCCGGGGCGGATGCCGACGGCGGACGCGCCGCTCGGGCCGACCGACCTCAAGGCGCTCGAAGGGCTCAACGACAAGGGTCTGACCTTCAGCCTCCTCTCCTACCCGGCGGCGAGCGGCGGGCATCGCTCGGCCGAGATGACGCAGGCGGTGCTGTCGGCCTCCGACCTCGGCAGCTGGGCGCTGAGCCTGTTCGCCACCGTGGCGGAGGTGAAGGCGGGGCTCGGCGCACAGCCGGTGATGCTCGAGGCGCTCGCCCTTCTCGGCGGCGTGGAATCACCCTTCCACTACGTCGTGCACGATCCCTCCGGCGCCGCGCTCGTCATCGAGTTCCACGAGGGCGAGATGCACCTCTACGACAATCCGGTCGGGGTGATGACCAACGGGCCGGACTTCCCGTGGCATCTCACCAATCTCAACAACTACACCTTCCTCACCAACGTGGATCGGTCGAGCGCGACCTTCGGGACCTACCAGGCCGCGCAGCCCGACTCGGGCATCGCGACGGCCGGGCTGCCGGCCTCGAACACCTCGGTGGGGCGCTTCGTGCGGGCCGCCTTCTACGCCCAATATGCCGAGAAGGCGACGACGCCGGATCTCGCGGTGAAGACGCTCGCCCACATCATGAACAACTTCGACCGGCCGCGGGGCGTGACCATCGACTATCCCTCGGAGGGCGGCGGTCACATGGAGGTCGCCGGTCTCTCCTCCGACAGCGCCACGGCCTACGCGACCGAGTACACCTCGTGGACCAACCTGTCGGATCTCTCCCGGCGGCTGTTCTTCGTGCGCGACTACAAGAGCCTCAACTTCACCTCCTTTGATCTCGGTGCGCTGGCGGCAGCGTCGACGCCCTGCGTCCTGCCGCTCAGCCATCTCGGGACGGCCGCCTTCGACGCCTCGGCGATGCTGATCGCGGCAACGCACGCCTGAGCGGTCGGCGACGCCGCCGGCGACGAGGCGATGAACGGGCCACCGGGGGCCGCGCAGGCCCCGCGTCACGATCAAGAAGAAACGAGGGGATTGAGATGACTCGCGATCTTTCCGGAACGGACGACGGCGTCGACGACGAGACCTACGGGGCGGCGGAGCTCTCCACCGTGCTGCCGAAGGCGTCGTTCCCCGACGGCGAGCGTGATCCGCGGCGGATCTACGCCGCCGTGCGCGACGAGCTGATGCTCGACGGCAACTCGCGGCAGAACCTCGCGACCTTCTGCCAGACCTGGGAGGAGCCGGAGGTCCATCAGCTGATGGACGACTGCATCGACAAGAACATGGTCGACAAGGACGAGTATCCGCAGACCGCCGAGATCGAGGCGCGCTGCGTGCGGATGCTCGCCGACCTGTGGAACGGGCCGAAGGGGGCGGCGGCGGTGGGCTGCTCCACCACGGGCTCCAGCGAGGCGGCGATGCTCGGCGGCCTCGCCATGAAGCGCCGCTGGGAGGCGAGGCGGCGCGCCGAGGGCAAGCCCACCGACCGGCCCAACCTCATCACCGGCCCGGTGCAGATCTGCTGGCACAAATTCACCCGCTACTGGGACATCGAGCATCGCGAGATCCCGATGGAGAAGGGCCGCCTCCTGATGACGCCTGAGGAGGTGCTCGCGCGCTGCGACGAGAACACCATCGGCGTGGTGCCGACCCTCGGCGTGACCTTCACCGGCGAGTACGAGCCGGTGAAGGCGGTGAGCGAGGCGCTCGACGCGTTCGAGGTCAAGACCGGGCTCGACATCCCGATCCACGTCGACGGGGCGAGCGGCGGCTTCCTCGCCCCCTTCTGCGCTCCGGATCTGGAGTGGGATTTCCGCCTGCCGCGGGTGCGCTCGATCAACGCCTCGGGCCACAAGTTCGGCCTTGCCCCGCTCGGCGTCGGCTGGGTGATGTGGCGCGAGGAGACGGATCTTCCCGACGAGATGGTGTTCTGGGTGAACTATCTCGGCGGCAACATGCGCGACATCGCGCTGAACTTCTCCCGCCCCGGCGGCCAGATCGTCTGCCAGTACTACAACTTTCTTCGGCTCGGGCGGAGCGGTTATCGCAAGGTCCACACCGCCTGCTACGCTTCCGCCCGCTACCTCGCCGGCGAGATTGCCGCCATGGGTCCGTTCGACGTGGTGTTCGACGGCGACATGGGCCGCGGCATTCCGGCCGTGTCGTGGCAGCTGAAGGCGGGGGAGGATCCGGGCTTCACCCTCTTCGACCTCGCCGACCGGCTGCGGGTGCGCGGCTGGCAGGTGCCGGCCTACACGCTGCCGGCGCACTGCGAGGATCAGGCGATCCAGCGCATCCTGGTGCGCAACGGGGTGAGCCACGACCTCTGCTCGCTGCTGATCGACGACATGAAGGCGGCGCTCGCCCACATCGAGGCGCATCCGATCGCGGCGCCGCTGACCAGCGAGGAGGCGTCGGGCTTCCACCACTGACGCCCGCCCGTCCTCTCCATCGTTCTCCCGTCGTCGCGCGAGGCCTCCATGAACCAGACCCGCCCCCACGGTCTCGGCGTCCACAGCGTGGGGCCGTGGCCGTTCGTGACGCTGCGCCACTACACCCACCACGGGCGGCGGCTCGTGTGGCGCTCGCGCGACCACCGCAAGGGCCTGCTGCCCACGGTGGGGGCGGTGGACATCGAGGCGATCCCGGTCTGGCAGACCGCCGCCTACAACTGGGCGACGGGGGCGCTGTTCGCCATCGGCGCCTTCTTCTTCATGCTCGGATGCGTCGACACGCTGACGGCGGCGAGCGACGGCGGGCCGTCGGCGTTCAGGATCGCGGTAATCTTCTTCGCCGGCTCGATCCCGTTCACCACGGCGGCCTATCTGCAGCACTTCCAGTCGGCGAACGCCGGGGAGTTCAGCACCGACCCCAACGCGGCGCAGCCCCGCCGCATCGCGCTGATCGGCTGGCGGCCGCACAATCCCGGCTGGCTCAGCACCTTCACCCAGTTCATCGGCACCATCGCGTTCAACTTCAACACCTTCGACGCCCTCTGGCCGCCGGCCGGGTGGCTGATGCAGAACCTCGTCATCTGGCTGCCGGACCTAATCGGCTGCACCCTCTTCCTGTTCTCCGGCTACCTCGCCTTCATCGAGGCGGGCCACGCCTACTGGAGCTGGCGGCCGAAGACGCTCGACTGGTGGATCGTCTTCGTGAACCTCGTCGGCTGCGTGTTCTTCATGACGTCCGGAATTCTCGACTACGTGCCGCGGCATCCCGAAGCCGGCTGGGTGCCGGTCGCCGCCACCGTCCAGCTCTGGATCGGCGCGCTCGGCTTCTTCGTCGGAGCGGTGCTCCTGATGCGTGAAAGCCGCTTGAAGACAAGGAAGTAGAAAGACGATTCGCAGACAATGCACCCCGAATGCGCCGGCGTGACCATCGTGGGGGTTGCCGCGATCGACAATCGACCTCGGCGAGGTCGCGCGCGGCCGCGATGGTCGGTCGTCCGTCGGCGGGCGGGAAGACGGCGCTGATGTGGATGGGTTGGAGACAGAGGCTCTCGGGACGGTGTGGGGATCGGCTTCGCGGTGCGTCGGAACGAAGGAGGCCGGCCGGCGCCTTCGTCGATCGCCTTGTGGCGTGGCGGCGATGGAGCGGCATGGCGGTCGCCGCCTGTGCGCTGGCCGGCTGCTCGCCTGCCGCGGCGCCGGCCGTGCCCTTTCTCGGCGCCTACTTTCCCTCATGGCTCTTGTCGAGCTTCGCCGGCATCGCGGCGGCGCTCGTGGTGCGGGCGATCTTCGTGCGCATCGGGCTCGACGACGTGCTGCCGATGCGTCTCCTCGTCTACCTGAGCCTCGCGGCGGCTGTCGGCTTCCTCGTCTCCATCGCCGTCTTCGGGCGGTGAGGCGATGAGCGCGCATCACATCCATCCTGCCCGCGTCGGCGGCGCCATCGTGGCGATCGGGATCGTGGTGGCGGCGGGTCTCCTCGGCTGGCGGCACATGCGCATCGCGGGCCTCCACCCGCTGTCGCAGGAAGCCGTGCTGACCGCGCCGGTGGTGCACGTGGCCGCGACCGTGTCGGGCCGCATCGTGGAGCTCGCGGTGAAGGAGAACGCCGCCGTGAAGCGGGGCGACGTTCTCTTCCGCGTCGATCCCGAGCCCTACCGGCTCGCGGTGAACCAGGTGGCGAGCGATCTCGCGATGGCGCAGGCCGCGCTGGCCGATCGCCACCGCGAGATCCGCGCCGAGCGGGAGAATGCGGCGATCGCGGCCAGTCAGGTGGCGCGGGCGGTGGAGAATCTGAGCCTCGCCACCCAGACGCTCGACCGCCTGCTGCCGCTGCGCCCCAAGGGCTATGTCAGCGCCCAGGAGGTCGACACCGCCGCGACCGCCAAGCGCGACGCCGAGATCAGCCTGCGCGAGGCGCAGCGCCAGGCCGCGGCGGCGGATGCGCTGGTGGGCAATCCCGCGGCCGCCGAGGCGCTGGTCACGGCGCGCGAGGCGGCGCTCGCGATCGCCGAGCATGCGCTCGACGGCACCGTCGTGCGTGCGCCCCACGACGGGCGCGTGGTGGGGCTCGCCATCGCGGCGGGCGAGTTCGTGCTGCCGGGACAGTCGATCTTCACCCTGATCGACACTTCCGACTGGTATGCGAGCGCGACGTTCGTCGAGACCGAGCTCGACCGCATCGCGGCGGGGCGCTGCGCCACGGTGTTCGTGCTGTCGGACCGGCGCACGCCGATCCGCGGCCGCGTGGAGGGGATCGGCTGGGGCGTCGTCTCCGAGCAGACCGTCAACATTCCCTACAACCTGCCCCTCGTGCCGCGCTCGCTCGACTGGGTGCGCGTCGCCCAGCGCTTCCCGGTGCGCATTCGCCTCGAGGATCCGCCCGAGGCGCTGATGCGCGTCGGCGCGTCGGCCACCGTCACGGTGCACGATGACACCCGTTGCTGAAGCCACCTGGCCCGCGGTCTACGCGCAGACGGTGCGCGACCTCGCCCCCTTTCCCGGCCGCTTCGACCTCACCTGGCGGATGGCGGCGCTCTGCGCGCTCGTCGCGGCGACGGCGATGCTCTACGAGATCCCCGAGTCGGCGATCAGCTGCTACCTGGTGATCTTCCTGATGCGGCCGGACGCCAGCGAGACGATCGGCCAGGCGGTGGGGCTGATGGTGCTCGTGACGGTGATCGTCGCGACGATGGTCCCGTTGGCGAACGCCACGGTGGACCTGCCCTTCGCCCGCCTCCTCATCATGGCCGGCGCCACCTTCGCCACGCTCTATCTCGCCTCGGCGAGCACGCTCGGGGAGAGCGGGGCGATCATCGGGCTCGTGATCGCGTTCGTGCTGTCGCTCATCGGCGGCGTGCCCGACGGGTTCATCGCGACCAAGGGGCTCAGCTACGCCTGGCAGATGGTCATGATGCCGATGGGGCTGATGGTCGCCTTCCTGCTCGTGTGCGGGCGCGGGCCGCAGCGGCTGGTGGCCGAGACCATCGCCCGCCGGCTCGCGGCGGCAGAGCGCGCGCTGACCGATGCCGACGACGACGAAGAGCTCCTGGAGCGTCTCCACGAGGGCAACGACGACCTCCTGAAGCGCGTGAAGATGGCGCGGCTCCTCCACCTCGTGCCGACCGCCCGCACCGGGTGGCTCGCCGGAGCCTCGGAGACGAGCTATCGCCTGCTCGTCGCCGTGGCGGCGATGCCGCGCGGCGCGGCCGCGGCGCGCCGGCGTCTCGCCGCGGCCTGCGGGGCGGCCCGTCGGCGGATCGAGACGGGCGACGCGCCGCTCGCTCCGGAGCGTGCCGAGGCGCCGGGCTCGCTCGCCGAGGTGGAGGCGTGGCGCCTCCTGACGGGGCTCGCCGCGCCCAATGGCGGGGCCGATCCGTCGCCCGCCAAGGCGCCCTTCCTCACCGCCGATGCGTTCACGAGCCCGGTGCACCAGCGCTATGCGCTGAAGACCACGGCGGCGGCGATGATCTGCTACTTGATCTATACCGGGATCAGCTGGCAGGGGATCCATACGGCGATGATCACCTGCTACGTGACCGCCCTCGGCACCACCGGGGAGACGGTGCACAAGCTCGCCCTGCGCATCGTCGGCTGCCTCGTCGGGGCGGCGATGGGGGTGGCGTCGATCCTCTTCGTCATCCCGCATGTGGAATCGGTGGGCGCGCTGATGGTGCTGGTGTTCGTCGGCATTCTGGTGGCGGGCTGGGTGGCGGCGGGCAACGAGCGCGTCTCCTACGCCGGCGTGCAGGTGGGGCTCGCCTTCCTGCTCACGATCCTCGACGGCTTCGGGCCGAGCACCTCCATGGAAAACGCCTGGGATCGGATCGCCGGTATCCTGCTCGGCAACACCATCATGTACCTGATCTTCACCGGCATCTGGCCGCGCAGCGCGGCCGAGGAGGTGCGCCGGCAGCTCGCGGCGGCGCTCCGGGCGCTGGCGCGGCTCGCGGCGACGGCGCCGTCGGACCGGCCCGTGGCGACGGCGGAGGTGGCGAGCGCGGCCGTCGCCCTCGGCCGGGCGCGCGAGGTGATGTTCATGCTGCCGTTCGAGCCGCGGCGCGATCAGCCGGCGCGGGCGGAGGTGGAGCGGCTCGCCGGTCTCGTGACCGCGGCGAGCGCATTGACGCCGGCGGTCGCGGTGTCGGCCGAAAGCCTTAAGCCCGTCGCCGCCGCGCTCGAGGCAAATGCGGCGACGCTGGAGGCGTCCGAGCCCGGCGAGGCGGCCACGCACCCTGCGGCGGGAGCGGTGCCTCCGATCCCTTCGGCCGAGATCGCGGGCCCGATGGCGCGCATCGAAACCCTCGTTGTGACCTGAATGGGGATCGTCGAGCAGCATCTTCGCCGTGTGGGGCGCCGTGCGGCGATGCCGGCGCTTCTGGCGCTCGCGATGGCGGGGTGCGCCGCCAACGCGGTGAAGCTCGCCTCCGGCTCGGCCTCCGAGCCCTGGGCGCCGTCCGACGCGATGACCACCTCCTCGCTGCTGCCCGCGGCCGACGCGGAAACGCCGCAGCCGACCGGACCGGCGAACTATGTGGTGCCCGCCAATCCGGCCGCGAGCCTCCTGCAGCCGCCGCCGCAGATCGTGGCGGACCGCAGCTACGATCTGCCGGCGCTGATCGACATTGCCGCCCGCAACAACCCGCAGACGCGTATCGCCTGGGAAGAGGCGCGCCAGGCCGCCCTCGCGGTGGGGATGGTGGAGGCGACCTTTCTGCCGTCGATCAGCGCCAACGTGATCGCCGGAGCCCAGCGGGTGCGCACGCCGCTGCCCGACAACGCGACCGGCCGCTCCTCCTTTTCCACCACCGCCGAAGCGGTGGTGCCGGCGCTGGTTCTGGAATGGCTGGTGTTCGACTTCGGCCAGCGCCGGGCGAACGCCGACCTCGCCCGCCACAACGCCTTCGCCGCCAACATCGCCTTCAACGGCATGCATCAGCGGGTGATCTACAACGTCGCGGTCGCCTACTACCGCTACGGCGCGACGGAGAGCCAGGAGAGGGCCGCCCGCCGCACCCTCGCAAACAGCCGGCGGATCGCCGATGCGGCCGATGCGCGGATGGCCCGCGGCATCGGCACCAGCGTGGAGGTGGCGCAGGCGCGCCAGATGGTGGCGCAGGCGAAGCTGCGCCTCGTCGAGGCGGAGGGGGCGCGACGCGACGCCTACCAGGGCCTCCTCGGCGCAATGGGCGTGTCGCCGACGACCAAGGTGAAGGTGAGCGACGTGTCGGCTCGGCGCCTGCCGCGCCGCCTCGGCGAGCCGACGGTGAAGATGATCGAAGAGGCGCTGGCGCAGCGGCCGGACGTGTTGGCGGCCTACTCGCGCTTCCAGGCGAGCGAGGCGGGGATCCGCGCGGCCGAGGCGTCGTTCCGGCCGAAAATCTACCTCAGCGCCATCGCGGCGAGCGACAAGGCGAGCCTCTCGGTGAGCGGGCTGCCGGGCCTCGGCCAGCAGTCGACCTCGGCCGGGGTGCTCGTGGGGATCACCGTGCCGATCTACTCCGGCGGGCTGCGCGCGGCGCAGCTTCAGGAGGCGCGCTCGCTGAGCAATGCCGCCCGCGAGGCGTTCGTCGAGACGCAGGACGCGGCGGCGCGCGAGATCGTCATCGCGAGCGACACGCTGCGCACCGCGCTCGCCGCCCATGCGGCTGCGAGCGAGCTCACCGCGGCAGCGGGCGTGACCTACGACGCCGCGCTGAAATCCTATCAAAGCGGCGTCGGCACCATCACGGACGCGACGATCGCGAACAGCGGCCTCCTCGACGCCCGGGTGGCCGAGGCGGATGCCCATGCGGCGGCGCTGGTGGCCGCCTCCACCCTGGGCTTCGCCTTGGGCGCGATGACGTCGCGCGACGCCCCGGCCAAGCTGTCCCGCTGAGGCCTATTTCCCCAGGAACTTGAAAGGCTTGGCCGGCACGAAGTCGGCCGTCGCGTCGCCGGCGAAGGTGTTGGTCTGGTTCGGGCCGAGGTCGAGCTTCAGCGTGGTGCCGGTGTCGGGCGCGAAGTCGATGGCGTTGAGATCCACCCAGAAGACGTTGGGGGTGAGAGCGGATTCGAAGAAGTAGAGCTTGCGCGCCTGGTCGGCGACGGTCCGCCAGCGGGTGGACGAGATGTTGGGCTCGCTCGGCGTGGCGATGCCGTAGGGCACCGACACGTTGCGGATGACGGAGAAGACGCCCGCGACCGCGAGGTTCGGGTCGTCGAACTTCGGGATGGCGTTGGTGTAGAAGGAGGCGCGGGCGAAGCGGTCGGCGGCGCGGTTGGTGCCGGGCAGGAAGATGGTGCCGCCGATCGTCTGCCAGTAGTCGTCGAGGGCGAGCTGGCGCTCGAAGGCGGGGGAGTTGGTCATCACCTGGTAGGACCGGCTGTGGTGGATGACCTGCTTGCCGTCGATATATTCGACGATGGCGCTGTCGCCGGTGGCGTCGGAGATCGAAAGGTGCAGCGTCGCAAGCCGCGTCTCGCCCGGCACCTGATCGGTGACGATGACGAACGGCTCGGCCTCGAGCGCCGCCACGGCCTCCGCGACGGTGGCGAAGTTGTCGAGCACATATTGCGCCCAGGCGGCGATGGTGAGGCCGGGCTTGCCGCTGTCCTCGGGCGGATATTCCGATTCCACCAGCCACAGCACGTTGGCGACGAGGCCGGCCTCGTTCATGCCGTCGGTCGTGGCGATGTCGTAGGCGGCGGCGATCACGCTGCCATATTTCGACGTCCAGGTGATGGAATTGGCGCCGGCTTCGCCGCTGCGCTCCATGCCGCGGGGAAAGACCCAGAGGTTGGTGCCGACGTCGGTCTTCCAGTCCATCGAGCGACCGGTGATCACGGTGTCGCCGGCGCCGAGATAGACGAAGCGGGTGCAGGCGAGGCTTCGATCCGCCGCCAGCGTGCTGGTGAGGGCGACGGCCCCGGCGAGCGCGAGGCTCGCCATGCGACGCAGCCGGGCGGAGATGGGAGCGGACATCGAAGCCTCCGTATCGTTTCGCTCCGGCCTCCATAGGGGACGGGGATCGGATTTCATAGCGACGCGCGCGACGGGGCGGGTCTCGGACGACGTCGGCGAAGTCGTCCCGATTCAGCCACATATTAATTTGACTTCGACAGTCCAGTTATGGGATGGGGAGGTTGCTACGACACGTGAACCGATATGCTCCCACCCTTTCTCATCATGCTGCGCGAGGGCATCGAAGCGGCACTGATCACCGGCATCGTCGCGACCTATCTGCGTCAGACGGGCCGTTCGCAGTGGATGCCGGCGGTGTGGATCGGCGTCTTCCTGGCGGTGGCGATGTCGCTCTTCGTCGGCACCGGCCTGCAGCTCGTCAGCGCGGAGTTTCCGCAGAAGACGCAGGAACTCTTCGAGGCGCTGGTCGGCGTGGTCGCCGTCGCCGTGCTGGTCTCGATGGTGTTTTGGATGCGCAAGGCGGCGCGATCCATCAAGTCCGAGCTGCACGATTCCATCGATGCGGCACTCGCCAAGCACTCGAGCGGCACCTGGGCGCTGATCGGCATCGTCTTCTTCGCCGTCGCCCGCGAGGGCCTGGAGTCGATCTTCTTCCTGCTCGCGATCTTCCAGCAGAGCACCGGGCCCGCGGCGCCGATCGGCGCGCTGCTCGGCGTCGCCGTCGCGGTCTGCGTCGGTCTCGCGATCTACGCCGGCGGCGTGCGGCTGAACCTCCACCGCTTCTTCCGCTGGACCGGCATCTTCATCCTCTTCGTCGCGGCGGGGCTGTTGTCGAGCTCGGTCAAGCACCTGCATGAGGCGGGGATCTGGAACGGCCTCCAGACGCACGCCTTCGACCTCAGCGCCGTGCTGCCCGTGTCGAGCCTCATCGGCACGATCCTGTCGGGGGTCTTCTCCTACGAGGAGGCGCCGACCGTCGGCGAGGTGATCATCTATCTCGGCTTCCTCGCCGCCACGCTGACGCTGTTTCTCTGGCCGATGGCCCCATCACGCGAGGTCCTGACGCACTCCACCACCCAAAGCGATTCCCATGCCTGACCAAGACCCTACCTCGACCTCTTCCGCGTGGTTGTTGCGGGCCGGCGTCGCCGGGGCGGCGCTGCTCGCGATCGCCGGCGGGGCGGCCTTCTACTTCGCCTCGCAGGGGCGGCAGGCCCCGCAGGGCGGGCAGGACGCGACCGTCGCCGTCACCGCGCGGGCGTGCGAGCCCAACGAGCTGACGGTGCCGGCCGGCAAGCGCTCGTTCGAGATCCTCAACCAGTCCGATCGGCCGGTGGAATGGGAGATCCTCGACGGCGTGATGGTGGTCGCCGAGCGGGAGAACATCGCCCCGGGCTTCCGCCAGACGCTGTCGGCGCGCCTCTCTCCGGGCGACTACGAGATGACGTGCGGGCTCCTGTCCAACCCGCGCGGCGTCCTCCACGTGACCCACTCGGACGAGGCGGCCGAGGCCGCGGCGACGCCGACGCTGCGCAAGCTCCTCGGCCCGCTGTCGGAGTACAAGTTCTATCTGATCCGCCAGAGCGGGGCGATGGTCGACCAGGCGGAGGCGCTGGCCGCCGCCATCAAGGCGGGCGATCTCGCCAAGGCGCGCGCCCTCTACGAGCCCGCGCGCGTGCCCTACAAGCACATCGAGCCCGCCGTCTTCCGCTTCTCCGACCTCGAGAACGCCATCGATCCGGTCGCCGACTACCTCGCCAAGCGCGAGGAGGATCCGGCCTTCACCGGCTATCATCGCATCGAGTACGGCCTCTTCGCCGAGAACAGCCTCGACGGGCTCGACGCCGTTGCCGACAAGCTCGTCGCCGACGTCACGACGCTCAAGGACCGGCTGCGCCAGCTCAAGCTCTCGCCGGCCTTCCTCACCGAGAACCCGGGCGCGATGGCCGATCAGCTCGCCCAGGGCCGCATCATGGCCGGCGAGGACCACTACGCCCACACCGACCTGACCGACCTCGAGGCGAACCTCGACGGCATCGACCGCATCGTCGAGCTCCTGAACCCGGTGCTGGAGCCGGCGGCGCCGGAGCTCGCCGCCAAGGTGAGCGCACAGCGCGAAGCCGTGCGTGCCGCGCTCGACGGCCTCCGCGGGGCGGACGGCTTCCCACCCTACGACACGGTCGACGAGGCCTCCCGCAAGGCGCTGACCGAGGCGTTCGAGAACCTCGCCGCCGCACTCAACCAAATCCCTGACGCGATCGGACTTGGATGACATGACGACATTCAAACCCTCCCGACCGAAACACCATCCCCGCGGCGCGAGCCGCCGTCAGGTCCTCGTCGGCTTCGGCACCGGTGCCGTCGCCCTCGCCGGCGGGCGTGCCCTCGCCGGGAGCGAGGGCGACGAACAGGTCGCGGTCGCGCCAAAGGGCAACGCGGATCAGCTGCAGCGCCAGTCCTTCTACGGCATCCACCAGGCGGGCATCACCACGGCGCGCCCGGCCGCCGGGCTCGTCACCGCCTTCGACCTGATCGTGCAGTCGCCGGACGATCTGGAAACGATGCTTCGCCTTCTCACCGAGCGCATCTCCTTCCTGATGCACGGCGGCGAAACGCCAACGGCCGATCCGAAGCTGCCGCCGCCGGATTCGGGCATCCTCGGTCCCGTCATCGAGCCGGACAACCTCACCATCACGGTGTCGTTCGGCGCGTCGCTGTTCGAAGGGCGGCCGTGGCTCGCCCCGCTCAAGCCGCGCCAACTGGTGCGGATGACGCAGTTCCCCAACGACGCGCTCGACCGCGACATCTGCCACGGCGACCTCGCGATCCAGTTCAACGCCAACCTGCAGGACACCAACATCCACGCCTTGCGGGACATCGTGAAGAATCTCTCTCAATTCATGGTGCTGCGCTGGAGCCAGGAGGGCAGCGTGCCCGTCGCCGCGCCGATGGAGGACGGGCGCGAGCCGACCGCGCGCAACTTCCTCGGCTTTCACGACGGCTCGGCCAACCCCAATTCCACCGACACCGCGCTGATGAACGAGATCGTCTGGGTCGGCCCTCACAACGACGAGCCGGAGTGGGCGCACGGCGGCACCTATCAGGCCGTCCGCATCATTCGCAATTTCGTGGAGCGGTGGGACCGCACGCCGCTGCGGGAGCAGGAGGAGATCTTCGGTCGTGCCAAGGCGACCGGGGCCCCGCTCGGCGCGGGACCGGGCGCCACCGAGTACGACACGCCCGACTATGCGAGCGATCCGGACGGCGCGATCACCCCGCTCGACGCCCACATCCGCCTCGCCAACCCGCGCACGCGGGCGAGCGAGGAGAACCTGATCCTGCGCCGCGCCTTCAACTATTCGAACGGCGTCGCCTCGTCCGGTCAGCTCGATCAGGGGCTCCTCTTCATCGCCTACCAGGCGGACCTCGAGAAGGGGTTCATCGCGGTCCAGAACCGCCTCAACGGCGAGCCTCTCGAAGAATACATCAAGCCCGTCGGCGGCGGCTACTTCTACGCTCTGCCTGGCGTGCGTGATCCCGGCGACTACCTCGGACGCTCCCTCGTGGAGGCCGTCCGTCGCCGCGCAACCTCTCCATCGTGAGACCAGAAAGGAAACGCAACCATGAGACTGATCCCGGTTGTCGCAGCCAGCGTCGTGGCGTCCACCGCCGCATACGGCCTGGCCCTTGCCGCCGATGTGACGCTCGAACTCGTCGAGCCGATCACGGAGTACAAGATCTACGTGGCCGAGAATACCGAAGAGCTTGTGAAGGACACCGAGGAGTTCGTGGCCGCGATCAAGGCGGGCGACGTGGAGAAGGCGAAGTCGCTGTTCGCGCCGACCCGCACCAGCTACGAGGCGGTCGAGCCCATCGCCGAGCTGTTCAGTGACCTCGACGTGTCGATCGACGCCCGCGCCGACGACTACGAGCAGGGCGAGAAGGATCCGAAGTTCACCGGCTTCCACCGCATCGAGTACGTGCTCTGGGAGCAGAACACGACCGACGGGCTCGGCGAGTACGCCGATCAGCTCCAGGCCGACGTGACCGACCTCAACGACCGCATCAACAGCCTGACCTTCCCGCCGGAGGTGGTCGTCGGCGGTGCCGCGGCGCTGATGGAAGAGGTCGCCGCGACCAAGATCTCGGGCGAGGAAGACCGCTACAGCCGCACCGATTTGTGGGACTTCCAGGCGAACTTCGACGGTTCGGAGAAGATCTTCGAGCTGCTGAAGCCCATCGTGAGCGAGCAGGACCCGGACTTCGTGGCGAAGGTCCAGGCGAACTTCGACCAGGTCGACGAGACTCTGGCGAAGTACAAGACCGACCATGGTTTCGAGAGCTACGAGAAGCTGACCGACTCGGACCGCGCGCTGCTCGCGAGCCGCGTCAACACGCTGGCCGAAGACCTCTCCACGCTGCGCGGCAAGCTCGGCCTCGACTGAGGCGAGCCGGCCGCCGCGGTGGCGCTGCGACGGCCGTCCCGATCGTCCGGTTCACGCGGTCGGGATGGTCGGCGCGGCGTTACTGCAGACTATTTGTTGCGCGCAATAGGATGGAATGGTGACACTTCCATCCCAATGAACGAAGGGAGGTTGCGTCGTGGCCGAGCAAATTCTCGGGATCCGTGGTCTCGATGTGGCGGCCAAGGGCGTGCCCATTCTGCGTGCCGTCGACTTGGAGATCGGCGCGGGCGAGGTGCACGTCCTTTTCGGTCCGAACGGGTCGGGCAAGTCCACGCTGCTGTCCGCGATCATGGGGCTTCCGCCCTACGTCGTGAGCGCCGGCGAGATCCGTCTCGGCGGCGAGAGGATCGACGGCCTCGCGATCGACGAGCGCGCCCGCCGCGGTATCGGCATGGCGTTTCAGCGCCCGCCGGCGATCGACGGCGTCACCGTCGAGGACTTCAGTCAGACGCTCGGCTCGGCGGACATCCTGCACCGCGAGGCGGCGTCGCTGGACCTCGCGGACTTCGCCGCCCGGCACATCAATGTCGGCTTCTCCGGCGGCGAGGTGAAACGCTGGGAGGTGTTCAAGCTCTTCCTCCAAGATCCCCGCCTTCTGCTGTTCGACGAGCCCGAGAGCGGCGTCGACCTCGAGCACATCTCGGCCGTGGGGGATGCGATAAACCGTCTCATGCGCACGCCGAACCGGGCCGGGGAGGCGAGATCGGCGCTGATCATCACCCATACCGGGTTCATTCTCGACTACATCGAGGCTGATGTAGGTCATGTCATGATCGACGGGCACATCGTACGCTCCGGTGAGCCACGTGCCCTATTCGAGAGCATTCAAAAGCATGGCTACAAGACGATGCAGCCATGACGGCTTGAGTTCTGCCCAATAATCCGTCCCACCACTGGAGGCAGTCATGCTGACGGAAAAATCAATGCCCGCCCTAAGCAACGAAGAGCGGAATTTCCTGGCGCCCGTGGGCTACGAAGATGATGCCCGGCGCTCCGGGACCTGCATTCTCGTCGACCAGAGCGTGCGCTACGTGCACAGCGAGGATCCCCAGGTCGAGATCATGCCGCTGAAGGATGCGCTCGGGCTCTATAGCTGGGTGCAGGACCTGATGTTCGGTCTCATCTCGCCCGACGAGAACGAGCACGTGAAGCTCGCCGCCGAGCGCACCGAAGACCCCGTCGGGCACTTCGTCCGTGTCCGCGAGGGCGCCAAGGTGCGTCTCCCGCTGCAGACCTTCTCCGTCATCGGCACGCCGCAGGGTCGCCAGTTCATCCACGACATCACCGTCATCGAGAAGGGTGCCGAGGTCGAGATGATCTCCGGCTCGGCGGTGCCGGAGAGCGTGCGCGCCGGCCACCACGTCTCGATCGGCGAGGCCTACATCCACGAAGGTGCCGTGTGCCGCTCGCTGACCATCGAGCAGTGGGGCGTCGACATGGACATCCACAGCTACAACCGCACCAAGGTGGGCGCGGGGGCGCGGGTGAGCAGCAACCAGGTGCTCGTCGCCCCGGTGAAGCATCACGCCTCGAACAGCGTCAGCTTCCTCGGCGAGAACGCGGTGGCGAACGACCACTCCGTCGTGTTCGCGCCGGCGGGTGCCAACCGGATCATGCGGAGCGAGACCCACCTCAACGGCAAGGGCGCCCGCTCCGAAAGCCTGACGCGGATGGTGACGGCCGGCGGCAGCATCACCAACGAGGCCCGGCTCGTGGGCGAGGCGGCGGACACCTACGGCTTCCTCGGCTGCGACGGCCTGAAGATGACGGACGAGGGCGAGATCCTCTCGGTTCCGGCGCTGCTCGCCCGCCACTCGAAGTCGCAGCTCTCGCACGAAGCCTCGGTCGGCATGATCAGCGAGGAGAAGATGGCCTACCTGATGTCCTCGGGAATGAGCGAGGATCTCGCCCGCGATCTGATCGTGGAAGGCTTCCTGAACCTCAAGGAGCAGGATCTGCCGAGCGAGGTGCGCAGCTCCGTGAAGGCGATGATCGAGGCCGCGAAGTCGGGCTCGATGTAACCACCCCCGTCGCCGCGGGCGCTCGCCACAAGAGCACCCGCGGCGGATTCCTCCTCAGGCCTCACACCCCGTCGCCGTGGCGCGACCCTTTGCGTGCGCTCCGGTGTAGGGTGCCCTCTCGCGGGTGACGTGCGGTTCGGCCGGCCCTCCCGCGCCGCGCTCCGGTGCGCAAAACGAGACGCTTGAAGGGGGGAGGACATCATATGAGCACTGTCGCATTCATCGGGCTCGGCAACATGGGCTTGCCGATGGCGATCAACCTCAAGAACGCCGGCTACGCGTTGACGGGCTTCGATGCCGTGCCCGAGGCGATGGCGGCGGCGCGGGAGGTAGGGATCGCCACCGCGGCGAGCGTGGCGGAGGCCGTCGCCGATGCCGACTTCGTCGTGACCATGCTGCCGAACGGCCCGATCGTGCTGACGGTCTATGCGCAGATGATACCGGCGGCGCGACGGGGAGCCGTCGCGGTCGACTGCTCGACCGTCGACGTCACGAGCGCGAAGAAGGCCCATGAGCTCGCCGCGGCGGCGGGGCTCCTGGCGGTCGACGCGCCGGTGTCGGGCGGCACCGTCGGGGCGAGCGCGGGGACGCTGACATTCATGGTCGGCGGCTCGCGCGAGGCGTTCGAGAAGGTCGGCCCGATCCTCGACGAGATGGGCGGCCGGATCGTCCATTGCGGCGACGGCGGCGCGGGGCAGGCGGCCAAGATCTGCAACAACATGCTGCTGGGGATCTCGATGATCGGCACCTGCGAGGCGTTCGCCCTCGCCGAGAAGCTCGGCCTCTCCGCTCAGGCGGCGTTCGACGTGATGTCGACCTCGTCGGGCTCGTGCTGGTCGGTCAACACCTACTGCCCGGTGCCTGGCACCGGCCCGCAGAGCCCGGCCGACAACGGCTACAAGCCGGGCTTCGCCACCGAGCTCATGCTGAAGGATCTCGGCCTGTCGCAGCAGGCGGCGGCGGAGGCGGGCCAGGCCACCCCGATGGGCGCGCACGCCCTGGCGCTCTACCGGTACTTCGAGGAGCACGGCGGCGCGGGCCGGGACTTCTCGGCGATCATCGACTATCTGAGGACCGCGACGCGCGACGTCTCGTGACGTCGAGGCGCCCCTATCGACCGTTCAGGACGAGGGCGAGGTCGGGCACGGCGACGAGCGCGGCCACCATCACGAGCATCACCAGGACGTAGGGGATGCACCCCACCATCACCTCGCGTAGCGAGCCGGAGCGGCGGGCCCCCTGCACCACGTAGAGGTTGAGGCCGACGGGCGGGGTGATCAGCGCCATCTCCACGAGCACGATCATGAGGATGCCGAACCACACCTTGTCGTAGCCGAGCTCGACGATGATCGGCACCATGATCGGGATGGTGACGACCATCAGCGACAACGTCTCGATGAAGAAGCCGAGCACGATGTAGATCGCCACGATGACGAGGAGGGTGGAGAGCGGCTCGAGCCCCAGCCCGGTCATGAAGGCGCGCAGCTCGTTGCCGAGGCCGGCGGCGGCGAGGGTGAAGTTGAGGAAGGCGGCGCCCGTCACCACCAGCATGATCATGGCGGTGATGCGGATGGTGCCGACGAGCGCCTCGCGGATCATCGCGAGGTCGACCCCGCCGAACGCTCCGGCGATGAGGAAGGCCGCGGCGACGCCCACCGCCGCCGCCTCCGTCGGCGTCGCGATGCCGGCATAGATCGAGCCCACCACCGCGGTGAAGAGCAGGATGATGGGGAGGAGCTCGACGAGCGCCCGGAGCCGCTCGGCCCCGCCGTAGCTGCGCCGCTCGCCGCCGAGCGCCGGCCGCCACAGGCACAGGAGCACGGTGACCGCCGAGAAGCCCACCGCGAGGAGGAGCCCCGGCACGAGGCCGGCGAGGAAGAGCTGGGGGATCGAGGTCTCGGTGAGAAAGCCGTAGACGATGAGGTTGATCGACGGCGGGATCATGATGCCGAGCGTGCCGCCCGCCGCGATGGCGCCGGAGAACAGGCGCGGATCGTAGCCGAGGCGCTCGGCTTGCGGCATCGCGACGGTGGCGACCGTCGCCGCCGTCGCGACGGACGAGCCGGAGGTGGCCGAGAACATCGTCGCCGTCGCGATGTTGGCGTGGACGAGGCCGCCGGGCAGCCACGAGACCCACCGGTCGAGCGCCGAATAGGTGCGGGCCGCGACGCCGCCGCGCACCAGGATCTCGCCGAGGAGCACGAAGAGGGGGATCGCGATGAGGGTGGCCGAGTTCATCGCCGACCACACCATCTGCCCGAGGCCGCGCAGCAGCGGGAAGGCGCTGTAGAACTCCGACACGCCGACGCCGAGCAGGAACAGCACGACGCCGACCGGGATCGAGAGGGCGAGGAGGCCGATGAGCCCGGCCGCGACGGCTGTGATCATCGTCTATCCTTCGTGCGGCGGGCCGATGGCGGCCTCCGCCTCGGCGAATTGGCTCGACAGGAAGAGGCCCGCTCCGACCACGGCGAGGAGGCAGCCCATCACGGCGAACCACACGAGGCCGCCGAACCAGATCGCCTGGGGGATCCACAGCGGCGTCTCGAGCACCGTGTTGGCGCGCGAGGCGTTGGCGATGGAGCGGGCGAGCACCGGCCAGGCGCGGAAGGCGACGAGCACCGCCACCGCCGACAGCGCCACCAGCGCCAGGAGGTCGAAGAGCACGCGCCCCGGCGCCGGCAGCCTGCCGCGCACCACGTCGATGCGCACGTGCGCCCGATCCACCAGCGCGAAGCCGAAGCCCCAGGTGGTGACGCCGGCCATCACGTAACCGGAGATCTCGTCCGAGCCGCCGAGCGAGTGGCCGAGCTGGCGCAGCACGATTTCCACCAGGATGAAGAGGGCGCACAGGAGAACCGCGCCGCCGGCGACGAGCGCGACGACGCGGTTCAGTCGACGCAAGGTGGCGAGCAGCGCCACCTAGTTGACGGGCACCGTCACGCCCACCGTCTTGCCGACGGTGTCGTTCCAGCGGGTCGCCCACTCGGCCCCGGCGCGCTCGGCCCAGGCGGGCAGCACCTCGCTCTCGAGGATCTCCCGCGCCTTCGCCATGTCCTCTGGGGTGGCCTCCACGAGGGTCATCGACCGCGCCTCGCCCGACGCGCACTCGCCGTCGCCGGTGAGGCAGGCGATGTCGTTGTCGAGAGCGCCCTGGGCGGAGGCCCAGGCGGGATCCTCGAAGTCGGCCTTGATGGTGTCCTTGATGAGGCTCTGGGTCTCCGACGACAGGCTGTTCCACTTGTCGAGGTTCATCGCCGTCACCACCGAATCCCAGCCGCCGAGGGGGATCGGCAGGAGGTGGGTGGAGACCTCCCACCAGCCGGCGGAGTAGCCGGAGCCCGCGCCCGTCACGGCGCAGTCGATCACGCCGCGCTGCAGCGCCCCCGGCACCTCGGAGAAGGACACGTTGATGCCCTCCGCGCCGAGCGCCTCCAGGAACTTCGTGGTCATGCGGCCGGAGCCGCGGATCTTCTTGCCGGCGAGATCGTCGAGGCCGGAGATGTCGGCGTTGCAGAACACCACCTGCGGCGGATAGGGGGCGATCGCCAGCACTTCGGAGTTGAAGCGGTCGTGGAAGATGTCCTCCACCATCGGGCGGGCGGCGTCGACCATCGCCTTCGCCTTGTCGGCGGTGAGGGCGACGAGCGGCACGTCGAGCCCTTCGAGCTCGGGCGCGTCGGCGACGGCGTAGTCGGCCACCGTCATGCCGACATCGTAGACGCCCTGGCCGAGCAGGGTGAACACGTCGCCGAGGCCGAGACCCATCTGGTCGTGGGTGGTGAGCTGGACCGTGATGTCGCCGCCGGAGGCGTCCGGCAGCGTCTCGGTCCAGTAGGGGGCCTCGTATTGCTTGTGGAGCGGCAGGCCGGACCAGCTGCCGACCACCGACAGCTCCTCCGCGAGCGCCGGTGTGGTGAGGAGGGCGGCGAGCGCGGTGGCGGTCATCAGTCGGGTCATCGGGTCTCCCTCTTGCTATTTGGTGATGGGGGTCTCTGCCCCTTCGTCCACGTCGGTGATGAGCATGTGTCCCGGCGCGTGGGTGATGCACAAATCGGGCCGCGCGTTGACGATGACGTTCTGCGGGGTCACGCCGCAGGCCCAGAACACGGGCACCTCGCCGGCGCGGGGCGGCAGCGAGTCGCCGAAATCGGGCGCCGCGATGTCGGCGATGCCGATGGCGGCGGGATCGCCGACGTGCACCGGCCCGCCGTGGGCGAGCGGATAGCGGGCGCAGATCGCCTTCACCTCGTCCACGCGGTCCTCCGGAATCGGCCGCATTGAGACCACCATGGTGCCCGCGAAGGGGCCTGCCGGGACGCAGGCGATGTCGGTGCGGAACATCGGCACGGTGATGTCCTCGTCGATGTGGCGCATAGGGATGCCGGCGGCCGCCAGCGCGTGCTCGAAGGTGAAGGAGCAGCCGAGCGCCACGGCGACGAGATCGTCGCGCCAGAGGCCGAGGAGATCGTCGACCTCGCCGTCGAGCACTCCGTCGCGGAAGACGCGGTAGCGTGGCACGTCGGTGCGCACGTCGACCTCGGCGCCGAGGGTGCGGAAGATCGGATCGCCGGTGTCGGTGATGCCGACGACCGGGCACGGCTTGGGATTGCGCTGGCAGAAGCGGAGGAAGTCGAGGGCGTAGGCCTCCGGCAGGATCGCGAGGTTCGCCTGGAGGCAGCCGGGCGCGAGGCCGGCCGTGTGGCGCCGGTGGCGACCGGAGCGGATCGCGGCGCGCGCCTCGACGCTGGAGAGCTTCGCCATCGCGGGGGCAAGATCCATGGTCTCCTCCGAGGTTGGGTGCCCGAGAGGAAAGGCCGGTTTGCCCGGTGCGTCAATCCGTACCGTTTCGCTCCGATCGCCGGCCGCGGCGGGTCAGAGCGTTCCGTCGTGGGCGGCGCGCAGGAGGGCGGCGGCGCTCGCGGCGGTGACGGGGACCGGATTGCCGCCGGCGGTGGGATCCGCCACGGCCATCTCCGCCATCTCGGCGAAGCGGGCGTCGTCGACGCCGAACGCGGCGAGGGTGGCGGGCACGCCGAGCCGGTCGCGCAGTTCGAGGATCCAGCCCAGCACCCCGTCGAACCCGCCGGCAAGGCCGAGGAAGGCGGCAAGGCGCGTCATCTTCTCCTCGATCGCCGGACGGTTGGCGGCGAGCACGTAGGGCATCACCACGGCGTTCGTCATGCCGTGATGGGTGTCGTAGAGGGCGCCGATCGGGTGGGAGATGGCATGGATCGCGCCGAGCCCCTTCTGGAAGGCGACGGCGCCCATCATCGCCGCGGCGAGCATCTTGCCGCGCGCCTCGATGTCGTCCGGCGCCTCGGCGACGCGGGGCAGGTTCTCCTTGACGAGGCGCATCCCCTCGAGAGCGATCCCCTCCGACATCGGATGGAAGAAGGGCGAGGAGTAGGCCTCCAGCGCGTGGGCGAGGGCGTCCATGCCGGTGCCGACGGTGATCGGGCGCGGCATCGCCGCCGTCAGCACCGGGTCGGCGATCACCACCTTCGGCAGCATCTCTGGGTGGAAGATCACCTTCTTCACGTGGCTCTCGGTGTTCGTGAGCACCGAGGCGCGGCCCACCTCCGAGCCGGTGCCGGCGGTGGTGGGCACGGCGACGACGGGTGCGATGGCGTCGGCGTCGGCCCGGCGCCACCAGTCGTCGACGTCCTCGAAGTCCCACACCGGCCGGGTCTGGCCCGGCATGAAGGCCACGAGCTTGCCGAGGTCGAGCGCCGAGCCGCCGCCGAAGGCCACCACGCCGTCGTGCCCGCCCGCCCGGTAGGCGGCGAGGCCGGCCGCAAGGTTCCGGTCCGTGGGGTTCGACTGCACCTCGCTGAAGACGCCCGGGGCGAGGCCCTCGGCCTCGAGGAGAGCGATCGCCTCGCCCGTCATCGCCAGCGCGGCGAGGCCGCGATCGGTGACGAAGAGGGGGCGCAAGATGCCGGCCCGGCGGCAGGCCCCGGCGAGCTCGGCGATGCGCCCGGCGCCGAAGCGGATCGCGGTCGGGTAGCTCCAGTTGGCGGACAGGGTCATCGACGGGCCTTCGCTGGTGACGGATGCGCCACTGTGGCCGGCCCGCCGGCGTCTCTCAAGGTCGCCTCAGCGCACCACCTCGCCGTCCTCCTTGGTGAAGGGGCCGATGTCGGCGTCGAGGAGGTCGAGCACCTTCTCCGACGGGCGGCACAGGCGCACCCCCTTCTCCGACACCACGATGGGCCGGTTGATGAGGATCGGGTGGGCGACCATCGCGTCGATCAGCGCGTCGTCGGAGAGCGCCGGGTCGTCGAGACCGAGCTCGGCGTAGGGCGTGCCCTTCTCGCGGATCACCTCGCGGACCGGCACGCCCATGGCGCCGATCAGCTCGACGAGGCGCTCGCGGGTCGGTGGCGTCTCCAGATAGAGGATCACCTCCGGCTCGATGCCGGCCTGGCGGATCATCGCCAGCGTGTTGCGCGAGGTGCCGCACTTCGGGTTGTGGTAGATCGTGACCATCGGTCCTCTCCCTCAGGCCTCGGCGAAGCGATGGCCCGTGCGATTGGCAAGAGCGACGAGAGATAGCATGACCGGCACCTCCACGAGCACACCCACCACCGTGGCGAGCGCCGCGCCGGAGGTGAGGCCGAAGAGGCTGACCGCCACCGCCACCGCGAGCTCGAAGAAGTTCGAGGTGCCGATCAGCGCGCACGGCGCCGCGATCCGCCGCGGCACGGCGAGGAGATAGGCCGCGCCGTAGGCGACCGCGAAGATCAGATAGCTCTGGATGACGATCGGCACGGCGATGAGCACGATGCGGAACGGCTCGGCGAGGATCACCGCGCCCTGGAGGGCGAAGAGGATCGCCACGGTGGCGACGAGGCCGGCGATCGACAGCGGCTTCACGCGGTGGGTGAAGCGGGCGATGGCCGCCTCGCTGCCGAGCGCCCGCCGCGTCGCGAGGCCGGCGAGGAGCGGCAGCACCACGTAGAGCACGGTGGCGAGGACGAGCGTTTCCCACGGCACGGCGATGTCGGTCACGCCGAGGAGCAGCGCGACGATGGGGGCGAAGGCGACCACCATGATGAGGTCGTTCACCGCCACCTGCACGAGCGTGTAGGTCTCGTCGCCGCGGGTGAGCTGGGACCAGACGAACACCATCGCCGTGCACGGCGCCGCGCCGAGCAGGATCAGCCCGGCGATATATTGGGCGGCGTCCTGCGGCGAGATGAGCGGGGCGAACACGTGGTCGAAGAACAGCACCGCGAGCGCCGCCATCGAGAACGGCTTGATCAGCCAATTGACCGCGAGGGTGATGACGAGGCCACGAGGGCGGCGGGCCACGTCGACGGCGGCGGCGAGGTCCACGCCCACCATCATCGGGTAGATCATCGCCCAGATGAGGATCGCGACGACGAGGTTGATGGACGCCACCTCGGTCGCCGCGATCAGCCCGACGAGCCCGGGGGCGAGGTTGCCGACGACGAGGCCGGCGACGATGGCGAGCGCCACCCAGAGGGTGAGCCAGCGCTCGAAGATGCCCATCGGCGAGGGTTCGGAAAGGCTCATGGCGATACCGTGTGGATGAGGTCGGCGGGGCCGGCGCGCATTCAGGAGACGGGAGGCCGCTTTCCGCCCGGAATGCGCGAGCGGAAGCGGTGCTGGAAGCGGGTCGACGGTCGCGTGCCCATGGAAGCGGCCCTAACGGCACCCGTCGGCGGACAGCGCCTCGATGACGGGCTGGCAGAGTTCCGGCCGGCTGCCGCAGCAGTCCTGCAGCAGGTAGCTCAGAAGAGCGCGGATGCCGGCGAGATCGGCGAAATAATAGATCGATCGGCCGTGGCGCTCGCGCCGGATGAGGCCCGCGTTGAGCAGCACGGCGAGGTTGGTCGACATGGTGTTCTGGCGCACATCGAGCATGTCCGACAGCGTGCCTGCGGCGATTCCCTCCGGCGCCGCCTGCATCAGCGCCCGGAAGACGCGCAGGCGTGTCGGCTGGCTGAGCGCGGCGAAGGCGAGGGTGATTTCTGTCTCGTCCATAATTCTTGATATCCAGATATATTGAAGCGAGTCAACCCCCGTCCGGACGATCGCGCGTATCAGCCGGTGTGGGCGGGCCAGACCAAGGGGGCGGTGACGGTCCGGCGCACCGCCGGCTCCGACACGACGTCGACGGCGGGGAAGGAAACCGTCTGCATCAGCCCGTGCGGCGAGCGGTTGGTGACGCCGATCGCGCCGCCGAAACGCTCCACGATCTCCTTGGCGATCGCCATGCCGAGGCCGGCCCCCGGCATCGACTTGCGCCGCCCCTGGTCGGCCCGGAAGAAGGGCTCGAACACCTGCCCGATCATCGCTTCGGGAATGCCGGGGCCCTCGTCGGTCACGAGCATCACGGCGCGGGTGCCGTGGAGCTCCACCCGCACCGTCGCGCCGTGGCCGTGGGTGGCGGCATTGATGATGAGGTTGCGCAGCGCCCGCTTCAGCGCCAGCGGCCGCGCCTCGACCTTCGCGGGCTCCAGGATCGGTGCCTCGACCGGCATGCCGAGGATCGTCAGCTCCTCCACGATCTCACCCACGATCCGATCGATCCTCACCGGCTCGGCGCCGTCTTGCGTCACCTCCTCGCGCACGAGGCGGATGGCGCTGTCGGCGATCTGGTCGAGCTCCTCGAGGTCGGCGAGCCACTTGTGCCGCTCCTCCTCGGGCAGGAACTCGGCGCGCAGCCGCATCCGCGTCATCGGCGTCCTGAGATCGTGGCCGGCGGCGGCGACGAGGCGAACCCGGCTCTCCATGGCGAGCTTCAGCCGGGCCGACAGGCGGTTGAGCGCATGCGCCGTGGCCCTCAGCTCCAAGGGCCCCGCCTCGGGGACGTGGGGCAGCACGCCGTCGGGACTGACGGTCGCGACGGCGGCCTCGATCATCTTGAGCGGCCGCGTGACCTTGGACGCCGCGAAGGCCGCGACCCCCGCCGTGCCGATGACGATCAGCGCCATCCAGCCGACGAAGACGATGCCGCCCCCGGGCGGCGGGCCGAGGCGGGGGATGGGGGTGATCAGCCAGCGCCCCTGCGAAAGCTCCACCGAGACGACGAGGGGGCCGTCGGGATCGACCTCGCTCACCTTCGCCGTCCGCGCGCTTCCGAGCTCCGCGAGCGCCGCCGTCAGCGCGTCGGAGAGCGGCGGGTCCGGCCGCCCCCGGATCGGGGCGGTGCGCACGGTGAGCTTGGTGGTGGCGATCCCCTCCGGATCGCGCTCGGCGAGCGTCGCGAGCGCGGCGATCTCCTGCGCGAGGGGGTCGATGATGTTGGACAGCTTGGGCGCGCCGAGCACCGACAGCGCCGCGATGGTCGCCAGCGTCACGACGAGCGCGATGGCGATGATGAGAAGAGCGATGATGCGGGCGCGAAACGACCGCATCAGGTCCGCTCGCTGCGCACCGGAACGGTGAGCTGATAGCCGCCGTTGCGCACGGTCTTGAAGAACGGACCGTCGGGGCTGTCGCCGAGCTTGCGGCGCAGGCGGCTCATGAGAACGTCGATCGACCGGTCCATCGGGTCGCGATCGCGCCCTTGGGTGAGGTCGAGGAGCTGGTCGCGCGAGAGCAGCCGCCCCGGCCGCTCCAAGAAGGTGCGCAGAAGGTCGAACTCGGCGCCGGTGAGGATGATCTCCTCGCCGTTGTCGCGCGTCACGCGCCGCAGGCGCGGCTCGGCGCAGAGGTTGGCGAAGTGGTGGATCACCGTCTCGTCGTCGACGGTGTCGATCTGCGCCGAGCGGCGCAGCACCGCCCGGATGCGAGCCGTCAGCTCGCGCGGGTTGAAGGGCTTGCCGAGATAGTCGTCGGCGCCGAGCTCCAGGCCGATGATGCGGTCGACGTCCTCCTTGAGCGCGGTCAGCAGGATCACCGGGATCGGCGAGCGGCGCGCCGTCAGCTCGCGGCAGATGTCGAGCCCCGAGCCGTCGGGCAGCATCACGTCGAGCACGATGAGGTCGGGCGCGGTTTCGGCGATCCGCTCGGTACAGTCGTGGCGATCGGAGGCGGTGGCGACGCGGAAGCCCTGTCCGCTCAGATAGCGGTCGAGCAGGTTGCGGATTTCGGCGTCGTCGTCGACGACGAGAATGCGAGGGATCTTGGACATGCGCTCTCTAGTTCGCTCTCCGCATCATGTGACCGATCATACATAGGTAAGCGAGGGCCGCTTGAACGGAAGATCCCCCGGCTCGCCTACATATCTGCCGCATCACGGTGGCGAGTTTGCGCAAAAAATGCGAGGTGCGGCCATTCGATCGACCGCGAACGGACTGCGGCTTGACTAGAATAGCCGGTTGAAGGCCGCCCGGGCGGCAAAATCCCCTGACGAGGACGAGCGTGATAATTGGTTGTGACGAGTGGCGCGGGTGCGCCGTGCCGCCGGTGCGCGTCGGACGGGACGGCACGAGGCGAGGCGGCCCGTGGGGAGCGCAGCGGATCGCTGCGCGGGGGACGGACTGATGGCGTTCTGTCCGACGAGTCGCACCTCGTTCAGCCGCACGATGCGGGCGCAGCGGATGAAGGGGCGCTACAAGGCGCTCAATGCGCTGGGGCGGCGCGGGCCGGCGGTCGAGCGGGCCAAGCGCGAGGCCGCTGCGCGCCGCCTGATCTTCTGCATCACGAGCGGGCGGTCGGGCTCGGGCGCGCTCGCCGCGCTGATGGCGCACGTCTCCGCCGTGCAGTCGGTGCACGAGCCGGAGCCGAAATTTGCCTGGATGGTGCGCGCCGTGCAGCGCGATCGGGCGACCGCCGAGGAGTTTCTGATCTACGACAAGCTGCCGGTGGTCTTCGCCGCCGTCCCCGAGGGCGGCACCTACTTCGAGGGGCACAACGGCTTCGGCAAGGGCTTCTTCGAGGCGATGGACCATCTCGGCGTGATGCCGGACCTCGTGATGCTGCGCCGCGACCGGCGGGCCGTCGCCCGCTCTCTCCTGCGCATGGACTGGGTGCCCGGGCGCAGCCGCTACGGCCTCCAGTTCCTCGTCGGGCCCGACGATCCGGTCCTCGTGCCGCTGCCCGACTGGCGCCGATGCTCCGACTACCAGCTCTGCTACTGGCACGTCCTCGAGACGGAGGCGCGGCAGGCGGCCTATGCGGCCCGTGCGCGCGAGTGCGGTGCCCGCATCCTGGAGCTGACGGCCGAGCGCTTCCGGGAGGAGGACTATCTCGCCGACAAGCTCGCCGCCTTCGGCATCGCCGTGACGGTCGCGGAGCGGGCGGCGCTCAATGCGGAACGGGGCGACCGCTTCAACGCGCTGCCGCCGGTGCGCAGCGACGACGCGTCGGAGGCGGAGTTCGCGGCGGCGGAGACGAGCCTCCTCGCCGCCTTGTCGCGCGCCGGCACGCGGGTCGGGGACGAGGCGTCCGTCGCCGAAGCGGTCGAGTAGCTGCCGCCCGCCTCGGCGTCGGCCCGGAGGGGCCTCAGCCGACGACGCGCTGGATCGCGGCGCTGAGCGCGACCTCGTCCACCGGCTTCTCGAAGAGAGCGACGGCGCCGTGACCCGGCGGCACCGAGTGTGCCTGACCGGAGATGATGATCGAGGGGATGTCGTGTTCGGCCAACGCACCCACCAGGGTGAGGCCGGTGGCCCCGTCGGCGAGGTCGAGATCGACGAGCGCGAGCGTCGCCCCGTTCTCCACCGCGCCCTCGAGCGCCGGGGAGAACGCGCTGGCCACGCCGCAGCAGCGATGTCCCAAGGTTTCGATGAGATCCTCGAGCATCATGGCGATCAGGGCATTGTCGTCGCAAACGAATATGGGCACGGGTCCAACTCCTCGGCACAGTAAACGGCGAGGAGGGCGAAGTGGTTCAATCGGCGAAGAGGACCGGTTGCGCGCCGCCGACGCGGAGGCGGAAGCCGTCGGCGGCATAGTCGAAGTCCGGCGAGTGGCCGAAGAGGCTCTGCAGCGCGCCGTTGAGGTAGCGCGTACCGTAGCCCTGGCGCTGCGGCGGCGTCACCGGCGGGCCACCGCTCTCGGTCCAGGAGAACGCCCATCCCTCGCCGTCCCGGGCGAGGCGGATGTCGACGTGTCCCGCCTCGGTCGAGAAGGCGCCGTACTTCGCCGAGTTGGTCGCGAGCTCGTGGAGGCAGAGGGCGAGGGTCTTCGCCGCCTCGGGGTCGAGCGGTCGGGTCGGCGCCGAGACGCTGACGCGGCCTTCCTCGCCGTTCGCATAGGGGGCGATCAGCTCGCTCACCACGTGGCGCAGCGTGGCCGGCTCCCCCCGATCGTCCTGCAGCATCGCATGGACGGTGGAGAGGGCACCAAGTCGTGCCTCGAAGTCGTTGAAGCGGGAGCCGTCGGAGCCGCCGAGGCGCTGCGTCATGCGCGCCATCGCCTGCACCGTCGACAGGATGTTCTTCACCCGGTGGTTCAGCTCGCGGCGAAGCTCCTGCTCGCGCTCGAGCTGATCGCGCAGGCGGAACTGGCGCAGCCGCGCCCGCAGCGCCGACTGGGTGGCCGTCAACAGCGTCACCGGCGAGATCGGGCGGGTGAGGACGGTGATCTTGTGCGAGCGCCAGTCGGAAAAGAGCTGGTCGCGCACCACAAAGGGGTCGGCCTGCTCGCCGACGAGGATCAGCACCGGAAGCTCCGACCAGGGCGGCTGGTTCGCCAGAAAATCGGCGATCGCCTGGGAGAAGGCGGGCGTGAGGCCTTCTTGCGGCACGAGCAGGCAGCCCGCGGTCTCGCCGGCCACCGCGAGGGGCTCGTGGTCGCCGATGCGGCGGGCGTCGATGCCCGCCTCGCCCAGCGCCTCGATGATGACGTTCGCATCCGCCGTGAGCGGCGTCGCAACCAGAATCTGCGGCAGCGTCTCGGCCGGACGCTCCTCCTGTTTCACGACGGCCGCGCCATCCCGACCTCGACGCGGCCGGGCTCGATGATGAGCTCGTAGATGTCCATCGAATGGGGGCCGTGACGCTTCTTCACCGGCACGAGACTCCGCTTCACCACGCCTCCGTCCTCTTTCATCCGCAACAATAGCACCGTGTCACCCAAGAAACTGAGATCGAGTCGGACCTCGTCGTTTGCCCCGAGCAGCCCTCGCTGCGCAACGACCAGGATGGTGAGGATCTCCTTTCGCGCAAGATACTTCAGGAGTGCTTGAATATCGAACAGCGCCTGGGCCTCGTTGGCAACCGAGGCCATGTAGCCGGTGAAGCTGTCGATCACGATGGTGCGGACGCCGTCGATGTCGGCCTCGCGCTGGGCGATCTGGGAGAACTCGCCGGCGGTGATCTCGTTGGGATTGAAGTCGAACATCCGCAGCGCACCCGAGGCGGCCTGCTCGCGCAGCTTCATGCCGAGTCCCTCGGAGCGGCGGAAGAGGGTCTCGGGGCGCTCCTCGAAGAGGAAGAGGGAGACCTTTTCCCCGCGCTCCAGCGCGGCCGTCGCGTAGAGCGAGGCGATGGTCGACTTGCCGGTGCCGGCCTGGCCGACCACCATGGTGGTCGTGCCGAGCTCCATGCCGCCGCCGAAGAGGTCGTCGAGCCGCTCGACGCCCGAGCGGATGAGAGGGGCCGGCGTCGTCGCCGCGTGCATCGAGAGGCGGCCGGCGGACGGCACCAGGCGGGGGAACACGGCGAGGCCTTCGCCGCCGCGGATGTCCATGTCGTGCCAGCCGTCGTGGACCGGGATGCCGCGCATCTTCGACACCTCGATGCGCCGCTGGGCGCGGCCGAAATTGGGCAGCACCTTGTCGAGCGTGATGATGCCGTGGACGATCCCGCGGGCCTGCATGTCGCGCGCGCCGAGGGCGGCCTCGGTCGCCGAGGGCTCGGTGTCGAGAAGAAGGGCGGTGATTCCGCGCCGGCTCAGCGCCGTGCGCAGCCCGATCAGCTCGCGGTGGAAGCGCGGGTCGTCGAGGGTGAGGAGGCGGACCTCCAGCAGCGAGTCGTAGACGACGCGCGAGGGGGCGTGGGCCTCGATGGACCGCTCGATCTCCCGCCGCGTCTGGTCGAGCCGCAGGTCGGCCGTCTGGAAGATCGATTGCTCGGCGGGAACGCCCTCGTTGCTGGCGTGCAGCTCCACCACGTCGATGCCGTCGAGGTCCCAGCCGTGGCTCGCGGCGATCCGGGCGAGCTCGTCCCTCGTCTGGCTGAGGGTGATGTAGAGGGCCTTCTCGCCGATCGCGAGGCCCGCCCGCAGGAACTGGAGGGCGAGGGTGGTCTTGCCCGACCCCGGCGGGCCCTGCACGAGGTGGAGGTTGGAATCGGGAAGGCCGCCCCGCAGCACCTCGTCGAGGCCGGGAGATCCGGTGGACTTGAGTTCGGGCAGCATGGATGACCTCCGATCGTGCGCCGCGTTCCCAGGTGGTGGCACGATCCCGCCCGATCGGATGCGTCGGCGGGATCGGGCGATCCGCTTGCTGCTTCCGGATGCAAGGTCCGTCGACGCACAACCCGTTGAAAAGGACTATTGTCCTTTCGTGCGACACCATGGGCACGTCTCGGCGGCCGATGCAACGCGCCGACGCGAGGTCTAGTGGGCGGCGGCTTCCTTTTGCGCCAGCCAGTCGCCGATGATCCGGCGATGCCGCTCCCGCCCGTAACTGGCGCAGTGGCCGGCGTGGACGACGCGCACGGGCACCTCCAGAAGCCGCTTCATGCTGGCGAGATAGTCGGCCGCATTGGCGTGGTAGGTGTTCTCCAGGAGCTCCCCGTCGTAGACGATGTCGCCTGAGAAGAGGATCCCAGTCGCCGCCTCCCACAGCGCGATGCCGCCGGGGGAGTGGCCGGGAGTGTGGATCACCTCGAAGCTGCGGTCGCCGAGGTCCACCACGTCGCCGTCGGCGAGGATGCGCGTCGCGGCGCGGCCCTTGATGCCGTAGGCGTCGGCGGTGAAGGGCGCGGGGGGCAGCTTGATGAACATCTTGTCGTCGACATAGGGGTCGGCGAGGGTGGCGCGATTGTCCGGGTGGGCGAGGATCTCCGCCTCGGCGGCATGCACCAGGCGGTGCTCGAACTCGTGGTGGCAGCCGATGTGGTCGAAGTGGGTGTGGCTCGCCACGGCAAGGCAGGTCTTCTCGGTCAGGAGCGGCACCTGCTCGCGCAGGCTCACCACTCCGCTGCCGCTGTCGACGAGGAGGTCGGCGTCGCGGCCGCGCACGTGCCAGATGTTGCAGCGCGCGAACGGGATGACGTAGGGCTCGTAGATCAGCGTCACGTCGTCGTCGAGACGGCGGACGGTGTACCAGTCCTCGGCCCTGACGCGCTCCATCGCCCCCTCCCGCTCATTTCTGCCACAAGCCTAGCCGAGCGGTCGACCGGGCGCCACGAAAGCCTTTGACGGGCGACTGTCGAACACCGCAGAAGTAGTCTGAAAAGCTATGGGCGATGGTCTCCCCCATCGGACCCTTCGCCGCGCCACCGAGACCAGCAGGCAGACGGATCATGAAGAAACGCTTCTACGACAGGCTGGCGGCGACGTTGGCGATCACCTTCACCCTCATGGTGCTCGCCGGACCGGTCGGTGCGCAGATCGCCGCCGAGGAAGCCATGATGGGGGCGGCGAGCAAGAGCGAGGCCACACCCGCCGCGAGCGGCCAGACCGCGCCGACCATCGAGTCGATCGTGACGAGCGCCCGGGAGGCCGGCGCCACCGTCGTCGTCATCGATCCGAGCGCCCCGGCGGCGCAGCCCGAAGGCGGCGGCGTCTCCGCGTCGGACGCTCTCGATGTCGCGACCACCTTGCGCAACCGCATGACCGACATTCTTGCCAGCGTGCCGCGGGTGCCCGAGGCCGTCGCCGCCGCCCTCTACACGGCCCATCCGAGCGGCTCGCTCGGCTGGATGGTCTGGTCGGTGGTGCTCGGCGTGGTGTCGGTGGCCGCGGGCCTCGTCTCGCGACGCCTGCTGCTGCGCTGGCTGCGCAAGCCCTTCCGCTCGCTCTACCAGGGGGTGACGCTGCGTCGGGCCGAACGGATCAGCTACGGCCTCCTGCGCACCGTCATCCTGTGGGTCTCGGCGGCGGTGTTCTTCGCGGTCGGTGCGGTGATCGTCATCGCGGTCACGCCGGAGTTCGGCCCGACCCGTACCACCTCGCTGGTGCTCCTGATCGGCATGACGCTCTACCTCGTGCTGCGCGACCTGACGGTGAACGTCTTCCAGCCGGAGTCGCCCGAGCTGCGCCTCCTGCCGATCGACGATGCGACGGCCGTGCACATGACGCGCGAGCTGTTGCTGGTGTTCGCCGTCTCGATTGTCTTCGTCGGCATCAGCGTGTGCTTCGCCTGGTTCAAGATCGACCCCGACGCGCATGCGGTGATGCGGATCGTCGCGTCGCTGGTGGCGAGCATCCTGATGGGGGCCTACGTCCTGTCCCATCGCAAGGTGGTCGCGGTGCTGATCCGGGGCAATGCGCCGCGGCCGGGCCTGCTGCGCAAGGTGCTGGCGGGCACCTGGCATATCCTGGCGATCGTCTATCTCGCGGCCACGACGGCGTCGAACATCGCCACCATCCTGCTCCGCGGCGGCTTCCTGGTCGGCCCGATCCTCGGCCCGATCGTGGCGTTCGTGGTGGCGATCGCGCTGTTCGGCGTCTGCGTCATCCTGATCGACCGGCGCTTCCGCGCCCAGCAGGCCGACCTTCACCGCGCCTCGGGCGGCACGGCGGCGATGCCGCCCGAGGCGCTGCCGATGCCGGCGGTCGAGCGTGCGGCCGCCGTCGCCGAGGCCGCCGCCATGATGGAGGACGACGAGGACGAAGAGGAAGAAGAGGAGGCCGCCGCCGAGGAGGTCCTGGAAGCCGAGAGCGCGCCCGTCGCCGAGACGCCCGCGGAGGTGCTCGCGGAAGGCGAGGAGATCGAGACCCCCGCGGCGCCCCTCGTCAACCCGGTCACCATCTGGCAGCTCCGCTGGAAGGGGCTCGGCGAGCATCTCGCGGCGATCCTCGCCGCGATCGTCGGCGTGATGACGCTGCTCGCCGTGTGGGGCCGCCTCTCCCTGCGGGAGGGGACGGTGCAGTTCGTCGGCTACCTCGCGGTGCTGTTCGCGACCTACGCCCTCTACCAGATCGTCCGCACCTGGATCGACGGGAAGATCGCGGAGGAGGAGCCCGGCCCCGGCCACGGCCAGTCGGAGGACGGGATGGGCACCGGCTCCACCCGCCTCGCGACGCTCCTGCCGCTCCTGCGCAATCTCCTCCTCGTGTCGATCGCCTCCATCGGCGGCATGATCGTGCTCTCGGGGCTCGGGGTGAACGTGGGGCCGCTCTTCGCCGGTGCCGGCGTGGTGGGCCTCGCCGTCGGCTTCGGCGCCCAGACGCTGATCCGCGACATCTTCTCCGGCGCCTTCTTCCTCGCCGACGACGCCTTCCGCAAGGGCGAGTATATCGACGTCGGCGGCGTCATGGGGTCGGTGGAGAAGATCTCCGTCCGCTCCTTCCAGCTGCGCCACCAGAACGGCCCGCTGCACACCGTGCCGTTCGGCGACATCAAGCGCCTGACGAACTATTCGCGCGACTGGGTGGTGATGAAGCTGCCCCTGCGCCTCGAATACGGCACCGACGTGGAGCAGGTGCGCAAGCTCATCAAGAAGCTCGGCCAGGAGCTCCTGGAGGATCCGGAGGTGGGGCCGATGTTCCTCCAGCCGCTGAAGTCGCAGGGCGTCGTTCAGATGGAGGACTCGGCGATGATCCTGCGGGTGAAGTTCATGACCCGGCCGGGCGACCAGTTCGTCACCCGGCGGCACGTCTATATGCGCATCAACGAGCTGTTCGAGCAGGAGGGCATCCGCTTCGCCAGCCGCCAGGTGACGGTGCGCATCGCCGACGACGCCGACGCGCACCACAACTACACCCCGGAGGAGCGGCGCCAGGCCGCCCTCGGCGCGGTGCAGCCGATCCTGGAGGCCGAGGCGCAGAAGAGCGAGTAGGCCCCGCTCTTCTGCCGTCCGCTCAGGCCTCGAGCGCCTCGCCCCAGATCACGCACACCTCGGCGATGGTCGGCTTGACGCCGCGCTTGTAGAGGATCGCCGCCACCACCGGCGCGACGTAGGGGGCGACGCCGAGGCTGCCCACCAGCACGCTGGCGATCGCCGCGGTCACCGCCGCCTCGCCGAGGCCGAACGCGTCGGCGAGCTTCTTGCGGTCGGCGACGTCGTCCTCGCCGGTGCCGCACATGAGGTCGTGCAGCTCCCGGTGGAGGCGCCGCAGGATACGCCGGCCGATCTGGTAGAACGGATCGAAGAGGCCTTCGTCCTCGGTGATCGTGACCTCGACATTCATCAGCCCGGCGATCTCGGGCGATCCGCCCATCAGCTTCACCCGGCGGCCGAGCTCGGCGATCAGCACGGCCTCGTCATGATCGGCGAAGGCCATGGCGTCGCTGCGGGCGAGGGCGATCGGCAGCGCGGCGGCGGTGTGGAAGATCGGCGTCTCGGTCTCGTCGGCCTCGGCGATCGATTGCTTGATCGCGGCGGCGACGCGGGCGAAGCCGGCGTCGTTCGGGTGCAGCTCGTCCCACCAGTCCTTTTCGCCGACGGCGTCGCGGGCGTCGGCCACCACGATCCGCCCCGCGAAGCCCTGGCGACGGGAAAGCTCCGACAGGCCGAGATGGAAGCGGTCGATGAGGTGGGCGATGATCCTGCGCTGCAGAGGCTGGTCGACGATCCCGAGCGCCGCGAAGGGGCGGCCGAGCCAGCGCCCGCCGTCGGGGATGGCGTTGTCGTAGGCGTGGCAGACGATGCGGGGCGCGCCGGCCGACAGCGCCGCCTCGAACACCGTGCCGTACTCCTCGAGCGTCTGGTTGAGCAGCGTGTCGAAGGTGCTGCGCGTATATTCCGACGCCGGGCGCCCCTCGCGGTAGCGGCGCAGATAGTTCACCAGCCGGCCGCCGCCCAGGAGGTCGTTGCCGCCGCCCGAGAGGAACACGATGTCCGGATTCTCCGCCTTGATCGCGCCGACGAGCTCGTCCTGCTGCACCATCTCCGACAGGAGGTCGCCGGCGGCCCCGAGCGAGAAGATCGGGTAGTCGATGCCGAGCACGTCGATGACGTCGTCGAGCAGGAAGGGGAACTGGAACCAGCTGTCGCCCTCGGACACGGCGACCGGACCGCTCCAGTTCTCGATGCGGCGGCGATAGACGCGATGGCGGCGCCAGCGGGCGATGCTGTTGAGCTGGGCGAGGGCGAAGGCGCTTTCTTCGACGCTCTCCGTGATGGTGCTCGGGTCGACGCGGACGACGGGGCCGAAGGCGCGGGAGCTCGCGAGGTCGAGCTGCAGATAGGGGCGGATCTGGCTGTCGGGAATGTCGACGTCGAGCATCATCGACTGCAGCTCGTCGGCGCTGAGGCGGCGGGGTGTCGCCTCGGCGAGGGTGCGCTTGTTCCTGCGCGGTGGGATGGGGCGGTCATCCATGGCGTTTCCTTTCAGGTGAAGATCGACGGCTGAGCGCCGTTCGCTGATCGTCGAGGGCGGCGGAGCGGCACCTCCTGAGCCGCGGTCCGGCCGATTTCCTCGACGACGCAGGTCGTCAGCCGCTCGCAGAAGTGGAGGTCGAAGTGGGTGAGGCCCTCGAGCCGCTCCTGGTCGAGGTCGCCGAGAGCGGTGACGGTGAGGTCGGCCGCGCTCGCGGCGGGCGTGGCGGCGAGGTCGCGCTGATAGGCGCCGAGGGCGAGACTGCGCACCCGGCGGCCCTCGTTGCCGGGCAGAATGTCGATCTCGTCGGGGTGGGCCTCGCCGGCGACCATGGTCGCTTCGGCGCGAGCCCAGAGATCGGGCCAGGAGTGGGGGTAGCCCTCGCCGAAGAGGTCGCCGGCGGCGATGCGGTCGTCGAGGTGGTAGAGGAAGGCGCGCTCGATGGCCGGCGCATCGGTCGGAGCATGGCGCCCGGCGGGGCCGGAGCCGCGCGGACGCACCAGCGGCAGCACCGTGCGGGCGAACATCGGGGCCGACACCATCGGCGCCACGAAGTGGGCGGTGGAGAAGATCGGCGTCGGCCAGTTCGGCAGCGCGGCGGAGAGGAACTCGGCCGCGAGGCGGGCGCCGAGATCATAGGCGACGATGTGGAAGGAGAGGCTGCCGGAGAGATAGCGCGCCGCGAGCGTCTGGAAGAGGATGTGGAAGAGGGCGGCGCCGTCGGTCGTCTCCGCCCCGGCATCGGCGTCGGTGCCGAGGAAGACCGGGATCGAGCGGATCAGGGCGAGGCGGATGCGCGCCGGCACGTTGGAAACGGCCTGCTCCACGAGGCGGGCCGACATGGTGTTGCGTACCGAGGTCGGCCCGACCTGCTGGTGGACCTCGGCGACGGCGTGCTTCACCTCGCGCAGCAGCGCACCGCACATCACCGCCTCGAAGGTGATGAAGATCGGGTAGATCCCGGCCCGCGTGAACTCGGGATGGCGGGAGCGCACCGCCCGGGCGGTCTCGTCGAGCGAGCGGCAGCCGCCGATGAAGAACAGCACCACGTGGCGATAGCGCGCGGTGTCGGGCGTGCCGGGCCGGAGGCCTTCGCCCGCGATATATTCGGCGATCTGGCCGATCTCGGCTCGGTCGATGTTGAAGCGCCCGTGTGCCAGAAGGCGCTGGTTCTCCACCGGCACGAGGTGGCCGAGAACGTCGAGGCGCGAAGGTCGCTGCTCCTTCACCCGTTCCGCCTCGGCGAGGGCGGCGAAGCCCTGCGGGCCGAAGGAGTGGCGGAACGCCTTCGGCGCGCGCACGCCGAGCTTCAGCACCCATGCGTCGTAGATGGTGGCGGCCCAGTCGTCGTAGGGCCACAGCGCGGTGCCGCCCTCGCCCCAGGAGGGACCCCAGGAATTCTGGACGATGAAGCCGTCGGCGGTGAAGCCGATGAGGATGAAGGCGTGCCGGCGCTCCGCCGCCGCGGGGTCGGTCGCCGTGGGCGCGCCGATCACCCCGCCGCGCGGGGCGTACCAGCCGTCGTGGACGGCGGCCGTCGCCACCACCACCCCCACCTCCGAGAGGGCGGCATGGAGATCGTCGAGGCGGGTCTCGACCCGGCGATAGCTGCCGAGCATGGTCTCGAAGGCGGCTTCCTGCACCTCGCGTCGCGCGTGCCAGCGCCAGGCGGCGCGATCGCCGATCCCCTCGCGCCAGCCGGTGGTGCGGGCGTCGACGATGGAGCACACGCCGTTGTGCTGAAACCCCTTGAGCGCGCCGCGCAGCGACGATCCGGCGTAGGATTCGCCCGGCCACTCGTCGTGGAGCCGCGCGTTGCCGTAGATCATGATGGCGCTGGCGAACGGCGCGCCGACCGCGAAGCCGTGGCGCGGCGTGGCGTGACCGTTGTCCTCGGCCTCGCGGTTGAGGAGAAGGTCGGTCGCGCCCGCCACGGCGTGACCCGTACACGAGGGGTCGCGGCCCTGGTCGCGGACGAGGCCCGGCGACCACCAGCCGCCGGCCTTGCGCGGATCGAGCGTGGGGCGCAGGGCGCGGACCGAGGGCACATACATCGCATCGCGCGCGTCGGGCGGATCCGGCATCGCGTCGAGCGGGCGGCCAGCGTCGTTGAGCGGCATGGCGGCACTCCGGCGAAAGCGGGCCGGGCGGCGGCCCGACCGGTTTCAGACGATGTCGTCGAGCTGGCGAAGGCGCACCACCGTGGTGTCGACGGCGCTGCGCACGGCCTCGCTGTCGCCCGCCGGCATTGGCTCCTCGCCGAGCGTGTCGGCCTTGCGCAGCGCCGCGCCGAAGTCGAGGCCGGTCAGCCGCTCCAGCGCGGCGATCGGCAGCTGGTAGGTCTCGAACCCGGCACCGAACACCGCCTCGAAGTCCGACGGGCGGATGAAGTCGTGCTGCCAGATGACGAAGCCCTGCGCTTCGAGGCGGCTCCTCTGGCGCCGATCGCGCCCGATCGAGGCGATGATCTTCCAGAAGCCGAGGGGAACGCCGACCTCCTCCAGATCCGCCCGCTGGGAGCGCGGATCGGCGTAGCCGAACACCGGGCCGCACAGAACGCTGATCTTGGCGTCGCTGTCGCTCGCGTGCTTGAGGATGTGGTCCTCGAGGCGCAGCCAGATCGCCTGGTTGAGGCGGCGGTGCTGCGGCGCGGCGTTGGTGAAGTGGTAGGTGTCGGCCTCCGCGCGCGCGGCGCTGGACTTGTCGCCCCACACCGGGTCGAGGCGGCGCACCAGATGGCCCTTGTCGAAGTCGTTGGCGTAGTAGAGCGGCTCGCCCACCTGCGCCGCGTCGTCGATCCGCGGGTCGAGCCGCCAGACGTCGGCGGGGCGGGGCTTGTTCCAGAGGTCGGTGGCGTCGATGTTGACGGCAGTGAAGAAGGCGAGCCGCCGGGCGGCGTTCATCACCACCGAGAAGTTCTGATATTTGAGGTCGATGGACCCGTCGGCGAGCCGGGCGACGTCGCGCGCCTGCAGCGCGTTGAGGCGCGGCAGCGGCACGGCGAGGGACGGGCCGCCGAGGAAGCCGGTGTCGTAGCCCTCGCGGTCGCTGTAGTACTCGATCGGGTGGGGGCGCGCCTCCGCCGCGGCGGTGTCCTCGCGGCGGGAGTCGTTGGCGGCGCTGTACTGAGCGGGGCGGCCGATCCGGATCCCGAGGCGCGTCGCCCGCTCGCGGATCTCCTCCACCCGCACCGCCTTGTTCTCCTCGCCCTCGCGCCCGCCATAGTGGAGCCCCACCACCCTCCCGGACGACACGTCGATGACGCAGGAGCCGGAGTTGCCGCCGAGCGTCGTGCAGTTGTGCGAGAAGGTGTCCGCCCGCTCGCCGCCGGCGATCACCTTGCCGGGGGACAGGCGCTTCTTCTCGTAGATGTCGTCGAAGAGGCGCGACTGGTCGTCGGGCGAGTTGCGCGGGTCGTAGGCGGGATAGCCGATCACGGCGATGTAGCCGTCGGTCGGGACCGTCGCGGCGAGGGGAAGGGGGGCGATCCCGAAGGTGGCGAGCGCGCTCCGTCCGAGGCGCAGCATCGCGAGGTCGACGCGATCGTCGATGTGGATCACCTCGCTGACCTCGATCTCCTCGGCGAGCGGGCTGCCGTGCTCCTCCCTGTAGTCGAGCGCGATGCCGTAGCCGGCGTGGATGGCGATGGTGTTGCCGCGCCGGGCCGCGAGATCCTTCACCACATGGCGATTGGTGACGACGATGTCCTCGTCGATCATCCAGCCGGTGCCGAGCCAGTTGCCGTAGGGAAAGCCGCTGACCTCCACCCGGCCGACGCCGGCGATGGCGCGGTCGATGGCGGCGCGATGGGGATCGAGCCGCCTCGACCAGACCGGGAGGGCGGGCTTCACGTAGGTGCCGTTCTGCACGAGCAGCGGCGGATAGCCGAAGCGCACGATGATCGCCTCGGCCGGGGTCAGATTGTCGGTGTCGAACTGTCCGGAGCGCAGCGTCTCGGCGGCGCGGCGAAGGTCTCTGGGGTCCGGAATCGTGGCACCGGCCGGGGCGGATTCGGCGTCGGGATCGTCCAGCACGTTGGACATGAAGCCGCCGTCCCGCAGCGACTCGAAAACCTCGTCGTCCTCGAGGACGGACGCCATGCGCGCACGCATGTCCATAATCATATTCCTTAATTCAAATAACGTTTAGTAAATTGCATTTATATTAGCAGGATGATCGGGCGGTCGCAACAGCCAATATTTAGACCGTCTGGGGCTCAGAATATCATTCGGTGACCGGTACTGTCGGGGGCCATGTAAAAGGCGGTGAGCATGTCGGCCTGGCGGCGCAGCTTGCGGATCGGCATCGGATGGGTGCGACGCTCGTCGATCATCCGCTCGATGCGGCTGCGGCGGAAGGTGTAGGGCGAGGCCGTGGCCTCGCCCCGCGCCACGTCGAGGATCAGCTCCTCGAGCACCCCGGTGGGACGGATCGGGATGCAGAAGCCGACCGGAAAGAGGAACGGGCCGCCGGGCGACGCCGTCTCGTAGGAGACGAGCACGTCGAAGAGATAGCCTTGCGCGAAGCCGGGCTTGCCGGCCTCGATGCAGTCGCGGACCCGGTCGTGATAGTCCTGGATCTTCAGCGGATCGAACAACACCCTCGGGTGCCTCCTCTCGCTAGGGGGCGGCGCGGTCGCGGCCGCGCCGCCGCGTTTCAGACGCGGAACCGGCGCATCTCGGTCTCGCTCACCACCACGTCGACGCGGTGGGTGCCGAGGCGGTCGCGCACGCCGGGGTCGAGCGGCGCCATTCCGGCGGTGCTCGGCAGGCCGGCGGCGATGGCGTTGGCGATCTGCCGGGCCGCCTGGGGGGCGGCGACGCTCGTCCCGCGCATCGCCGCCACGCTGCCGGAATAGGTGCCGGTCGCGAGCACGCCGATGTGCGAGGGGCTGCCCTCCGACTGGGCGCAGACCGTCGGGCCCGGCCGTCCGCCCGCCGAGGGTCCGGCGGTGGAGTAGAGGGCCGGGCTCAGATCGGTGCGGCGCACCCCGGCGACGAGCAGCGGCCCGCCGGCCTCCGGCCCCGAGGCGTAGGCGTTGAGGGTCCGCGAGCGCGTCACGGGACCCACCTCGCCGTTGGTGTCGTTGATCATCCGGCCGGTGGCGTCGAAGCGGCGATAGTTCGGATCGTCGAAGTAGGACTGGCGGCCCCGGGGCGGGCGGAAGGTCACCTTGTCGTCGCGCTGGGTGCGGATGTCGACCTCGACGGTCACCCCCTCCACCGGGGTGCCGGTGAGGGTGAGCGTCCAGATGCCGGCCGGTGCGACCACCACGCCGGGCCGGTCGCCCGTCGTCGGCCGCACGGCGAGCGTCACCACCTCGCGCACGGCGGGACCGCCCTGCCGCGACACCTCCTGGTGGTAGATCCGCGCCGCGGCGTCGCCGCCGGCCGACAGGTCGATCATCTCGCCGAGCCGGGACGGGGGCGAGACGGGCCCGCCCGGCGGCGTCAGCGTCACCGAGATCTCCGCGCCGCCGGACGACCGCTCCGGCAGCCAGATCTCGACGAAGCTCGACGTCTTGTCGTCGGGCAGGACCGACCAGTCGAGCGTCAGCGGCTCGCCGGTGGCGAGGTGGGTGTTGGCCATCGCCCGCGACTGGAAGGAGTTGCCGGCGGCGACGGTGATCTCGCAGCGCGGCGCTCCCGGCAGCGCCCGATAGATCTCGAGGAAGCGCCGCAGGAGGCGCTCGTTCTTGCCCATGCCGTCGCAAGGGCCGGCGAACATGCCGAAGCTGAGATTGAGCACCAGCGGCGGAAAGCTCGGGGCGTCGGGGTCGACCGACATGCGGATCCCGAGGCGGACCGCGGCGAGGAGCACCTCGCGCAGCGCCCGGTCGAGGCTCGCCGGCATCAGCGAGTCGGAGCGGTCCTCGATCGCCTCCGACGGCACGTTGACGGCGATGATCGGCCGCTCCTCCGGCGTCTGCGGCCGGCCGCGCCAGGCGTCTCCGGCCATCAGATCGAGCACATGGGTGCCGTGGCTGCGTGAGAAGCGCAGCGGCTGCCGCCTGTCGGAGGCGGGGTCGATGAGGTCCATCATCCGGTAGACCATCCGCTCGTCGCCGCCGGCGTTCGCGACGAGCTGGTCGATCTCCTCCCGCTCGAAGCGGTGCGCCGTCACGTGCCCGCCGGCGAGGCGGAGGCTGACGAACGTCTCCACCCGCGTCTCGCCGGCGCTGCGGCGGAAGCGGTCGTTGGCGATGGCGATGCCGTCGTCGATGATCGCCATCACCACCGCGTTGGCGGCGATGTGGTCGGCCGGCTCCGGCACCGGGCCGATGGCGCGGCGCTCATAGTCCACGATCGCCGCGGCCCAGAGGGGACCGATCTCGTCGAGCGGGGCGGGCGCGAGCCACAGCCCGTCATGACGGCGGGTGAGGGCGGCGATGTCGCCGAGAAAGGGCATCTCGTCCGGCTGCACGTCGAACTCGACCCCGACGATCGGGAACTCGTGACGGTCGGCGGCGAGGAAGACCTCGACCGCGTCGACGTCGATGGCGTCGAGCCGGTCGGCGATCTTGCGCAGAAGCGGCCGGTGCTGGCCGGGTCCGCGGTTCCATCGCGCGTTCATCAGCTCGCGGGCGCCCTGCCGGGTCATGGCGAGGGTGACGAGGAGAGGGCGCACGATGGCGTCCTCCGGGGCGCTCACGGCGGTGAGGAAGTGCCAGGCGGGATCGGCGGCGCCGGCCGCCGGCGGGATCGGCGTGGGGGTGGTCCACTGCATCGGCATGGCGGGCGCTCGCTCAGCTCGGCCACTCGGCCTTCGCCTTGGCGTAGAGCCAGGCGATGGTCGGGCACGACCCGGCCGGCGGCGTCACCGTGCCGGTGCCGCGGGTGAGGTAGGTCTGCTGCGGTCCGCCGCCGTCCAGGATCTCGTTGATGGTGGCGAAGTCGTGATCGCCGGCGCCGAACGCGTCGGCGTCGAACGTCACCGGCGTGGTCGCGACGGAACCGGTGCCGTCGTTGCCGCAGGCGGCGAGGAGGTAGGGCAGCAGCGTGAGGCCGAGCACCTGGCCGGCGACGTTGTCGGTCGGGAAGTGCACCCCGGCGACCACGCGGTTCACGGCGATGCGGTGCGCCTGAAGCATCATCTGGGCCCGGTAGTGACGGGCGGGGCCGTGGATGGCGAGATCCTGCGCCTCGCTGAGGTGCGACAGGAGGCCCGCCATCAGGAAGGATTCGCCCGAATGGCCGCTCGGGAAGGAGCCGTGCCCCGGGTTCTGGATCATCGGGTTGATCTGGGCGCTGAAGGCGGTGGGGCGCGGTGCGGCGATGGCGTGCTTCACCCGCATCTCGGTGAGCACCATCATGTGATTGAGCACGGCGACGAGCTCCAGCGTGTAGCGGTGCTTCTGGCGATGGAGGCCGGTGATGCCGCCGAAGAAGATCTCGATCATCGAGAGCTGCGACAGGATCTCCGGGGCGCGATCGGAGCGCAGATCGGCGTAGCCGCGCACGAGGGCGAGCTGGGCGCGCAGCGTGGCGACCGACGGGCGGCGCAACGTCACGAGGGGCAGCGCATCGCCCGATGCGTCGCGCGCGGTGACGGTGGCGCCGGTGCCGTCGCCGGTGAAGCCGAACAGGCTGCCGAGCTCGAAGGCGTAGATGTTGGCGCGCACCCGCGGCGACCAGACGCCCATCGCCTCCGGATCGTCGAAGTCGGGCGTGCCCGGAAGGCCGACGGGCTCCACCCAGGGGCCGACGATGCCGTCCCGGCTGGTGATGGTGGCGCCGGAGGTGAAGGGGGAGGCGAGGCGGCCCACGAAGCCCGATTCCGGCAGAAGACCGCCGGCCCCGTTGGCGCCGTTCGCCCCATTGGCCCCGTTGGCGCCATTCGCGCCGTTGGCCCCGTTAAGTTCCGCGAGGTAGGCTGAGGTCGACAATGGCTTCCACCCTCTTCTGGTCCGCGACCCAGAGGTCAATGTCATGGAGAGACCGGGTTGCGTCGCGGATGCTTCGATCTTGATTTCACCAAATGTGAAATCCATTCACGGCTGTGTCTCAACCGTGTGCAGAGTTGGCCATTCGTAATTCACGCACTTTTCACGCCGGCGAAATTACTTGATTGTTCGCGGCCATAACGTAGTCTTCCCTCGGCCAATCAGTGCGTCTTATATCGGCGCGAGCCCGGGCGAGCGGGCGGTGCGCATGCGTGCGAACGATGGGAGCGGGCCGCGATGGCGGACGTCAGGAGCGCGGGACGGCTGACGATCTCGCTGTTCGGCGCCTTCCGCGTGCGCGGGCCGGACGGGAGCGACCTCACGCCCACGCGCCAGAAGTCCCGCGCCGTGCTCGCGATCATCGCGCTGTCGCCGGAGCTCGGCCGCTCTCGCACCGCCCTCCAGGACAAGCTCTGGAGCCTGATGGGCCCGGAGCACAGCGCCGCCAATCTGCGGCAGGCGCTGACCGACATTCGTCGCAGCCTCGGCGACTATCAGGACTGCCTCCTCGCCGAGCCGCGCTATATCAGCCTCGACCCCGAGCGGGTCGCCGTGGCGGTCGATCCGCCGGCCGGCGAGGGTGCGGCGGCGGCCGCGATGCTGCTCGACGATCTCACCATTCGCGATCCCGAGTTCGAGGACTGGCTCCGCGAGCAGCGGGCGAAGGTGCACGACCGGCTCGACGCCGGCTCGGCGCGTTCGACCGGCCCGGCGGAGCGGATCGACCGGCCGGCCACGGGAGCGTCGTTCGTCGGTTGGCAGCCCGCGCCGCGGCTCGGCCACGGCAAGGCGCCGGAGGTGGAGCGGCCGTGGGTCAGGGTGCTGCCGCCCGAGCTGACGCGCGGCGACAACGACGCCTTCCTGTCGCGCGTGGTGGGCGACGCGGTGGCGGGCGGGCTCGCCGAGCTCAACTCCATCGAGGTGCGCGACACACCGCTCGAGACGCCCGGCATCGAGATCCGCGTCGAGGCGCAGGCGATGGCGAAGGTCACCGCCGTGCACCTCACCTACACCTGCCCGCACACCACGCGGCGTCTCTGGTCCGGCACGGGGCTCGTGCCCAACGACGGGTTCATCGTCGACGCGGACGAGCTGAAGCGCCTCATCAACGAGGGCATCAGCGTCGGCTCGATCCAGCTGCGCAACCTCTACAGCGCCGACGACCGGCGCACCGCCTTCGCCATGGGCTACGACGCCATCCAGCGCATGTGCACCCTCGACTACGACGACCTGCAGGAGGCGCGCCGGCTGCTCGACACCGCCTTCGCCATGGAGGGGCGCGGCATCTTCCTCGCCTGGCGGGCCTACGCGCAGACCTACGACTATGTGGAGCACAATCCCGCCAACCGGCAGGTCCTGCGGGAGGAGGCGAAGGCCTACGCCCGTCAGGCGATCGAGCTCGAGCCGCACAACTCGATGGTCCACGCGCTGACGAGCTACGTCTACAGCCTGGTGCTCGACGAGTATCACGTGGCGCACGAGCTCGCCGAGCGCAGCCTCGCGCTGAGCCGGCACAACGCGCTGGCGATGGCCTTTCTCGGCCGCGTCAAGTCGCACCTCGGCGACCATCAGCGCGGCTACAGCTACGCGGCGGCGGCCCGCAAGCTCGCCGGCCCCACCCCCTATCAGCCCACGCTGGACCTCATCTGCGGCCTCACCGCATTGGAGAGCGGCCAGTACGACGAGGCGCTGCGCATCGGCGAGCTGATGCGGGCGTTGTGGCCGCGCTATCTCTCGCCGCAGCGCTATCTGGTGCCGCTCTATATGCGCGCCGGCGAGAAGGAGAAGGCGCGCGACATGCTCGAACACCTGCGCAAGGTGGACCCGAGCTTCTCGCTCGCCGCGCTGCGCGACGCCTACTACCCCAACGCCGCCATCCGCGCCTCCGGTCTCCTCAACTACTCCGAAGAGATCCTCTGACGCTCGCTTCCATGACGGTGCCCATCCGGGACGGGGATGCGGCCCGTGGCACCCCACCGCATCGACGCGCACGACCGCGCTCGCTGCCACCGCTCCCATCATCGCCCGGGCGAACGAGCCCTCGGCGCGAGGCTCCGGCGCCAAGCGGCTCGGGGCGAGCGTCGTCCCGCCTACATCCTTCGTGCGGATCGCTTCGGGGTGGGGTCGGTCGATGCGTCGCCGTCGTCCCATTCCGGCGCGAAGGAAGGGGTCAGGAAGCGGCGCTCTCCTCGCAGGCGGGAGATGCGCCCCATCTCGGCCGTCGACAGGGTGAAGTCGAAGATCTCGAAGTTCCGGCGGATGTTGACCGGGTTGCGGGAGCGCGGGATGGCTGCCGTCCCCTCCTGCTGCAGGATCCAGCGCAGCACGATCTGCGCCGGCGTGCGCCCGCGCGCGGCGGCGATCTCGACGACGACCGGCTCGCTCAGCGCGCGGGAGCCCGCCAGCGGCTGGTAGGCGGACAGGACGATGCCGCGCGCCTCCAGCGCGGCGTGCAGCCGGCTCTGGTCGAGGAAGGGGTGGAACTCCACCTGGTTCGTCGCCACCCGGGCGCCGATCGCGTCCACCGCCTGCTCGATCAGGCGGACGGGAAAGTTGCTGACCCCGATGGAGCGGGCGAGCCCCTCGGCCTGCAGCGCGGCGAAGGCCTCCAGCGTCTCCTCCAACGGCACCTCGGGGTTCGGCCAGTGCACCAGCAGGAGGTCGACATAGTCGAGGCCGAGGCAGCCGAGGCTCGCCTCGGCGGAGGCGCGGACCGCCGGCGCCGTCAACGAGTCGTGCCAGACCTTGGTGGTGACGAACAGCGCCTCGCGCGGCACGCCCGAGGCCGCCAGCGCCGCCCCCACCGCGGCCTCGTTGCCGTAGCGCACCGCGGTGTCGATGTGGCGGTAACCGACCTCGAGCGCCGTCTCCACCGCCTGGCGGCAGACGTCGCCCTCGAGCTCCCACGTCCCGAAGCCGAGCGCCGGCATGCGGTGGCCGCCGAGGAGGGTTCTGTAGATCATAGCGTGATGGGTCCTCTGGTCAGGCTTCGCGCGGGTTGACCAACTCGCGAAGCTGATCGCCGATCAGGTTGAGCGCCACGATGGTGATGAGCAGCGCCATGCCCGGCAGCACGCTCATCCACCATCCGCCGGAGGTCATGTAGGCGTAGCCGTTGGCGATCAGCAGCCCGAGCGAGGGTTGCGTGATCGGCACGCCGAGGCCGAGATAGCTGAGCGTCGCCTCGAGCGCGATCGCACGGGCGACCTGCTGGGTGGCGATGACGATCAGCGGCGGAAAGCAGTTCGGCAGCATGTGGAGGAACAGCGTCCGCCACTTCGGCAGCATCATGCACTCGGCGGCGGCGATGTACTCCCGCTTGCGTTCGATCATCGCGGCGGCCCGCATGGTGCGCGCATAATAGGCCCACTCGACCACCACCATGGCGAGGATCACGTTGAAGACGCCCTTGCCGAGAAAGGCGAGGATCATCAGCGCCACGAGGATCGTCGGGAACGACAGCTGCAGATCGACGAGCCGCATGATCGCGGCGTCGATGCGGCCGCCGAAATAGGCCGCGATGAGGCCGAGGGTGACCCCGATCACGGCCGAGAGCAGGGCAGCGCCGACGCCCACGGTCAGGCTGATGCGCAGCCCGTAGAGGATCGCGGAGAGCATGTCGCGGCCCTGGTCGTCGGTGCCGAGCCAGTAGACGCCGCCGCCGTAGGCCTCCGATCCGGGCGGCAGGCGGCTGTCGAGAATGTCGAGCTGCATGAGGTCGTAGGGGTCCTGCGGCGCGATCCACGGCGCGAAGACGGCGAGGATCACGACGAAGGCGAGGATGATGAGCCCCGCCAGCGCGACCTTCGACTGCACGAAGCGTCGCGCGAAGCTCCGCCAGGGCGAGTGGGCCCGGCCCTGGTTGGTGAGATCCATGCTGCTCATGTTCGGGTCTCTCTCATGCGCGCGAAGGGGTGGGGGCTCGCCGGCGAAGACGGGATCATGCGCGGCCGAACCGCATCATCTCGTCGGCGAGCGCGTCGTCGACCGACGGCACCGGCTCGATCTGGGGCAGGGGCTCGTCGGCGATCTCCTCGAGCGTCCGCAGGACGAAGTGGCCGGGGGCGACCTCGACCATCCGCGTCTGCGGACGGTGGGCGCCGACGGGCCGGATCGGGCTCGGCAGCTCGCCTTCGGGCGCGGGAAGGCGCTTGCGCCGGTGCTCCGGATTGGGAACCGGCACGGCATCGAGCAGCCGGCGCGTGTAGGCGTGCCGCGGGCGCTCGAGGATGTCGGCGCGGCTGCCGATCTCGACGATCTCGCCCATGTACATCACCGCGATCCGGTGGCTGATGCGCTCGACCACCGCCATGTCGTGGCTGATGAAGAGGTAGGCGAGGCCGAACTCCTCCTGCAGGTCGATCATCAGGTCGACCACCTGCGCCTTGACCGAGGCGTCGAGCGCGGAGACCGCCTCGTCGGCGATGACGAGCCGCGGATCGACGGCGAGGGCGCGCGCGATGCAGATCCGCTGACGCTGCCCGCCGGAGAATTCGTGCGGGTAGCGCGTTCGGACCGCCGGATCGAGGCCCACGCGGCGCAGGAGATGGTCGACCTTCCTGGACGCCTCCGCCCGGCTGGCGAGCCCGCGCGAGATCACGGGCTCGGCGACCGCACTGCCGATGCGCTGGCGAGGGTCGAGCGATCCGAACGGGTCCTGGAAGATCATCTGGATGGAGGAGCGCAGCTCGCGGATCCCGCGCCGGGTGCTCGGCCGGACCTCGTATCCGTCGAGCAGGATCTCCCCCGACTGCGCCTGCTCCAGGCCGAGGATCGTCCGTCCGGTGGTGGACTTGCCCGAGCCCGATTCGCCCACGAGAGAGAGGGTTTCGCCCGGCGCGATGCTGAACGACACGTTCTCGACGGCGTGCACGTTGCCGACGTGGCGGCGCAGCGGGCCGCCCCGCACGGCGAAGCGGGTGACGAGGTTGCGCACTTCGAGCACCGGGCGCGCCTTCCCGAGGTGCGGCTTCGCCTCCGCCGGCGCGGCCGGCACGGGCACGGCGGAGGCCGGCACCGCGGGGGACGGCGCCGACGAGGCCGGCACTCCGGCGGACGGTGCCGCGGCGGTCGGCACAGTGGGGGAAGGTGCCGCGGAGGTCGGCACTCTGGGGGAAGGTGCCGCGGAGGTCGGCACAGTGGGGGAGGGCGGGGCGGTGAGCGGGACCGTCGCCGCTTCGCCCGCGCCCCGACCGAACCGGCGCGGGGTTGCCGATCCGGTCATATCGCCGAGCCGCGGCACCGCCTGGATCAGCAGCTTCGTGTAGGCGTGCTGTGGCTCGTTGAAGACCTGCTCCACGCTCCCCTGCTCCAGCACCTCGCCGCGACGCATCACCAGCACGCGGTCGGCGATGTTCGCGACCACACCCATGTCGTGGGTCACGAAGATGACCGACATGCCGTTGCGGCGCTGGATGTCCTTCAGGAGCTCGAGAATCTGCGCCTGGATCGTGACGTCGAGCGCGGTGGTCGGCTCGTCCGCGATCAGCAGCGAAGGCCGGCAGGCGAGCGCGGTCGCGATGACGATCCGCTGGCGCATGCCGCCGGAGAACATGTGCGGATAGTCGTTGAGCCGGCGGCGGGCGTCGGGGATGCGCATCTGGTCGAAAAGCTCGAGCGTCTGCTCCTTGGCCTCCGCGCTCGACAGCGTCTTGTGGGCGCGCAGCGCCTCCTTGACCTGGAAGCCGACCTTCAGCACCGGGTTCAGGCTCGTCATCGGCTCCTGGAAAATCATGCCGATTTCGCCGCCGCGCACCGCCTCCATCTCCGGCTCGGAGAGGTCGAGGAGGTTGCGTCCGCCCATCTCGACCGAGCCGCTGACGGTCACGCCGGATCGGCCGAGCAGGCGCATGATCGCATAGGACGTCACGCTCTTGCCCGAGCCCGATTCCCCGACCACGGCGAGGGTTTCGGCCGGCGCGACGTCGAACGACACGTTCTTCACGACCTCGCTTTCGCCGAAGCGCACCGACAGGTTGCGCACGGAAATCGTGGGAGTTGGGGGCGTGGACATCAGTGGCTCCAAGGAGATCGCGGCGGTGCGGGGCGGGCGGCGCTAGCGGTCAGCCGGGGTGGACGGGCAGCATCGTCGTGCGGGTGGGCCGTTCGGCGAGGCCCCGCCGCGGCGGGGCGAGGCCTCGGGCGCGAGGCATCGCTCTGGATCGATCGGGCTCGTTCCGCGATGCGGGCCGCCGATCGGTCCGTTTGCGGACGCGGATGCGCGCGCCGGTCCTCGCCGCGAGGGCCGGCGCGCCGACCAGAAGGCGCTTCAGACACGTCGTCATGCTCTTCTCCAGATCCTTCAGGTGCGCTCTCCCTGCCGTCGATCCCGGGTCGGACTGCGGGCCGCGGGGCGGGGCCGGGGAGCCCCGCCCCGCGCACCCGCGCGCCCGTCACTCGCCTTCGGGCCGGACGTAGTTGGCGAGCGTGTACTCGTTGCCGAACACCGAGGGCTCGAGCCCCTTGCGCGCCGCGAGAATCACCGACTGCATGTGGAGCGGCAGCACCGCGTAGTCGTCCATCGCCATGCGCATCGCCTCGCGCTCCAGCGCATGCCGCTCGTCCGGATCGAGCACGGTGGCGAGCGTCTCGATCTTCTCGTCGAGCGCGGGGTTGGTGTATTCGCCGAGGTTCCAGGTTCCGAGTTTCTTCTCGGGCTCGTAGCTGTGCAAGAGGTTGAGCAGCGCCATGCTCACCTCGCCGGCCGCGGACGAGGCCCAGGTGCTCATGAAGAAGCTGCGGCGGTCGTCGCAGTGGCAGGTCGCCTTGGTGGCGAACACCGAATAGGGCTCGATGTCCACCGTGGTGCGGATGCCGATCCGCTGCAGCATCTGGGCGACGATCTGGCAGATCCGCTCGTCGTTGACGAGCCGGTCGTTCATGCACGCGACGGTCAGGCCGAAGCCGTCCGGATAGCCCGCCTCGGTGAGGAGCTTCTTCGCCGCCTCGGGGTCGTAGCCGATCGGCGGATAGTCCGGATCGAAGCCGCCGAGCGTCGGCGTCCCGATCTGGTTCGAGGGGGTGGCCATGCCGTCCATGGCGCGCGCGGCGATCGCCTCGCGGTTGATCGCGAGCGCGAACGCCTTGCGCACGCGAACGTCCTTGAACGGGTTCTCCGGCAGCGGGTCACCGTTCTTGTCGACGGCTTCGGGCGTCACGTCGCGGGAGATGTCGAACGTCATGAACACGACGCGGTCGCTCGGGCCCGAGACGACGTTGAAGTCGGGATTGTCGCTCAGCTTCGCGGCGTCCTCGGGGGGGACGCCGTCGATCATGTCGACGTCGCCGGACAGCAGCGCCGTCACGCGCGTCGCGGGATTGGTCAGGAAGCGGAACGTCACCGTGTCCCACAGCGCGGGGTCGCCGAAATAGGTCTCGGACCGCTCCAGCGTCAGGTGGTCGCCGGGCACGTATTCGACGAACCTGTAGGGTGCCGCGCCCACGTTGCCCTTCGGCGTCATGAAGTCGCCGGGCTCGGCGCCCTCGATCACCGACGGCGGCAGCACGGCAACCTGGGTGAGCATGTTGGGCAGGGTGGGGTAGGGCCCGGCGGTGTGGATCTCGAGGGTGTGCTCGTCCGGCGCGTCGAAGCCGTCGACCCCCGCGAAGATCCCCGAATAGGAGCCTTTGGGGTTGTTGATCGCCCGCTCGTAGGAGGCGATGACGTCGCTCGCCACGATCGGCGTCCCGTCCGACCACTGCGCGTCGGGGTTGATCTTGAACACCCAAAGATCGTCGCCCTGCGCCTCCCAGCTCTCGGCGATGGCGGGCAGCACGCTGTTGTCCGGCGCGATGTTCACCAGATAGCCGAGATAGTGGTTGTAGAACTGCGACGTCGCGGCCGACCACAGCGTGTGCGGGTCCATCGAGGCCATCTCTGTCCTCGCCCCGATCACGAGGTCGTCGGCCCGAGACCCGTGGCTGCAGACGGCCGCGACGGCCGAAGCCAGCAGGACGGACTTCATCCAAGTCTTCATCGTCTTCCCCTTCTTCCATTCTGGGCGGCGATCGCCGGCGATGCCGGCGCGTCCGGCGCGGGGCCGTCGGATCGCCAAGGCGCCGGCGGCGAAAGCGGCGCGAGCCCTCACGGCGCGTCCGTCTGCTCGACGTAGTCGCCGAGGGTGTATTCGTTGCCGAAGATCGTGGGCTTGAGCCCGGCCTTGGCGGCGAGAATGACCGACTGCATGTGCAGCGGCAGCACGCCGAGGTCGTCCATCGCCATGCGCATCGCCTGCTTTTCCATGTCGCGCCGCTTCTCCTGGTCGAGAACGGTCGAGAACTGTTCGATCAGGGCGTCGACTTCGGGGTTGGAGTATTCGCCGAGGTTCCACACGCCGAGCTTCTTGTCGGGCTCGTAGCTGTGCAGCACGTTGCGCAGCGCGATCCCCACCTCGCCGGCCGAGGAGGAGGCCCAGGTGCTCATGAAGAAGCTCTTGCGGTCGTCGCAGTGGCAGGTCGCCTTGGTGATGAAGACGGCGTAGGGCTCGACGTCGACGGTCACGTCGAGGCCGATGCGCTGGAACATCTGGCCCAGCACCTGGCAGACGCGCGCGTCATTCACCAGGCGGCCCTGCATGCAGCTCACCGTCAGGGCGAAGCCGTCGGGATAGCCCGCCTCGGCGAGCAGCTCTTTCGCGCGTGCGGGATCGTACGCCTTGGGCGGATAGTCCTCGGCGAACCCGCCGAGCGTCGGCGTGCCGACCTGGTTCGCGGGCTCCGCCATGCCGTCGATCGCGCGCTCGGTGATCGCCCGGCGGTCCACCGCGAGCGAGAGCGCCTCGCGCACGCGCAGATCCTTGAACGGGTTCGTGGGCAGTGGCTCGCCCGTCGCCTTGTCGGCGACATAGGGCGTCACGTCCCGCGCCAGGTCGAAGGTCATGTAGACCGCCCGGTCGCTGGGCCCCGAGACGACGTTGAAGCGGTCGTCGGTGCGCAGGCGCGCGGCGTCTTCCGGCGGCACCCCGTCGATCAGGTCGACGTCGCCCGACAGCAGCGCGGTGACGCGGGTGGCGGGGTTCGACAGGAAGCGGAAGGTGATCCGGTCCCACTTCGCCGGCGTGCCGAACCACGCCTCGTTGCGCTCCACGGTGAGGTGATCGCCGGGGATATATTCGATGAACTTGTAGGGGGCCGCGCTGACGTTGGCCTTCGCGGTCAGGAAGTCCTCCGGCGTCGCGGTTTCGTTGACCGACTTCGGCAGGACCGCGATCTGGGTCATGGCGTTGGGCAGCGTCGGATACGCGCGCTCGGTGTGGATCTCGAGCGTCAGCGGATCGGGCGCGGAGAAGCCGGTGACCCCGGCGAAGAGGCCGCCATAGGACCCTTTCGGGCTGTTGATCGCCCGCTCGTAGGAGGCGATCACGTCCTCGGCCGTGATCTTCGTGCCGTCCTGGAAGACCGCGTCCGGGTTGATGTGGAACACCCAGAGGTTCTCGCCCTCGCTCTCCCAGCTCTCGGCGATGGCCGGCAGGACGCTGTTGTCCGGTCCGATGTTCGTCAGGAAGCCGAGATAGTGGTTGTAGAACTGCGCGCTGGTGCCGGACCACAGCGCGTGCGGGTCCATCGTGGACATCTCGGTCCGCGATCCGATGGTCAGTTCGTCGGCGTGGGCGGCGCTCGCGGCACCGGTGGCGATCACGATCGCGGCGGCCAGACGCCGACTGGAACGGACGACCCGGGACAAACGGTTCATGGCGGTCTCCCTCAGAGCTAGCGGTAGGGGGGTGGTGCAGGCTTGATTGCGTATGCGCGTCACGGGACCGGCGACGGCGCGCTCGGCCGGTCCGAGCCCGTCGCGGGCGGCGAGAATGGAACCGCGGACGGCATCGCCGTTTCCGAGCCGCCGGCCCGCTCGTCGGCCCGCGCCGCCACCGGCGTCGCGCAGGCGAGGGCGGGGCATCTGATCCAGCTGTTCGTCCATGGTGCTCCTGGCGGCGCGGCGACGGGCCGTCGTCTCGGGGGTGATCGGGTCGGGCGGCGTTCTGCGGGTCTCGGGCACGGCGCGGACGTCAACGCGGCCGAATTCGGGGGTCGAGCAGCATGTAGAGGATATCGACGATAATATTGATGGCACTGAACAGCGCGACGATGATCACCAGGTAGGCAACCATCACGGGGCGATCGAGCAAGTTGATCGAATCGATGATCAGTTTTCCCATCCCCGGCCATCCGAAGACTGTTTCGGTGACGAGGGAGAAGGCGATCAGCGTTCCGAATTCCATGCCTGTGACCGTGACGACCGGGATCATCAGGTTCTTGAGGACGTGCACCACGACCACGCGCCGCTGCGACAGGCCCTTGGCCCGCGCGAAGCGGACGTGCTCCAGCGGCATGATCTCGCGCACGCCGGCGCGCACCAGGCGCAGCACCAGGGCGACCTTGTAGAGCGACAGCGTGAACGCCGGCATCGCGAGGTGCGACAGCCCGTCGAGCGTCAGAAACGACCAGCCGATGCCGAGGATCTTGACCGTCTCGCCGCGGCCGCTGCTCGGCAGCCAGCCGAGATTGACCGAGAAGAGCAGGATCAGCATCAACCCCAACCAGAAGGTGGGGATCGAGAAGCCGACGATGCTCGACGTCATGATGATCTTCGACAGCGTCGTGTTCGGCCGCAGACCGCAGTAGAGGCCGAGCGGGACTCCGATCAGCAGGGCGAAGAGCAGGGCGCAGAACGCCAGCTCGAGCGTCGCCGGCATGCGCTGCAGGATGAGACCCATCGCCGGCAGGTGGAAGACGAAGCTGTTGCCGATGTCCCCCTGCAGAATGCCGCCGAGGAAGTGCAGATACTGCAGCCATAGCGGCTGATCGAGCCCCAGCGCGGCGATCATGCGGGCCCGGTCCTGCGCGCTCGCCTCCGGCGACACGAGCATCGCGGTCGGGTCGCCGATGACATGGACGCCGATGAAGACCAGCACGGTCATCACCAGCATGATCCCGCAGGCCTGCGCGATACGCATCAAGAGCCAGACGATCATTCCGTCATCCCCATCGTTCCCGTCTCGATCGATGACGGCCGGCCTTCTGCGGGCCGTCGAGCCGCCGCCGGCGGTTGCAAAGCCGCCCTTTCCTTCGTTGCCACCCGGAGGGGGCGCGTCGGCCCCGCTCCGGCAGAGGTCGGGCGCCGCGTCAGGCCGCGAAGCCTGCGGCGTCGCGGGCCCAGTACCAGCGCACGCCCGCGTTGATCACCGGACGCCGCCAGCGGTGCCAGAAAACCGGTCGAAGTGGGCTCGCGGGCAGCGGCGTCGGGACGCCGTCGGCGATCCGCCGCGCGAGCATCCGACCCACCAGCGTCGCCATCGCGACACCCCGCCCGTTGTAGCCGAGCCCGGCGAAGAGCCCCGGCGCGAGCTCGTGGACGTGGGGCAGATCGTCGAGGGTCAGCGCCACCTGCCCGGACCAGCGATGGGCGATCGGCGTCTGCGCGAGCTGCGGAAACACCCGCGCCAGTCCCTTGATGAGCGCGCTCTGGAGGCCCTCGCTCATCTCGGGCCCGACGGGACCGCGGCCGCCGAAGACCAGGCGCCCCTCGGGGTCTAGGCGGAAGTAGAACGCGATCTTGCGCGTCTCCGAGGCGCAGAAGCGGCGCGGCAGCACGTCCGCGCGCAGAGCCTCGCTCAGCGGCTCGGTCGCCACCACCATGCTCTGCACCGGCAGAACCGAGCGCGAGAGGCCGCCGAAGAGCCCGTCGCCGTAGCCGTTCGCGGCGATCACCACCGTGTTCGCCACCACCCGTCCGGCGTCCGTCGCCAACGTCCAGCCCTCGCCCGCGCGGGTCAGCGAGCGGACCGGGCTTTGCTCCCAGATCTCGCCGCCCGCCGCGAGCACCGCGCGTCCGAGACCTCGGGCAAGGTCGAGCGGCTGCACCGTGCCCGCCCGCGGGTCGCGCCAGCCGCCGCGATAGACGGTCGTGCCCAACGCGCGCGCGACCTGTGCGGCGTCGAAGATCTCGACCGCCACCCCGCGCGCCCTCCACTGCTCGGCGCGCGCGAGCACCGTCTCCAGCGCGCGATCCGAGTGTGCCGCCTGGACCCAGCCGTTCCGCTCCGCCCGGCAGCGGATGCCGTGCGCCTCGACGAGGTCGAACACCAGATCCGCGGCGCCGCCGACCGCGTCGACCAGGTCGCCGCCGCGCTCATCGCCGAAACGTCGGACGAGCTCGTCCGGATTGAGCTTGAGCCCCGGAATGATCTGCCCGCCGTTCCGCCCCGACGCGCCGAAGCCCGTGTGCCGCGCTTCCAGAACGGCGACCTTCGCGCCGGACTGCGCGAGGTGCAGCGCGGCCGACAGGCCGGTATATCCCGCCCCGACCACCGCCACGTCGACACGGTGCTCGCCGTCGAGCGACGCCCGATCGAGCGGCGGCTCGAGCGCCGAATTCCACCACAGCGAGGTCTGGAAGGACTCCGCGCTGGACGCCATCACACCGCCTCCGCGCGCCGACCGGCGGGCGCCCCGACGATCGCCCGCACCATCCCCGCCCGAGCCAGAAACGCCCGAGCCGTGCCTTCGGCGACGAGGGTCGTCGACGGGTGGCCGGCGGTGGCCGCTCCGACCATGAGCGTGGCGACGCTTCCGCCGTCGTGCGGGGAGCGGGGCTCAGGCATCGGTGGCTTCCCGCAGCTGAGGATAGGCGGAGAGCGCCGCCTCGCGGCTCATGAGCCCGTCGGCGATGTCCGCCTCGATCTCGGCGGGTCGCCGATCGGCCGGATCGCCGTAGCCCGCCCCGCCGCCGAAGCTGAACACCACGAGATCGCCCTTGCGGAGGTCCGCCTTGGCTTTGGAGGGGAGCGAGATCACCTCGTCGCCGCGGTGGATCTCGCAGCTGCCGGTCGTCCCCGGACCGCCGCCGAACAGCGGCTCGGCCGTGCCGCGGAAATGGTCCGAGTAGAGCGAGATGGTCGCCCCGTCCTCCAGGATCCGGAAGGCGCGGCGAAAGCCCGTCCCGCCGCGGTGGCGGCCGTGCCCGAAGCTGTCGGGCAAGAGCGCGTAGTCCTCGACGCGGAAGAAGGTGTAGTCCTGGTCGATCGCCTCGACGGGCGTATTGGCGCAGTTCGACAGCGGGCTGTCGACCGCGTCGCAGCCGTTCCGCCGGGCGCCGGCGCCGAACCCGCCGCCGAAGATCTCGAGATAGACCGAGTAGCCGGACGGGCCGAGCCAGGCGAGGCAGCCCGACGTCGTGGCGTCGTAGCCGCCCGCGATCACCTTCTCGGGCACGGCCTGCGCCAAGGCCTTCATCGTGGCGTTGAAGGCGCGGTAGCAGGCGAGCATCCGCGCCCGCACCGGCGCCGGGTAGCGCGGATTGAGGATCGAGCCCACCGGCACGACCACGTCGACCGGGCGCAGCAGCCCCGCATTGAACGGGATGTCCGGCGAGGTGAGCACCATCTTCACGCACGACATCGTCGCCGACAGCACCGAGGCGAGCGGCGCGTTCAGCGTCGTCGCCACCTGCGGGTCCGTCCCCTCGTAGTCGACGAGGAGGCGGTCGCCTTCGATCGTCACCGTGGAGCAGATCCGGATCGGGGTGTCGCTCAGCCCGTCGTCGTCGAGCGTCGCCTCGCCGTGATAGACCCCGTCGGGGGCGGCGGCGATCCCGGCGCGCGCCCGCCGCTCCGAATAGTCCTGGAAGGCGGCCATCACCGCTTCCACCTTGGCCCCGCCATACTTCGCCGCGAGCTCCTGCACGCGCTGAATGCCGATCCGGTTGGCGGCGATCTGGGCGTCGAAGTCGCCCATCGTCTGCAACGGCGCGCGGACGTTGGCGCGCAGCAGGCGCTCGAGCACCCCGCCGTTCCAGTCCCGCGACATCGAGCACTTGGTCGGCGGAATGATGATGCCCTCGGAGTGGACGTCGAGCGCGTTGACGCTCAGTCCCGGGCTGCCGCCGCCGAGATCGAGATGATGGGCCACGGAGGCGGCGAAGCCGATGCGCCGCCCGTCGACGAAGATCGGATGGAAGAAGAAGACGTCCTGGAGATGCTGGCCGCCCGAATAGGGGTCGTTGATGGCGAAGAACTCGTCCTCGGTCATCGCGTCGAGGTCGTAGGCCGCCGCGCAGGCCTGGAAGACGGAGCCGATCGTGCCGAGCTGCATCGGGATCAGCTCGGCCTGGGCGACGGTGTATCCGTCGCGGTCGAGGATCGCCGCCGAGCCGTCCCGCGCCTCGCGCAGGATGGTCGAATAGGCCGAGCGGATCAGCTTCGCCCCCATCTCCCGCGCAACGGAAAGCAGGGCCTGGCTGATCACCGCGTAGTCGATCGGGTCGACGGTCATGTCGCCTCCCTCGTCAAGATGATGTTCTCGCTGGCGTCGCGCGTCAGGCTCCAGCGCTCCGGCACGTAGAGCGTCGAGGAGAAGCCCTCGGCGAGGAGGGGGCCCGCGAAGGTCTCGTCCGTCGGCAGGTCGGGGCAGGAGAACACCGCCGCTTCGAAGGATCCGGCCTCGCCCGACATCGTCGCCCGCGCGGCCGTCGGACGCCCCAGCGGGCGCTCGCGGAACTTCGGCAGGCTGTCGACCGGGCGCGCGACCTCGAGGCGGAAGCCCACCACCTCGATCTTCTGGTTCGGCAGGCCGGCGTGGAAGAAGATCCGCTCGTGCGCGGCGACGAAGGCCGCGGTGACGGCGTGGCGGTCGAGCCGGCAGAGCGCGTCGAGCGGCAGCTCGACCGGCACCTCGAAGGCCTGGCCGGCGAACCGCATCTCGGCGATGAGCACGAAGTCGAGCTCGCCGCCGAGCCCGTAGGTCGCGAAGTCCCGGCGCGCGATCTGCTCGAGATCGGCGAAGGCCGCGCGGATCACCTCGCCCGTGTCGTCGTCCACCGTGAAGCGCTGGGTGCGGGCATAGATGCGCGAGAAATCCGAGGCGATGAGCCCGAAGGCCGACAGCACCCCGGGGTTGGGCGTGACCACCACGGTGGTGATGCCGAGCTCCTCCGCCACCTCGGCGGCGAGCAGCGGCCCCGCGCCGCCATAGGGCACGAGCGCATAGTCGCGCGGGTCGCGCCCCTTCTCGGTCGAGACCAGCTGGATCGCCTGGACGATGTTGGCCACCGCGAGCCGCAGCGCCGCCGCCGCGGCGGCCGGGATCGACATGCCGAGCTCGTTGGCGATGGGCTCAAACGCGGCGTGGGCCTTGTCGACGTGGATCGTCATCGCGCCGCCGAGGAAGGCCTCGGGGCGGATCGTGCCGCGGATGACGTGGGCGTCGGTAATCGTCGGCGCCGTGCCGCCACGGCCGTAGCAGGCCGGCCCCGGCTCCGCGCCGGAGCTCTGCGGCCCGACGCGCAGCATGCCGCCCTCGTCGATCCACACCAGGCTGCCGCCGCCCGCGCCCACCGTCTCGATGTCGAGCACCGGCGTGCGCACCGGCAGACCGCCGATGGTGGTGTCGGCCGAGATGCCCGGCCGCCCGTCGGTGACGAGGCACACGTCGGTCGAGGTGCCGCCCATGTCGAAGGCGATGAGGTTGCCGACGCCGGAGCGGCCGCACTGGCGGACCGCGCCGACGACGCCCGCCGCCGGCCCGCTGAACAGCGCCGCGATCGCGTTGCGGCGCATGCCCTCGGACGGCAGCCGCCCGCCGTTCGACTGCATCACGCTGAAGCGCCCCGCGAAGCCCTGCGCCGCGACGGCACTCGACAGGCGATCGAGATAGGCGTCGATCACCGGCTGCACGTAGGCGGCGAGGGTGGTGGTCGAGCTGCGCTCGAACTCCCGGAACTCCTGGCTGACGTCGGCCGAGCCGGTGACGAAGATCCCCGGCAGCCGGCGCATGAGCTCGGCCTGGAGCTGCCGCTCGTGCGTCGGGTTCACGTAGGACGACAGCAGGCAGATCGCGATCGCCGCATAGCCGCCCGCCTTGAGCTGGGGCAACAGGCGCTCCACCTCCGCCTCGACGTCGAGCGGGCGGATCACCCGGCCTTGGGAATCGCACCGCTCAGTGACCTCGAAGCAGTCGCGCCGCTTCACCACCGGCTCGGGCTTGGCATAGGCGAGGTCGTAGATGTTCAGCCGGTCGTGGCGCTGCAGGAACAGGATGTCGCGGAAGCCGACGGTGGTGACGAACGCGATCTTCGCCCCTTTCCGCTCCAGGATGGCGTTGGTCGCGACGGTCGATCCGTGAACGAGGTCCTCGATGCGGGCGAGCGGCCCGGGCGAGCGCGACAGCGCCTCGAGCACACCCCGGTCCGGCGCCGAGGGCGTGCTCGGGACTTTGGTCAGGAAGATATCGTCCCCGTCGACGGCCACCAGATCGGTGAAGGTTCCGCCGACTTCCACTCCGGTGCGCATTCAGTCCTCTCCGAGCCGCTGTCGCAAGGGGCGGGGTGCTCGCCCACCGCCGGGGTCGGCCGGAGCGTGTCGGGCGAGCGCCGCCTCGAGGTGCGATGAGTGGCGGTCCGCGGCCCGCCGGCCGCCGTCGTCCGGTCCGCTCACGCGTTTACGTCGGCAGCGGGCTGCGCCACGGCGGACGGTCCGGCGTTGGCGGCGCGGCGCAGCTTGGCGCTCGGATGATCGTCGGGCGTATAGGCCCCGGCGCCGAACATCTTCTCGCGCAGCGTACCTTCGGCGTACGCGGTCTTGTAGGCGCCGCGGGACTGCAGCTCCGGCACGACGTGGGTTACGAAGTCTTCCACCCCTTCGGGCTTGACGGTCTGGACGAGGTTGAAGCCGTCGACGTCCGCCTCCTCGACCCAGCGGATCATCTCCTCGGCCACCGTCGCCCCCGAGCCGACGACCATCGGCTGGACGCCGTTGGGGTTGAGGCTGTTGGCGGCGTCGCGCACCTTGCGCCCGCCGTTGGCGGTGAGGTTTTCCAGGATCGACTGGATCGAGTTGCTCTCGATGCCGGAGATCGAGGCGTCGGGATCGAGCGTCGAAAGGTCCTGGCCGATGAAGGCGGAGAGCCGGGCGAGGCTGCCGACGCTGTCGATATAGGAGCTGTACTCGGCGTGCTTGTCGAAGGCCTCGGCGTCGGTGGCCGCGGCGATCGGGGTCAGCGACGCGAAGACCTTGAGCGAGCGCGGATCGCGTCCCGCATCGGCGACGGCCTGGCGCAGGCGGCGCACGCGGCCGCCGACATTCTCGGTCGACGGGCCGTTCACGAAGACGCACTCCGCGTGCTTGCCGGCGAAGTCGACGCCCGAGGGCGACGTGCCCGCCTGGAACAGCACGGGCGTGCGCTGCGGCGAGGGCTCGCAATAGTGCACGGCGTCGAGCGAGAAGAACTCGCCCTCGTGGACGATCCGGTGGACCTTCTTCGGGTCGGCGAAGACCCCGCGCGCCTTGTCGCGCAGGACCGCGTCTTCCTCCCAGCTCGCCTCCCACAGCTTGTAGGTCAGCTCGCAGAACTCGTCGGCGATGGCGTAGCGCTGCTCGCGCGGCATCAGCTTGGCGATGCCGCGCGCCTTGGCGGCGCTGTCGAGATAGCCGGTGACGATGTTCCAGGCGATGCGCCCGTGCGTCAGATGATCGAGCGTGGAGATCCGGCGGGCGAAGGCGTAGGGCAGCTCCTCGATCACGTTGAAGGTGATCCCGAAGCCCAGATGACGCGTGACGGCCGCCATCGCCGACACGATCGTCGCCGGGTCGTTCTTCGGAAAGTTCACCGCGTGCTCGATGGTCGCCTCGGGCCCGCCGCCGTAGACGTCGAACACACCGAGACCGTCGGCGATGAACAGCCCGTCGAACAGCCCCCGCTCCAGCAGCTCGGCGAGGGTCGTCCAGGTCTCGAGCCGCCAGTAATCCAACGACTGGTCGCGCGGATGCTGCCACAGTCCCTGATGATTATGCGACACCGAGAACGAAGCGAATGAGTTGAGCAGGATCTGCTTCACGCCGTGATTCCTGGGAAAGTTTGGTGTGCAATTTTCACGTTAGTGAAATTTACACAGCGTCCCATGTCTGTCAAATGTCTCGTTGGACAGGATGCGGATTCGCTGTGAAACTGCACAAAACGGAGGATACCGGTGCGCGCGACGACGGCAGATCAGCACGAGAACCTCCAGCCGTCGGATCCTGAGGAGACCAGATCGTCCAGGGTCGGACAGAAGCGGACTCAGAGCGTCAAGCGGTCCCGCCCGACGCATATTCGCTCATTCGTGGATATGTGGCTCGGCGAGCAATTGCGCCTGCGCCGCAAGCAGTTGCGCAAGTCGCTGAAGGAAGTTGCCGACGGCGCGGAGATCTCGGTCAGCCTGCTCAGCCAGATGGAGCGCGGGTTGCGGTCGGTCTCGATCCAGACGCTCCACGGCCTCGCCGAGGAGCTCGACACGCCGATCGAGACGTTCCTGGCGAACCTCCACGTGGAGGCCGACCAGACCGACGACGCGCGGGGCGCGGTGACGCGCGCCGGCAGCCACCGCAGCGTCGACTCGGCCAAGCTCGGGGGGATCCACAAGGAGATCCTGACGCCGCCGGTCGCGAACGGAAGCAACCTGCAGCTCTATCGGGCGGTGATCGAGCCGGGCGGGTCGACGGGCCCGACCTTCTTCACCACGCAGACGGGCCACCAGATCGGCTACGTCGTCAGCGGCCAGCTCGAGCTTCAGCTCGCCGAGCGCCTCCTGAGCCTCAAGACGGGCGACAGCTTCTGGTACGACAACGCGATGCCCCGCCGCTGGCGCAACCCCGGCGAGGAGCAGGCCGTGGTCCTCTGGGCCGTCAGCGCCGTCTGACGAGGCGCGCGCACGCGGGCGAGGCGCGCGCGGGCCGATCCCCGCGCCCGGGCGGTCCCGACCTCCCCATGCGACCGAACGCGCGCGGCGCCATGCCCGCGCAGCCCCCGACCGCTGCGCCCGAGCGGCGCCATCCGCCCTGCGCGGGCGTTTGCAAATCACCATGGGAATGTGTATCCGACGGGTCGAGTTTTAGAGATTGTATCCCACACGATAACAATACTCTGAAACTGAAGTTGAAATAACTTCAAACTAGGCGCGTCCACACAAGGAACCGTCCCGTGAAGCCAGTCACCGTCGCTGCGATCATCGCCGCCGGTCTCGTTCTCACCGCCGAGACCGCTGCGGCACAAGTCGAATTCAAGGATCACCGCGGCAAGGAAATCGTGCTCGACGCGCCGCCGCAGAAGGTGGTGACCATCGTGCGCTCGGGGCCGATCCTCTATCGCGCCGTCGACGGCTCGGCCGACCACATCGCCGCCGTCAACCAGAGCTTCTTCAAGCGCGACTACGTCGCCGGCCTCTACGGCGAGCTCCTGCCCGAGCTCGGCACACTCACCCCCACCGCGGCGATCGAAGGCTTCGTTCCCAACATCGAGGCGATCCTCGAGATCGCGCCCGACGCCGTCATCCAGTGGGCGAGCGAAGGCGCCGAGCCGCTGGAGCGGGTCGGGCTGAACGTCATCATCTGGGACTGCTGCACCGCCGAGCAGCGGCGGGACTATGTCACCCTCACCGGCCACCTCACCGGCAAGGAGGCGCACGCCAAGGCCATCCTCGACCTGCAGGACGCCTCGGCCGCGACCATGCGCGAGACCTTCGCCGCGATGCCCGACGCCGACAAGGTGAGCGCCCTCTATATCGACCAGTTCGGCGACCAGATCCGCATCATCGCCAACGGATCGCTGGACCTCTCCCTGAGCGGCGTCACCAATCCGGCGGCCGACGACACCGGCCAGTGGTGGCAGACGATCGATCTGGAACAGCTCTTCGCCTGGAACCCGGACATGATCCTCATCCCGCCCTACGCCCACGACCTCACGCCGGCGAGCTTCTACGGCAACGCGCTCCTCGCCGATCTCGACGCGGTGAAGAACCGGCGCGTCTACAAGATCCCCGCCTTCGCCGGCTCGCCCGACGCGCCGGAGATCTTCCTGTCGTCGCCGTGGCTCGCCGCCGTCGCCCACGGCGCCGACACGGTGCCGCAGCTGCGCGGAGAGATTCACGACGCCTACGCCGCCATCTACGGCATCGACCTCGGCGCGGCGCAGATGGACAGCGTCCTCTACATGGATCAGAACGCCGCCTCCGATGGCTACAGCGCCATCTTCCGATAAGCTCGCCACACCCGCGGTCGGCGGCCGAGGGCGGCGCGCCGGCTCGCTCGTCCTGCTGCCGCTCCTCCTCGTCCTGCTCGTCGCCGCGATGCTCTATTCGGTGACGATCGGGCGCTACGACGTCAGCCTGCACGAGGTCGTCTCGATCCTGTGGAGCAACCTCGTCCCGGGATCGGACGCGCAGCACAGCCAGATCGCGCAGACGGTGGTGGAGAAGGTGCGGCTGCCGCGCATCCTCGCGGCGGTGCTCATCGGCTTCGGCCTCGCGATCTCCGGTGCCGCGCTGCAGGGGCTCTTCCGCAATCCGCTGGTCGACCCGGGGATCATCGGCGTCACGGCCGGGGCGGGCTTCGGCGGCACGCTCGCGATCCTCCTCGGGGTGTCCGGCTACGGCCTCCTCGCCATCGCCTTCGGCTTCGGCATCGCGAGCGTCGTGGTGGTGAAGTTCCTCGCCACCGTCGGCGGGCGGACCTCGCTCCTCATGCTGGTGCTCGCCGGCGTCGTCGTCTCCGCCTTCTTCGCGGCGGCGATCTCGATCGCCAAGCTCCTCGCCGACCCGTTCCAGAAGCTGCCGGCCATCACCTACTGGCTGATGGGCAGCATCGCGTCCAACAACTACGGCGACGTTCTCCTCCTCGCCGTGGCGGTCGCACCGTCGGCGCTGGTCATCTATCTGCTGCGCTACCAGATCAACATCATGTCGCTCGGCGAGGAGCGGGCCCGCGCGCTCGGCACGCCGATCGCGACCGTGCGCTGGACGATCCTCCTCGCGAGCGCCTTCATCTCGGCCGGCGTCGTCGCGACGAGCGGCATCATCGGCTGGGTCGGGCTCGTCATGCCGCACGTGGCGCGCACCTTCGTCGGCGCCGATCACCGCCGCGTCCTGCCGGCGACCGGGCTGATCGGGGCGATCTATCTGCTCCTCGTCGACGACATCGCCCGCACCGCCACCACCGCCGAGATCCCGCTCGGGATCATCACCGCGCTGATCGGCGTGCCGGTGTTCGCGCTGATTCTCAGGCGGCTCCACTCCCACGGCGGCTGGCGCGGTGATTGAGGTCGAGGGGCTCGTGGTGAGCCGCGGCGGGCGGCGCGTCATCGAGGGTTGCGACTTCGTCGTGCCCAAGGGAGGCATCCTCGCCGTGCTCGGTGCCAACGGCGTCGGCAAGACCACCTTGCTGATGACGCTGATCGGCGTGCACCGTCCCGACGCCGGGCGCTGCACCGTCGGAGGGCGGACCGGCTACGTGCCGCAGCTCTACGACGTCGCCTTCTCCTACACCGCGATGGACATCGCGTTGATGGGGCGGGCGCGCCATGTCGGCCTCTTCGGTGCGCCGCGCCAGCGCGACTACGCCGTCGTGCGCCGCTTCTTCGCCCTCATGGGGATCGCCGATCTGGAGGAGCGGACCTTCAACACCCTCAGCGGCGGCCAACGCCAGCTCGTCATGATCGCCCAGGCGCTCGCCTCGGAGTGCGAGGTGCTGATCCTCGACGAGCCCTGCGCCGCCCTCGACTACAAGAACCAGCGCATCGTGATCGACCTCCTCGACCGCCTCAGCCGCGAGCACGACCTCACCGTGGTGTTCACCACGCACGCGCCGCAGCACGCGGTGGAGATCGCGAGCGACGTGCTGTTGATGTACCCCTCTGCTCCGCCGCTCGGCGGGGCGCGCGCGGACGTCCTCAACGCCGCCAACCTCAGCGCCCTCTACGGCGTGCCGATCGGACGGGCCGACTTCGTGGGGCGCGAGGCCTACACCTACGCGCCGCTCTACGGCCACGCCGGCGACACGGCGCGATGAGCCCGCGCATCGCCTTCCTCCACGGCGGCAACAACGCCCAGCTGCGCAGCTTCGAGGACTTCTCCCACCACCTCGACGATCTCGTCTATCTGGACGACCTGCCGGGCTGCGACCTCCGGCACTATGCCGCCGTGATCGTGCCCGATGCGATGGACAGCGTGCGCATCGCCGCGCATGGGCCCCAGCTCAACGACTATGTGCGCGGCGGCGGCTTCCTCGTCGTCTTCTTCCAGGGCGAGGCGGACTGGATCGACGTCGTCGACCTCGCATGGTGGCCGAGCACGATCCGCGACTGGCTGTGGTGGACGAAGGGCGGGAGCGTCGAGATCCACCAGAACGAGCCGCGCCATCCGATTTGCGAGGCGATCCCCCTCGCGGCGATGACCTGGCACTGGGGCGGCGCCTACGCGCCGCATCCGGACGCGGTGCCGATCCTGTCGCTCTGCGACGGCACGGGCTCGCTCTTCCTCGACATCAAGGTCGGCGAGGGCGGCCGGCTGATGGTCGCGACGCTCGACCCCCACCTTCACAACGGCCAGCGCTTCATGCCCGCCGCCACGCGCTTTCTGCAGGGCTTCTATCCATGGCTGAACCGCGAGCTCGGGATCGTCCGCCCGGCGCCGAGCCGCGTCACCTATCTCCAGTGCGTCCACACGCTCGACAACTGGGAACCGGCGGCGACGGCCGCGAGCCTCGAGGCGGCGGGCTTCTCGTTCCGCGTCCACCCGCACCGCGCGCTCGACGAGGAGGTCCTCGCCGCGACCGACATCCTCTACTTGCCGTCGAACTACGACGAGTTTTTCCTCGCCTCCCGGCGCGCGGCCCTTCTCGCCTATCTGGAGCGCGGCGGGTCGATGATCATCTGCGGCGAGCCCCACACCGCCTTCCTGCCGTTCCTGTCGCGCTTCCAGGCCGTGCCGGCGCGGCCGTTCACCAACCTCAAGGTGCGCGTGCGCGACGACCGCGCCGGCGTCTTCGCCGACATGCCGGAGGACTTCGACGGCTGGCAGGGGGTGTTCGGCCAGTATGCGCGTGGCTGGAGCGCGATGCCGCCGGGGGCGATCTGGCTCACCGACGTCGGCCCGCCGGACGATCCGAAGCCCGCCGACTGGCTCTGGCGCTATCCGAGCGAGCGCGGCACCGGCGGTTTCGTCCTGATGCACAACGGCGACAACCTGATCCGCTACCCCGACCACGGCCCGACGAAGAACCACCTCGTCCGCAGCATCTGCCAATCCCTCCGCGCCCTGAAGACGGGAGCGACGGTAATCTGACGGTGTCGCCGGGGGAGCGCCCGGCCGGCCACGGCAGCGCGGACGAACCGTGTGCCGAAGGAGCGAGCGCCGGGTTCGGGGGCGACTTTGCGGAGAGCGGCGGTTGTGACCCATTCCGGTTGTTCACTCAAACGTGAACGACCTCGAATAGCGGACATCCGGTTGCTTAGCCCGTCGAGTCTGAGAACGGGAGGTTATGGAACCGAGCCGGTCCCGTTTCGAAACCGGGCATCGGCAGTCCATCTGAAACAGTTTACATCAGAAGTGTTTCAGATGGAGCATAGGCGACCTGAGATAAACTGATCGCCGATTGGTGGCGACTTCGCTTAGTCAGCCAAGCGTAAATACATTTTTCCAGAACGAGCCATCATTGGCAGCGGAGGCCCTGCCGATTCCTCGCAGACCATACGCTTATAAAGAGCGCCAAAGTCTCATCACATACTGCGCTGTATCAGCGTGATCCAATCCAATCACACATCCAACCTTCAGCAACGTATGTCCCATCTTCGCAGCAGGCCCCATAATCGAGGGGGTGCTTCTCAAGCACACCCGGATCGGAAGACAGTGAAAAATTATCAACATACAGGTTAATACCCATACGCTTCAGCACCTCGCTCATTTCTAAGCGTATCTCCTTCATGTTGTCGTTTAATATCTTCAGGTACTCTTTTTCTTTATTCGTCAGTCGATCTTCAGGTTTGATCTGAGAAGATTTAGATTCCACGAGCATGCCTTCCTAAATTCATAATCATCAACAATTACCGTCCTTTCGGCTTCGTTTCAACCCGTCGCCGAGGCTACCCACGCAGCTTCATCTGAAGGCTGCTACTCGCCCCCTTCTGTCTCGGAAACCCGTTGAAAGGCAAAAAAAGGACTCAGTATAAATCTCGGATTACTGTGCCAGGGGCGCGGTTATCGATGCCGTCATCGGATTGATCGTTGGTTAATCGCGTAAGGTATCCCCGAGTGCGTGAAACAGAATTGTAGCATCTGTTTCGGTAGCGGCGACTAGTCCCGTGAACCGTCAATCTAGGAACTGCGTCCATAATCATATGATAATATCCTTTATCCATTGATTAATTGAACAATATCGAGCGGTGCCATGGGTTCAGGTCCGAGCGTCTGCTTTGGTACTGATGGGTTGCGCTTGTTACGCTCGCAATTGGCACGATCCCGCCCATCGTTGCCGCCATCGCCCAGCCCCCCGTCGCGCATGGCCGCTCATCCGTTGCCCGCCGATCGGGGCGCAAGGCCGCTGTCCCTTGCTGCATGGGCTCGGCCGGACCGGCAGAGCGTCGCTCAGCAAGCCCGCTCGGAGCGAGACGGGCGGCGGCGGGCGCCCGAAGCGCCGTCGGTACCACCGTCCAAGCCTCGGTCACGCTAGATCGCCTATGACGTCGGGGCGACACTCACGACGAGGTGGATCACCAGGATGGGACAGGGATTGCACGCCGCCACGCTGCGCGCCGACATCGGCATCGGGCCACGTCACGGCGCCGGCGGATCGTTTCTCGACAACCTCAAGATCTCGCGGAAGCTCCTCTTCGGCTTCGGGGTCCTCGTCGTGCTCGTCGGATCGATCAACGCCTTCACCCTCGAGCGGCTCGGCTTCCTGAACAAAAGCTCGCAGTGGCAGACCCACACCTACGAGGTGCTCGGCCAGCTCGATCGGGTGCTCCTCGCCATGGTGAACCAGGAGACCGGCCTGCGCGGCTACCTCGTCGCCGGCGACACCGCGTTCCTCGAACCCTACAACGCCGGCGTGCGTCAGTACGAGACCGCCTTCGGCGCCGCGAAGACGCTGACCGCCGACAACGCCAAGCAGCAGGCCCGTCTCGATCGGCTGAACGGCCTCGCCATGACCTGGCGCGGGGACATCGCCGAGCGCGAGATCGCGCTGATGGGCAATCCCGCGACGCAGGAGCAGGCCCGCGCCATGGAGAGTTCCGGCGCCGGCAAGGCCTCTATGGACGGCTTTCGCGCGCTCCTGAGCGAGATCGCCAACGTCGAGCGCGACCTCCTGTCCGTCCGCGAGGAGGCGCAGGCGGGCGCGACCACCAGCGCCACCAGCGTGATCGTCGTCGGCTCGCTGGTGACGGCCGGGCTCTTCTGCCTCCTGGGGCTGATGCTCGCGAAGACCATCGCACGCCCGATCGGCATGATGACCGCCGTCATGCATCGCCTCGCCGCCGGCGACGTGTCGGCCGAGGTGCCCTCGCAGGAGCGTGGCGACGAGATCGGCAAGATGGCGCAGGCGGTCGAGATCTTCCGCGAGAACGCGATCGAGCGCATCCGCCTGGAGGAGGGGCAGAAGGCCGACGCCGCCGCGCTCCAGCAGCGCGGCAACCGGATGACGGAGCTGTCGGCGCGCTTCGAGGCGACCGTCGGCGGCGTCGCCGAGGGGGTGCTCCACGCGGCCGGCGAGCTCGACGTCACCGCCAAGGCGCTCGGCGATACGCTGTCGCAGACCGCGCAGCAGGCCCGCACCGTGGCCGACGGCGCCGAGCAGGTGGAATCCACCTTCGAGACGATCGCGAGCGCCGCGGCGGAGCTCTCGTCCTCGATCAGCGAGATCCGCTCGCAGGTGACCCAGTCGGCCGAGATCACCTCCGACGCGGTGGCCGAGGCCGGCCGCACCAACATCGAGATGGGCCAGCTCGCCGAGACCTCGCAGCGGATCGGCACGGTCGTCGGTCTCATCCGCGACATCGCCGAGCAAACCAACCTCCTCGCCCTCAACGCCACCATCGAGGCCGCGCGGGCGGGCGAGGCCGGCAAGGGCTTCGCGGTGGTGGCGACGGAGGTGAAGAGCCTCGCCGAGCAGACCGGCAAGGCCACGGAGGACATCACCCAGCAGATCAGCGGCATCCAGGCCGCCACGCGCAGCTCCGTGACGGCGATCGAGGCGATCGGCCAGACGGTGGAGCGGATCGCCGCGATCGCCTCGTCGATCGCCGCCTCGGTGGAGGAGCAGGGCGCGGCGACCGAGGAGATCGCGCGCAACGCGAGCCACGCCTCCTCCCACACCCGCGACGTGACGGCGAACATCAAGGTCGTCAGCGCGTCCACCCAAAGCCTCAACGAGCGCGCCGCGAAGGTGCGTCAGTCGTCGGCGGACCTGTCACGCCGCGGCGAGGACCTGCGCAAGGAGGTCGGCGACTTCGTCGGTGCCATCACCGCCCTGTAGCGGCTGCGGATCTGCCCTCGCACGCAGAGCGGGGGGGCGCGCGGGACAACGCGCGGAGAGCAAGGAGCACGGCGCCGACATCTCCTCGGAGCGCCGGCGGCGTGCAGCCAACGCCGGACCCGTCCCCGGCGTCCGCGCCGCGACCCGCGCCACCCGTCGACGCGGGGCGTGTCGGGAGCATCGGCGACGCGAGATGGCTTCGGAGGAGGGCCGCCCTCGCGGGACGGCCGCCGCGGCCGGCCCGGCTCCGTCCCGGCGAGCTCAACTATCGGCGGGTCTGATGCCCACCCGCTCGGAGATTTCTTTGATCACCTTCGGATCGGAGACGCCCTGAAAGTCGTAGCGCGGCGTGTAGGGTGCTTCCAGCCGCGCGGCCTCGTCGTCGGTGAGCGTCAGGTTCAGGGCGGCGACGGCGTCGTCGATGTGATGCGGCTTCGTCGCACCGATGATCGGCGCGGCCACCACCGGGTTGCGGCGAAGCCAGGCCTGCGCCACCTGCGCCATCGACACGCCACGCGCATCGGCGACGGCCTGCACCGCGCCGACGACGGCCCGGTCCGCCTCCTCGGTGCCCGCATAGAGCATGCCCTGGTAGGGGTCCTTCTGCGACCGCGCCGTGCCTTCCCCCCAAGGGCGCGAGAGACGGCCGCGGGCGAGCGGGCTCCAGATCATCGTCCCGACGCCCCAGTCGGCACAGAGCGGATGCATCTCCTTGTCTTCCTCGCGCGCCAGCAGATTGTAGTGGTTCTGGAGCGTGATGAACCGCGCCCAACCGCGCTCCCTCTGCAGATGCAGAGCCTTGGAGAACTCCCAGGCCATCATCGAGGAGGCGCCGAGATAGCGCGCCTTGCCGGCCTTCACCACGTCGTGGAGCGCCTCGAGGGTCTCCTCCCACGGCGTTTGCGGGTCGGCGCGGTGAATCATGTAGATGTCGACATAGTCCATGCCGAGCCGCTTCAGCGAATGATCGATCTCGGTCATGATCGCCTTGCGCGAAAGTCCGCGCCCGTTGGGGCCGGAGCGCATCTCGTGACGCACCTTGGTGCACACGACGAGATCGTCACGGTTGCCGAAGTCCTTGAGCGCACGGCCGAGGATCTCCTCGCTCGAGCCCTGCGAATACATGTTCGCCGTATCGAAGAAGTTGATCCCGAGATCGAGCGCATGGCGGATCATCGCGCGGCTCTCGGGCTCGGGAAGGGACCAGTAGGGGTGTCCGCGGGCCGGCTCGCCATAGCTCATCGCGCCGATGCAGATCGCAGACACCTCGAGGCCGGTCGGACCCAGTTTGACATATTGCATGATGGTCCCTCTCTCTGGCATGCCGAAGCGGAGACATCTCCGCTTCGGCACCGCTTAGCGGAGATCTCTCCGTTTAGTCAAGGAGGGGCCCGTGAGCGACCAGAACGACGTCCGCCGGTCGGATGCGCTGGCGAACCGCAACAAGATCCTCGACGCGGCGCGGGATGCCTTCGCCCGGTCGCCCGACGCTTCGCTGAACTCCATCGCCAAGCTGGCGGGTGTCGGGCCGGGGACGCTCTACCGCCACTTCCCCAATCGCGAGGCGCTGGTGATCGGCGTCTACCGGCACGAAATCGAGGCTCTCGTGACGCTTGCGCCGAAGCTGACGGCGCAGCATCCGCCGGTCGAGGCGTTTCGGCTGTGGTGTGACCGGCTGGCGAGCTACGGCCGGGTCAAGCACGGGCTGACGGACGTGCTGCATTCGGCGGCGGCCGCCCCGGTCCATGCCGAGGTCTATGGGCCGATGGTGGGCGCGGTCGGTCACCTCGTGACGGCGTGTCAGGCCGTCGGCGCGTTTCGTCCGGACATCGAGGCCGAGGACGTGCTGCTGCTTCTGGCGTTTCTCTGGCGCATCAAGGACCCGGATGCGGACCCCTCTCAGGCGGAGCGGATGCTCGATCTCGTCATCCGTGGCCTGGAGGCACGCTGACGGCGAAGCGGCCGCCCGGCGCTCGTGTCAGGCTAGCTGAAAGTCGAGGCTGGCATGTAACCATTCCTCTATACTCTCGTTCTCCGCCCTGAACTCCGCTCAATGTTTCAGTTTGCGAAGGGTGGCGACATGTTGGGGAAGTACAGAATTTCGCGAAAGCTTCCGATCGTCGTGGCGGCGGCGACGATCATCGCCGGCGGTGCGGTCGGGGCCGTGGCCTACGTCGAGGCGCGCCGCGCGATTCTCGACGCGCGCACCGACGCGATCGTCGGCGTGACCGAGGCCCGGGCCGAGCAGCTGGAAGAATATCTGAGCGGCATTCGCGAGAACCTCGTCGCGGTCGCGGCACGGCCGCAGACCCTCGAGGCGATCAAAGCCTTCGACGCCGACTGGACCGCGCTCGGCGACGACGCGATGCGGCGCCTTCATAACGCCTACATCACCACCAACCCCCATCCGACGGGGCAGAAGGAGAAGCTCGACGCCGCCGACGGCGGAACCGCCTACGACGCGACCCACGCCCGCCATCATCCCTGGTTCCGCTCGCTGCTGCAAAACCGCGGCTACTACGACGTCTTCCTGTTCAATGCTGCGGGCGACCTGATCTACAGCGTCTTCAAGGAGGCCGACTACGCGACCAACGTCAACACCGGCCAGTGGCGCGACACCGACCTCGCCAACGCCTTCCGCGCCGCACTGCGCGAGCGCACCGGCGAGGTCGCATTCTTCGACTTCCGGCCCTACGCCCCGAGCGCCGACGCGCCCGCGAGCTTCATCGCGACGCCCGTCGTCGACGGCGCGGGGCAGGCGGTGGGCGTGCTCGCCTTCCAGATGCCGGTCGGGCGCCTCAACGCCATCGTCCAGTCAGCCGCCGGCATGGGCACGACCGGCGAGACCTACCTCGTCGGCGGCGACCTCGCGATGCGCAGCGACTCCCGCTTCACCGGCACCGGCGAGATCCTCGCGACGCGGGTCGACACCGACGCGGCGCGCAGCGCGCTCGCTGGTGAGAACGGCGCCGGCGCGGCGACGGGCCGTCGCGGCGCGCCGGCGCACGCGGCCTGGTATGCGCTCGACTTCGAGGGCACGCGGTGGGCGGTCGTCTCCGAAATCGACGACGGCGAGATGCTGCAGAGCGTGGTCACGCTGCGCAACCACCTGCTGCTCGTCGGCCTCGGCGTGCTCGCCATCGTCGCGCCGGCGGGGCTGTTCTTCGCGCGCAGCATCACCGCGCCGCTGACGCGCATCCGCGACGCGATGGGCACCATCGCCGATGGCGACATCCACACCCCGGTCACCGACAAGGAGCGTGGCGACGAGATCGGCGACATGGCCCGCGCCCTCGACATCCTGCGCGACAGCCGGATCGAGGCGGAGCGTCTCGCCGCCGAGCGGGAGGCGCGCCAGGCCGAGGAGGTGGAGCGGGCCGAGCGCATGGCCGGCCTCGCCGACCGCTTCAAGGCGACGTTCACCGATCTCGTGGAGGGGCTCGGCACGTCGGCCGGCACGCTCGACAAGACGGCGCAGTCGATGTTCCGCGTGGCACAGGACACCAAGGAGCAGTCGAGCACCATCGCCGACACCTCGGAGACCACGGCGGCCAACATCGCCAACGTCGCCTCGAGCGCCGAGCAGCTGACGAGCGCCATCCGCGAGCTCAGCCAGCAGATCACCCATGCGAGCGGCTCGACGCAGATTGCCGCGAGCGGCATCGAAAGCGCCTCGCGGCAGATCGAGACGCTGCAGTCCAACTCCGCCCAGATCAGCTCCATCGTCTCGACCATCAGCGCGATCGCCGCCCAGACCAACCTCCTGGCGCTCAACGCCACCATCGAGGCGGCGCGGGCGGGCGACATGGGCAAGGGGTTCGCCGTCGTCGCGCACGAGGTGAAGTCGCTCGCCGAGGAGACCGCGCGCGCCACCAACGAGATCTCGACCCAGGTGGAATCCGTGCAGGCTCAGATCCGCGACGCGGTCGCCGCGATCCTGGAGATCGGCCAGACGATCCGCGACGTCAATCGCGCGACCGGCGCCATCGCCGCGGCGGTGGAGGAGCAGAGCGCGGCGACGGAGGAGATCTCGCACAACACCAACACCTCGGCGTCCAACATGCAGGCGCTCAAGGTCAGCGTCGGCAACGTCAACGTCGCCGCGAACTCGGCGGGGGTCGCCGCGGACGACGTCCTCGCCGCCGCCCGCCAGCTCACCGAGCAGGCGGCGAACCTCAACGGCGAGGTCAATCAGTTCCTCGCCGAGATGACGGCGGCCTGACCCGAGCCAGCGGCTCGACGATCACCGACCGGCCGGCGGCCCGCCTCTCGCGCGTGCCGCCGGCACGTCGTTTGCGGGCCGGCACGGATCCTCGCACGGGCGGGCGCGCCGACGGCGGGCCGGCGAGCCTACCCGTCGGCCTCGGCGGGGGTGTGGATCTCTACCAGGCGGTCGAGGAAGCGGCGCGACCAGTTGGAGGCGGTGTTCGTCATCACCTTCGCGTTGAGCGCCGTCCAGCGCTCCTTGCGCTCCTCGAGCGGCATCTGGATCGCCCGGCGCAGCGCCTCGGCGAGCTCGTCGATGGAGTAGGGGTTGACGATCAGCGCCTCGCGCATCTCCTCCGCCGCCCCGGCGAAGCGGGACAGCACCAGCACGCCCGGGTCCTCCGGGTCCTGCGCCGCAATATACTCCTTGGCGACGAGGTTCATCCCGTCGCGCAGTGGCGTGACGAGCCCCACCGCCGAGGCGCGGTAGATGCCGGCGAGCGCCCGGCGGGGGAAGGAGCGGGTGATGAAGTGGATCGGCGTCCAGTCGAGGTCGGAGAAGCGGCCGTTGATGCGCCCCGACAGCCCCTCGAGCAGCCGCTGGATCTGCGTGTAGGCGCGCACCTCGGAGCGCGAGGGCGGGGCGATCTGCAGCAGCGAGACCTCGCCCTTGTGCTCGGGATAGAGCTCCAGAAGCCGCTCGAACGCCTCGAAGCGCTCCGGCAGCCCCTTGGAATAGTCGATGCGGTCGACGCCGACGATCTGCTTGCGCGTCTCGAGCTCGCTGCGCATCAGCGTGAAATTCTCGCGCCCCTCCGTCGTCTCGTGGAAGGTGGAGAAGGCCTCGCCGTCGATCCCGATGGGGAAGGCGTCGGCGACCACGCGCCGATCCATGGCGGCGATCGAGCCGTCCTCCAGGCGCTCCCCGTCCACCTCCTCGAGGAGGTAGCGCTCGAAGCCGGACAGGTGCTGCGAGGTCTGGAAGCCCACGAGATCGTAGGCGAGCATCGCCTTGACGATGTCCTTGTGGTTGGGCAGCGCGGTCAGCACCTCCGGCACCGGGAAGGGGATGTGCAGGAAGAAGCCGATGGGGTTCTCGACCCCCGCCGCGCGCAGCGTCTCGCCGAGGAAGAAGAAGTGGTAGTCGTGCACCCACACGATGTCGTCGGGCCGCAGCAGCGGCACGAGGCGCGAGGCGAAGCGCTCGTTGACCCGCCGATAGCCCTCCTCGAGCCGCCGGTCGAAGTCGGTCAGGTCGAGGCGGTAGTGCAGCGTCGGCCACAGCGCGCGGTTGGAGTAGCCGGCATAGAACTCGTCGTAGTCGGCCTGGGCGACGTCGATGGTGGCGGTGGAGACGTTGCCGTCCTCGTAGAGGCGCAGCGGGCTGTAGGTGCCGTCCTCGGACACCTCGCCCGACCAGCCGAACCACAAGCCGCCCCGCTCGCGCAGGACGTCGACGAGGGCGACGGCGAGGCCGCCGGCCCGACCCGTGTCGGTCAGCGGGCCGACGCGGTTGGACACGATAACGATGCGGGTCATTGGCTTGGCCTCTTCTTCGTTACCGTTTTCGGCGTCGTTGCATCAGATCACCTTGTCCCACCGACGTGACAGGCGCACCGCCCCGTTGATGATCCCGACCATCGAGTAGGTCTGGGGAAAGTTGCCCCAGAGCTGGTTGGTCTGCGGGTCGGTATCCTCCGACAGGAGGCCGAGATGGTTTCGGCACGAGAGCATGGTTTCGTACATCTCGCGCGCTTCTTCGCGTCGGTCATCGATCCTCCCTAAGGCATCGATAAACCAGAACGTGCACACATTAAAGGCGGTTTCCGGCCGACCGAAGTCATCTGCGGCATGATAGCGGAACAGATGGTCGCCCCGCCGCAGCTTTTCGCCGATGCGGTCGACGGTGGATACGAAGCGCGGATCGTTGGGCGGCAGGAAGCCCACCTCGGCCATCAGGAGCAGCGAGGCGTCGAGGTCCTGGCCGCCGAAACTCTCCACGAAGGCGCCGGCCTCCTCGTTCCACGCCTCGCGGCAGATCTTCTCGTGCACCTCGTTGGCGCGGGCGCGCCAGTGCTGGGGGCTGAGGCCGAGCTGGTTGGCGATCTTGGCGAGCCGGTCGAGCGCGGCCCAGCACATCAGCGAGGACGAGGTGTGGACGCGCGCCCGCGTGCGCAGCTCCCAGATGCCCGCGTCGGGCTGGTTGTGCAGCATGTAGGCGCGGTCGCCGATCACCTCGAGGTGGCGGAAATCCTCCATCGAGCCCTGGCGCAGCAGACGCTTGTCGAAGAAGGCCTGGGCGGCGGCGAGCACGATGTTGCCGTAGACGTCGTGCTGATGGTGCTCGTGCGCCTGGTTGCCGACGCGCACCGGACCCATGTCGAGATAGCCCGGCAGCTCCTCGATCCGCTCGGTGATCGCCGCCTCCATGCCGATGCCGAACACCGGCTGGATGTGGTCGCCCTTGGTGAGGGCGATGATGTCGCGGATGTAGGTGAGATAGTTCTCCATGGTCTCGAGGTCGGAGAGGGCGTTGAGTGCCCGCACCACGAAGAAGGCGTCGCGCAGCCAGCAGAAGCGATAGTCCCAGTTGCGCTCCGAATAGGGGGCTTCCGGCAGCGAGGTGGTGGCGGCGGCGATGATCGCGCCGGTCTCCTCGAAGGTGCACAGCTTCAGCGTGATGGCGGCGCGGATCACCGCCTCCTGCCACTCGAGGGGCAGGCCGAGGCGGAGCGACCAGCGCTTCCAATAATATTCGGTCTCTTCCTGGAATTCGCGGCCGAGGGTGCCGGGGCGCTCGGTCAGCGATTCGTCGGGGCCGAGGAACAGGTTGAACGCCCGCTCCAGCACGAAGAAGGTCTCGTCGCGGATATAGGTGATCGGCGCGTCGGTGGTGAGGCGGATCGTCTGGCCGTCGGCGACGAAGCGCACGTGGTTCGAGCCGGAGGTGATCTGCGGCTTCATCTTGCCCCAGTGGAAGCGCGGGCGCAGCACGATGCGGATGCGCGGCCGGCCCGACACCGGGCGGATGCGGCGCACGATCTGCGCCGGGCGGAACACGCGGCCGCGCGACAGGAAGCGCGGGCAGAAGTCGTCGATCTCCACCGCCGAGCCGTCGGAGGCGATCAGCCGCGTCCTGAGGATCGCGGTGTTCTCCACATAGTGCTGGTCGGAGTGGCTGAAGTCCTCGATCTCGATGGCGAAGCCGCCGTCGCCGGGATTGCCGTTGGTGCCGAGGAGAGCGTGGAACACCGGGTCGCCATCGGGCCGCGGCAGACACCACCAGACGATCTTCGCCTTGTCGTCGACGAGGGCGTTGACCGAGCAGTTGCCGATCATGCCGAGGGCGAGGTTGGTCATGCAGGAATTCCCAGGAATGTAGAGAGCCAGTCGTGCACCGAGGGGACGTCCGGCAGGCGATAGGCGGCGTCGGTGTCGCCCTCGCCGACCTTGATGCCGAAGCCGCCGAGCGCGGTCGCGGCGCGCATGCCGTCCTCGTCGGTCACGTCGTCGCCGATGAAGATCGGGGTGCGGCCGACGAACGGGGCGTGCGTCATGAAGGTGCGCACGGCGGCGCCCTTGTCGAAGCCCTTGCCCTTCGCCTCCACCACCATCTTGCCCGGGATGAAGTGGAGCGCGGGAAGGTCGGCGATCGTCTCGTGCATCGCCGCCTTGACCGCGGCTTCCATGTCCGGCGCGGCGCGATAGTGGACGGCGAGGCCGGCGCCCTTGTCCTCCATCGTCACCCCGCCGCCGAGGATCGGCCAGCCGAGGATGCGCCCGCGCAGCACGGCGATCTCGGGCGGCGGCGGCGCGGTCTCGATGGCGGCGCCGGGGGCGGGGCGGATCTCGAGCCCGTGCATGCCGGCGGCGGCGACCGGCACCTTCAGGAAGCCGTCGATGTCCTCCACCTTGCGGCCGGTGACGACGGCGACGGCGCCCCCCGTCGCCGCGAGAAGGCGCTCGATCAGGCCGGGCAGGCTCGGCGCCACGTGGATGCCGTCGGGGCGGTCGGCGATGTCGACGAGGGTGCCGTCGAAATCCAGGAACAGCGCCGGTGTGGCCGGCACGGGTGGGATCATGGAATGAGGTCCGACGGCAGCTTGCGCGGGGCGCGGGTGGCGGGGGCGGCCCCCATTGGCCACCGGCGGCACCATGCCTCCTTAGGTGGCGTGGGGCAACACGCGGCGATCCGGGGCCTTGCAGAGGTCGTAGATCACGCAGGCCTCGCACAACGGCCGCCGCGCCTTGCAGACGTGCCGCCCGTGCAGGATGAGCCAGTGGTGCGCGCCGCGCAGGAAGCGCTGCGGCACGATCTTCTCGAGGCCCCGCTCCACCTCCTCCGGCGTCTTGCCCGGGGCGAGGCCGAGCCGGTTGCCGAGGCGGAAGATGTGGGTGTCGACGGCGATGGTCGGCTCGCCGAAGGCGACGTTGAGCACCACGTTGGCGGTCTTGCGCCCGACGCCCGGCAGCGCCTCCAGCGCGGCGCGGTCGGCCGGCACCTCGCCACCATAGGTGTCCACCAGCGTGCGGCAGAGGGCGATCACGTTCTTCGCCTTGGTGTTGAAGAGGCCGATGGTCTTGACGTAGTCGCGCACCCTCTCCTCGCCGAGGGCGAGCATCTTCTCCGGCGTGTCGGCGACGGCGAACAGTGGGCCGGTCGCCTTGTTGACGCCGACGTCCGTCGCCTGCGCCGACAGGAGCACGGCGACGAGGAGGGTGAAGGGGTTGGTGTAGTGCAGCTCCGTCTGCGGCTCGGGCAGCGCGTCGGCGAGGCGCTGGAAGAGGGCGTCGGCCTCGGCCCGGGTGTAGCGCGAGCGCTTCAGCGCACGCGGCTTTGGCGCGGCCTTCTTGGCTCCCGCGCCGGCCGCCGCGCCCTCCGCCTTGGCGCCGGCCTTCGCCGCGCGCGGCTTCGCGGCACGGGCTTTCGTGGCGCGGGTCTTGGCGCGACCCGGCTCGGCGGGACCGGACGCGGCGGTGGGGGCGGGAGTCTTGCCGCTCATTTCACGAACGTCTCCGTCCACACCCGCTCGATCACCGCGGTCCAGCTCGCGTGCGGCTCGGAAAGGGTCGGGGCGTCGATGCCCGCCTCGTCGGCGAAGCGGGCCCGCTCGGCCTCCGGCAAGGCGTCGACGGCGAGCACCGTCGGGTCGCCCCACACGGCGGGATCGGCCTTGCGCGCCTGCGCCTCCGGCGACAGGAGGAAGTTCGCCACCACCAGCGCGCCCGCCTTGTCGTCGGCGTTCGACGGCACGGCGACGAAGTGCACGTTGCCGAGCGAGCCGTCCTCGAAGGTGGTCACCGACACGGTTTCGGGCAGCAGCCCCTCGTAGATCGCGGCGTCGGCGTCGGCGGGATTGAAGGTGAGGGCGAGCTTCAGGGCGCCGTCGGCGAAGAGGGCGCGGGTCTCGGCGACGCCGTTGGGAAACGCCTCGCCGGAGCGCCACAGATAGGGGTGGAGGCGCTCGAGTACCGGCAGCAGCGTGTCGCGCACCAGCTCTTCCGCATCCGCGCCCGCGGGGCGGTAGAGCACCGAGGGATCGTCGAGGGCGAGGAGCATGATCTCCTTCAAGAACGAGGTGCCCACGAAATCGGGCGGCGCCGGATAGGTGAAGCGCCCGGGATGGGCCTCGACGAAGGCGATCAGCGCGTCGAGGGTGCGCGGCGGCTCGGGGGTCGCGACGGTGTCGTAGAGATAGACGAGCTGAGCCCGGCCCCAGGGCGACTGCTGGCCGTCCACCGGCACGCCGAAGTCGTCGAGGATCGCCGCGCCGTAGTGCGCGAGGTCGACGAGCGGGCGGTTGGGCAGCTTCTCGGCCCACGCGTCGCCGAGAAGAAGGCCGTTCTCCTTCATCGCCACGAAGTTCTCGCCGTTGATCCAGACGAGATCGACGGCGCCGCCGTCGGTCTTGCCGGCGGTCACTTCGGCGAGGACGCGGGTCACCGCCTCGGCGGTGTCGGCGAGCTTCACCTGGGTCAGCGTAATGCCGTAGCGCTCGGCCATCTCCTTGCCGACCCAGGCGATGTAGTCGTTGATGCGTGGCTCGCCGCCCCAGGCGTAGAAGTGCACCTCCTGCCCTTTGGCGGCGGCGACGACCGCCGGCCAGTCGGTCACGTCCGGCGCGGGCTCGGCGCGCGCCGGCACGGCGGCCGCCAACACGAGACCGGTGAAGAGCAGGACGCCGGCCAAGCAACGGGCGTCCACGCGGGGACGGAGGCTCGTCAGGGACAGGCCGGCACGGCTCGGCGGGGCGCGCAGGGTCATCAGATTTCGCTCTTCTCGAAGGCCGACTTCAGGGTGGAGAAGGAGAGGATCTGAGGCAGGATAGTCGCTTCGCCGCGCTTGTCGAACATCAGATAGAGCGGCACTCCGGCGCGGCCGAAGCGCTCGATGAGGCGCGTCACGTCCGGATCGCGGCGCGTCCAGTCGGCGACGAGATAGGTCACGTCGTGCGCCTTCAGCATGCGGTCGAACTCGGCGGTGTCGAACACCACGCGCTCGTTGACCTTGCAGGTGATGCACCAGGCGGCGGTGGCGTTGACGAGCACCGGCCGGCCCGCGGCGGTGAGGGCGGCGAGGCGGTCGGGGGTGAACGGTGCCGCCGGCCCGGCCGCGCTCGCCGGCGCGACGGAGACGGGGGTGCCGTTGGCGGCGGGCCAGATCGCGGCGAGGCTCGCGGCGAGGCTTGCCACCGCGAGGCCGGAGGCGATGCGGTGGGAGCGCCCCGTGCCGCGCTGGGAGAGGCCGTAGAGCCACCCCGCCATGGCGAGGAGGACGGCCCCGGCGAGCACGGCGAGGAGAGCGTCGACGCCCACGATCTGGGCGAGCACCCAGACGAGCCAAGCCGCCGTCGCGTAGAGCGGGAAGGCGAGGGCCTGCTTCAGCCGCACCATCCAGACGCCGGGCTTCGGCAGGATCCGCGCAAGCCCCGGGATCAGCGCGATCAGCACGAAGGGCGCCGCGAGCCCCACTCCGAGCGCCGCGAACACGGCGAGGGCGATGAGCGGGGAGGTGGCGAGGGCGGCACCGATCGCCACCGCCATGAAGGGCGCCGTGCAGGGTGTCGCGACCACGGTGGCGAGCGCCCCGGTGGCGAAGGAGCCGCCGATGCCGCCGTCCCCGCCCCGCCCGCCGAACCGAGTGAGGCCCGCCCCCACTTCGAAGAGGCCGGAGAGGTTGAGGCCGACGGCGAAGGTGAGGAGCGCCATCGCCGCGACGAAGGCGGGGCTCTGGAGCTGGAAGCCCCAGCCGACGGAGACGCCCGCCGCCTTGAGGCCGAGAAGCGTCCCGGTGAGCACCATGAAGGCGGCGACGACGCCCGCGGTATAGGCGCCGGCGAGGGCGGCGCGCCGGGGCAGCGGTTCGCCGGCGTGGGAGACGAGGCTCAGCGCCTTGAGGGCGAGCACCGGGAACACGCACGGCATCAGGTTGAGGATCAGCCCGCCGATGAAGGCGAAGGCGATCGCCTGCGCGAGGCCGATGCCGCCACCTCCGCCACTCCCGCCGGCGTCGGGGGCGACCACGGCGAGAGCCGGCGCCGGGGCGGCGGCCGGTCGGCCCGGCCCGCTCGGCGAGGCGCCGTCCGCGGCGGGACCGGTCGCCGCCGCGGCGGTCGGGGGCTCGGGGTCCGCGTCGCCCGTCGCGGTGATCGAGAAGGCGCCGTCGGCCGTCTTCAGCACGCCGCGCAAGGTGCCGTCGAGCCGGCCGCGCCCCGCCGACAGGGTGATGAAGAGGCCGTCGCCGTCGGACGCCTCGGTCACCTCCTGCTCGGCGACGTGGTCGATCGCCTCGCGATCGTAGGCGAAGAAGACGGTGTCCTGCGCCGACGCCGCGATCGGGACGGTGAGATGGATGTGCCCGTCGTCGCGCGAATAGGTGGCGGCGGCGTCGCTCTCGGCGGGAAGCGCCCACTCCGCCTGCATGAAGGTAAAGGCGACGCCGGAGTCGGTGCTCGTCGCGGCGGCGGTCGGGATCTCGAAGGTCGCGCTGCCGCCTTCGGGAATGCAGATGTCGGCGCAGACGAGCCAGTCGGCCCGCACCGTCACCGGATAGGGGCTGCCGGCGGGCCAGTCGGCCGGCACCGTCACGCCGGTGAGGAGGGTGAAGGCGTCCTCGTAGCCGTAGTTCATCAGCGGCGGGTAGGGGAGGCGGCTCGGGGCGGGAAAGCGCACCTCGCCGGCCTTGCCGCCGTGCTCGAGGGTGAAGTCGAAGATCGGCGGCTCGCCGGAATCGCCGGGGTTCAGCCAGTAGGTGTGCCAGTCCGGCGCGATGGTGTGGACGATGGCGATGTCGGTGCTGTCGCCGGGCGCCGTCGTCGCGTTGCGCACGAGGAAGCGGGCGGTGACGTGGTCGGTCTCGATCGTCGCCGGGGCGGCCGCATGGGCGACCCCCACCGTGAGAAGAAGACACACCGCAACGAAGAGACGACGCATGCAAAGGCCCCTGATGATGCCGGGCCTGATGTATCCCCGAGAGCCCCGCCTCGCAAAGCGGCTGTCCGTCACGATCGCGCGACGGGGCCGCGAGGCGTCAGCGAGGCTGGGTGATGAAGCGGTAGGGGCCGAGCGCGAAGGCGGAGATCAGCACCTTCACCGAGAAGTCGGCGATCGCCCACGACACCCAGCGCGGCGCCTCCGGCAGGCCGGTCAGGCCGAAGATCGGCGCCCAGTCCACGGCAAAGCCGTCCACCGCGAAGGGGATCGCGGCGGAGAAGGCGATGGTGAAGAACAGCACCGTGTCGAGCACCGAGGCCGCCACCGAGGAGGCGAGCGGGGCGCGCCACCACACGCCGTAGCGCAGCCGGTGGAACATCGCGACGTCGAACAGCTGGGAGGCGAGGAAGGCGGTGCCCGAGGCGATGGCGATGCGCGGCGAGGCGAGCACCGTCGACATGATCACGGCGACGACGAAGCCCGTCAGCGCCACCTTGCGGGCGAGCTCGGGGCCGAAGGTGCGGTTCACCACGTCCGTCACCAGGAAGGCGATGGGATAGGTGAAGGCGCCCCAGGTCAGGATGTCCGCGAGGTTCAGCCCGCCGATCTGCCCCTCGACGGGATACTGGACCAGAATGTTGGAGGTCACGACGACCACGGCCATCGCCGCGACGCCGGCGGCCAGGGCGCTCTTCGCGTTCGTCACGTCACATCCCTCGCGGGCTCGTCGATCACAGGGCGGTCGTCGGTGCCGCGCCCGGGAGCGCGGCGCGCGGCTCAGGTGGCCGGGGTGGCCGCGGCAGCTGCGGCGGAGGCAGCGGCTTCCGCCACTTCGCGCTTCAGCCGCGCCATGCGCTCCGACATCTTCGCCTCGTCGGCGGCGAGCAGGAACTTGTCGAGCCCGCCGCGATGCTCCACGGTGCGCAGCGTGGAGGCGCAGATGCGCACCTTCACGCGCCGGTCCAGCGCATCGGAGATCAGCGTCACGTCGACGAGGTTCGGCAGGAAGCGCCGCTTCGTCTTGTTGTTGGCGTGGCTGACATTGTTGCCAACCATCACGCCCTTGCCCGTCAGTTCGCAGCGTCGCGCCATCGTCATCCGTCGGCCCGAGCCGACCCCTTCACAAGAATTTCGGTGAGAGCGGGTGAATAGGCATCTTGCGACCTCCCGTCAAGCGTGCCTCATCCGCGAGGGCGGCATCATGGCGCATGACGGCTGTGCATTCAGGTCTGATTCAGGGGGGCGAGGCATTTGATCTCACCCCGGCCATCCCATACATCTCGAAGACTGGCGAGGCCGGTCGCGCCGTGCGCGGGTGAGGAGGGTGCCTTGAGAGCCTGGACATGTGTCGCCGTGGCGGCCGCGATGACGGCGGTCGTGATCGCACCCAGCGCCGGCGTCACCGCGCCCGAGAAGATCTCCGTCGACGCGGTGTACGAGATCTCGATCGCCGGCTGGGGCATCGCCCGCGCCAGCCTCGACCTCACCCTCGAGGACGGCCGCTACGAGGCCGACCTCTTCATGCAGCCGAAGGGCGTCGCCAAGATCGTCACCGCCGTGCGCACCTCGGTGGCCGCCGCCGGCGCCGTGCGGGGCGATCGCGTGCTGCCCGACCGCTACAAGGTGCGCGCGACCGAGACCGACCGTCCCGTCGCCGTCGACATGGACCTCAACGCCGGCACCGTGACGTCGCTGCGCGCCCGCCCGCCGCTGAAGCAGAAGCCCGGCCGCGTCCCCGTCACGACGGCGCACAAGCGCGGCATCGTCGACCCGCTGTCGTCCGGGCTGTTGCCGATCCGCAGCCACGACGGGCGCGACGCCTGCCGCCACACCCTCAGGATCTTCGACGGCTGGACCCGCTACGACGTGCGACTCTCCTTCAAGCGCTTCGAAGATGTTGCAACCGAGGGCTACAAAGGCCAAGTGGCGGTGTGCGGCGCCCGCTGGGTGCCGGTGTCGGGCCATCGACCCGCCAAGAAGGAAGTGCAGTATCTTGCCGACAACAAGATGCTCGAGATGTCCGTGATCGCCCTTCCCAATGCCGGCGTCGCGATCCCGTATCGGGTGAGCATCGGCACGCCGAACGGGGAGATCCTCATCGTGCCGAGCCGCATGCACGTGTCGGGCCCCGGCGCCTGACGGTGATCATGAACCCGCCCGCCTGACGCACCGCGTCGAACGAAACCCGCGCCGACGCTCCGTTGCGCCGGCGCTGCAGAGGACCGGAGAGTGACGACCAGTCCCCTCCTCATCCGCACCGAGCGGGCGCGCAACGTGACCGCGGTGCTGGGACCCACCAACACCGGCAAGACTCATCTTGCGATCGACCGCATGCTGGCGCGGCGGACGGGGCTGATCGGCTTGCCGCTGCGCCTCCTCGCGCGCGAGGTCTACGGCCGCGTCGTCGCCCGCGTCGGGCCGGAGGTGGTCGCCCTCGTCACCGGCGAGGAGAAGATCATCCCCGCCGGCGCGCGCTACTACGTGGCGACCGTCGAGGCGATGCCGCTCGACCTCGACACCGAGTTCGTCGCGATCGACGAGGTGCAGCTCGCCGCCGACCTCGAGCGCGGCCGCGTCTTCACCGACCGCCTCATGCGCGTGCGCGGGCGTTACGAAACGCTGCTCCTCGGCGCGCTCACCGCGCGCGGCCTGCTCGAGCGGCTGATCCCCGGCATCAACGTCGTCACGCGCCCGCGCATGTCGGTGCTCTCCTACGCCGGCGAGAAGAAGCTCACGCGCCTGCCGCCGCGCTCGGCGGTGGTCGCCTTCTCCGCCAACGAGGTCTACGCCATCGCCGAGCTCATCCGCCGTCAGCGCGGCGGGGCGGCGATCGTCATGGGCGCCCTCTCGCCGCGCACCCGCAACGCCCAGGTGGAGCTCTTCCAGTCCGGCGACGTCGACTTCCTGATCGCCACCGACGCCATCGGCATGGGCCTCAATCTCGACGTCGACCACGTCGCCTTCGCCGCCGCCCGCAAGTTCGACGGCTATCAATATCGCAACCTCAACGCCGGCGAGCTCGGCCAGATCGCCGGCCGCGCCGGCCGCTATACGCGCAACGGCACCTTCGGCGTCACGGGCCGCGTCGCCCCCTTTCCCGACGACCTGGTCGAAGCGCTCGAGACCCACGCCTTCGCCCCCCACAAGGTCTTCCAGTGGCGCAACCCCGTGCTCGACTTCTCCTCGGTGGCGGCGCTGCGGGCCACGCTCGACGAGCCGCCCTCGGAGGAGGGGCTGACGCGCGCCCCGCTCGCCGACGATCAGACCGCGCTCGAGCACGCCACCAAGACGCCGCACGTCATGGACATGGCGCGCACCGCCGACACCGTGGAGCGGCTGTGGGAAGTCTGCCAGGTGCCGGACTATCGCAAGATCGCGCCGGCCAACCATGCCGACCTCATCCTGACCCTGTTCGAGTTCCTGGTGCGGGACGGGGCGATCCCCGACGACTGGATCGCCCGCCAGGTGCGCTACGCCGACCGGACCGACGGGGACATCGATACTCTGTCCAACCGGATCGCACATGTACGGACGTGGACATTCGTGGCCAACCGCAACGATTGGCTAAAAGATCCCCAAGAGTGGCGCGAGGCGACCCGAAAGGTCGAGGACCGCTTGTCGGATGCCCTCCATGAGCGTTTGATGCAGCGGTTCGTGGACCGGCGCACCAGCGTGCTGATGAAGCGGCTGAGAGAGAATGCGATGCTGGAATCAGAAGTGAACGACGCTGGTGAGGTGATCGTGGAGGGGCAGCACGTCGGTGCCCTCCATGGATTCCGTTTCCAGGCCGACGCCTCCTCGGGCGATCCGCGCGACCAGAAGGCGCTTCGTGCCGCTGCGGCCAAGTCGTTGACGAAAGAGCTCGAACGACGGGCCGACAAGGTCGCGGCCGCGCCCGATTCCGCCTTCACGCTCGGCTCCGACGCGGCCGTGCGCTGGCAGGGCGCGGTGATCGCCAAGGTCGCCGCGGGCGAGGATGCGCTGAAGCCCGTGGTGCTGCTCCTGGCCGACGAGACGCTGCCGCAGCCCTCCCGCGAGCGCGTGCAGGGCCGACTCAACCAGTGGCTGGCGGCCCACATCGAGGGCTTGCTCAAGCCGCTGTTCGACCTGCGCGCCGCCGACGACCTCGACGGCAACGCCCGCGGCCTCGCCTACCGCATGTCCGAACAGCTCGGCAGCGTCGAGCGCAGCGCCGTCGCCGAGGAGGCGAAGGCGCTCGACCAGACCGCGCGCGCCAAGATGCGGGCGCTCGGGGTCCGCTTCGGCGCCTACCACATCTTCGTCCCGGTGCTTCTGAAGCCGGCGCCGAGCCAGCTCCTCGCGATGCTCTGGGCGCTCAAGAACGCCGACCTCGACGTGCCCGGCCTCGTCGACGTTCCGCAGCTGTCGGCCTCCGGGCGCACCTCGATCGTGGTCGACCCGGCGGTGCCGGCCGAGCTCTACCGCATCGTCGGCTTCCGCGTGTGCGGGCCGCGGGCGGTGCGGATCGACATTCTGGAGCGCCTCGCCGACCAGATCCGCCCCCTCGTCGCCTGGCGGCCGGGGCCGGACAGCGGCGAGCCGCCGGCCGGCGCGGTGCCGCAGGGCGGCGGCTTCCTCGTCACCGTCACCATGACCTCGCTGCTCGGCTGCTCGGGCGACGATTTCGCCGCCATCCTCACCTCGCTCGGCTACCGGGTGGACCGCCACGAGGCGAGCTCCGCCGAGCGCGACGCGATGGCCGCGGCGAGCGAGGTGAAGAGCCGCACCAAGCGCGAGCCGAAGCCGCCGCGCCTCGCCACCCAGGCCGCCCCCACCCAGGCCGCTTCCACGACCGACGCCGCCGCGCCCGACGCCCCCACGACCGACGCCCCCACGACCGACGCTCCGACGACCGGCGCGTCGGTGCCGGGCGCACTTGAGACCGACGCGGCCGAGACCGAAGCAGCCGAGACCGACGCCGCGGCGATGGACGCACCGGTGAGCGACGCTGCCACGGCCGAAGGTGCCGTCGAGGCGTCCCCGACCGAGACGCCGTCCACGGAGGTGGAGATGGAGGCGGTGCCGCCCGCCGCCGGCGCCGGCGAGGAGCCCGCCGCGCCGCGCCCGGACGACGTCGTCGAGGCCGCGCCCCAGTCCGTCGAACCGATCTCCGTCGAACCGATCTCCGCCGAGCCGGTTTCCGCCGAGAGTGCCGCCACGCCGTACGAGCAGGCGGAGCCGGCGCAGGACGAGGTGGCGCCGGAGGAGAGCTCGCCGGTCGCTGAGGCGGCCACCTTGGCCCCGTTCCTCACCGACGACGAGGCGCCGGCGGCCGCCGTGAGCCTCGAGCCCGCCGCCACGCCCGAGCCCGCCGCACCGGACGCCATCGAGCCCGAGGCCATCGAGCCCGAGGCCATCGAGCCCGAGGCCGCCGCATCCGAAGCCGTCGAGCCCGAGGCCGCCGAGCCTACCGAACCCGAAGCGGTCGAGCCTCGGCCGGAGGAGCCCGGCGCCGATGCCGTGCAGGCGCCGGCCGAAGCGACGTCGGAGGCGTCCGCCGAGGCGGCGGCCGACGCCGGGCCGACGGTCATCGAGGTCTGGCGCGTGCCGCGCTTCCAGCGCCACGACAATCGCCGCCGGCGCGGCGGCGGCGGCCGGCCGGGCGAGGGGGGCGAGCGCGGCGACCGCCCGCACGAGGGGCGTCGGCGCCACCGCGGCGAGGGCTCGCATTCGCGCGGCGGTGGCGCGCAGCCTGCCGCAGGGGCGCAGCCCACCGCCGGCGCGCCGGCCGCCGGGGCACCGTCCGGGCCCGCCGAAGCCCCCGCCGGCCGCAGCCGAGGCCCCGACGATCACCGCCGGGACGACCATCGCCGGGACGAGCGGCGCGACGATCGCCGCGAGGGCAAGCGCGGCAAGAAGCGCGGCAAGCCGCCGCGCGTCGAGGCCGAGTCCCGGCCCCCGCGGCGCGAGCGCGAGGCCGATCCCGATTCGCCCTTCGCCGCTCTCGCCGCCCTGAAGCAACGCCTTGAGAAGGGGGACGGCGATAGCTGACGACGCCACCGGACAGCGCCTCGACAAATGGCTGTGCTACGCGCGCTTCGCCAAGACGCGCACCGTGGCGCAAGCCCTCGTCGAGGGCGGCAAGGTGCGGGTCAATCGGGTGAAGATCACCCAGCCGAGCCGCACCGTGCGCACCGATGACGTCCTCACCATCCGCCTGCCGCGCGACGTGCGCGTGGTGCGCGTGATCGGCTTTTCCGACCGCCGCGTGTCTCCCGCGGAGACCGCGGCGCTCTACGTGATCTTGAGCGACGACGGCTGAGCCTCTTCACAGACGGCAAACAGCCATGCGCCGAGGCGGCGGCCCGGCAGCTTGTGCCATGGCACCCAAGATCGTAAATCGACGCGAACAGGAGGCTTATCTCAGTGACCTATATCGTCGGCGACGCGTGCATTAAGTGCAAGTACACCGATTGCGTCGAAGTATGCCCGGTGGACTGCTTCTACGAGGGTGAGAACATGCTCGTGATCCATCCGGACGAATGCATCGATTGCGGCGTGTGCGAACCGGAGTGCCCCGCGGATGCGATCAAGCCGGATACCGAACCCGGGCTTGAGAAGTATGCTGAGCTGAACGCCAAATATGCCGCCGAATGGCCGAACATCACGGTGAAGAAGGACCCGCTGCCGGAGGCGGAGGAGTTCGACGGCGTCGAAAACAAACTTGAGAGCTACTTCTCGCCCGCGCCTGGAGCGGGGGACTGAGGCGGGCTTCAAAGCTTGCTTCTAAGTGAAATTTTAGCGCTCCCGGTCGCCATCCCTTCAATTTTGTCCTTCGGTGTGCTACATTAGTCAAATGCCGCCCGGCAGAGTGACGTCGCTCAAGGCCGCGACGGGCGGTGGTTTGCGCAGCAGCAGGAGCGACAGTGAGGTTTCAGTCGACATCCCGAAGTCGTCGAAACACGGCGCTTGAGTTGTAGTCCGCACGTGTGCAGCGGGCACCCGCCAGGCTGCGCTTCCACAAAAACAACGGCACGGTCGCCCGATCGGGCACGTGCTCCCTCGAGGAGTAGTCAGACCCTATGGCAACGGTGAAAAAGGGCGCCGCCAAGCCGGCGTTCAAGCCGAACGAGCATGTCGTCTATCCGGCTCATGGCGTGGGCCAGATCGAAAAGATCGAGAAGACCGAGTTTGCCGGTCACGAACTGGAGCTGATCGTCGTCACCTTTGCCAAAGACAAGATGACCCTTCGTGTCCCCGTCGGTAAGGCCAAGCAGGTCGGCATGCGCAAGCTCGCCGACGCCGACACCATGAAGAAGGCGCTCGACACCGTGGCCGGCCGCGCCCGCGTCAAGCGGACGATGTGGAGCCGCCGCGCACAGGAATACGAGGCGAAGATCAACTCCGGCGACCTCGTCGCCATTTCCGAGGTGGTCCGCGACCTCTACCGCGCCGAGAGCCAGCCCGAGCAGTCCTACTCCGAGCGGCAGCTCTACGAGGCCGCGCTCGACCGCATGGCCCGCGAGATCGCCGCGATCAACAAGACCGACGAGACGGCCGCCATCAAGCTGATCGAGAGCCAGCTCGCCAAGAGCCCCAAGCGGACGTCCAAGGTCGAGGAGACCGAGGACGACGAGGAGGCCGAAGCGAGCGCCGACGAATTGCAGGAAAAGGCCGCCTGAGCCTATGTCCCAGAGGGCGGCCTTCGGGCCGCCCTCTTCGCATGTGGCCCACAGAAGGTTCGAAGTCCCGTCATGGAAGCTCTCAGCGCGCAGCCGGTCGTTGCTCTGGTGATCGGCCTGATCGTCCTGATTTTTCCCAAGATCCTCAACTACGCCATCGCGGCCTACCTGATCTTCATCGGCGTCACCGGTCTCTGGCCGGGCCTCTTCTGACCCGGCCGCGCCCGCCCGGCGCCAGCCCGCACGCCCGTCTGGTCCGTGCCGATCAACGATCCTCGCCCCGTCGCGTCAGGCCGTCGACGAAGATGTCGATGAGACGCACCACGCTCTCCTGCCAGTCGGGCTGCTCGCGCGTGTAGCAGAGGCCGATCATCACCCGAAGGATCTCCTCCGAGGAGACGTCGCCGCGCAGCTCGCCCGCGTCCACCGCGCGCCGGACGAGCCCCGCCAGCGCCTCGCGCACGCGCGTCGCAGTGTCGACATAGACCGCCGCGGAGCTGTCCACCGTCGGCTCCAGCGCGGCCACCATGCCCTTCTTGGTGGCGATCATCCGCACGCCGGCGCGCAGCCACTGCCGCAGCGCCTCGACGGGGGGCGTGCTCTTCGACAGGCGCTCGGCGAGCGTCCCGAGCTCGTCCACCTCGCGCTGGTAAACGGCGATGAACAGCGCCTCCCGCGTCGGAAAATGCCGGTAGAGCGTGCCGATCCCGACCTCCGCCGTGCGTGCCACCGCGTCGAGGCTCGCGTCCGGCCCGCCGGCCGAGAACACCTCGCGCGCCGCCGCCAGCAGTCGCTCGCGGTTGCGCACCGAATCCGCCCGGGGTTTGCGCATCGGTCTCCCCTTATTCGCCTCCTCGTCAGTTATGACTTCCTCCAACTTGAAAACGGAGGACACCTCCGTATATGTCCCCTCGGGCCGCTCGCTTCCACCGGGGACGTCCTCTTCCGCCAGTCCCCCGCGCCGAAGCCTGCCCCACACCTCAGGACATACACCTCAACGGAGGGACGATGACCCTTTCCCTGAGTCTCACTGTCAACGGAGACCGTCACGAGGTCCACCTCGAGGATGCCCGACCCACTCTTCTCGATGTCCTGCGCGAGCGGCTCGGGCTGGTCGGCACCAAGAAGGGGTGCGACCGTGGCCAATGCGGCGCCTGCACGGTGCTCGTGGACGGTCGCCGCATCAACAGCTGCCTCACCCTCGCCATGAGCGTCGACGGGGCCGAGATCACCACCATCGAGGGCGTCGCCCGCAACGGGGCGATGCACCCGGTGCAGGCCGCCTTCATCGACAACGACGCCTTCCAGTGCGGCTACTGCACGCCCGGCCAGATCATGAGCGCGATCGGCCTCATCGCGGAGGGCGAGGCGGGCGGCGATCCGGAGCGCATCCGCGAAGGGATGAGCGGCAATCTGTGCCGCTGCGCCGCCTATCCCGGCATCACCGAGGCCGTCCGCGACGCGACCGAGCGCCTGTCGCAGAACCAACGGAAAAGCGCATGAACGTCTTCGACTATGTTCGCCCCGCCTCCGTCGCCGAGGCGGTGGCGGCCGCATCCGAGGGCGATGCGGCCTTCCTCGCCGGCGGCACCAACCTCCTCGACCTGATGAAGGCCGGTGCGAGCCACCCCGCCCGGCTCGTCGACATCACCCGCCTGCCGGGGCTCGACGACATCGAGTTCGCCGCCGACGGCACGATCCGCATCGGCGCGCTGGTGAAGAACTCCGACCTCGCCCGCGATGCGGCCTTCCTCGCCGCCGCGCCGGCGGTGGCCGAGGCGCTCCTCGCCGGCGCCTCGCCGCAGCTGCGCAACGCCGCCACCATCGGCGGCAACCTGATGCAGCGCACCCGCTGCGCCTACTTCTACGACCCGCACAGCGCCTGCAATCGGCGCGAGGCGGGGGCGGGCTGCGACGCGCGCGGCGGCGACACGCGCAACCACGCCGTACTCGGCTGGACCGACGCCTGCATCGCCACCCACCCCTCCGACCTCTGCGTCCCCCTCGTCGCGCTCGACGCGGTGGTGGAGATCGCCGGGCCGGGCGGCACGCGCGAGGTGGCGCTCGAGGTGTTCCATGCGCTTCCCGGCGAGACGAGCGCGGCGGAGACGGCGCTTCTGCCCGGCGAGCTCATCACCGCGGTGCGCCTGCCGGCCGAGGCGGCGACGTTCGCCCCCAACGCCCGCTATCTGAAGCTGCGCGAGCGCACCTCCTACGCGTTCGCCCTCGTCTCCGCCGCGGCGGCGCTGCGGATCGAGGACGGCCGCATCCTCGAAGCCCGCCTCGCCCTCGGCGGCGTCGCGGCGAAGCCCTGGCGCGCCCGCGACGCCGAGCGCCTCCTCGCCGGCGCCGCGCCGACGCCGGAGGCCTTCCGCCGCGCCGCCGACGCCGCCCTCGACGGCGCCCACCCCTCCGGCGACAACGCCGAGAAGATCGAGCTCGCCGCCCGCGTCGCCGCCCGCGCCCTCGCTCTCGCGGCCGCCGGCACGCCCGAGCGCATGCCGGCGCTGCCCGGATCCGTCTTCGCGCCCGCCGGCGTCAACGCCAACGGAGGCTCCGTCCATGGCTGAAACCCTCGAGTTCCCCACCGGCCACGTCCGCCTCGGCTCCAACGCCGGCCAGCCCCTCACCCGGCGCGACGGGATGCTGAAGGTCACCGGTGCGGCCACCTACGCCGCCGACAACCGGCCCGCCGGCCTCCTCCACGCGGTCTACGCCGTCAGCGCCATCGCCCGCGGCCGCGTCACCTTCCTCGACGTCGCGGCGGCGAAGGCCCACCCCGGCGTCGTCGAGGTCATCACGCCCGCGAACCGCCCCCCGCTCGCCCGCAACCCCGACGAGAAGGCCCACGGGTTCAGCTGGCGCATCGAGGCGCTGCAGAACGACGGCGTGCGCTATGCCGGCCAGCCCATCGCCGTGGTGGTCGCCGAGACGCTGGAGGCGGCCAACGAGGGCGCCCGCCTGCTCGCCCCCCGCTACGAGGTCGAGCCCGCCCGCATCGGCCACGACCGCGGTGAGGTCTTCGACCCGCCCGTCGTCGGCGTCGGTGCCGAGCCGAACCTCACGAAGGGCGACGCCGAGGTCGGCCACCGCGCGGCCGCCCACCACGTCGACGTCGACATCGAGACGCCGCTTCACTACCACAACGCCCTCGAGCCGCACGCGATCGTCGCCGAGTGGCACGGCGACCGGCTGACGCTCGACGTGCCCAACCAGGCGATCGCCATCGCGCGCAGCGACTTCGCCGGCTTTTTCGGCGTGCCGGCGGAGAATGTGGAGCTGCGCAGCCCGTTCATCGGCGGTGGCTTCGGCTCCAAGGCGATCCTCAACGGGCCGCAGGTCCTGTGCATCCTCGCCGCGCGGATGACCAACCGGCCCGTCAAGCTCGTGCTGCGGCGCGACCAGATGTTCGGCCCGGTGGGGCACCGCGGCGGCACGCGCCAGCGCCTCTCGCTCGGCGTCGACGAGGGCGGCCACCTTACCGTGATCGAGCATCACGCCCAGTCCACCACGAGCAGCTTCGACGACTTCCTCGAGCCCGCCGCCAACGCCTCGCACAATCTCTATGCGTCGCCGGCCATCCTCACCCGCCACACCGGCGTGCGGATCGATACCGGCACGCCCGGGCCGATGCGTGCCCCGGGCGAGGCGAGCGGCTCGGCGGCCCTCGAGTGCGCCATGGACGAGGCGGCCGAGGCGGCCGGTCTCGACCCGCTCGAGTTCCGCATGCGCAACTACGCCGAGACCGACCCCGCCACCGGCCGGCCGTTCTCCTCCAAGGCGCTGCGCCAGTGCTATGCGGAGGGGGCGAAGCAGTTCGGCTGGGCCGGTCGCCCGCTCGCCCCCCGCCAGATGCGCGACGAGGCGGGCCACCTCGTCGGCTGGGGCGTCGGCAGCTCGCTGTTCCCGAACCCGATGTTCCAGGCCGAGGCCCGCGCCGTGCTGCGTGCGGACGGGACGGGCCTCGTCGAAATCTCCGCCGTGGAGATGGGGCAGGGGGCGCTGACGGCGCTCGCCCAGATCGCCGCCGACGGCCTCGGCATCGACGTCGACAAGCTCGAGTTCCGCGCCGGCTCGTCGGAGCTTCCCGACGGCGGCATCGCCGGCGGCTCCGGCCACACCGCGACGGCCGGCAACGCCATCTTCGCGGCCGGAAGCGACGCGATGGGCCGCCTCGCCGACATCGCGACGCAGGATCCCGCCTCGCCGCTCTTCGGCGCCGGCAACGCCGGGGTCGTCGCTCGCGGCGGGCGTCTCCACCGGGCCGACGACGAGAGTCGCAGCGAGCCCTATACCGCGATCCTCGATCGCGCCGGCCTCGACCACGTCGAAGGTCACGGCAGCGGCGCCCGCAATCCCGCCGACGCCGAGGACTATGCGATGTTCTCCCACGGCGTGGTGTTCGCCGAGGTGAAGGTCGATCCCGAGCTCTACCAGGTCCGCGTCAGTCGCCTGGTGGGGGCGTTCGCGGCCGGGCGCATCATCAATCCGCGCCTCGCCAAGAGCCAGCTCACCGGCGGCATGATCTGGGGTCTCGGCTTCGCCCTCCACGAGGAGGGGGTGCACGACCCGCGCACCGGGCGGCCGATGAATGCCGACTTCGCCGGCTACCACGTCCCCGTCAACGCCGACGCCCCCTCCGTCGAGGCCTTCCTCGTCGAGGAGGACGACCGCCACGTCAACGCGCTCGGCATCAAGGGTGTCGGTGAGATCGGCATCACCGGCTCGGTCGGAGCGATCGCCAACGCGGTCTGGCATGCGACGGGGGTGCGCGTGCACCGCTTCCCGATCCACATCGAAGCGCTCCTGCGCTGAGCGATCGGGGCCGAAGCGCTCCTGCGCTGAGCCGGAGCGCGTTCAGGACAAGTGGAGCCGGTTTTCCGCTCGGAACGCGCGCAGACAAGCACTCGGGAGCCGGTTCGGTGAACGCGAGTTCATTGAACCGGCTCCAGTCGCACCCGGCCGGCGTCCTCTGCGGGTGCCGGCCGGGGCACCCTTCGCCCGGGCCGCGCCCTCACTCCTCCTTGAGCGGGCGGGCGAGGAGCGCCATCGCCGCCTCGTGCACCGAGACCTCGCCCCGCGTCACCGCCGCCACCATGGCGGTGAGGGGCATCGCGACGCCGCGCTCGGCGGCGAGCCGGGCGACCGCCGCCGCCGTCGCGACACCCTCCACGGTCTGGCCCTGCGGCACGCCACCGCCATGGCCGAGGGCGAGGCCCGCGGTGTAGTTGCGCGACTTGTCCGACGTCGCCGTCAGCGTCAGATCGCCGAGCCCGGAGAGGCCGCGCAGCGTGTCGGGGTCGGCGGCCGTCGTCGCGGCGAAGCGCTGCATCTCGGCGAAGCCGCGGGTGATGATCGCCGCCCGCGCGCTCTCGCCGAACCCCGCACCCATCGCGATGCCGGCGGCGAGGGCGACGACGTTCTTCAGCGCCCCGCCGAGCTCCGCCCCCACCATGTCGCGGCTGAGATAGAGGCGCAGCGTCGACGTCGACAGCTCGCGCTGGAGGCGGGCGCCGACGGCGGCGTCGGCCGCCGCGAGCGTCAGCGCCGTCGGTAGGAGATGAGCGATGTCGTCGGCGAAGCTCGGCCCGGTCAGCACGGCGGGCACCGCGTCGGGGCACGCCGCCGCGATCACCCCCGTCGGCCCGAGCCCGCTCGTAAGATCGACGCCCTTGCAGCAGGCGACGAGCGCGCTCCCCGTCGGCGGCACGACCTCCTCGAGAAGCCCCGCGAGCGACTGCATCGGCACCGCCAGAAGGATCGTCTGCCGTGCCGTCGCGGCCGCGAGATCGGCGGTCACGACGAGCTCGGCCGGAAACGGTGCGCCGGGCAGCCGGCGCACGTTGAGCCGGTCGCGCCGCATCGCCCACACCGCTTCGCTGTCCCGCGCCCACAGCGTCACCGCGTTGCCGTGCCGCGACAGGGCGATGGCGAGGGCGGTGCCGAAGGCCCCGGCTCCGAGGATGGAGAGTTCGCTCATCCCGCCATCCTCACCCGTCCCCGTCGCCCCATCTTGCCGGGCGCGACCCGAGCACCCTGGGCGCCGCCGCGTCAAGCCGGGCCGCCGGCAGATGGTCGACGGGCCCGGCCGCCCCCGCGTCAGAACGACTGGCGCGGGATCTTCCTGTATTGGATCTTCTTGCAGGTCCCGTCGACGATATCCGAGTATTCGTACTTTCCGGTGGTGCGATAGAGCACCGCAGCGCCGCTGCGGATCTGCTCGGCGTTGATCCGGCTCAGCTTGCGAATCTCATCCGTCATGCCGCGGTGGCCGGTGTTATAGGTGTATCGCCCATCGGCGCTGGTGGAATAGCCACTCCAATCGTATTGATAGTAGTCTCCCATCCGCGGCTCGATCGTCAGCTTAAAACGGATGTAACTCGTCTTCCCGTCACTGTTGAGTGTTGTGCTGCATGCCAGGCTAAACGGATTTTCATCCGACGTTGCGGTCTTATCCCCGCCATCGAAACCTGCGCTGGTGAAAATCCATGACAAAACACCAATAATACCAAAAAATACCATGAGTACACCGCCGACATTCCGGCAAAAGTTCCACATTGAGCGCCAAAAGTTCATGATGTTCTCAGTGCTCCTCTGCCCAGCCCCTCGATTCTAGCAAGCGACAGGCCAAAATCTGATGACACTAGAGCGGATGGGAGTCACAGAGCGGCTTCGTCGCAGAGGATAAGCGATGATGTGTCTCGGTCGGTGCGATCAACGAAGTTTTGCCAAATAGTCGCGCATGGATGGGCATCGACCCACGAGAAATTTCACCATCCGGTTGCGTGCCGGACGACCACCGTGCCCCTCTCCGGCGACGCGTCGAGCGCTCCGCCGTTGCGGCCAGACGTGGAGAACTTCCCGTCGGGCATGGCCGAACGCGGCACAAAAAACGGTCGCCGCGCGCATCAAGACGCTCTCTAGGCTGCGGACTCAATCAGCACCACCATCGGATGATGAT
>NZ_JAEKJA010000026.1 GCF_016411865.1 Acuticoccus mangrovi | reverse complement strand
TGGGCTAAACACGGCGCTTGATCAACACGGATACTCTAGCGAGTGGTCGCGGCCTATGTCGCAGGAACGAAAGCAGAAGAAAAGTCGCTTGGCCGTGTGCAAATCCTGCACACGCGATTCTCTAACACTCTGACAATAAAAGACTTTCGGTCCAATCCATCATCGGCGCCACGGCGAGGCGCGTCGACCGGTCGGTTGCTCCGATTTTGCTTTCCGCGCTTTCCATGTCGCTTCCAGGTGCTCTTCGCTCGACCATGTCGGTTCGTTGTCGCCCACGTCCAATATCAACCCGGCAGGCGCGCCGAACCGATGCCAGACGTCATTGAACACATAGGCAAAGACGAATTGGCCGCCTTTCTGGCACAGACTGGCCGCAAACGGAACGCCGCCGGGCGCTCGTAGCGTTCGGCGATCGGTGACCGTCGCTCTGACCCGTACGCCAAGCCCCGACCGAGGGCGACGCCGATCTCCTGCCTCGCGGACGTTCCGCCGCGCGGAGGACGTGCCGGCAGCCGGCACCGTCCTCGGCATCGCTGCCGCATGCCGGCTAGAGGGAGGCGAACCTCGTTGCCCCCTCCCCTTGTGCAATGCACAAAATCCGCTAGAGTGCAGTTGCAATTCATTCTCAGTCTAAACCCGATGAGCCTCCCCTCGACCAACTGGCGTGCGCGACGCGACAATCCCTCCCTCTCGGAGGTCTTTCGCACCGTTTCCGTGCCGGCCGGCCGCTCCCCCTTCCGCCGCTTCCTCGCCTTCCTCGGGCCGGGCTATCTCGTCGCCGTGGGCTACATGGACCCCGGCAACTGGGCGACCTCGCTCGCCGGCGGCGCACGCTTCGGCTACACGCTGCTCTTCGTCGCCCTGCTGTCCAACGTGATGGCGATCCTCCTCCAGTCGCTCTGCGCGCGCCTTGCGATCGCGTCCGGCCGCGACCTCGCCCAGGCCTGCCGCGACGCCTATCCGCGCGCCGTGTCGATCCCCCTCTGGCTCCTCGCCGAGGCCGCCATCATCGCCACCGACCTTGCCGAGGTGATCGGCACCGCCATCGGCCTCAACCTCCTCTTCGCGATTCCCCTGGAACTCGGCGTCATCCTCACCGCCGCCGACGCTCTGTTGATCCTCTGGCTGCAGAAGCGCGGCTTTCGCTGGATCGAGGCGCTCGTCGTCGCGCTCCTCGCCGTCACCGCGACCTCCTTCCTCATCCAGATCGCGATGGCCGATCCGGACTGGGGCGCGGTGATCCGCGGCTTCGCCCCGTCGGTCGAGATCGTCACCGACCCCGAAATGCTCTACCTCGCGCTCGGCATCATCGGCGCGACGGTGATGCCGCATAACCTCTACCTCCACTCCGGCATCGTGCAGACACGCGACTTCGGCGGCGATCTCGCGGCGCGGCGCGAGGCTCTGAGCCTCGCCACATGGGACTCCAGCATCGCCCTGATGCTCGCCCTCCTCGTCAACGCCTCGATCCTGATCCTCGCCGCCGCCGCCTTCCACACCACCGGCCACACCGAGATCGTGGAGATCGATCAGGCGCACGCCCTCCTCTCCCCGCTCCTCGGCGGCGCACTCGCGCCCACCCTCTTCGGCATCGCCCTCCTCTGCTGCGGGCTCAACTCCACCGTCACCGCCACCATGGCCGGGCAGATCGTCATGGAGGGCTTCGTGCGGCTGCGCATGAGCCCCGTCGCCCGCCGCCTCCTGACACGCCTTCTCGCCATCGTGCCGACCCTCGGGGTGATCTTCGTCTACGGCAGCGGCGAGACCGGGCAGCTCCTCATTCTGAGCCAGGTGGTGCTGAGCTTTCAGCTGCCCTTCGCCATCGTTCCATTGGTGCTCTTCACCGCGGACAGGCAGAAGATGGGCGACCTCGTGACCCCCCGCTGGCTCACCATCCTGTGCGGGGTGATTGCGGTCACCATCGTCGCGCTCAACGTGAACCTCTTGGCCGCCTTTCTCGGCGGCGGCTCCATCTGAGCGACGGGGGCCGCATCACCCGGTCCCGTCGCCGACGACGATCGGCGCAGGCTCAGCCCCACGCCTCCTGCAGGATCGCGAGGAACTCCGGCGCCCCGATCGGCCGCGGGTTGGTCGCCGTCGAATGGTCGAGGACGGCGGCCTCGGAAATCTGCGGCAGGACGTCCTTCGGCACGCCCATCGCCGCAAGGGTCTCGGGCATCCCGAGATCGCGATTGAGCGCGACGATCTCCGCGGCGAGATCGGCATCCGGACCGGCGCCGAGCGCCTCGCCGAGCCGGGCGAACTTCGCCTCCGCCCCCACCGCGTTGTAGCGCAGCACCGCGGGCAGCAGCACCGCGTTGAGCGTGCCGTGATGCAATCGGAGCTCCTTCAGCCCGCCGAGCGGGTGGGACAGCGAGTGCACCGCTCCGAGGCCCTTCTGAAAGGTCATGCCGCCTTCGAGCGCCGCCATCATCATCTCGGTGCGCGCCGCGAGATCGCTGCCGTCGGCGACGGCGGTGCGGATATTGCCGGCGACGCGCTTCAACCCATCGAGCGCGATCGCCTCCGCCGGCGGATTGTCGCGCGGGCTGAGATAAGTCTCGATGCAGTGGGTGAGCGCATCCATCCCCGTCGCCGCGGTGAGGCGCGGCGGCAGCCCGAGCGTCAGCTCCGGGTCGCAGATCGCAACGTCCGGGATCATGAAGGGCGAGATGAAGCCGAGCTTGCGCCCGTCCGCCAGCGTGAGGAGCGCGGCGCGGCCCACCTCGCTGCCGGTCCCCGCCGTGGTGGGCACGGCGATCACGGGCGGCTTGTCCTTGCCGATGCGGCCGATGCCGCCGAGGATCGCAGCGTACTGGGCGAGCGGCGCCGGATGGGTCGCCATCAGCGACACGGCCTTCGCAAGGTCGAGCGGCGAACCGCCGCCGATCGCGACGACGCTGTCGCAGCCGGCGCTCTTGAACAGCGCCACCGCCTCGAACACGGCCTCCTCGGTAGGGTTCTCCGGCGTCCCGTCGAACACCGTCGCATCGGCCGGCAGCCCCCCGGCCGCGACCACCTCGGCGACGATGCCGGCGGCGACCACGCCCTTGTCGGCGACGATCAGCGGTGCCTTCGCCCCGAGCGCCTCGAGCTCGGCACCCAGCAACCGGCGGCTGCCCACCTCGAACTGGATCTTCGTGAGATAGGTGATCAGTGCCATGGATCGTTGCCCTCCGCTGATGGCGCGTGTCGCGACGGGTGCGCGAACGAACGAGCGCCGTCCCCTCTCTTTGCGCGCTCGGAGGGCGACGTCACGCGCAAACTGACGCCATCACCGGCTTCCGCTCGCCGCTCGGTTGACCGCATGCGAGGAACACGGCATCAGTCGGCTCACAAGAAGCGCTCTGCGCTCAGGCGCCGGGAGGACGCACCATTCGGGCGATCGCCGATCCCCTGACGAGAACCTTGGCAGCGCTGCGGGCGATGCGCGAGCCGCTCGTCGCGCTGTGCATTCTCCTGTCGGCGTTCAACCTCCTCCTGCCGGCGATGAATTTCGCGGCCGCGGCCGCGAACGACGCTCCCATCTGCTACGGCCTCGGCACGCCGGCATCGACGTCGAGCGAAGAAGGTCCCGCCGGCGACGGCCACTTCGCGAGCTGCTGCTTCTGCGCCGCGGTCGCCCTCGCCCCCGGCCTTCCGATCGAGGCGCTGCCGCGCGAGACGCTCCCCGACGGTGGCGCGCCGACGGTGGCGCGCACCATCGAGGCCCAGCGCCTCGCCGCGTCGACCCGAATCAGAGCCCCACCCGCCTCCTGAACCAGAACGCTCCATCCGATCCGCGCCGCGACAGCGCGGACCGGCCGAATCCGTCCTCGTTCAGGAGATCACAATGATCCGATCCAACCGCTTCGTCTGCGGCGCGGTAGCGCTCGCAACCCTTCTCGCCGCTCCCGCCGTGTTCGCGCACGGCACCGAAAAGCATGCCGCCGAAGGCCACGGCGCGACCACCGCGCCGGAGAGCTTCGCCCTCACCATCGAGCACCCCTGGATGCGCCAGCCGCCGCCGGGCGCCGAGGTCGCCGGCGGCTACGCCACGATCACCAACCCCACCGACGCGGCCGACCGGCTGATCGGCGCCTCCGCCCCCTTCGCAAAGTCCACCGAGATCCACGAGATGTCGATGGTGGACGGCATGATGCGGATGCAGCCGGTCGCCGGCGGCCTCGAGATCCCGGCCGGCGGCACCGTCGAGCTCGCGCCCGGCGGCTACCACGTGATGTTCCTCGAGCTCCTGGATCAGCCGCAGGCGGGCGACACGGTGGACGTCACCTTGGAGTTCGAGCACTCCGGCAGCATCACGGTGCCGATGAGCGTCGCCCCGATCGGTGCCCAGAAGCCCGCGATGGACATGGGCTCGGGCCACCACATGGGCCACGGCCAATAGCACGCCTCGCGGAGGGCGGGTGTCCGCCCTCCGCTTCCGCGGCCGGCACCTCCGCCATGCCTGCGGGCCTCGCGGCGGCTGTTGACCCGACGCGCCGATCTCGGCTTCGGTGGTCGGCGATCGTGCGTACGAGAACGAGGTGATGGAATGGGTGGGATCTGCTTCCGGTCCACCGTGGCGGCGGCCGCCATGGGTTGCGCGCTGGCGCTGCCGCCGGCCGGCGCCGCACAGGCGGCAAGGTTCCAGGTCGACCACACGGCGAGCGGCACCGTCATCGACTGCAAGGCGAACCCCCGCTACCGGAACGGCTTCGACGGCATCGACGTCTTCTCCACCGCCGATCCCGACCACGAAGGTGACTGGCTACGACCCTCCGACGTCACCATCCGCAATTGCGAGATCCGCGGCTCGGTGCAGATCTGGGGCATGGAAAGCCGCCGTTCGAAAGCGGGTGAGGAGCGGATGCAGGAGGCTTCGAGGAAGCCCGACTTCACCATCGCCATGCGGCGGATCGCCCCCACCGACATCCGCTTCGAGAATTGCCGCTTCAAGCTCACCCGGGCGACCGGCATCTACGTGGATACCGGCGCCAGCTTCATCAGCGTCGAAGGCTCGACCTTCGTCTACGATGCCGACCGGCTGCCGAAACAGTCGCCGACCACCGTCATCTATCTGAACCACGAGACGACATCGAATCGCATCGTCAACAACGTTTTCCGGATTCGGAACTTCCGCAAGAATGGCGAGGCCGCCCGCCGCCGCGAGATCATCGCCATCGACGGCTCGTCCGACAACGTGATCAGCGGCAACTATTTCTTGGGCATCGAACTCGGCGGCATCTACCTCTATCGCAACTGTGGCGAGCGCGGCATCGTCCGTCATTCGCTGCCGACCAACAACAAGATCTACGACAACGTGTTCATCCAACCCGCAGACGGGAAAGGGGCGGCCATCGTGTTCGGGAGCCGCCGGATCCGGGACTATTGCGACGACGACAGCACCAGCATGTTCGGCAGCGGCAAGTTCAATCAGTCCTACGTCATCAACAACTACGCCTTCGACAACGTGATCTGCGGCGCGGGGGCGAAGCAGTCCGGCGACGCGCTCGCCGAGACTCGATATGGCGGGTTCAAACGCCGCACCTTCGACAACGTGTCGGAGCCGAACACCTGGAGCGCCGGCGACGGCGCGAAGTGCCGGCTGCCGCGGTAGCCGCGGCGCCTCGCCCCGGCCCGATCCGGCGAACGGCCGGAGGGGCCCCTCTCAGAGCGAATTCAGAAGGCCCGTAATCGTCGCATCCTGGGGATTGTGCTCGCGCGCCTCCTCCAGAATGGCGCGGGCCTTCGTCGGGCCGGCCATCGCGGCGGCGATGCGGGCGAGCATCACCCACGCGTCGACGCGCTGCGGGTCGAGCCTCACCACCTCGCGGAAGGCGGCTTCGGCGGCAGCGGCGTTGCGCATCACGAGCGCCATGCCGCCAAGCTGAAGGTGCGTCTCGGGAAAGTCGAGATTGCTCGCGAGCGCGGCCCGCCACTCCGCCATCGCCCGGCTGAGATCCTCCGCGATCGCTCCGGGCAGATGCGCAATCGGCGCATCGAGCAGCGCTCGCGCCGCCTCCATCCGCACCGATCGCGACGGGTCCTCCAGGCTGTCGAGGAGGCGCAGCATGCGGTTCTGCGGCGGCGCGAGGCGCTGAACGCCGACGGCGGCGCGACGCACCAGCGGATCGTCGTCGGCGAGATAGGCGGCGAGACGGTCGGCGACGCCCGGATCGCCCGCGCCGGTGAGGAGCGACAGCGCGGTGGCGCGCACGATCCCCGGCGCGTCACCCTCGACGAGCGCGGCGAGGTCGCCGGCGGCGGCCGCGGGGTCCGCCCGCCCGTGCGCGAGCACCGTGCCGTAGTGCGGCCCGCGGTTGCGGTCGTCCGGATACCACTCGGCGATGCGGGCGGCGGCCCATGCGGGATCGCGATCGGTATGGCAGCCGGTGCAGGCGTCCGGCGCCCCGGTGATCGCGTCGAGGTCGGGACGCGGGATGCGGAAGGAGTGATCGGCACGCCAGTCGTTGCCCATATAGACGTGCTCCGTCATATGGCAGTTCTTGCACTGCGCCCCCGCCGTCCCGTCGGCATGGAAGTGATGAGCGGGACTGTCATAGTCGGCGGGGCGCAGGGTGGGAAAGGCCGGGTTCCCCACCGGATTGTGGCACTGGACGCAGACCGCGTTGCCCGGCGCACGGAGCGTCGCGGTGTGCGGATCGTGGCAGTTGAGGCACGTCACCCCGCGCGCATACATTTTCGACTGCAAGAAGGAGCCATAGACGTAGACCTCGTCCAGCACCTGACCGTCGGCGTGATAGAGGCCGGGATCGAGCAGGGAGAGGTTGTAGGCGTCGTCATAGGGCGTGCCGGGCAGCACGCTGCCCTCGAGATAGGCCGACCGGCGCGAGTGGCAGCCGGCGCACTGCTCGATCGTCTCCTTCGGCGTCGCAAAGGACTGGGTGAAGCCGAAGCCGTCGACCCCCTCCGGCACCGGAACGCCCTTCGCCCATTGCACGTGCGCCTCGCCCGGCCCGTGACAGGCCTCGCATCCGACGCCGATCTCGGCCTCGCGCGAGGCGAAGCGGTGCGTCTGCGGATCGTAGTTCTTCTCAAAGCCCGTCGAGTGACAGACGGCGCACCGGCCGTTCCAGTTCTTGTAGGGGCCGGTCCAGTGCATCCCGTCGTTCGGGGGCAGGTCGAGGTTGGGGTAGAGATGGAACCAGCCGCCTTTTTCGGTGTCCCACACCACGTCGAAGCTCTGGAGACGGCCGGGCTCGGTCTCCAACAGATATTGCTGCAGCGGCGCGGTGCCGACGACCGAATGGACGCGATAGTCGGTCGTCACCCCGTCCTTCTCGGTGACGGCGACGTGGTAGCTGCCGTCCGCCTCGATGCGGAAGCGCGCGGTCATGCCGTCGTGGGTGAATATGGTCCCGTCGAAGTCGGCGGTGACGGTCTCGGGCGACGGCCTCGTCCAGGCAAGGGCGTGGTGGGACCCCTGCCAGGCCTTCACGACGTCGCCGTGGCAGGCCGCGCAGGTCTCCGACCCTACGTAGGCGGGCGGCTCGTCCGCGAAAGCCGATGGAACGAGCGCCAAGAACGCCATCGTGAATAGGGCGGGAAGGATCCTGAGCATGATCTCGCTGGGTTGAACGGTGGGAGGATGCCGACCGGTCCACTCGGGATCGGTCGGGCGCTTCGCATGATCGGCGATCCCTTGAGACGGTCGCCGTCGGCCGCCGAGCGGGGCCGCACCGGACCCGGCGCGACCTCCCCCGCGGCTCAGCAGGGCCGCTACTGGTTCAGGTCCGGCAACTGCAGCTTCTCGAGCACCTGCTCGAGGCTGAAGCTCGCCGCCTTCTGGCGTGGCGGATAGGCTTCGAACGTCCCGATGAAGTTCGCCACGTAGCGCTGCGCCGGCACCAGCATGTAGGCGTGATCGAGAAGCCAGTCGTAGTAGGTGTTGGAGGTGCGGTAGGACCGCTCGTAGGGATCGCGCCGCAGGTTGAAGATCAGCGGCACGCGCAGCTCGGTGATCGGCTCCATCCAGGCCCGGAACGTCGCCCACGCCGTCTGCTCCAGGAACACCAGCTTCCAATCGTGCCACCGCAGCGCCATCAGGTCGCCGTCGTCGGAGAAGTAGAAGATCTCCTCGCGGGGGCTCTCGTCGGTCTCGCCGTTCAGCATCGGCAGGATGTTGTAGCCGTCGAGATGCACCTTGTAGTCCCGGCCCATCTCCGTGGTGCTGACCCCGTCGAGGAGATCCTCCTTCACGTGATCGTTGCCGGCGATGGCGAGGAAGGTCGGCAGCCAGTCCATGTGGTGGACGATGGCGTTGGAGACCTCTCCCTCGCTGATGTGACCGGGCCAGCGCACCATCGCGGGGACGCGCCAGCCGCCTTCCCAGTTGGTGTTCTTCTCGCCCCAGAACGGCGTCATGCCGGCGTCGGGCCACGTGTTCATGTGCGGGCCGTTGTCGGTCGAATAGAGCACGATGGTGTTGTCGGCGATGCCGAGCTCGTCGAGCTTGGCGAGGAAGAGGCCGATGTGCATGTCATGCTCGACCATGCCGTCGGAATACTCGTCCTGCCCGGAGATGCCGCGCAGCTCCGGCTTCACGTGGGTGCGGAAGTGCATGCGCGTGCCGCTCCACCAGACGAACCAGGGCACGCCCTCCTCCGTCTTGCGCGTGATGAAGTCGAGCGCGGCGGCCGAAGTCTCGTCGTCCACCGTCTCCATGCGCTTGCGCGTCAGGGCGCCGGTGTCCTCGATCGCGCCGCCCGCGAAGGAATGGATCACGCCGCGCGGGCCGAACGTCTCGCGGAAGGTGGAACCGTCGGCGAGGACGAGATCGGCCGGATAGTCCTCCTGCTCGGGCTCCTCCTCCGCGTTGAGATGGTAGAGGTTGCCGAGGAACTCGTCGAAGCCGTGGTTGGTGGGCAGATGCTCGTCGCGGTCGCCGAGGTGGTTCTTGCCGAACTGGCCCGTGGCGTACCCCTCCTCCTTGAGAAGGCCGGCGATCGTCGGATCCTCCTCGCGCATGCCGAGCTCGGCGCCGGGCAGCCCCACCTTCGACAGGCCGGTGCGGAACACCGACTGTCCGGTGATGAACGACGAGCGGCCCGCCGTGCACGACTGCTCGCCATAGTAGTCGGTAAACAGCATGCCCTCCTTGGCGATGCGGTCGATGTTGGGCGTTCGGTAACCCATCAACCCGAAGGTGTAGACCGAGAGGTTGGACTGGCCGATATCGTCGCCCCACAGCACAAGAATATTGGGCTTGTCCGCGGCGGCTTGATCCTGCGCCATGGCGCTGTCTGCAAGCCCTGCGATGGCCAACGCTGCAAGTATAGGCAGGGGCCGCATTTTATTTCTTATCATTTGGCGCTCCCTAGCATCCGAGCCTGAGGCTCACGAATGGAGGGAGATTATATCAGTTCCAAGCAAAGTTTGGCCCCGTGATTTTCCCGCGGGCGGCGCGCCGCCACCGCCCGCGATAGCATCGGGGCAACGGCGGCGCGGCGGGCGAGGCTCGCGCCGTGTTCAGCCTGCGGCCTTCGCCTCGAGGCGGGCACGGATGCTCGCGACGTCCGCCCGCGGCGTCGCGGCGAAGAGCACCTTCGTATAGTCGTGCTGCGGGTCGGCGAAGATGGCGTCGCGGGGGCGGTGCTCCACCACCTCGCCGAAATACATCACCATCACCTCGTCGGCGATGTAGCGCACCACGGAAAGGTCGTGGCTGACGAACACGTAGGTGAGGCCGAACTCGTCCTGCAGGTCGGCGAGGAGGTTCAGGATCTGCGCCTGCACCGAGAGGTCGAGCGCCGACACCGGCTCGTCGAGCACGAGCAGCGACGGGTTCAGCATCAGCGCCCGTGCGATGGCGATGCGCTGGCGCTGGCCACCGGAGAACATGTGCGGATAGCGGTTGTAGTGGGCCGGCGTGAGCCCGACCTTCTGGAGCATCCCCATCGCCCTGTCGCGCCGCTCCGCCGCCGAGGCGGGGGTGTTGAGAAGCAGCGGCTCGGTGAGGATGTCCCCCACCTTCTGGCGCGGGTTGAGCGAGCCGTAGGGGTTCTGGAAGACGATCTGCACCTTGCGCCGCTGGTCCGACGTGACGCGGTGCTTGGCGATGTCGATCGGCTCGCCGTCGATGAGGAGCTCGCCCGAGGTCGGCGGATCGATCATCGCGATGATGCGCGCGAGGGTCGACTTGCCGCAGCCCGATTCGCCCACGATCGCGAGCGTCTTGCCGCGCTCCAGCGTGAGGTCGATGCCCTTCAGCGCATGCACTACGCGGCGCTTGCCGAAGAAGGTGGCGCCGACGTCGTAGTCGCGCGTGACGGCGCGGGTCTCGAGCGCGGGCGTCATGCGTCCTCTCCGGCGAGGCGGAAGTCGGCGACCGTCGGCAGCCGCGTGCCCGTGGCGTTTTCCGGCAGCGCCGACAGAAGCGCCCTGGTGTAGGCGTTCTGCGGATTTTCGAAGAGGGAGAGCACGTCCGCCTCCTCCATCTTGCGCCCCATATATTGAACGATGACGCGGTCTGCCGTCTCGGCCACCACGCCCATGTCGTGGGTGATGAGGATGAGGCCCATTCCGTGGTCGGCCTGGAGCCTCATCAGAAGGTCGAGGATCTGCTTCTGGATCGTCACGTCGAGCGCGGTGGTGGGCTCGTCGGCGATGAGAAGCTTCGGCGCGCAGGCGATCGCCATCGCGATCATCACGCGCTGGCACTGGCCGCCCGACATCTGGTGCGGGAAGGAGGCGAGCCGCCGCTTCGGCTCCGGAATGCCGACGGCCTGCATCAACTCGATCGCCCGCTGCCGCCGCGCCCGGCGGGGCAGATCGGTGTGGCGGGCGAGCACCTCCTCGATCTGGAAACCCGCCGTGAAGCACGGATTGAGGCTCGCGATGGGCTCCTGGAAGATCATCGAGATGTCGCGCCCGATGATCTTGCGCCGCTCGGCCGCGGACATCGTGAGAAGATCGCGCCCCTCGAAGCGCATCGCATCGGCGGTGACGGTGGCCGACGGCGGCAATAGCCCCATCACCGCAAGCATCGCCACCGACTTTCCCGACCCCGATTCGCCCACGATGGCGAGCACCTCCCCCGGGTCGACCCGGTAGGAGACGCCCGAGAGCGCCGCGAAGGGGCCGCTGGAAGTGTCGAAGGTGACGCGCAGATTCTCGATCTCGAGCAGGGACATCGCGTCAGCTCCGCTTCAGCTTGGGGTCGAGCGCATCGCGCAGGCCGTCGCCCATCAGGTTGATGGCGAGCACGGTGACGAGGATCGCGAGGCCCGGGAAGGTGACCACCCACCAGGCGCGCAGGATGAACTCGCGCGCCTCCGCGAGCATCGTGCCCCACTCCGGGGTCGGCGGCTGAGCACCCATGCCGAGGAAGCCGAGCGCGGCCGCGTCGAGGATCGCCGTGGAAAAGGACAGCGTGCCCTGCACGATGAGCGGGGCGAGGCAGTTGGGCAGGATCGTCACGAACATGAGGCGCAGATGGCTCGCTCCGACGACCCGCGCCGAGACCACATATTCGCGGCGGAGCTCCGACATCACCGCCGCCCGCGTGAGGCGGGCGAAGTGGGGCTGGAGCACCAGCGCGATGGCGATCATCGCGTTGCCGAGCCCCGGCCCCAGCACGGCGACGAGCACCAGCGCCAGGAGCAGCGAGGGGAAGGCGAGGATGATGTCCATGACGCGCATGGCGAAGACGTCGACGGCGCCGCCGAAATAGCCCGCCGCGAGCCCGATCAGGATGCCCCCGGTGACGGCGATCGCCACCACCACCACGCCGATGAAGAGCGAGAAGCGCGCGCCGTAGATGAGGCGGGAGAGGATGTCGCGGCCGAGCGGATCGCTGCCGAGGATGAACTTCCAGGAGCCGCCCTCCACCCAGACCGGCGGTGCGAGGAGCGCGTCGCGAAACTGCTGGGTCGGCGAGTGGGGCGCGAGAACCGGCGCCATGAGCGCGGTCAGGACGAGAAGAAGGAACACGACGAGCCCCGCGACGGCCCCCCGATTCTGGCTGAAATAGTGCCAGAATTCGGCGAGCACCGCGGCGCGCATGCGCATCGCGGACGCACCCGGCGGCGCGGCCGCGACGAGATGGGTGGGCTCCTCCAGGTGAGCTTCGGGATTGGTGGAGGAATCGGCCTCGAGACGGTCGGACATGGCGGTTCCTCAGCGGTGCCGGATGCGCGGATTGATGAGGCCGTACAAGATGTCGACCACGAGGTTCACCACCATCACCAGCCCGGCGATGAGGACGAGGCCGCCCTGGACGACCGGATAGTCCCGGCGGGAGATGGAATCGACCATCCACTTGCCGATGCCCGGCCAGGAAAAGATCGTCTCGGTGAGGATCGCTCCGGCGATCAGCACCCCCACCTGCAGGCCGATCGTGGTGATCACCGGGATCAGCGCATTCCTCAGCGCGTGGAGGCCGATCACGCGGCTCGGCGCGAGGCCTTTCGCCCGGGCGGTGCGCACATAGTCCTCGGCGAGGACCTCCAGCATCGCCGAGCGCGTCTGCCGCGCGATGACGGCGAGCGGGATCGTGCCGAGCACGATGGTGGGCAGGACGAGATGCGACACCGCCGAGCCGAACGCGCCGGACTGGCCGGACAGCAGCGCGTCGATCGTCATGAAACCGGTCACGGACGGGAAGAAATAGAGGAACGAGATACGCCCTGAGACCGGCGTCCATCCGAGAATGCCCGAGAACAGGATGATGAGGAGCAGCCCCCACCAGAAGATCGGCATCGAGTAGCCCGTGAGGGCGACGCCCATCGCCGCCTGATCGAACAGCGAGCCGCGGCGCACCGCGGCGAGGATGCCGGCCGGGATGCCGATGGCGACGGCGAAGAGGATGGCGAAGAGGCCGAGCTCGGCGGTCGCCGGGAAGAGCGTCAGAAACTCGTCGAGCACCGGGCGCTTGGTGGAGATCGACACGCCGAAGTCGCCGTGGAGCAAGCCCCACACGTAGGACAGATACTGCTCGTAGATCGGCCGGTCGTAGCCGAATTGGACGAGGAGCTTCTGATAGCGCTCCGGGTCCATGCCTCGCTCGCCGGCGAGGAGGAGAACGGGATCGCCCGGCAGAACGCGGACGAAGGCGAACGCGACCAGCGTGATCCCGATGAAGGTCGGGATGATCAGGCCGAGGCGGCGGATGAGAAATCGCAGCATGGCGATGGCCGGGGGCGGACGTTGGGCCGCCCGCCCCCTTGGCCGTTACTCGGCGAGAGAGACGCCGTCGAACCAATGGCCGCCGAGGGGATCCATCACGTAGCCCTCGACGTTGGTGCGCATCGGCATGAACACCACCGAGTGGGCGATGGTGGCCCACGGCGCCTGCTCCTTGAACACCACCTGGGCCTGCTCGTAGAGCTTCGCCCGCTCCGCCTGGTCGGAGACGATCTTGGCGTCCTGAATGAGCTTCTCGAAGTCCTCGTTGCACCACTGGGCGCGGTTCGAGCCGCCGACGCCGTCGCAGCCGAGCAGCACGGCGAGGAAGTTGTCCGGATCGCCGTTGTCGCCGGTCCAGCCGAGGAGCACGGCACCGTCGCGCTTCACGTCCTGCGAGCGGGCGAGATATTCGCCCCACTCGTAGGATACGATCTCGACGTCGACGCCGATGTCGGCGAAGTCGGCCTGGATCACCTCGGCCATGCGGCGGGCGTTGGGGTTATAGGGACGCTGCACCGGCATCGCCCAGATCTTCATGGAGAGGTCGCTGACGCCCGCCTCCTCCAGCGCGGCCTTGGCGGCGTCCGGGTCGTAGGGATCGTCGACGATCGCGTCGTTGTAGCCCCACATCGTCGGCGGGATCGGGTTCTTCGCGGCGACGCCCGAGCCCTGGAACACGGCGTCGAGGATCGCCTGCTTGTTGATCGCCATATTCAGCGCCTTGCGGACCTTCGGGTTGTCGAAGGGTTCCATCTGCGTGTTGTAGGCGAGATAGCCGACGTTGAGGCCCTGCTGCTCCATCACGTTGATGTCGGCGTTGTTCTGCAGCGCCTCGATGTCGGCCGGGGCCGGGAACGGCATCACGTGGCACTCGCCGGCTTCGAGCTTCTGGCGCCGCACCGCCGGATCGATGGTGATGGCGAAGACGAGATTCTCGATCGGCTGCTTGCCGCCCCAATAGTCGGCGAAGGCGTGGTAGCGGATCGCGGCGTCCTGCTGGTAGCCGACGAACTGGAACGGGCCGGTGCCGATGGGCTGCTGGTTCAGCATCGGCAGATTGCCGGACTCCTCCAGCTGATCGGCATATTCCTTCGACAGGATGGAGGCGAAATCCATCGCCATGTTGGCAATGAAGGGAGCTTCGGGCCGGTTGAGGACGAACTTCACGGTATAGTCGTCGACCTTGTCGATGCTCTTGATCAGGTCCGGCATCGACATGCCGTTGAAGTATTCCCACGAGATGCCCGGGGTATACTCATACCATGGGCTGTCCTCGATCCGCTGACGGTCGAAGGTGAAGATCACGTCGTCGGCGTTGAAGTCCCGCGTCGGGGTGAAATAGCTGGTGGTGTGGAAGGGAACGCCTTCGCGCAGGTGGAAGGTGTACTCCGTGCCGTCGTCGGAGACCTCCCAGCTCTCGGCGAGGCCCGGCTGGACCTCGGAGGTGCCGCGCTTGAATTCCACGAGGCGGTTGTAGATCGGCTTCGACGAGGCGTCGAACGTGGTGCCGGCGGTATAGGGCGCCGGATCGAAGCCCTCGGGCGAGCCCTCGGAGCAGTAGACCAGCGTCTGGGCGTAGGCGCCGCCCGACAGGAGGCAGGCTATCGCCGTGGTGGCGAAGAGTCGGTTCGCAGCTCGCATCGTGATCGTTCTCCCCCGATTGGTTGCGGGCGCTCCAGTTGTTCATTTCTCCCCGGAACAAGCCCGTATCTGGGCGTCATCCAATCGGCATTTCTTTGCCTCGTCAACGCGACCGCGACGCACTCGCACAAAGACGCGGCGCCGACGTCGTCAGCTCCTCGTGTAGACTGTTCAACGCCTCCGTCGTCGCCCCCACCGCCACCGCGAGCTCGTCGATGAGCGGGGCGACGAACTCCGCCTCCCCCTCGCGGCAGGCCTCCTCGAGCGTCGCCAAGATGTCCTGCACCTGCACGGCCCCGAAAAGCGCCGCCGAACCGCACGTCTTGTGGGCGATGTCGGCAACGTGCGGGAGATCGCCACGCGCCGCCGGCAACGCCAGCGTGGGGCCAAGCGCCGCAAGCTCGTCGCGAAACGTGCCGAGCCGGTCGCAAAGCATTGCCGCCGGCAGGAGCTCGGCGAGCTCGCCGAGCACCGACATGTCGATGATGGCGGGGTCGACCGCCCCGTCGAGCCACGACCCGTCGGACGGCGGGAGTGCCGTGTCGCGGCCGGTCAGTTGGGCGAGAAGGGTGCGCAAGGCGTGCACCCGCAGCGGCTTGATGAGGCAATCCACCATCCCCGCCTCGCGCAGCCGCTCCTGCTCGGCCGGCAGCGCCTGCGCGGTCAACCCCACGACGGGAGCGGCACGGCTGAGCCCGTCGCCGCCGAGGATGCGGCGCGTCGCCTCGATCCCGTCGAGCCGGGGCATCGAGATGTCCATCAGGATGAGATCGAAGCGCTCGCGCGCCGCCGCCTCGACCCCCTCGAGCCCATCCACCGCCTCCACCACCTCGCAACCCTCGTGGAGGAGCATTTCACGGACGGCGAAGCGGTTGGTCTCGTTGTCCTCCACCACGAGAACGCGAAGCTCCTCGGTCAGCGGCGCGATGGAGGGCGCCGCGCTCGGGAGCGCCGCTGCGCCGGCGTCGAACGCGAGGGGGATGCGGAACGAGAAGCGGCTCCCGACCCCGGGGGTGCTCTCCAGCGCGATGTCGCCGCCGAGCGCGCGCACCACGCGCCGGCAGATCGCAAGGCCGAGGCCGTAGCCCGAATGGGCACGGCTATAGGAGGGGTCGAGGGTGACGAAATCCTCGAAGATCCGCTCCCGGTCGTCCTCCGCGATGCCGATGCCGGTGTCGGAAACGGCGAACACCACCTCTCCGGCGCCCTCCCCGGCCTGCGCGTCTAACGTGATCTCCCCCGCCGCGGTGAAGGAGACCGCGTTGGCGACGAGGTTGAGGAGCACCTGCGCGATGCGCTCGCCGTCGCCGACGGCGGCGGTCTCGGCGAGGTCGCACCGCACCTTGATGCGCGTGCCGCGCGCCTCGGCGGCGGGAGTGTTGACGCGTGCCACCTGTTGCAGGAGGTCCGCGACGTCGAAGGGGGCGGCGCGCAACCGCATCCGCCCCGCCTCGATGCGGGTGATGTCGAGCACGTCGTCGACACGGCGTTGCAGCATTTCGCCCGAGAGCGTCGCGGTCTCGAGATATTCGCGCTGCTTGGCGTCGAGCGCGGTGCCACCGAGGAGGTCGAGCAGCGCCAGGACGCCGTTGAGCGGGGTGCGCATCTCGTGGCTCATCACCGCGAGGAAGTCCGACTTCGCCTTCGCGACGGCGAGCGCCTTGTCGCGTGCTTCGGTGAGCGCCCGCTGGCTCGCCAGCCGATTGGTGATGTCACGGACATAGCCGACCACCATCGGCCCGGTGGGACCGTCGGAGGTCGCGAGCGACAGTTCGGCGGGAAAGGTCCCGCCGTCCGCCCGCATCGCCTCCACCAGCACGCGCCCGCGGTCGATGATGGTGCCGCTGCCGATCCGGCCGTGGCGCGCCATCGCCGTCCTGTGCGCCTCGCGCCCCTCCGGCGGCACCACGAGCTCGCCGACGTCCTGACCGAGAACGTCGGCCCGCCGGTAGCCGAAGGTGCGCTCGGCGGCCGGGCTGAACTCCACGATGCGCCCCTCGGTGTCGGCCACGATCACGGCGTCGAGCGAGGCGTCGATCGCCTTGGCGTAGCGGTCGGAGACGATGCGCAGCGCCTCCCCGCGCCGGGAAAGCTCCCGGTTCTGGCGGATGCTGAAGACGAGGAGCGCCGCGAGGATCAGGAGGAGGACGACCGCGAAGAGCGAGGTCGCGAGCAGCAACTTGCGAAAGGCCGTACGGCGCTGGTCCTCCACGGCGGCGAAGTGCCGCACGCCCGTCAGCGCGAAGGCGCGCACCAGCGGCCGCATCTGCCCGACCTCGCGCTCGAGCTCGGGCAGCGCGGCGGCAAGGGCGGCGTCGTCGGCGTCGAAGCGGGGCACCAGGGCCGCGATGGCGCCGTTCAGCCCCTTGAGCACGTCGACGTTCGCGGGCTCGGCGGCGAGCTCGTCGAACATCTGGCCCCGCGTCAGCATCCGGGCGCGGCCGTAGAAGATGTCGAAGCGGCGGCGCAGCACGCCGAGATCGGGGCTCGGGGCGTGGAGGGCGGCGAGGATCGTCTGGTGCAGCGTGAGGTATTCCACCTCCTGCTGGGCGAGCGACCAGTGGACGTTGTCGCGCGAGGTTGCGGCGTGATCCGTCAGCTCCTCGACGATCTTGACCGACAGGAGGCCGAGGACGGCGACGATCCCGAGGGCGAGGACGACGCCCGCGACCACGCCGCCGTGGAGCGCAGGGCCCGTCGTGCCGCCCTCACGCGGCGCGTTGCCCGTGACGTTCTCCATGACAACGCCTAGTCCTCGACCGTCAGTCGGCGGAGCTGCCAGATGCTGCGCGAATAGATCAGCTCGGAGCGGTAGCGGGCACTGAGATCGTAGGGAAACACGATCCAGAGCGGCCCCATCTCGCGCACCGGCATCGGCCGCCCATCGGCGAGGTAGGCGATGAGCGCGCCGTCGAGCCCGGCCGCGTCGATCGGGATCTCGACGGCGTAGTCGTTGAGCGCCACCGCCCTCAGGCGGGAGCCCCGCGCCTCCACCGCGGCGAGGAGGTCGGCGAGCGCCACGCCCTCGAAGCGGATGATGCCGCTCGTCCAGATGGTGCTGGTCTCGACGCTCGTCACCGGGAGCGAGCGCAGGCGGCGGAGGGTGAAGGCCTGGCTGCCGCCCGTCACGCCGCCGGTCACCTCCAGGATCACCGCGCCCGCCTCATCGGCGGCATCGCCCCCCGCGGTGGCGGCGCTCTCGGCCGCAGCGGGTGTGACGACGAGGCAGAGGGCGAGAGCGGCTGCGGCCGCTCCGAGCAAGCCGGCCGCGAAGCGCAAAGCCATGATCGATCTCCCGAGGTTGGACCGAGGCGAGTTTAGGTCCGGGAGGTCGACCATGGGCCGCGCATCGGGTTCGCCGGCACGCGCGAAAGGATAGGTGCGCCTATCCGACCGTCTGTATGCTCGCGCCGATCGTCTCGGTCCGAGCCTCCAGAAAGGCGGCGACGGCGTCGAGCAGCGCGCTGATCTCCGCCTCGCCCACCGGCAGGGACAGGGCGATCAGGCCGCGCTGAGCGATGTAGTGGCCGCCCGCCAGAAGGTCGAACTGGAGGAGCCGGCGCAGCGCCGTCGCATCCTCGGCGTGCGTGGCGTGGATCGTCATGATCGAGCCGAGCCCGGTCACGCTGTAGGGCGCGCCGGCGGCCTCGAAGATCGCCTGGAGGTCCCGCCGCAGCGCCTCGCCGCGATCGAACAGGGCCTCGAGCGCCGCGCCGTCGAGATAGGCGTCGATGGCGGCGATGCCGGCCGCCATCGTCAGCGTGTTGTTGTTGAAGGTGCCCGCGTGGCCGAGCGCGTCGGCGCGGCGCGGGTCGAGGCGCGCCATCAGATCGCGCCGGCCGCCGAACGCGCCGAAGGCGAGGCCACCGCCGAAGAATTTTCCGATGGTGGTGAGATCAGGCCGGATGCCGAGCCGCCCCTGGCAGCCGGCGACGGACATGCGCGCCGTCTGGATCTCGTCGAAGATGAGGATCGCGCCGGCCGCCTCGGTGAGGCGACGCAGGCCGAGGAGGAAGTCGCGCGAGGCGACGTGGCAGCCCCCCGCCCCCTGCATCGGCTCCACCAGCACCGCCGCTATGTCGCCGTCCTCGGCGAATGCGGCGCTCGCCGCCTCGAGGTCGTCGTAGGGCAGGACCTTGAAGTCGAACGGTGCCGTCGCCGCCGAGCCGCCCGGCGGGAAGGACAGCACGCCACCGTGATAGCCACGCTCGAACACCACGATGCGCGAGCGCCCGGTGGCAGCCCGCGCCAGCGTGATCGCCATCAGGTTCGCCTCGGTGCCGGAGTTGGTGAAGCGAACGAGGTCGATCGAGGGAAACCGCGCGACGATGCGCTCGGCGAGGCCGATCTCGAGGCGGTTGTGGGAGGAGAGGTTGATGCCGTCGGCGAGCGCCTTCGCCACCGCCGTCGCCACCGCGTCGGGCGAATGGCCGAAGATCCCGCTGGTGAACTCGCCGAGGAAGTCGACGTAGGTGTGGCCGTCGACGTCGGTGATGCGGCACCCCTTGCCGCTCGCGACGCAGAGGGGGAAGGGATCGCTCCACAGCGAGGAGCGCGTGTTGCCGCCCGGCATCACCTTCTCGGCCCGGCGATGCGCGGCGAGGCTTTCGGGACGGCGGTCGACATAGAGGGCCTCGGCCTCGGCGAGGGCGCAGGCGAGGCTCTGAGCGGTCATGGCGATCCTCCTGAAGCGCCCTCACGGCGCGCCGGGAGGCCTACACCGTCCGCAATCAGGCGGCAATCGGGCGGCCGAGGGGTCGACCGCGGCGAGGCGATGTCCCAACCATAGGCGAATGTCCTATATAGGAGGCATAGCAACTAATTCTGCCTCAGCATGGAACGGACGGCGCCATGATCCCCTACTCCATCCTCGACCTCGCTCCGATCACGGAAGGCTCCGACGCGCGCACGGCCCTCCTCAACTCCGCCGACCTCGCCCGCCACGCCGAGGCCGCGGGCTACACCCGTTTCTGGCTCGCCGAGCACCACAACATCCCCGGCATCGCGAGCGCGGCGACCGCGGTGGTGATCGGCCACGTCGCCGCCGCCACCAAGACGATCCGCGTCGGCTCGGGCGGGATCATGCTTCCCAACCACGCCCCGCTGATCATCGCCGAGCAGTTCGGCACCCTCGCCTGCCTGTTTCCCGACCGCATCGACCTCGGCATCGGCCGGGCGCCCGGCACCGACATGATGACCGCCCGCGCGCTCCGGCGAAATCTCGAGAGCACCGACAACTTCCCCCAGGACGTCTTCGAGCTGATGACCTACCTCGACGATCCCGAGCCCGGCATGAGCATCAAGGCGAACCCCGGCGCAGGCACCAAGGTGCCGGTGACGATCCTCGGCTCGTCCACCTACGGGGCGCAGCTCGCCGCCTATCTCGGCCTGCCCTACGCGTTCGCCTCGCACTTCGCCCCGGCGCAGCTGCAGGAGGCGCTCGACATCTACCGCCGCACCTTCCGCCCCTCGCCGCAGCTCTCTGCGCCCTACTTCACGCTGGCCGTCAACGTGTTCGCCGCCGACACCGACGAGGAGGCGCGCTACCTGATGTCCTCGCTGCAGCAGTCCTTCGCCAACCTGCGCTCCGGGCGGCCGAGCCTGTTGCCCTATCCGGTGGACAATGTCGCGCAGGCGATCGATCCGCGGATGATGGCGACGGTCGACGAGGCGCTGCGCGTCACCGTCGTCGGCTCGGCCGATACGGTGCGCACCGGGCTCGCCGCCCTCCTCGCCCGCTACCGGCCCGACGAGGTCATCCTCACCGGCCAGATCCACGACCACGCGGCGCGCATCCGCTCCTTCCAGATCGCCGCCGAGGTGATGACGAGCGTTCCCGAGCCGGCCTGAGAGACCGCCGGCCGGGCGCGCGAGGGCCCGCCCGGCATTTGGAATTTCTGCGGTTGGCACAACGGTTGCTCGTCCCGGTGGCGACACGTTGGACCACCGCCGAGTAGACCGGCCGTCACGTCGTTGCCGCCTCGGCGAATCCCCTTCGCCACGGATCCCGTGGCCGAAACAGGAGCTTCGACGCATGACGACACGCTTCTTCCTCACGAGCGCGGCGACCACCCTCCTCGCCGCGATCGCCTGCGGTCCGGCCCATGCCGCACCCGACCTCGAAGCCGCCCAGGCGATCGTCGACGAGCACTCCCAGATCCCCACCTTCGAGCCGCCGGGCGAGCCGTTCGACGCCAAGGCCTGCATGGCCGACAAGAAGCTCTTCTCGGTCCCGACGTCGAGCTCCATCCCGTTCGTGGACGGTATCGAAACCTCGATGGAGGAGGTCGCCGAGGAGATCGGCTTCGAGTTCCAGCAGTGGAAGAACCAGGCTCAGCCCACCCAGTGGGTGCAGGGCATGGAGTTCGCCATCAACAACGGCTTTGACGGGATCGACCTGATGGCCGGCATCATCCCGTCCTCGCTGGGGCCGCAGGCGGCGGCGGCCAAGGCGGCCGGCATCCAGGTCTTCGCCACCCACTGGGCCGACACCACGACGCCGGACGATCCCGCCGCCACCCACTCCTTCCCGATCCCCTACACCCGCGTCGGCGAGATCATCGGTGCCTGGATCACGGTGAAGACCGAGGGCAAGGCCAACGTCCTCATCATCGGCTCCGACGACGTGCCCGCCACCACCCCCTACCGCAAATCGGTCCAGGCGACGCTCGACAAGCTGTGCGACGGGGGCTGCAGCCATACCTACGTCAACGTGCCGGTCGCCGAGTGGGCGACCAAGATCCAGACCAACGTTCAGGGCGCGCTGATCGCCGATCCGACGATCAACTACATCGTGCCGATCTACGATTCGATGAGCCAATTCGTGCTGCCGGCCCTCACGATCACCGGCAAGAAGGGACAGGTGAAGATCGCCACATTCAACGGCACCCCCTTCGTCATCGACCTGGTGCGCCAGGGCGAGGTGGAGATGGATATCGGCGAGAGCCTCGGCTGGATCGCCCGTTCCACCATCGACGCCGAGATGCGGTCGCTGTGCGGCCTCGACGTGCCGGAGGACCTCTATGTGCCGCTTCTCATCTTCGACAAGGATAACGCCGAGACCGCGGGCGTGCCCGCCGGCTTCAACCAGGGCTATGGCGACGAGCACGTGTCGGGCTACCGCAAGCTCTGGGGCCTCGAATGAGCGAGGCGTTCAGACGCCGCCATCGGGGCGATGCCCCCGTCCTCGACGTCCGCCACCTGTCGAAGCGCTTCGGCAACCAGCTCGTGCTCGACGACGTGGGGCTGGAGGTGCTGCCCGGCGAGGTGCACGGCCTCCTCGGCCAGAACGGGTCGGGCAAGTCGACGCTGATCAAGATCCTCGCCGGCTTCCACGATCCGGAACCAGGGGCGGAGCTCGTGATGTACGGCGAGGCGGCGAGGCTGCCGATGCCGGCCGGCGGCGCCCGCGCCCTCGGCATCGCCTTCGTGCATCAGCACCTGGCGCTGATCCCCTCCCTCACGGTGGTGGAGAATCTGCGCCTCAACGATCTCGCCACGCAGAACCGCGTCGCCATCAATTGGCGGCGCGAGGCGGAAAAGGCGCGGGCGACCTTCGCTCGCTTCGACCTCGCCATCGACCCGCGCGCCCGCATCCAGGACCTGCCGCAGGTGGAGCGGGCGCTCGTCGCCATCGTGCGCGCCTTCGAGGAGGTGAAGGACGCGACCGCCGGCGGCCGTGGCCTCCTCATCCTCGACGAGCCCACCCCCTTCCTCCCGAAGGCCGGCGTGGAGCAGCTCTTTTTGCTCGTGAAGAGCATCGCCGCCGACGGTGCCGGCGTGATCTTCGTGTCGCACGACATCGACGAGATCCGCGAGATCACCGACCGCGCCACCATCCTGCGCGACGGCAAGCTCGCCGGCACGGTGGTCTCCAAGGACGTCGACCACGACGGCTTCATCGAGCTCATCGTGGGGCGCAAGGTGAGCCTCTTCCAGAGCGCCAAGCCGGACCTCACCGCCCGCCCGGTCGCCGCCCGGGTGGCGAGCCTCTCCGGTCCGATGGTGGAGGACGTGGGCTTCGCCGTGCACGAGGGGGAAATCGTCGGCCTCACCGGCCTCATCGGCTCCGGGGCGGACCGCGTGCCCTCTCTCCTCTACGCCGCGCAGCGCGCCCGAGCGGGGACCTTCTCCGTCGGTGGCACGACGCTCGACCTCGCCACCATCCTGCCCGAACACGCGATGGCGGCGGGCATCGCCTTCCTGCCGGCCGATCGGCTGGGCGCGGCGGGGGTCGGCAGCCTATCGATCACCGACAACATCTCGCTGCCCGTCCTGTCGGACTTCATGGGGGCGTTCGGCCTCTCCTGGCCGCGCCTCACCGAACGGGCCCGCTCGCTCGGGCGCGACTACGAGGTGCGGCCCAACCGGCCGGAGCTCAACCTTTCGGCGCTCTCCGGCGGCAACGCCCAGAAGGTGCTGCTGGCGAAGTGGCTGCAGACCGAGCCCACCCTCCTGATGCTCGACGAGCCCACCCAGGGCGTCGACGTCGGCGCCCGCCAGACGCTCTTTGCCGCGCTCAACGGGGCGGCCTCGAAGGGCACGGCGATCCTCGTCGCGAGTACCGACGCCGAGCAGCTCGCCCAGATCTGCCACCGGGTCCTGGTGTTCGCCGGCGGGCGCATCGTCGACATTCTCTCCGGCGACGCCGTCACCAAGGACAGGATCACCGAGGCCTGCCTCAAGAGCACCACCCTCACCGCCCTCCACCCGCGCGAGGAAGCCGCATGAGCGAAGCCACCGCGACGCCCGGCGCCGCCCCCATCAACTGGAAGCGCCACGCGGAGGCCTACGCGCTGGTCTTCGCGCTGGTCGTCCTCTTCTGTGTGTTCGGAGCGCTGAAGCCCGTCGCCTTCCTGTCGTGGGCCAACATCTCCACGATGCTCGGCTCCCAGTCGGTGCTGGTGTTCCTGACGCTCGCCCTCATCATCCCGCTGACGGCGGGCGACTTCGACCTCTCGATCGCCGCCACCCTCACCCTCGGGGCGATGATGGTGGCCGTGCTCAACGCCCAGATGGGGGTGCCGCTCCCGGTGGCGATGGTCTGCGCCATCGGCGCGGGCGCCGTCATCGGCATGGTCAACGCCTGGTTCGTCCTCTACTTCCGCATCCACTCGCTGATCGTCACGCTCGGCACCGGCACCTTCATCAACGGCATCGTGCTGTGGATCTCCGGGTCGAGCACCATCAGCGGCATCGATCCGGTGCTCGTCACCTACGTGGTGGTGACGCGTGTCTTCGGCATCCCGCTGGTGTTCTACTACGCGCTGACGCTCGCGATCGTGCTCTGGTACGTGTTCGGCTACACTTCACTGGGGCGGCGGCTGCTCTTCGTGGGGCGCGGGCGGGAGGTGGCGCGCCTCTCCGGCATCCGCGTCGACCGGGTGCGCTTCTTCTGCTTCATCGCCTCCGGGATGATCAGCGCCACCACCGGCATCCTCTATGTCGGGACCATCGGGGCGGCCGATCCGAACTCCGGCAACACCTTCCTGCTGCCCGCCTTCGCCGCCGCCTTCCTCGGCGCGACGGCGATCAATCCGGGACGCTTCAACGCGTTCGGCTCGCTGATCGCGGTCTATTTCCTCGTCATCGGCATCACCGGCCTGTCGATGCTCGGCATCCAGACCTACGTGCAGAACCTCTTCTACGGCGGTGCGCTGGTGACGGCGGTGGCGTTGTCGCAGCTGGTGCGCAAGCGCGAGGCGCAGGACTTCAGCTGACGCCACAGAGCGACGGCGGGGGGCGACGGCAGGGGACGACGGCGGGAAGCCGCGCCCCTCGCCGTCACCCCGTCCGGCGCCGAACGACGCGCGGCGGATCAGGCGGCCGCGGGCAGGCGGTCGGCCCGCGTCTTCATCAGCGGCTGCACGTACTTGCCGAACTTCTCGATGCCGAGCACGAAGTCGTCGAACGTCATCATGATGCCCTTGGTGCCGGGCACCGAGGCCACCTCGTCGAGCATCCGCGCCACCGTGGCGTAGGAGCCGACGAGGGTGCCCATGTTGAAGTTCACCGCGCCCTCGGGAAGGTTCATGGCCTTGGCGGTGGAGCCGTCCTCGGCCGCCACGTCCTTGCCGCTCTGGTCGGCCATCCACGACAGCGCGTCGACGTCGGCGCCCTCGCGGTAGTGGGTCCACTTCGCCATCGCCTCCTCGTCCGTCTCTTCGGCGATGATCATGAAGAGGACGTAGCTGCCGAGGTCGCGGCCGGTCTTCGCCGCCGCCGCCAGCAGACGCTCGTTGAACGGCGCATAGGCCGTCGGCGTGTTGAGGCCGGAGCCGAGGGCGAAGGTGTAGTCGGCATACTCGGCCGAGAACTCCAGCCCCCGGTTGCTCTGCCCCGCCGACACGATCTCGATCGGGTGCGACGGCGTCGGCTTCATGGTGCAGTTGTCCATGGTGAAGTGCGTGCCCTTGAAGTTGGACACCCCGCTCGCCCACAGCTCCTTCATCACCGTCACGTATTCGGACGAATAGTCGTAGCGGTAGCCGAAGTACTCGTCGCCGGGCCACAGCCCCATCTGGTCGTACTCGGCCGACTGCCAGCCCGACACGATGTTGACGCCGAAGCGGCCGCCGGAAATGGAATCGATGGTGGTCGCCATCCGCGCCACCATCGCCGGCGGCAAGGTGAGCACCGCGGTGGAGGCGAACAGCTTGATCTTCGACGTGACCGCCGCGAGCCCCGCCATCAGCGTGAACGACTCGAGCCCGTAGTCCCAGAACTCGGTCTTGCCGCCGAAGCCATGCAGCTTGATCATCGAGAGGGCGAAGTCGAAGTTGTACTGCTCCGCCCGCTGCACGATGGTCTTGTTCAATTCGAAACTCGGCATGTACTGTGGCGAGGTTTCCGAAATGAGCCAACCGTTGTTGTTGATGGGTATGAAGACGCCGATATCCATCGCAAGCCCCTCAAGTGACACGCAAAAGGTTCGTCTCGGCCGCCGGCCCTCGGCCGGCCAGGCACACGGCTAGAATAGCGAGCCCGACGCCACACACCCCGCCCGATTAGTGTGCATCGTTGATCGGATTGTTCGCATCTGTTCGCATCGTCCCGCCTCAGTAGGCGAGCGCGTGCAGCCCCGCCGCCAGCACCCGAATGCCCTCGACGATGTCGGGAATGGAGGAGAACTCCTCCGGGGTGTGGCTGCGCCCGTCCTTGGAGCGCACGAAGATCATCGCGACCTTGGCGATCCGCGCCATCTGCTGGCTGTCGTGGCCGGCCCCGCTCGGCATCGTCATGAAGGGAATGCCCTGGCTGCGCGCGGCCTCCTGCAGCGTCGCCACCACGCCGGGGTCGGACAGGCACGGGGCATGGTCGATATTGTGCTTCCAGGCGATCTCGAGGCCGCGGCGCTCGGCGACCTCGCGCATCAGCGCCTCGTGCCGGGCATAGAGCACCGCGCGCTGGGCGGGGTCGGGATGGCGGGCGTCGACGGTGAAGTTCACCGAGCGCGGCACCACGGCGGCCCCGTTGGGATCGACGAGCACGCGGCCCACCGTCGTCACCGCCGGGCGGCCCATGCGGTGGGCGGTGTTGATCACGCCCGACGCGATCTCGGCGAACCCCGCCATCGGGTCGCGCCGCAGATCCATCGGGAAGGCGCCGGCGTGGTTCTGCTCGCCCGTCAGCATCACGTCGTAGTGGCGGATGCCGGTGATCGCGTCGACCACCGCCACCGGCAGGTCGGCATGCTCCAGGATCGGCCCCTGCTCGATGTGGAGCTCGACGAACACGTCGATGTCGTCCCGCTTGGCGGACGGAATGTCGGCCGGGTCGAGCCCCACGCCGCGCATCGCCTCGGCGATCGTCTCCCCGTCATAGCCGACGACCTTGTCAGGGTCGTCCGGAGCGATGCGCCCGGTGATGGCGCGCGAGCCCCAGAAGTTGGTGGAGGGAAAGCGGCTCCCCTCCTCCTCGCACAGCGACACCGCCTCGAGCGTGCGGCGGGGGGTGCCGAACTGCTCCTTGAGCGCCCTGAGCGCGATCAGCCCCGCGAGCGCCCCGAGCGCACCGTCATAGCGCCCGCCGGGCCGCTGGCTGTCGATGTGCGAGCCGGAGACGATCGAGCCGCCGCCCTCGCTGCCTGCGAGGCGCCCCCACACGTTGCCCACCGCGTCGCGCGACACGGCGAGCCCCGCCTCTGCGCACCAGGTGGCGTAGAGATCCTGCGCGGCGACCCACTCGGGCGAATAGACCGTGCGCCACACGCCGGTGTCGGCGTAGGCCCCAAAGCGCGCCAGCTCCATGATGGTGTGTTCGACGAATTCCGGGGCGATCTTGATCTCGGGCAACGTTCCCTCCGCGGCTGCGTGCACGGCTTGGATACAGGATGAATGCCAGCCGGCGCACGCGCGCCGCCGGTGGGCGGGTCCGACCTTGGCACCCGACTTGCTATCTCATCGACGCAGGGCGTCGAGCCTCGCCGCTCCGTCGTGGCCAGCGCCAAACCGGGGACGAGAATGTCGAGAAAGACCACCATTGCCGTTGCCCAGCTCGGGCCGATCCAGCGCGCGGACTCGCGGGAGGCCGTGGTCGCGCGGCTGATGGCGATGATGCGCGAGGCCTCCGGACGCGGCGCCACCTTCGTGGTGTTTCCCGAGCTCGCCCTCACCACCTTCTTCCCCCGCTGGTATTTCACCGACGAGGCGGAGCTCGACTTCTTCTACGAGACCGAGATGCCCAACGACGTCACCGCGCCGCTCTTCGCCCTCGGCGCGGCGCTCGGCATCGGCTTCAATCTCGGCTACGCCGAGCTCGTCGTCGAGGGCAACACCAAGCGGCGCTTCAACACCTCGATCCTCGTCGACCGCAAGGGCACCATCGTCGGCAAGTATCGCAAGGTGCACCTGCCCGGCCATTCCGCGTACGAGGACTATCGCCCCTTCCAGCACCTCGAGAAGCTCTACTTCGAGCCCGGCGATCTCGGCTTCCCCGTCTACGAGGTCGACGACGTGCCGATGGGCATGTTCATCTGCAACGACCGGCGCTGGCCGGAGACGTGGCGGGTGATGGGGCTCAGCGGCGCCGAGCTCATCACCGGCGGCTACAACACGCCGACGCACAACCCGCCGGTGCCCCAGCACGACCACCTCTCCTCCTTCCACCACCTCCTGTCGATGCAGGCGGGCGCCTATCAGAACGGCGCCTACACCGCCGCCGCCGGCAAGGTGGGCGTGGAGGAGAACTGCATGCTCCTCGGGCACTCCTGCATCGTCGCTCCGACCGGCGAGATCGCCGCCCTCTCCACCACCTTGGAGGACGAGGTGATCAGCGCCCCGGTGGACTTCGACCGCTGCCGCGAGCTGCGCGATCACGTCTTCAACTTCAAGCTTCACCGCCAGCCGCACCACTATGGAAAGATCGCCGAGCTCTATGACTGAGCCTTTCCGATGAGGGCGATCGGCATCGACGTGGGCGGCACCTTCACCGACCTCGTCGACTGCGGCCTCGACGGCGGAGCGGCCGAGATCCACAAGGTGTCGAGGACGCCCGCCGCCCCCTCCAAGGGCATGTTGACGGGGATCGCCGAGCTCTGCGCCACGGTGGGAGTGACGCGGGCCGAGATCGGCGCCGTGTTCCACGGCACCGCCATCGCCACCACCAGGGTGCGGCGTGGCGGATGAGCGACGCCTAGGCCGCCGCCGCGCCGCGACCGCTCGCCCACGATCCGCGAGCGGCGAACAGCGCGCCGACCGCGTCCGCGACGGCGAGCAGCCGACGGTCGCTGAAGCGCGCGCCGATCAGCGACAGTCCCACCGGCATCCCGGCCTGACCGCGAAAGCCCGGCACGTTGACGACGGGAACGTGCAGGAAGGTCCACATCGAGCAGAATACGTGGTCGCCCGTCCAGGCGAGGCCCCGCGGCGCCTCACCCGTCACGCTCGGGGCGAGCACGGCGTCGTAGGCGGAGGCGATCTCGTCGAACACGATGCGGCAGCGGGCGCCGACGTCGTAGGCCTGGCGCACCTGGTCGGCGTCGAGGCCGGCCTTGTTCTCCACCATCCCCATGAAATCGGGGTGGAGGAGGTCGGGATGCGACACCGCCTCGCTGAGGAAGGCGCTCTTGCCCTCGTGGGCGAGGACGACGCCATGGTGTTCGCTCAACCCGGAGAAGAGCGGCGGCAGGGTGAGCGCGGTGACCGTCGCCCCCGCCTCCCTCAGAAGCGCTTCGCCGAGGGCGAGGGCGTCGCGCGTCGCGGTATCGGCCCGCTCCCACATCGGGGTGCGGCAGACGGCGATCTTCACCCCCTCCAGGGGGCGCGGCGCCGCCGGTTCGCCGAGGCGGAAGACGTCGGCGAGGAGGTCGAGATCGGCGACGGCGCGGGCGTAGAGGCCGAGGGTGTCGCAGGTGAGCGAATAGACCTTCAGCCCCTCCCGGCTGATGACGTTCCAGGTGGGCTTCAGCGCGTAGACGCCGTTGAACGAGGCGGGGCGGATGGTCGATCCGCCGGTCTGCGTGCCGAGGGCGAGCGGCACCTGGTTGTCGGCCACCGCGGCGGCCGAGCCGCTCGAGGAGCCGCCCGGCGTGCGCTCCGGGTCGTGCGGATTGCGCGTCGTCCCGCCCCGGCTCGTCGCCGCGAACTCGGTGGTGACGGTCTTGCCGAAGATCAGCGCGCCCGCCGCACGCAGCGTCTTCACCGGCGCCGCATCGACGCGCGGGCTGTCGCTCTCGTAGATCGGCGAGTTGTGGCCGGTCGGCATGTCCTTCGTATAGATCACGTCCTTCACGCCGACGGGCAGACCGTGCAGCGGGCCGCGCGCGCCGGGGTTGAGTCGATCGAGCCGCGCCGCTTCGGCACGCACGAGATCGGGGTCGAGAAAGCTCCACGCCGCGACGGCCTCCTCGCGCGCCGCGATGCGGGCGAGGCATGCCTCGACGAGCTCGCTCACGGACATCTGCCCGCCACGCATCAGTCGGACGGCCTCCACGGCGGACAACTCGTTTTGCAGCATTGCGGCTCCTTCCGGCCCGCCCACCCACGCGAACTCGTCCACGTCAGAGGGAAGAGGTGACAGGATGCGCCACCATCACGCGATCATCTCCGCGGCAACTGCGCTGTCAAGCCTGTGCCACATTGCGAAACGAGCCGCACGATGACCAAGATCGGCGTATTTATTCCCATCGGCAGCCGCGGTTGGCTGATTTCGACCACGTCGCCCAAGACAATGCCGACATTCGATCTCAACCGCGCCATCGTTCAGCGGGCCGAGCACTATGGACTCGATTTCGCTCTGTCGATGATCAAGTTCCGCGGGTTTGCCGGCCCGAGCGAATTCTGGGTGCACAACTTGGAATCGTTTACGCTGATGGCTGGCATCGCGTCGATCACGCGGCGCATCAAGCTGTTCGCCTCGGTGGGGCTTCTCACCATGCCGCCGCCGCTCGTCGCCCGCATGGCCTCCACCATCGATTCCATCGCGCCGGGCCGCTTCGGGGTGAACATCGTGACCGGCTGGCAGCCCAAGGAATATCAGCAGATGGGCCTGTGGCCCGGCGAGGCCCACTTCGCCCGGCGCTACGAATACGCCACCGAATACGTGAAGATCATGAAGGAGCTGTGGGCCACCGGCGTCTCTAACTTCAAGGGCGAGTATTTCCAGATGGACGACTGCGTCCTCTCCCCGCGCCCCTCCGCCAAGATCGACCTCTTGTCGGCCGGCCAGAGCGACCGCGGCATGCGCTTCGTCGCCGAGGAGTGCGACATGAACTTCGTCGGCTCGATGGGCCTCAACGACCCCTCCACCATCGCCCCCGTGGCGGCGCGCCTGATGGCGGCCGGGGCGGAGACCGGCCGCGACGTCTCCGCCCTCGTGCTCCTGATGGTGATCGCCGACGAGACCGACGAGAAGGCCTTCGCCAAGTGGGAGCGCTATTGCGCGGGCACCGACATCGAGGCCCTCGCCTGGCAGGCCGCCCAGGCGGGACAGGACGTCAACGCCTCCGACGCATCCACCGCCGCCAAGCTCGCCAAGCAGATCGAGAACCCGGAGCCGACGCGGATGCTGAAGCTCATCGGCTCCTACGAGAATGTCGCGTGGATGCTCGACGAGGTCGCCGCCACGCCGGGCCTTGCCGGCGCGATGCTCACCTTCGACGACTTCATCGTGGGCATGGAGCAGTTCGGCGAGCACATCCAGCCGAAGATGCAGAGCCGCCGGCACCTCTACGCCTGAGACGGCTCGACCCCGGCGAGCAGCGCCGCAAAACCTCCCGCCGCCTCGATGAGGGCGGCGGTGTGGCGGTAGGTGACCTCTTCGAGCTCACGGCCGCGCTGCCAGTCGAGCACGCCCATGCCGGCAAGGAGCGGCGGCACGATCAGCACCCCCTCGCCGAGCCCCGCCCGCTTCATCACGCGGTGGCTGTTGATCATCATCGCGCGCAAGAGTACGTCGCTGAGCTTCGGAAAGGCCGTCTGCCGGTGGCGGCCGAGGGCGAACTCGCGGACAAGCCGCGCCCGCGTCGGCAGCGCCTCGTAGTCGGCCGCGACGCGCCAGTCGCCCTGCCCCTCGAAGCCGATCACCACGTTGGGCCCCGCCTTCAGTTCGCGCATGATGCCGACGGGCTGGTTGTCGAGCACCGCGCCGTCGACGAGCACCTCGCCCTCCGCCGTCACGAACGGCGGGTAGACCGCCGGGATCGCCGAGGACGCCCGCACCGCCTCCCAGACGCGGCCGTGCCGATGCACCCGCACCTCGTTGTGGGTGAGGCTCACCGACACCGCGTAGGCGGTCCGCGGAAGGTCTTCGAGGCGCCGCTCGCCGTAGTGATGGCGCATGCCGCTGTCGAGGACGTGGTGATCGAGGAGGCTATAGATGGGCACGGTGAAGCGCCGCATGGCGCGGTTCTCCACGAAGATCTGCTCGGCGATTTCGAGGACGTCCTGCGTCGGCAGTCCGCTCGCGAGGCCCGTCGACATCGCCGCCCCGACGCTGGTGCCGCCGAAGACGTCGAACACCGCGCCGTCCTCCTCGAGCGCCCGCACCACGCCGAGGTGGGCGCAGCCGAGCGCGCCGCCTCCCGCCATGACGATGCCGAGCGCCCGGCCGGCGAGAATGCGGGCGAGGCGCGAGAAGTCCGCCGGCTGATCGCACGCCACATGATGGTGGAGGTGGACCGGGCGCCCCGCGAGCCAGTGCCGGGTCCCGCCGATCGGCATCGCCGCCCGCTCCCGCCACAGGAGGAGCGCGCGGTTCGCGGGACGGAAGAAGCCGAGCGCGTAGGTTTCGAGCGGGCTCGGCGGTAGCGGCCCGTCCCCGGCCTCGGCGAGCGGGGCGGCGAGAAGCAGCACGTCGCTCTGCCGCAAGGCGGTGCGGTCGAACGGGCCGCCGTCGCCCTCGAGGGTCAGGAGAATGCGGGCGCCATCTCCCTCGCGCGCCTGGAGGAAGGCGCCGATGGCACCCTCGTCGTCGCGGTCGATGCCAGCGGGAAGATCGTCCCGGCCGATCGCCGTCACGCCGCCGACCTCGGCGAGAGCGGCGACGAGAGCCGCCCGCACCGCATCGGGGACCGCACCGCCGCCGCCGGCGGGGCAGAGGGCGAGGGTACCCGGCGGCTTCGGCGACAGGGCGGGCGCGGCGGCCGTCACGTCGGCAAGACGCCCGGCGATCGCGGCGAGCACCGCCTGGGCGATCTCCGGCACCTCGTGCACCAGAGCGTCGTAGTCGGCACGCGAGAGGCTCAACACCTCGCTGTCGCGCGCGGCGACGACGTCGGCGGTGCGGCGCACGTCGGCGAAGAAGGCGATCTCGCCGACGGGCTCGCCCGTGCCGATCTCGGCGATCACCCGCCGCCCATGATCGACCATCACCTGAAAGCGGCCGCGGGCGACGATATAGAGCGCGTCGGCGGCCTCACCCGCCGTGATCAGCCGTTCCCCGCGCGTCAGCACGTGCCGCTCCATGCGGGCGGCGACGGCGCCGCGCATCGCCGGCGACAGCGCCGACAAAGCGCCGATGTCGGAGAGGATCGAGTCCGGCGGCAGGCTCACGACGTCTCCTCATCGCATCGCAGCAATGGCGGGGCGTTTCCCTCGGTATCGCGGCCGAACGCGTCGGTTGCAAGGCCCCGTCAGCCCAGCCGGGCGATCTCCTCGTGGAAGCCGGGAACGAGGTAGGGCGCGAAGCGGGCGGCGACCTTCACGTCGAGGTCGCGGAAATGGCCTTCCGCGTTGAGGATGTTCATCGTCCCGAGCAGCGTGCCGTGGTGCAGGATCGGAATGTTGATGACGGCGCCGAGGCCGAGGCTCGCGATCAGCTCGTGGTCGGCGAAGGCCCAGCGGATCGCGGCGAGATCGGGCCCGAGATAGGACTTCTTGCCCTTCAGCACCACCTCGCCCCAGGGGGTCGGTCCCACCCGCTTGACACCGGAGACCGGATAGGCGGCCTCGTTGGAGGAATAGAAGCGCTGGACCTCCTCCCCGCCCGGCAGCACCACGAGGAGGGTGAAGAGGCGGTGGCCGATCAGGCGGTTCGTCGCATCCTGCACGGCGCGATAGACGGCGTAGCGATCCGCTCCCTCGGCCAGACTGGTCGCCACCGTGTCGAGGGCGGCAAGGATGTCGAAGTCAGTTTGCATGGGGCGCCTTCTCGTTCTTCTCGCGGAACAGCCCACCCGGCGCGAATCTCAGCACCAGGACGAGTGCTAGTCCTACTGTGATTTCCCTCAAGGCCGCCACCTGTACCGCGGACACACCCGGCACGATTTCGCCCAGGAAGCGACTGGCCTCGAGCCATGCGACGAGGAGATAGGCGCCGATCGTCGCCCCGATCGCGCGGCTGTTGCCGCCCGCCGTCGCGGCGAGGAACACGTAGATCGTGATGAGCGGCTGGAAGAGATCGGGGGCGATGTAGGAGATGTAGGAGCCGTAGAGGGCGCCGGCGAGCGCGGCGATGGCGCTGCCGATCATGAACGCCTCGGCCTTGTAGCGCACGACGCGCTTGCCGGCGACGGCCGCCACCACCTGATCGTCGCGGATCGCCCGCAGCACGCGCCCCCACGGCGAACGGGAGAGACGGGAGATCAGGATGCCGGCGAGGAGGCAGACGAGCGTCGCCGCCACCGCGAACTTCACGTGGAACCACAGGCCGCCGCTGCGGTCGAAGAGGCTCGGGATGCCGGCGATGCCGTCGGTGCCGTTGGTGAGCCAGATCTCGTTGGAGGCGACGATGCGCACCACCTCCGCAAAGCCCAGGGTGACGATGGCGAGATAGTCGTCCCTGAGGCGCAGCGTGGAAAGGGTGACGGCGAGCCCCACCAGCGCGCCGGCGACGAGAGCGCAGACGAGACCGATCACCACCGGCGCCGCGAGGTCGGTGGTGACGAGCGCGGAGGCGTAGGCTCCAATGGCGAAGAAGCCGACGAGGCCGAGATTGACCATCCCCGACTGCCCCCAGACGAGCACGAGGCTCTGCGCCAGGAGAGCGTAGACGGCGGCGATCGCCAGGATGAAGACGATGTAGGTGGCCATGGCGCTACCGTGTCGCTGTGCCGAGGAGGCCGCGCGGGCGGAAGGTCAGCACCACCAGGATCACCAGGAAGCCCACCGCGAGTCGATAGGCGGGCGACAGGAAGGCGACGGTGAGCTCCTCCACGATGCCGATGGAGAGCGCCCCCACCACCGCCCCCGGAATGGAGCCGAGCCCGCCGAGCACGGCCGCGGCGAAGACGGAAAGGAGAAGCCGCGTCCCCGTCATCGGGTCGACCGAGGCGTCGACGCCGACGAGCATGCCGCCGATGCCGCAGAGGCCGAGCGCCACCGCCACCGTCACGTCGGCGATGCGCACCGGCTCGATGCCCTTCAGCCGGGCAAGGTCCGGATTGTCGGCGCAGGCTCGCATCGCCCGGCCGAAGCGGGTGAAGCGCAGCCCGGCCCAGAGGAGCGCCATGATGGCGAGCGCGGTCGCGAGATTGCGCAACTGCTGCGGGCCGACGCGGATCCCCCACCACACCACGTCGCGCTCGAGCGGGGTGTCGAAGCCCTTGAGGTCGTTGCCGTAGATGAAGCGGATCACGTTCTCGAGCACGATGGCCATCGCGAGCGACGCGATCGCCATCGTCAGCGGCCCGGCCGGTTCGAGCGGCCGCACCGCGACCTTCTCGGTGGCGAGGCCCACCGCGGCCGCGACCAGAAACGCCACCACCAGCGCCGGCCACAGCGAGAGGCCGAGCGAGGTGTTGGCGGCCCACCCCGCATAGGCGCCGACGGTGGCGACGGCGCCGATCATGAAGTTGGGGTAGAGGCGGATCGCGAAGATCGCCGTGAAGCCGATGGCCGGCACCGCGAGAATGGTGCCGGACACGAGCCCGTTGGCGAGCGCCTGCGGCAGGACCTCGAAGATCATGCGATCTTCAGGAGCGTGATCTTGCCGTCCTTCACCTGGTCGTAGCGGAACTTGGCGTCGGTGATGTCGCCCTTTTCCGTGAAGTCGCAGGGGCCGGAGGCGCCGGTGTAGTTGATTGCCGAACCCGCCTCGAGGGCGGCGAGACCGTCGAGCGCCGTCGACACGGCCTCGCCCTCGCCCTGCGCCACGGTGCGGATCGTCTCGCGCACGGTCGCGCCGGTCGCCGCCCCGCCCGCCGCCATCGACAGGATGACGAGGTTGGCGTGGTCGTAGACCTGGCAGGTGTAGGTGTCGGGCGCCTCGACGCCGATCAGCTTGGTGAGCGCGTCGTAGCCCTTGGAGCCTTCCGCCGGCGAGGGCGACAGCGTGTAGACCCCTTCCACCGCCTCGGCCGGCATCGCCTCGACGAGCTTGGCGTTCACCGAATAGCCGAAGCCGAGGAGCTTGCCGTCGTAGCCGGCCCGGTAGAGGTCCTTCAGGAGCACGATGGTGTCGGGGGTGTAGCCGCCCATCACGATCATGTCGGGGTTCGTGCGCAGAGCGGTGTCGACCTCGGAGCGCAGCGAGGCCTTCTTGTCGTCGTAGATCAGGATCTCGGCCGACCCGCCGCCGGCCTCCACGGCCGTCTTGAGGCTCGAGAACTGGCTGTCGGCGAACGGCGTCTGCGGCGACATGAAGTACACCTTCGGCGCGTCGAGCTCGATGCAGAACTCGCCGAACTTGCGGCCCTGCAGCGTGGTGTTGGGCTGGGTGCGCACCAGCCAGCCATGGTGTGGCAGCTCGGTGATGGAATCGGCGCCCGACACGGTGGTGAGGAAGGTCTCCCCCTCCCAGCAGAGCGGCGCCACCGCCGTTGTCACCGAGGAAGCCCAGGTGCCCATGATGGCGGCGACGTCGTCGACGTCGATCAGCTTGCGGGCGGCGCGCACGCCGGCTTCGGGGTTGGTCTGGTCGTCCTCCGAGATCACGGTGATCTCGCGGCCGAGGATGCCGCCCTTGGCGTTGACCGTCTCGGCGACCTTCTTGGCGGCCTCGGCCATCACCGGGCCGTAGGGGCCGCCGGCGCCGGTCAGCGGCGTCAGCGTGCCGAGGCGGATCACCTCCGACTGCGCCCGCACGATGGCGGGGGCGGCCAGGGTGAAGAGACCGGCGGCCGCCGTCCCTTTCATCAGCGTGCGGCGGTTGATGCCGTTCGTCAGTAGCTTTGTCATGCTCGTCTCCCCTTCGTCGGACGGCGCGTCATGCGCGCCCGCCCAAAAATGCGCGGCGGACCTCGGGGTCCTGCCGCATCGCCTGCGCCTCGCCGTCCATCGCGACCCGCCCGTCCACCATCACGAGGGCGCGATCGGACATGGCGAGCGCCGCAAGCGCGTTCTGCTCCACCATCAGGATGGCGATGCCCTCGTCGGCAAGGCCCCGGATCGCCTTGAAGATCTCCGCCGCGGGCTTCGGCGCGAGCGCCGCCGTCGGCTCGTCGAGCAGGAGGACGCGGGGCGAGGCCATCAGCGCGATCGCCATCGCGAGCGTTTGGCGCTGGCCGCCCGAGAGGGCGCCGGCGGCCTTGCCGCGCCGCTCGGCAAGGAGGGGAAAGCGGGCGTAGACGTCCCGCGCCCGCTCGTGCGAGCGGGCCGGCTCCAGATAGGCGCCGATGTCGAGATTCTCCGCGATGGTGAGCGCGCCGAAGACGTTGCGCTCCTGCGGCACGAACACCAGGCCCTCGCGGGCGCGGCCCTGCGGGTCGAGGCTCGACAGGTCGCTCTCGCCGAGCCTCACCGAGCCCGCCTTGCACCGCAGAAGCCCGGAGACGAGCTTCAGCGCGGTCGACTTGCCGGCCCCGTTGGGTCCGATCACGGTGAGGATCTCGCCCGGAGCCACCGTGAGGCCCACGCCCTTCACCACCTCGTCGGCCGCGCCGTAGCCGCCGACGAGCCCCTCAACCGTCAGCATCGGCGAGCACCCCTCCACCGAGATAGGCCTCCTGGACGGCGTGATCGTCGCGGATCTCGGCGAACGAACCCTCGGCGAGGCGCCGTCCTTCCGCCATCACGATCACGTGGTCGGCGATGCGCTCCACCAGCGCCATGTCGTGCTCGATGAGGAGGAGCGTCAGCCCGCCCGCGACCAGTGCCACGAGCTGGTCACCGATCTCCTCGGCGAGCGTCGGGTTCACGCCGGCGACCGGCTCGTCGAGGAGGAGGAGGCGCGGCTCGGCCATCAACCCGCGCCCGATCTCGAGGAGCTTCTTCTGGCCGCCCGAGATGTCGGTCACCCGGTTGTCGAGCACGCGGGTAAGCTTCAGCCGCGCGGCGACGGCGAGCGCCCGCTCGGCGATCTCCGCCTCGCGCCTCCGCGCCCCGGTGAGGGCGGCCCACAGCCCCTCGCCGGGGTTGTCTTGGGCGTAGAGCATCAGATGCTCGAACACGGTGAGGCGGGGAAAGCCGCGGGCGATTTGGAAGGTGCGGACGAGGCCCGCGGCGGTGATCTCGTCGGGCCGGCGACCGGCGAGATCCGCCCCGTCGAAGAGGATGCGTCCGGCGGCCGGGCGCACCAGGCCCGAGACGGCATTGAAGAAGGTGGTCTTGCCGGCGCCGTTGGGCCCGATCACCGCGGTGAGACGTCCGGCGGGGACGTGAAGCGCGAGGTCGTCGACCGCGCGGAAGGCGCCGTAGCGCACAGTCAGGCCGCTCACCTCCAACATCGCTCGGCCGCCACCTCCAGGATGATCCGTTGTCGATCGGGGCAACAGACGATCAATGGGCTGAAGTTTCAAGCATCATTCTTCGGCATGGTGCGCATTGCGGCATCGCGGGGGCCGCATCGATGTTGCAGCGCATCACCGATGCGCCTTAGGTGCTGGCGCAACTGTCATCCCCTATAGCCATGGAGCCGAGATGAGCGACGACTATTCCAACAGAAGCTACGGTGAGATCGCGGTGGGCTTCGGCGAGAAGCCCGGCATCGTCGTGGTGGACTTTCAGATCGGCTTCACCGACCCGCAATATCCCCTCGGCGGGGCCCCGCTCGTGACGCGGGCGGTCGACAACACCGCCAAGCTCCTGGAGGTGGCGCGGCGCTACAACGTGCCGGTCGCCGCCTGCTACACCTCCTACATGAACGAGCGGGAGATGCCCTACTGGAAGATCACCGCCGTGCGCGAGACCTTCCGTGACGATCATCCGAGCATCGCCCTCGACCCGCGCATCTATCAGGAGGGCTACGACCTCGTCGTCTGCAAGAAGGGACCGTCGATCTTCTTCAACACCGGGGTGAGCGACTACTTCACCAAGGAGCGGGTCGACACGGTGATCATCACCGGCTGCAACACATCCGGCTGCATCCGGGCGAGCGCCATCGATTCCTTCTCCTACCGCTATCGCACCATCGTGCCGGAGGACTGCGTCGGCGACATCGAGGAAGGGCCGCACAACGACAATCTGCGCGACATCGGCCGCCGCTACGTGGACGTGTCGAACCTCGAGACGGTGCTCGGCCAGCTCGAGGCGTGGCGGCAGCGCAACGCCGGCTGACGCGCCGGCACCACCTCCCGATCCCCTCGGGAGGTGGTGCGCGTCGTCTCCGGAGCCCGCTGCGGGCGAAGCGTGAGGGCGGGATCAGTCGCAGAAGCGGCGCTTCTCCACGACGTAGGCCTGGTAGTAGCTGTCCCAGACCCGTACGCGCTCCACGTAGCAGCGGCGCTGCGGCCCGCGATTGTAGCGATCGTTGGCGACGGCCGCGCCGATGGCGAAGGCACCGAGGCCGATGATGGCGGCGGCAGCGGCGGCCCCGGCATGGCCGTGGTGCTTGCCCTTCACCACCTCCACGCCCGCGGCGCTGGTGGTGATCGACTGCTTGGCGAGGCCGGCGAAGGCGGGGGCGGCCTGCGCCGGCTGGAAGGCGGCAGCGGCAATCGCGAGGGCGGTACCGGCGGCGATGAACGTGGTCTTGATCGTCATGGATCCGTCTCCGTGTCCGTGTTTGTCGCGGCGTTGCTGCCGACAACACGGAGATGGCCGCCCGCGGCAGCTTTCCTCGTGACCGCGATCACACGATCGTCGTCTCCTCTTCCCTTGCTTCCGGGCGCCTTCGTCACTTAATGACGACTGCTTCCATCATCATTATCGAATGAACCGCAAAGGGAAGGATCGCGGCCCCTCATGATCTCGCAGAAGGCCCAATATGCGCTGCGCGCGCTCATCGCCCTCGCCAAGGCGGAGCCGGAGGTGGCGCTCAGCATTGCCGAGATCGCCGAGGAACAGCGCATTCCGAAGAAGTTCCTGGAACAGATTCTGCTCGATCTGAAGCATCAGGGCATCGTGATGTCGCGCCGCGGCAAGGCGGGCGGCTATCGCCTGCTGCGCACGCCCGACCGCATCGCCTTCGGCGAGGTGCTGCGCCTCGTCGACGGGCCGCTCGCGCCGCTCCCCTGCCTCAGCCGCATCGCCTACCGCCGCTGCGATTCGTGCATCGACGAGGAGACCTGCGAGATCCGCAAGGTGTTCGCCCGCGTCGCCGAAGCCACGCGCGAGGTGCTCGACACCGTCACCATCGCCGACGCCATCGAAAACCCCGAGCTCGTCACCTCGGCCGCCTGATCGGCGACGAGCCGAGGCTTCAGCGTTTGGGAAATACCCTTTAAAAACAACATTCTGACTCTCGCCTGAGATATTTGCACAGGCTAAAAAACTACTATATTGACAATGACGACCTGATAGGTAGGAATTAAGGTCATAGGAAGCAGGAGTGCCCTATGACTGGAATACGTCACCTTCCGCCTCTCGCCGCTCGTCGGCGGATCCGCTTGTGGTCTGCGGCGAGCGCCGCCGCTCTCGTCCTCGCCCTCGGTCCCGCCGTGGCGGAGGACATCACCCTCCTCAACGTGAGCTACGATCCGACGCGCGAGCTCTATCGCGAGTACAACGCCGCCTTCGCCAAGCACTACGAGGCGGAGACCGGCGACAGCGTCACCGTGCGCATGTCCCACGGCGGCTCGGGCAAGCAGGCCCGCTCGGTCATCGACGGTCTCGGTGCCGACGTCGTCACCCTCGCGATCTCCGTCGACATCGATCAGATCGCGGCCGCGACCGGCCTCATCCCGCCCGACTGGCAAAGCCGTCTGCCGGAGGCGAGCGCCCCCTACACCTCCACCATCGTGTTCCTGGTGCGCGAGGGTAACCCCAAGTCGATCAACGACTGGGACGACCTCGTGCGCGACGACGTGGAGGTCGTCACGCCCAACCCGAAGACCTCGGGCGGCGCGCGGTGGAACTATCTCGCCGCCTGGATCTGGGCGCTCGAGAAGTTCGACGGCGACGAGGAGAAGGTGAAGGCCTACCTCGCCGACCTCTACCGCCACGTGCCGGTGCTCGACACGGGCGCCCGCGGCTCCACCACCACCTTCACCCAGCGCGGCATCGGCGACGTGCTGCTCGCCTGGGAGAACGAGGCCTACCTCTCGCTCGACGAGCTCGGCGCCGACAAGTTCGACATCGTCGTCCCGTCCGTGTCGATCCTCGCCGAGCCGCCGGTCGCCCTCGTCGACGGCAATGTCGACGCGCACGGCACCCGCGCCGCCGCCGAGGCCTATCTCGAATATCTCTATTCCGAGGAAGGCCAGCGCCTCGCCGCCAAGCACTACTACCGCCCGGCGATGGGCGATCTCGTGGAGGCGGTCGGCGACCAGTTCCCCGAAGTGCGGCGCGTCCGCGTCGAGGACGTCTTCGGCTCCTGGCAGGAGGCGCAGCGCGTCCACTTCGCCGACGGCGCGATGTTCGACCAGATCTTCTCGGCGGGGCGCTGACCATGGCCACCACCCACGCCGCCCCGGCGGGGTGGTGGTTCCGCCGGCCGAGCATCATCCCGGGCTTCGGGCTGACGTTCGGCTTCGCGGTCACCTACCTCGCCCTCATCGTGCTGATCCCGCTGTCGGGGCTCGTCATCCGCTCCGCCGACCTCGGCCTTGCCGAGTTCTGGCGCCTCGCGAGCGACCCACGCACCATCGCGGCGCTGCGCGTCAGCTTCGGCACCGCCTTCGTCGCGGCGGCGATCAACGTCGTGTTCGGCGTCGTCGTCGCCTGGGTGCTGGTGCGCTACCGCTTCCCCGGCCGCCGCCTGGTCGACGCCCTCGTCGACCTCCCCTTCGCACTACCGACGGCGGTGGCCGGCATCGCGCTCGCCTCGCTCTATGCGCCGAACGGATGGATCGGCGCCCCCGCCGCCGCGTTGGGGCTGAAGATCGCCTTCACCCCCCTCGGCATCGTCATCGCCCTCGTGTTCGTGGGGCTCCCCTTCGTGGTGCGCACCGTGCAGCCCGTCATGGAGGAGATCGACCGCGAGGTGGAGGAGGCCGCCGCCACGCTCGGCGCGAGCCGGCTCGCGACGCTCGCCCGCGTGCTGCTGCCGGGCCTTGCCCCGGCGATCCTGACGGGCTTCGCCCTGGCGCTCGCCCGCGGCGTCGGGGAGTACGGCTCGGTGATCTTCATCGCCGGCAACATCCCCTATGTCAGCGAGATCGCGCCGCTCCTCGTCGTCATCCGCCTCGAGGAGTTCAACACCGCGGCCGCGACGGCCATCGGCGCTATGATGCTCGCCATCGCCTTCGCCCTGCTCTTCCTCATCAACCTTCTCCAGGCATGGAGCCGCAGGAGATATGGCCATGGCTGATCTCACCGTCCCCTCGGCACCCGTGATACGGTCTGCCACCACCGAGGCGCCGGCGACGCGCATCGCGCTCGTCGTCGCCGCCTTCGGCTTTCTCTCCCTCTTCCTGTTCCTGCCGCTGGTCGAGGTGTTCCTCGAAGCGCTGCGCAACGGGCCGGCGGCCTGGCTCGCCGCGATCTCGGAGCCGGACGCGCTCGCCGCCATCCGCCTCACCCTCCTCGTCGCCGCCATCGCCGTGCCGCTCAACGTGGTGTTCGGCGTCGCGGCGGCCTGGGCCATCGCGAAGTTCGAGTTCCGCGGCAAGGCGTTCCTCATCACCCTCATCGACCTGCCCTTCTCGGTCTCGCCGGTGATCGCGGGCCTCGTCTACGTGATCCTCTTCGGCTCGGGCAGCCTGCTCGGCCCCTGGCTGAAGGCGAACGGCATCGAGGTCCTCTTCGCCGTGCCGGGCATCGTCCTCGCGACGGTCTTTGTCACCTTTCCCTTCGTCGCGCGCGAGCTGATCCCGCTGATGCAGGAGCAGGGCTCGTCGGAGGAAGAGGCCGCGCTCAGCCTCGGCGCGTCGGGCTGGCAGACCTTCTGGCGCGTCACCCTGCCCAACATCCGCTGGGGCCTCCTCTACGGGGTGCTCCTGTGCAATGCGCGGGCGATGGGCGAATTCGGCGCCGTGTCGGTGGTCTCCGGCCACATCCGCGGTCTCACCAACACCATGCCGCTCCACATCGAGATCCTCTACAACGAGTACAACTTCGCGGCCTCGTTCGCCGTCGCGTCGCTGCTCGCCGGTCTCGCCCTCTTCACGCTGCTTCTCAAAACGCTCATCGAGCTCCGCTTTTCCGGTGGCCTCGCGCCATCGCGCGGGCATTGAAACAGAAGGAGGCTCCCATGGACCTTCGCATCAAGAACGTCCGCAAGGACTTCGACCTCACCCCGGCGCTCCACGACGTGTCGCTCGACATCGCCTCGGGCGAGCTCGTCGCCCTCGTCGGGCCGTCGGGCTCGGGCAAGACCACGTTGCTGCGCCTCATCGCGGGGCTCGAGCAGCCGAACGCCGGCACCGTCTATTTCGGCCAGGACGACGCCTCCCGCCTCAGCGTGCAGGACCGTCAGGTGGGCTTCGTGTTCCAGCACTACGCGCTCTTCAAGCACATGACGGTGCTGCAGAATGTGGGCTTCGGCCTCACCGTGCGCCCGCGCGGCAAGCGGCCCACGGCGCGCGAGATCAACGAGCGGGCACGCTCGCTCATCGAGCTCGTGCAGCTCGCCGGCTTCGAGGACCGCTATCCCTCGCAGCTCTCCGGCGGTCAGCGCCAGCGCGTCGCGCTCGCTCGCGCGATGGCGATCGAGCCGAAGGTGCTCCTCCTCGACGAGCCGTTCGGCGCGCTCGACGCCCAGGTGCGCAAGGATCTGCGCCGCTGGCTGCGCGAGCTGCACGACGTGACCGGCCACACCACCGTGTTCGTGACCCACGACCAGGAAGAGGCGATGGAGCTCGCCGACCGCGTCGTGGTGATGAGCCGCGGCCGCATCGAGCAGGTCGGCGCGCCCGACGCCATCTACGACACGCCCGCCAGCGCCTTCGTGCACCGCTTCATCGGCGAGAGCGTGGAGCTGCCGGTCTATATCGAGGGCGGCATGATCCGGCTCGACGGCATCGCCATCCCCCTCTCGGCGGCCGACGAGCCCGACGGGCCGGCCGCCCTCGTCTTCCGCCCCTACGACGTCGCCATCGACGAGGTGGACCGCGCCACCTATCCGGGGATCGCCGCGACCGTCGTCGCGTCCCGCTGGCACGGGCGCGGCCGTCGCCTGGAGCTTGCCGTCGGCGCCGGCGGCCACTCGATGGAGATCGACCTTCCGCCGGACGTCGCGCCGCCCGTCGACAGCACCCTCAGCGTGTGGCCGACGCGGTGGACGCTCTACCGCCCGTCCGGCGCGTCGCTCTCCCACCCGACGCCGGCCGCCGCCGCGTCGATGGTGAGCCCGATCCAGCAGATGGCGGTGGCGCAATAGGCGAGGCGCGGCGCCTTACATGACATCGGGGTGGGCGGCCGCTGCCGGCCACCCCGCATCGACCACGAAGTCCGGTTCGTCGCCCGCCTCCTCCATCGCCGGCTCTTCGACGAAGAGCGCGTAGAGGCCGACGAGCAGCAGCCCCACCATCAGAAAATGGACGAGCGGCGCGGCAAGCGCCCGCCGCACGCTGTCCCCCCATGCGTTTCTGTTCATGCCTCACACCCGAGCTGGGCAACGGGCCGACACAGTAGCCGTCCGCCGCCCCACGCGGAAGCGGGCACGCTCAGAGGCTGTCGACGACGCCGCCGTCGACCCGAAGTGCCGCACCTGTGGTGGCCGAGGCTTGCGGCGAGGCGGCGTAGACGATCATGTTGGCGACCTCCTCGACCGTCGCGGCGCGCTCGATCAGCGAGCTCGGCCGCTCGCGCATCACGAAGGCGCGTGCAGCCTCCTCGATGGTCTCGCCGGGCTTCAGCTCGCCCTTCAGCATCTCCGCGACCCCTTTGGTGAGCGTCGGGCCGGGCAGCACCGAGTTGACCGTCACGCCGGTGCCGGCGACGCGCTTGGCGAGGCCGCGCGCCAAGGCGAGCAGCGCCGTCTTCGAGACGCCGTAGTGGATCATGTCGGCGGGGATGTTGAGGCCCGACTCCGAGGAGATGAAGACGACGCGGCCCCAGCCTCCGTCGATCATCCCCGGCAGATAGGCGCGCGACAGCCGCACGCCCGACATCACGTTGACCTCGAAGAAGCGCTGCCACTCGCTGTCGGGGATCTCGAAGAAGTCCTGCGGACCGTAGATGCCGAGGTTGTTGATGAGGATGTCGGTCGCGGGATGGGCCGCGACGAGGGCCGCGCATCCCGCCTCGCCGCCGAGGTCGCCGATAAAGCCCGTCACCTCGGCGCCGGCGACGGCCTCGCGCACCTCCGCCACCGCCGTCGCGACGCTCTCCTCGGTTCGCCCGTTGAGCACCACCGCGGCGCCGGCCTCGGCAAGCCCCTTCACCGCCGCAAGGCCGATGCCTCCGGTGGACCCGGTGACGATGGCGCGCTTGCCGCTCAGATCGATCTTCATGGATGAACCCCCTCACACTTTCGCACTCCCGTGCGACGGCGGGCGCCCGCGCGGTATCCCGGCGAGATCGCCCCTCCCGCTTAGCTAGTCACGGGCGGTCGGCCGGCGATCGTCGCGCAATGAATTGCAGCCTCCCGCTCGGCTCGATTGCAGCATGCCGCTCGGCTCGGCGGGCGCGCGGGCATTGATCTGCCGGTCCCATATGCCACACTGGAACCCGCCTTTGCCGATCATGACCGGGATGCACGACGAATGCGCCTCCTCCTCGCCGTCGTTCTTCTGCTCGCCGCCGGCCCTGCGGGCGCGCAGATCGCCACCTACGAGCAGGGCTTGATCTACGATCTCGACCCGCCGGCACTGCAGGCGGCCACCGGGCGCAGCAACGAGATGGTGGTGGGCACGGCACAGATGGAGCCGGTACGCGACCTCGCCGAGGGCGACGTCCTGCGCCGTGCGGCCCGGCCGGTGGGCCGCCTCGTCTACCGCACCACCGACGGCAAGACGAGCTTCTGCACGGCGAGCGTCATCGCCGCCGATCTCGTCCTCACCAACCGCCACTGTGCCTACGCCATGCAGGAGGCCATGCTGTGGATGGGCTATCTCGTGCCGCGTTCGCGGGTGGGGGTCGCCCAGTATCCGGTGGTGCTGCCGCCGGTGGAGATCAACGAGACGCTCGACTATGCGATCCTCAGGACCCGCGGCCGCGTCGGGGACGAGTGGGGCACCGTGTCCTTCTCCCTCGCCGAGCCGCGACCGCGGCAGAGCCTCTTCGTCGTGCATCACCCCGGAGGCTATCCGCAGCGCATCTCGCTCGGCGGCTGCCGCGCGGCCGACCCCGCCATCGAGGGGGACGATCTGATGCACACCTGCGACACGCTGCCGGGCTCCTCCGGCGCGCCGATCTTCGACATGGGCTCGCGCAAGGTGATCGGCCTCCATTACAGCGCCGTCGCCCTCCAGGGCCTCAACGCCGCCAAGCAGGTGAAGCGCATCGCGGCGATCTCGCAGACCCTCGCCCGCCTCACCGCGGAGACGGAGCCGCCCACCGTCGTGCGCGCGGCGCCGAGCCTCTCGGAGGCCGCTCGCATGTGGGCGGAGATCCGCGACACCGACAACCCGTCGCTCCTGAAGCTCTTCGGCGAGCAGTATCAGGGCACGGTCCAGGCCGCCCTCGCCCTCGACCGCCTCGCCCGTCTCGAAGCGGCGACGCAGCCCACGACGCCGGCGGCAAAGCGCTCCCCCCAATCGCGCGAGGCCGACCCGGAGGACGCCGACGCTCCCCTCACCCGCCTCGCCGCGACGACGCCCGACGCGGGTACGCCCCCGACGACGGCGGCGGCGACAACCGCCTTGGCGAGTGGCCGCGCCCCGTTCCACGCGTGCGACGAGCTCGCCGCCGCGCCCAACGACGAGCGACGCGTCTGGACGTCGCCGCCGAAAGTCGCAAGCGCTGCGGGCGGTGGTGAGGCGTTCTGGCCGCCGAGCCCCGCCAGAGGCGTCGAGTGGGACGCGATCGGCGAAGCGGCGGTGGAGGCGTGCCGAACCGCCGTGAAGGCCTACCCGAACGAGCCGCGCTTCTGGACGCAGCTCGGCCGCGCGCTCGACAAGAACGACGTCGATGCCGAGGCCGTCTACTGGTACCGCCGGGCGGCCGAGGCCGACTATCCGATCGCCAAATACTTCCTCGGCACGATGTACGAGGACGGGACCGGCGTCGCCAAGGACTTGCCGGAGGCGCTGCGCTGGTATCGCTCCGGCGCCGAGAGCGGCAGCGCATCGGCGATGTTCAAGCTCGGCCGCTGGTACCAGAACGGCATCTACTTCCCGAAGGACATGTCGACCGCCTTCGAGTGGTTCAAGCGCGCCGCCGACGCCGATCATGCCGCCGGCACCAACATGGTCGGCCTTCTCTACGACGATGGCAATGGGGTGGCGCGCGACGAGGCCGAGGCGGTGCGCTGGTACAAGCGCGCCATCGCGCTCGGCAGCGATTCGGCGATGAACAATCTCGCCAAGCAGATTCAGGACGGCGCCGGTATCGAGAAGGATTCGGAGGCGGCGGTGCTGTGGTATCGCCGGGCGATCGAAGCGGGCAACAACGTCGCCCTCGGCAATCTCGGCTGGCTCGTGGCCCGCGGCGAGGGCGCGCCCACCGACCCGGAGGAAGGGGCACGGATGATCTATCAGTCGATCGCCCGCGGAAACGCCCACTCCCGCGACCGCATGGTGCGCGGCCAAGGCTCGCGAGAGCTCCACCGCGCCTTCCAGCGCCTGCTGCGCGACGGCGGCTTCTACAGCGGCACCATCGACGGCTCGATCGGCCCGCAGACGCGGCAGGCGACGCAGCAGCTCTTCAACACCGACAAGAGCTGACGCCGTGGCCGGTGGAAGCCGGCCCCGCGATCGCGGCACGTGCCGGGCTCGCCCCCGGCGACGGTGGTCCTCACCCCGGCGGATCTCCGGCCGAGGGGGTCGTCGCCCGCGAGACGCGGCGTCGGGGTTCAGGCGCCGTTGTGGCGAGAGGGGCGTGCGGCGACGGCGCGCACCGGGACGAGCCGCGCCTCGGGGCAGGCGCGGCGGCCTTCGTGACGGTCGCCGTTGTCGGCCGTCAGCATCACCGCGATGCCCATCTGCACGCTGCCGAAGGTGATGGCGAAGAACACCGTCATGACGCAGAGGGCGAGCGGGCCCGCGTCGTTGGCGCTCACGAGGGTCCTGAGGTTCAGGAAGTCGAACGCCACCATCAGGCCCACCGTGAGAACGGCGATGCCGACGCCGATGGCGGCGTTCTTCAGAAGGAAGCGCACCAGATGCGTGCCGGTGCGAGGGTGGGTCGGCCGTGCCATCGTCTCATCCGCTGCGACGGGAGGGGATCCGCACGCCGGCCGCCGCATTCCAGCATCGGCCGAGTGTGCGCAAAGGCCGCGTTTTGCGCAAGCCCGGAGGGTCGCCGCGGATCGGACGGCGCGAGGCGGCGCACCGCCTCGGCGCAATGTCAGGCGGCGACGGCCTCCACGTCGTCCTCCGTGGAGGACAGAAGCTGGGCGTTGCCGCCGGCGGCCGAGGTGTCGATGCAGAGATGGCGCTCCACCACCATCTCCTCCTCCGCCCCGAACACCGACACGATGGCCCCCTCGCGAGCCGCGAGAGCCCGGCGCACGGGACCGAGGTCGGCCGCCTCGTAGGCGAGCGCGGCGAGCCCCTTCAGATCGGTGAGGCTCGGCGGATCGATCACCCCGTCGATCGCCCGCACCATGGGATCGGCGCCGGCGGTCGCGCCGGGGGCGACGATCAGCACCGCGTTGCCGCAGAAGCGGGCACTCGCGGCCTGCGCCCTCGCCCGCTCCAGCGTGGGACCGGCGCAGATCACCCGGCCGCGCGGGTAGAGGGCGAGACGGTTCGATTCCCCCGTCGGCCCCGGCAGGACGGTCGCCGACTGCTCGCCCTCCGGCGTCGGCAGCGCGTCGAGGGCCGCCTGCAGCGCCGCACCCGTCACCACCGCCCCCTCGTCGGCCCGCCGCGCCCGGCTGCCGCTCGTTGCGAGGCGCGACAGGGTGCGCGGCCCGCCCGCCTTGGGGCCGGTGCCCGACAGCCCCTCCCCGCCGAACGGCTGCGAGCCCACCACGGCGCCGATCTGGTTGCGGTTCACGTAGATGTTGCCGACGCGGATCTGGCCGACGATCTGCTCAACCCGATCGTCGATGCGGGTGTGAAGGCCGAAGGTCAGGCCGTAGCCCTTGGCGTTGATGGCGGCGATCACCGCGTCGACCGCTTCCGCCTTGTAGGTCGCGACGTGGAGGACCGGGCCGAAGATCTCCTCCTCCAGCGCCTCGATGCCGGGGACGCGGATCACCGTCGGCGCCACGAACAGCCCGCGATCCTCTCCGGCGCGGGTGAGCACGTCGCCCCGCGCCTCGGCCGCGGCGACGTGGGCGAGGATCTTGTCCCGCGCCTCCTCGTCGATCACCGGGCCGACGTCGGTGGAGACCGCCCAGGGATTGCCGAGGGAGAGCGCCGCCATCGCCCCCTTCAGCATGGTGACGACGCGATCGGCGACGTCCTCCTGCACGTAGAGGATGCGCAGCGCCGAGCAGCGCTGTCCGGCGCTCTGGAAGGCGCTGATCACGACGTCGCGCACCGCCTGCTCCGGCAGCGCGGTGGAATCGACGATCATCGCGTTGAGCCCGCCCGTCTCGGCGACGAGCACCGCCGCCGGCGCCGTCTCGGCGAGCTGGCGGTCGATGGCCTTGGCGGTGGCGGTGGAGCCGGTGAAGGCGACGACGCCGAGGTCCGGCTGGCGCACCAGCGCCGCCCCCACCTCTCCCCCGCCGATGGCGAGCTGCAAGGCGGCGTGCGGCACCCCCGCCTCGTGCATCAGGTGCACCGCCCGCGCGGCGATCAGCGGCGTCTGCTCGGCGGGCTTGGCGATCACCGCGTTGCCCGCGGCGAGCGAGGCCGCGACCTGGCCGGTGAAGATCGCGAGCGGGAAGTTCCACGGCGAGATCGCCACCGTCACGCCGCGCGGCTCGGGCGTCAGACGCTCCGCCTCGGCGGCGTAGAAGTGCAGGAAGTCCACCGCCTCGCGCAGCTCCGACACGGCGTCGGGCGGCGTCTTGCCCGCTTCGCGCGCGGCGAGGGCGAAGAACTCGCCGGCATTCTCCTCGTAGAGCTCGGCGACGCGGCGCAGGATGCGCGCCCGCTCGGACGGCTCGGCCCAGCCGACGCCCGCCTTGGCCGCCTCCACCACGGCGGCGGCGTCCTCAGGCAACAGCTCGCGCACCTCGCCCACGGTGTCGTCCGGGTTGCCGGGATTGGCGACGCGGCTCTCCGGCCCCGGACCGAGATGCGGCACCACGATGGGACCCGCCGTCCACGTCACGTTGTGGAGCGGCCCCCGCGCCTCCTCGAAGGCGGCATAGCCCTCGGGCTCGGCAAGGTCCCAGCCCTTGGCGTTGGCGCGGGTGGAGTAGAGCGCGGGCGGCTGGCGCAGCTTGGGGTTCACCGGCGCCCCGGCGGCCAGCAGCTCGAACGGATCGGCGGCGACCCGCTCGGCGGGGATGCGCTGGTCGACGATCTGGTTGGCGAAGGAGGAGTTGGCGCCGTTCTCGAGGAGACGACGCACGAGGTAGGCGAGAAGGTCCTCGTGCGCCCCCACCGGGGCGTAGATGCGGCTGCGCGTGCCGGCCTCCTTGCGCACGATCTCGTGCAGCGCCTCGCCCATGCCGTGGAGGCGCTGGAACTCGAAGTCGCGCCCGTCGGCCATCGCGAGGATCGTCGCCACGGTGTGGGCGTTGTGGGTGGCGAACTGGGGATAGAGCCGGTCGGAGCGGTCGAACAGCGCCCGGGCGCAGGCGGCGTAGGAGACGTCGGTGCCGGCCTTGCGGGTGAAGACGGGGAAGCTCTCGACGCCGAGCACCTGGGCGCGCTTCACCTCGGTGTCCCAGTAGGCCCCCTTGACGAGGCGCACCATGATGCGCCGCTCGGTGGTGCGCGCGAGCGCGTCGAGCCAGCGGATCACCGGCAGCGCCCGCCGGCCGTAGCCCTGCACCACCACGCCGAAGCCCTGCCAGCCCGATAGCGACGGGTCCGCCGCCACCGCCGCGATGATGTCGAGCGACAGGTCGAGCCGGTCCTGTTCCTCGGCGTCGATGTTGAGGCCGAGATGGGCGTCGGCGGCCTGCTTGGCGAGCGCCGTCACCACCGGCACCAGCTCGCCGACGCAGGTCTTGCGCTTGGCGCTCTCGTAGCGCGGATGGAGCGCGGAGAGCTTGATGGAGATGCCCGGGTTGAAGCGCGGATCCTCGCCCGTCGCCCGGGTGGCGATCTTGGCGATGGCGTTCTCGTAGGCGAGGCGATAGCGCTCGGCGTCGGCGAAGGTGCGGGCGGCCTCGCCGAGCATGTCGTAGGAGTAGGTGTAGCCCTTGGCCTCCATGCCGGCGGCCCGCTTCATCGCCCCGTCGATGGTCTCGCCGAGCACGAACTGGCGGCCGAGGCGGCGCATCGCCTCGCCGACGGCGGTGCGGATCACCGGCTCGCCGAGCCGCTTCATGGCGCCGCGCAGGGCGCCGGCGAGGCCGCGGCCGCGCTCGTCGAGCACGTGCCCGGTGACGAGCAGCGCCCAGGTGGAGGCGTTGACGAGCGAGGACGACGACTTGCCGAGATGGCGCCCCCAGTCGCTCGGCGCGATCTTGTCCTCGATCAGCGCGTCGATCGTCTCCGCGTCCGGCACGCGCAGCAGCGCCTCGGCGAGACACATCAGCGCGATCCCCTCCTCGGTGGAGAGGCCGTACTCGGCGAGGAAGGTCTCCATCAGGCCGGGCGAGGAGGCGGTGCGCACCCGCCCGACGAGCTCGGCGCCGCGGCGGGCGATCTGGGCGCGGGTGGCGGCGTCGAGCTGCGCTGCAGCGACGAGGCGATCGAGCAGGGCCGCCTCGTCGGCGAGGGTCGTCGCCCGGATCGCCTCACGCGCGTTCTGAAGATCTGTCGTTGCGAGGTCCATCGCGTCACTCCTTGCCAGGCGGCCTCACTCTACCGCCACGGAGCCGCTGGGAAAAACGGCGATTTCAGCGCAGCAGGGACACGTGAGCCGCAGCCTCCATGCCGAACAGGGAGCCGATGCCGCCGCCGGAGGCCTTCGGCATGTAGGTCTCGATCAGCTCTTCCATCTTCTTGTTGCGCGAGGCGCCGGTGCGGCCGCCGATCACCACCGCGATGATGTGCTTGCCGCCCCGCCGCACGGAGGTGACGAGATTGAAGCCGGAGTCGCGGATGTAGCCGGTCTTGATGCCCTCGACCCCGGGGACCTTGCCGAGGAGCTTGTTGGTGTTGCGCCAGGTGCGGCCGTTGTAGCTGATCTTCTCGGTCTGGAAGTAGCCGAACCAGCGCGGGAAACTCTCCGAGAGGGCCTTGCCGAGGATCGCCATGTCCTGGGCGGTGGTATATTGCAGCGGATCGGGCAGGCCCGAGGCGTTAACAAAGTTGGTGCGCGCCATGCCGAGGGAGCGGGCCTTGGCGGTCATCGCCCTGGCGAAATTCTCCTCGGAGCCGGCGAGATTTTCCGCGATCACCACCGCCACGTCGTTCGCCGAGCGCACCGCGAGCGCCCGTGCCGCCGTGTCGACGGTGATGGCGGTGCCCGCCTTCACGCCCAGCTTGGCCGGCGGCCGGCTCGCCGCCTCCTCGCTGACCGAGAGCGGCGAGGCCGGGGTGAGGCGGCCGGCATCGAGCTGCTCGAACAGCAGATAGAGCGTCATCATCTTGGTGAGGGAGGCCGGATAGCGCAGGCTGCGGGCGGCCTCCTGATAGAGGATCTGGCCGGTGCGCGCGTCGACGACGATGCCGGCATAGGCGCGCGGCACCACATCGGGGTCGACGTCGGCGAGCGGCTCCGCCGGCAACGCCGCCGTGCTCGGTCGAGACGCCTCCTCCTTGGGGGCCGACGAGCACGCGGCGAGCAACGCAACAACAAAGACAATGGCGAGGCGGCGCATCCCGGTTCCTCTCGGGTCGTTCGCCTCGTTTATGACGCGCCCCCACGGGACTGTCCCGGGACAAAGCTCCTAACCCTCCCGCCACAAACGGAATTGGGCGCAGGCGTTGCCGGAATGCCGCGGCCGATCGGGCGGCCCGGCCGGCGGGACGGCGCGGTGGGGCCGATCCTCTCCAAGACGTAATTCTATATTGTTTGACAAAAGACCTACAACTATTCCATGGCATCCTCGCGCGCAGGATCGGCCCCGCGCGCCGTTTCGTGTGACTGCGCATCAGTCCCAAGTGTTCGTTTGTCGAAGGTGTTTTCATGGCGAAGGCGGGATCGTTCTCCACCACAAGCTTCACCGAGGCGGGTGGCTACATCATCACCGATATTTCGCCGGAGGTCGCCGGGCGGAGGTTCGCTGAGTTCCTCGAATATCTGCAGAACGATCCGAGCCGCACTATCGAGATCGGCCTGCCGCAGGCCGTGCGGGCGGGCGATCTCTACGACATATTTTCCCAACTGCGCGAGCAGCCGATCAACAACGGCATCAAGCAGATCGACGTGCGCGACGTCACCTCGCTGGTCGACTATGCCGATCCGCGCGACGGTTTCCGCGACCATTGGGTGATCGACGACCATTCGAGCGGCCGCGTCTTCGGCACCACGGCGGACGACGTGATCCTCGCCTTCGGCGGCAACGATCGGGTGAAAGCCGGCGCCGGCGACGACTTCGTCAGCGGCGCCGCCGGCAACGACACCATCAACGGCGGTGCCGGCGACGACGAGCTGCGCGGCGAGAACGGCAACGACTTCCTGGTCGGCGGCTCCAACAACGACATCCTGCGCGGCGGCAACGGCAACGACACGATGTACGGCGGCCAGGGGGCCGACGCGTTCATCTTCGACGAGCAGGACTTCGGCCGCGGCAAGACCCAGGACATCATCAAGGACTTCCGCGTCGCCGACGGCGACCAGATCGTCGACGCCACCGGCGATCTGAAGGTGATCGCCGCCGGCCGCATCGACCTCTTCGGCGGCACCGGCACGCTGCTCGAGAACGAGAAGACCGGCGACCAGGTGTTCGTCCAGAAGGCGCTGCTGACGCAGGCGGACATTCAGTCCGAGTACATCAAGCCCGCCCCGGGCGTCGGCGGCGGCGACGAGGTGGTCGTCGAGAACGACGTCATCGAGCTGCGCGTCCAGCTCGCCACAAGCTTCGAGGTCAACGGCGTCCAGACCGAGATCTACAACGTCTATCTGCGCAACAAGACCGGCGAGACGATCACCAACCTCGACGACCTGCGCGTCAAGCTCACCGACTATGCCGAGCTCGACGTCGACGGCTCGCGCACCTTCAACGCGACCTACGACGAGGACACCGGCGTCTTCGACATGTCCTCCGGCGGCGAGCGCTCCGTCGGCGCCTACGCCGAGGTGGAGCTGTTCGGCTTCTTCGTGAGCGACCGTCCGTCCGACGTCACGATCAGCAACAGCGACATCGTCGCGGGCCGCGACTACACCCCGCTCGACGAGGACGGCAACGCGATCGAGAACGAGGCCGGCTTCAAGCTCATCGTGCGCGAGGTCGACACCGGCGACGACAGCATCTCCGTCAACGTGTTCATCCGCAACATCGGCGACGTGACGCTGACGGACCTCGAGAATCTCGAGTTCACCTTCACCGAGAAGCGCGCGCAGGACGTCATCGCCACCTGGGGCGCGGACTACTACGACAAGACCTTCGCGGTGGAGCCGTGGGAGGGCACCTCCCGGCCCGATCTTGCCGCCGGCGACATCACCAAGCTGTTCGGCTTCACCTACGAGACCGACAACACCAAGTCGCAGGTGGTCGACGGCAGCGACTTCACCCTCAAGAGCAACTTCGACGACCTCCTGTCCTGACGCCCCTCACCCGCCAGCGCCATGGCCGAGGCCGTGGCGCAGCGGCGGGTCGCCGAGGGACAGCTGCCCCAAGGCGTCGCAGAGGGCGGTCGACAACCCCTCCTCCAGCGTCGGGTGGTAGACGGGCATCGCGGTGAGCTCCGTGAGCGTCATCCGCTGCTCGATCGCCAGCGCCAGGACGTGGGCGATGTGCTCGGCTGCCGGTCCCACCATCTCGGCGCCGAGCAGGCGGGTGTCGGCACGGTCGGCATAGACGTGGAGGCGGCCGCACGCGGCGTCGATCACCTGGGCGCGCCCCTGCTTCGACCAGTCCGCCGCGCCGCACACGATGTCGGCGCCGCGCGCCATCAGCCCGTCGTGGCTCTCGCCCACGATGGCGATCCCCGGGTCGCTGAACACCACCGCGAGCGGCGTCCGCCGATGCCCCGCCGCGACGGCCGGATAGGCGGCCGCGTTGGCGCCGGCGATGCTCCCGGTGTGGTTCGCCTCGTGAAGCAGCGGCCTGTCGTTCTGCCCGTCGCCGGCGATGAAGACGGCGCTCGTGCCGCACTGGCCCGTGTCGGGATCGAACAGCGGCACGCCGTCCTCGTCGAGCGCCAGCGAGGTGGCCTCGAGGCCGAGATCGTCGACATTGGGCACCCGGCCGACGGCGAGGAGGGCCATGTCGAAGTTGCCGGAGAACTCGCCCCCATCGGCGTGGTAGGCGATGGTCAGGCGGTCGGCCTCGCTAATGTCGATCACCTCGTGGTCCGGCACGAACTCGAAGGCGTTGCAGAAGATCTCCGTCGCCACCGCGCGCACGTCGGGGTCGGTGAGCGGACCGACGAGACCGTCCTTGCCCAACAGGCGGGTGCGCACGCCGAGCCGCGTCAGCGCCTGGCCGAGCTCCAGCCCGATGATGCCGTTGCCGAACACCACCACCGATTCGGGAAGGGTCTGCCAGCCGAACACGTCGTCGCTCGTCACCACATTCTCGAGGCCCGCGAACATCTCCGGCACCATCGGACGCGATCCGGTGGCGATCACGATGCGCTCGGCCCGAACGCTCGTGGTGCGCCCCTCGCCGGTGACGCGCAGGCGGCCGTCGCCTTCGAATACCGCGCGGCCGCGCAGGCGCATCTCGGCGGGGATGTCCTCCACGCTCTCCACCACATGGCTCACGAAGCGGTCGCGCAGTGCCTGAACCCGCGCCATCACCGCCCGACCGTCGACCATCACCGGGCCCGTCTCGATGCCGAAGGTGGCGGCGTTGCGGCACCCCTCCGCGGCATCGGCCGCCGCGATCATGAGCTTGGAGGGCATGCAGCCGAGCCGGGCGCAGGTGGTGCCGTAGGCGCCGGCCTCGATGAGAAGCACGTCGTCAGTATGCCGGCGCACCTCGCGCAGCGCGGCAAGCCCCGCCGTCCCGGCGCCGATAATGGCCACCGCAGCCGATCGCTCGTCCATGTCGCTGCCCTCCTTCTGTCTGGGCACTACGCCCGCCCGACCCATTCCGTTCCCCCGACGGGGGCCCGAGCCGTGGCGCCGAAGCCCTTGAGTTGGGCGCGAGGGCGGTGCATGAGGCAGGAATGCTGAGACGCACCCTTCTCCTCCTCGCCCTCTGCCTTCCGGTCGCAGGCTGCGGTCTGTTGGGCATCGGGGGCGATTCGCCCCAGGCGACGGTGCCGAACGTGCCGCGCGAGCGGTCCGTCGATCCGGCCCGCGCGGCATCCCTCATCAACGCCCACCGCGCGGCGCACGGCCGCGGCGCGTTGACGGTGGACGCGACCCTCGACCGCGTCGCCGCCGACACCGCCCGCGAGCTCGCCCGCCGCAACAAGCTGAAGACCGAGATGCACACCGCCTCCGGTCTCGCCAAGCGCCTCGATGCGGCCGGCTATCCGGCGGTGAGGGCGGCGGAAAATCTCGGTGCGGGCTACCCGACCCTCGTCATGGCCGTCGACGGCTGGGAGGGCTCGCGCCAGCACAACCAGAACCTGCTCAATCCGGAGATGACCCGCATGGGGATCGGCCTTGCCCTCACCGACCAGGGGCAATTCAAGTCGTACTGGGTGTTGATCCTCGCAAAGCCCGACGAGCGCGCCCAATGAGCGCCATGCACCATGCCGACGGGCTCGTCGTCGCCCCCTCGCTGCTCGCCGCCGACTATACCCGCCTCGGCGAGGAAGCCGCCGCCATCGAGGCTGCCGGTGCCGACTGGCTCCACCTCGACGTGATGGATGGCCACTTCGTGCCCAACATCTCGTTCGGCCCCGCCGTCATCAAGGCGCTGCGGCCGCACTGCCGGCTCCCCTTCGACGTGCACCTGATGATCGAGCCGTTCGAACCCTATATCGACGCCTTCGTCGACGCCGGAGCCGACGGCATCACGGTGCACGTGGAGGCGACGCGCCACCTCGACCGGGCGCTCGAGGCGCTGCGCGGCCACGGCGTCAACGTCGGCGTGGCGCTCAACCCCGCGACGCCCGCCGGCGCCATCGCCAACGTGCTCCACCGCATCGACCTCGTCTGCATCATGACGGTGAACCCCGGCTTCGGCGGCCAGAAATTCCTGCCCAACGCGGCCGAGAAGATCGCCTCCGTCAAGGCGCTCGTCGGCAACCGGCCGATCCGCATCGAGGTCGACGGCGGGGTGACGACGGGGACGGCGCCGATCGCCAAGGCCGCCGGCGCCGATTCGCTGGTGGCGGGCTCGGCCGTGTTCGGCAAGCCCGACTATGCCGCCGCCATCACCGCCATTCGCGGCTAAGGCGGGTTTCGGCGACATGGAACCATGTCGCCGAAACCCCCGGAAGGTCGGGCCTAGAGTGGGTCAGCCTCGATAGGTGGTGATCGCCTCGGCGATGAGGTCCGGGTCGGCGTTGCCGCCGGAGGCGACCACCACCACCGTCTCTCCCTTGACCGTGAAGAGCCCTTCGAGCAGCGCGGCGAGGGCGATCACGCCGCCGGGCTCGGTGACGATCTTCAATTCGTTCATCGCGAACGCCATCGCCTTGGGCAGCGCCTCGTCGGCCACGCCGACGCCGGAGGCGACGTGGCGCATGTGCACCTCGAAGGTGTTGCGACCGGGCGTCGCGGCGAGCAGCGCGTCGGCGATCGAGCCGCCGCGGCGTTCGTTGGTGACCCGTACCCCCGCGACCAGCGAGCGCGACAGATCGTCGAAGCCCGCGGGCTCCACCGGCTGACAGATCGCGTGCGGCATCTTCGCCGCCATCGCCACCGCCACCCCGGCGATCAGCCCGCCGCCCGACACCGGCACCAGCACACGGTCGGCCGCAAGGCCCATCGCGGCAAGATCGGCGGCGATCTCGAGCCCAATCGTGCCCTGCCCCGCCATCACGCCGGGGTCGTCGTAGGGGTGGACGAAGGTCGCGCCGGTGCGCTCCGAGATCGCCGCGGCGATCGCCTCGCGATCATCGGTTTCCCGATCGTAGACCACCACCTTGGCGCCCGAGCGCTCGGTGCGCGCGCGTTTGATCGCCGGCGCGTCGTGCGGCATCACGATGGTGGCGGGAACACCGAAGAGGCGGGCGGCCTCGGCCACGCCCTGGGCGTGGTTGCCGGAGGAGCAGGCCACCACGCCGTTCGCCCGCACGTCCGCCGGGATCAGCGAGAGGCGGTTGAACGCGCCGCGGAACTTGAAGGAGCCTGTGCGCTGCAGGCACTCCGCCTTGACGAGCACGCGTGCGCCGACCTTCTCGTCGAGCGTGGCGGAGGCGAGGAGCGGCGTGCGGATCGCCTCACCGTCGAGCCGCTTCGCCGCGGCCTCGATGTCGCCGATCGCGATCGGCAGCAGCGCTTCGGTAACGGGCTCGATGGTCATTCGTACGCCCGGTGGCCGGACTTTTCAGGATAAGGCACGGGTCCTCCGAAGTCGTTCACGTAGCCGATGTGCGAGGTGGCGCGCCCATCCCGCAAGAGGTGGATCGCGTAGGTGGCGGGCTCCATGACGAAGGCGGGCGTGAGCTCCGCCGACACCGAGAACTGCACCTGGTGGGCGACGCTCGGGATCGCGAGCGCCGGCACCCCCGCCACCTCCCCCACGATCGCCCGGTGGACGTGGCCGCAGGCGATGCGCGACACGTTGTCGTGCTCGGCGATGATCGCGGCGAAGGCCTCCCGGTCGGTGAGGCCGATGGCGTCCATGAAGGAGATGTCCACCTCGAAGGGGGGATGGTGCATGGCGATGAGCGTCTGGCCGGACGCCGCCAAGGTCGCGTCGAGCCACTCGAGCTGCGCCTCGCCGAGGGTGCCGTGATGGATGTCCTCGCCCAACCCGTCGACCGAGGTGTCGAGGGCGATCACCGTGGCGTCGCCGGCCGCGACGGCGAAGCACATCTTGCCCTCCACCTCCGAGCGGCCGAGCCCGCCGTAGGCCTCGAACACCTCGCGCATCGGGCCGGTACGGTCGTGGTTGCCGGGCACCACGATCACCGGCACGCTGAAGCGGGACAGAAGCATCGCGGCATGGGTGTAGGCGTCGCTCTCGCCGAGGTCGGTGAGGTCGCCGGTGACGACCACCGCGTCGATCTCGCCGTGCTTGGCGATGATGGTGTCGACGGCGGCGGCGAGGAAGCCGGCCGCGTCGATCTGGCCGAGCGTCAGCAGCCCGGGCGGGCGCATGTGCGGGTCGGTGATCTGTGCAATGACGGCCATCGCGCGCCCTTGAAGCGTGGTCGGCCGGGATCGAGAGCGGCCCGGTGGCGGGCACCTCCCGCCGATGCCGATCGCCCATCCGAGCACCGCTTCAGATCGTGCCTAGGCTAGCCCTCTAGCAGAGCCGCCGAAGCCACGCCAGCCGACCGGCGCGAAGGCGACAGAGTGTTGCAATTGAGCCGATGGACAAGCGGTCGGCCGACGGACTAGATGCCGCCGATGTCCGCACCGATCCCCTCATCCGCCACCCCCGCCCCTCTCCCGCGTGGAGACTGGCCGGCCATCCTGCCGATGCTGCTCCTCCTCGCGACGGTGCTCCTGTCGCTCGCGCCCGGCATCGCCTCCATTCCGCCGATCGACCGGGACGAGCCGCGCTACACCCAGGCGACGAAGCAGATGGTGGAGACGGGCGACTATGTGCGCATCCGCTTCCAGGAGGCGCCACGCCACAAGAAGCCCATCGGCATCCACTGGCTGCAGGCGGCGGCGGTGACCCTCTACGGCGAGGGCGCGGCGGCGCCGCTCTGGGTCTACCGCGTGCCCTCCCTCCTCGGCGCGATGGCGGCGGTGCTCCTCGCGGTCTGGGCCGCACGCGCCTTCCTGCCCTTCGGCGGCGCGCTGACCGTCGGCGCCCTCCTCGGCGCCACCATCATCGTCGGGGTGGAGGCAAGGCTCGCCAAGACCGACGCCGTGCTCCTTGCGACGGTGGTGGCGATGATGGGGGCGCTCGCCCGCATCTGGCTCGCCGAGCGCAAGGGCTGGGCGATGCCCCTCCTCTTCTGGGTGGCGCTCGCCCTCGGCATCCTCGTCAAAGGCCCCATCGCGCCGATGGTGATGGTCCTCACCGTCGCGACGCTCCTCGTCGTCGACGGTCGACGCCTCCTGTCGCGCATGCGCTTCCTCGTGGGGCTGCCGATCGTCGCGGCGATCTGCCTGCCCTGGTTCGTCGGCATCTACATCGCGACCGACGGGGCCTTCTACAGCGCCGCCCTCGGCCACGACTTCCTCGGCAAGGCCGCCGGCGGCCAGGAAGGCCACGGCGCCCCGCCGCTCGTCCACCTCGCCTTCTTCCTGGCGGTCGCCTGGCCGCTCGCCCCGCTCACCCTCGCCGCAGCCTGGCGGATCTGGCAGCGGCGCGGCGCGGTGTTCGTCTACGCCTTCGCCTGGGTCGTACCGTCGTGGATCGTGTTCGAGCTCGTGCCCACCAAGCTGCCGCACTATACGCTGCCGGTGGTGCCGGGCATCGCCCTCGCGGTGGTCGCCGCGCTCCATGCGGCATCCCCGCCGCGCTGGCTCGCGCGCGTCGCGGCGGTCTATGTCGCCGCCGTGCCCGTCGCCGTCCTCGTCGCGATTCCCGTCGGCTTCCTCCTCTTCGCGACGCCCATCCCCTGGGTGGCACTGCCCGTCGCCGCGCTCGCGGCGGCGTCGGCGGTGGCGGCGGCGCGCGCCCTCTTCGGCGGCGCCTCGCCCGTCTCCGGCGCGGTGATCGTGCCGACAGTCGCAGCCGCGGTGGTGGCGCAAGTCGCCGTCTGGGGCCTCGCCCTTCCGAAGCTCTCGCCGGTCTGGGTCAGCCCGCGCCTCGTGGCGGCGGCCGACGCGGCGGCCGGCTGCCCCGATCCACGCCTCATCTCCATCGGCTTCAACGAGCCGAGCATGATCTTCCTCGCCGGCACCGACACCGGGCTCCTCTCGCCCGAGCAGGCGGTCGCCGCCCTCGACGGCCATTGCGCCGTCATCGCCGCCCGCGCCCGCTTCGTCGGCGAGGTGGAGGCGGCTGCGGCGACGGCCGGCGTCGCGATCGAGCGCGTCGGCGAGGTCGACGGCTTCAACATCTCGAAGGGCGATCCCGTCGCGCTCACCCTCTTCCGCAACGCCCCGACCGCCGACTGACGCGGCGGGAGCGGACCGCCGCCCCACCGCGCTTGCCGTTCGGCGCCGTTCGGTTGTATCGGACCACGGCGGCGCGTCGTGTGTGTGTGTGGCGCCGCAAACCTCGGACACGCCATGCCAGCCCGCTCGACCCAGCGTCCCGCCATCTCCATCATCATCCCGGCGAAGGATGAGGCGGGAGCCATCGGAGCGCTCCTCCACGAGATCACCGAAGGGCCGCTCACCGCGCCCTTCGAGATCATCGTGGTGGACGACGGCTCCACCGACGGCACCGTCGCCGAAGTGCTGGCGACGGGCTTGGACAATGTGCGCGTCCTGAGCCATCCCTTCTCGGGCGGCAAGTCGCGCGCGGTGCGCGCCGGCGCCCTCGCCGCCAAGGGCGACATCCTCGTCACCATGGACGGCGACGGCCAGAACGACCCCAAATTCCTCGCCGACCTCGTCGCCCCCCTCTTCGCCGATCCGGAGGTGGGCCTCGTCGCCGGCCAGCGGACCCGGCGGCACGACGGCTGGCGCAAGAAGTTCGTCTCCAAGGTCGCCAACCGGGTGCGCGCCTTCCTCCTCCACGACGACACGCGCGACACCGCCTGCGGCCTCAAGGCGATGCGGCGGGCGCCTTATCTGACGCTACCCTTCTTCGACAACAACCACCGTTTCTATCCCGCCCTCTTCCTGCGCGAGGGCTGGCGCATCGCCCACATCGAAGTGGCCGACCGCCCCCGCGCAGCCGGGCAATCCAAGTATGGTGTCCTCGACCGCGCGCTGGTGGGCGTGCCCGACCTCCTCGGCGTCTGGTGGCTGCGGCGACGCAGCAAGAGCCGCCCGGAGGCACGCGAGATCACACCGCCGGAGACCATGGATGAGTGACGTCCTTGCCGGGCTCGGCGCCTGGTTCCACGCCGTATTCGTCGAGCAGTTCGACGTCTGGATCGCGATCGGATTCTTGGCTCAGGCGATGTTTTCCGCCCGCTTCCTGATCCAGTGGATCGCCTCGGAGCGGGCCGGCCGGTCCGTGGTGCCGGTGGCGTTCTGGTTCTTCTCTATCGCCGGCGGAGCGATCCTCTTCGCCTACGCCCTCTATCGGCAGGACCCGGTGTTCATCGCCGGCCAGGGCGCCGGTCTCCTCATCTACGCGCGCAATCTCTGGCTGATCTTCCGCGAACGCCGCGCCGCCCTCGCCGAGACCGGCTGACGGCGCGCGCCGAACGGGGGGCGAGCACCGAAGCCCCGCCCACCCGTATGCGTGCGGCCCGGCTCAGCCGAGATGGGCCATCGCCTGGTCGAGATCCTCGATGAGGTCGGCCGGATCGTCGAGGCCGACGTGGAGGCGCACCACCGCCTCGTCCTGCGGCCAGTCCATGGTGACGCGCATCGCGTGCGCCGGCTGCAGCGTCGCGAGACTCTCGAAGCCGCCCCAAGAGTAGCCGATGCCGAAGAGGCGCAGGCTGTCGACGAACGTCACCACGTCGGCGTCGGGACGGCCCTTGAAGGTGATCGCGAACAGGCTGCTCGCCCCGTCGAAATCGCGCTTCCACAGGTTGTGCCCCGGTGCGCCGGGCAGCGCCGGGTAGAGCACGCGGGAGACGCGGCTGTCGGCGGCGAGCCATTCGGCGACGATGCGGGCGTTGCGCTGATGACGCTCCATCCGCACGTCGAGCGTGCGCATGCCGCGCAGCGTCATGTAGACATCGTCCGGCGCGGCGTTCTCGCCCCACTCGTCCCAGGTCTTGCGCACCTGGGCGATCACCTCGCCGTTGCCGGCGACGGTCCCGAGCAAGAGGTCGGAGTGACCGGCGAGATACTTGGTGGCGGCGTGGATCGACAGGTCGCAGCCATGCTCCAGCGGCCGGAAGAACAGCGGCGTCGCCCACGAATTGTCCATCATGGTGACCGCGCCGGCGGCTTTGGCGAGGGCGATGATGGCCGGCACGTCGCACATCTCGAAGGTCACCGAGCCGGGCGCCTCGAAAAACACCACCGCCGTCGGCTGCTCCAGGAGCGTGCGGAAGGTCTGAAGGTCGGTCGGATCGAAGTAGACCGTCTCCACGCCGAATCGGGTCAGGAAGCCGTCGCAGAACTTGCGGGTGGGGTTATAGACATTGTCGACCACCAGGATGCGGTCGCCGGCCTTCACCATGGCGGCGATCGCCACGGTGCAGGCGGCGAGGCCGGTCGGGGCGAGCACCGTCTTCTCCGCGCCTTCGAGGGCGGACACGAGGTCGCACAGGGCGTCCGTCGTCGGCGTGCCGGAGCGGCCGTAGGTGTAGCGCTGGGCGCGGGTGCGCGTGGTCTCGACGTCCGGATAGAGCACGGTCGACGCGTGCACCACGGGTGGATTTACAAAGCCGTGGTAGCCGTGCGGGTCCAAACCGCCATGGGCCAGTAGCGTCTGGACCCGCGCTGGACGTCCGCCCGTGGCGTCACTCTCATCGGACATACAAATCTCCTTTCGGGACGTTGGCCTCGCTCTCAATGTCTGCTTATGCTGAACAAGCCATGCAACCAACATAGGCCTGGATTGACTTGGCTCGGCACGTCGCTTGCATTCGGCGCCCGAAAGCAAGCGACCTCTAAGAATTGTCGCGATCAATGGAGAGAGCGAAACGATGAAACTCATCAAACTGGCGACCGTTGCGGCCGTCGCGGGGGTGTGCGCCACCACCGGCGTTCAGGCCCAGACCCTGGCTCAAACCAAGGAAGCCGGCCACCTGAAGTGCGGCATCAACACCGGCCTCGTCGGTTTCGCGTTCACCGACGACCAGGGCAACTGGCAGGGCTTCGACGTCGCGCTGTGCAAGGCCGTCGCGGCGGCGATCTTCGGCGATCCGGGCGCCGTGGAGTACACGTCCCTTACCGGCAAGACCCGCTTCACCGCGCTCGCTTCGGGCGAAGTGGACCTCTTGTCGCGCAACACCACCTGGACCCTCACCCGCGACGTGGACCTGAAGCTGACCTTCGTGGGCGTCAACTACTATGACGGCCAGGGCTTCATGGTGCCGAAGGCGCTCGGCGTCACCTCGGCGCTCGAGCTCGACGGCGCCACCGTCTGCATCCAGACCGGCACCACCACCGAGCTGAACCTCGCGGACTACTTCCGTGCCAACAATATGAGCTACGAGCCCGTCCCCATCGAGACCAACGCCGAGGCGCAGCAGAAATATCTCGCCGACGCGTGCGACGTGTACACCACCGACGCCTCGGGTCTCGCCGCCACCCGCGCCTCCTTCGAGGACCCCTCCGCCCACATGATCCTGCCGGAGATTATTTCCAAGGAGCCGCTCGGCCCGGTGGTTCGCCAGGGTGACGACGAGTGGGCCGACATCAACCGATGGGTGCTCAACGCGCTCCTCATCGCCGAGGAAAAGGGCGTCACCAAGGCCAACGTCAAGGACATGGCCTCCTCCTCCGATCTCGACCCCGAGGTCGCCCGCCTTCTCGGCGTCGAAGGTGACTACGGCTCCATGCTCGGCCTGCCGAAGGATTGGGCCGCCAACGTGATCGCCGCCGTCGGCAACTACGGCGAGGTCTTCGACGAATATCTCGGTCCGGACACCCCGATCGGTCTGGAGCGAGGTCTCAACGCGCTCTACACCGACGGCGGCATCCAATACGCACCGCCCTTCCGCTAAGCAACGAAACTGGGCGCAGATCTTCCGGGATCTGCGCCTTCTTCGTTAGAGGGAGACGCGCATGAGCGTAGCGACGGGCGCCCCGCCCCCCACCTTCCGCATCGATATGCTTTGGAGAGACGAGCGGTACCGCTCCGGCTTCATCCAAGCGATCGCCATGATCATCCTGATGCTGGGCGTCGCCTGGCTCGTCAACAACACCATCGAGAACCTGTCCGCCCTCGGGAAGGATTTCGACTTCGGCTTCCTCTGGCAGTCGGCGCAGTACGACATCAACCAGCGCCTCATCGAGTACAACAACCAGGACACCAACGCCCGCGCGGCCCTCGTCGGTATCCTTAACACGCTGCTCATCGCCGTGATGGGGTGCGTGAGCGCCACCTTCCTCGGCGTCGTCGCCGGCGTGCTGCGGCTCTCCAAGAACTGGCTCATCGCACGGCTGATGACGGTCTACGTGGAGACCTTCCGCAACGTCCCGGTGCTCATCTGGATCCTTCTCGTCGCGGCGGTCGTCAACGAATCGCTGCCCTCCCCCCGTGCCTTCCGCGGCGTCGACACCGGCGCCTTCGTCGCCACCAACCGCGGCTTCTACATCCCCGCCCCGATCCTCGACGCGGGCGGCGGCATCGTCGTCGGCATCTTCCTCGCCTCCATCGTCGCCCTCATCATCGTGCGCCGCTGGGCGCGCAAGCGGCAGGACGCCACCGGCGAGCAGCTGCCGCTGTTCTGGATCGGCCTCGGCATTCTCCTGGTGCCCGCGGTGCTCGCCTATTTCGTCCTCGGCATGCCGATCCGGCTCGAATATCCCGAGCTGAAGGGCTTCAACTTCGGCGGCGGCATCTACATGCGCGACAGTCTCGTCGCCCTGTGGCTCGCCCTCTCCCTCTACACCGGCGCCTTCATTTCCGAGATCGTGCGCGCCGGCATCCTGTCGGTGAGCCACGGCCAGACGGAGGCGGCGGCCGCGCTCGGCCTGCGCCCCAACCGGGCGATGCGTCTCATCATCCTGCCGCAGGCGCTGCGCGTGATCGTCCCGCCGCTCATCTCGCAATATCTCAACCTCACCAAGAATTCCTCACTCGCCATCGCCGTCGGCTACATGGACGCGACCGGCACCTTGGGGGGCATCACGCTCAACCAGACCGGCCGCGAGATGGAGTGCATCCTCCTCCTGATGGGCTTCTATCTCATCGTGTCGCTGTTCATCTCGACGGTGATGAACATCTACAATTCCCGCGTGAAACTGGTGGAGCGTTAGGATGAGCGGAACCCACGCCCACACCGTCCCCTACGTCGCCGAGACGCACTATCCCGCCGAGCCGGCACCGGTCTCCACCACCGGGCCGATCGCCTGGCTGCGCGAGAACCTCTTCTCGTCCTGGCTGAACGCGGCGATCACCCTCATCTGCCTGGCCTTCATCCTGTGGATCGTGCCCGGCATCCTCGACTGGGCGGTCTTCAAGTCGGTCTGGCACGCAAAGAGCCTCTCCGAGTGCCGCGAGATCATCGTTCAGACCTACGGCGAAGGCACCACCGGCGCCTGCTGGGCGGTCATCCACGAGCGCCTCGGCCAGCTCCTCTACGGCTTCTATCCCGTGGATCAGCGCTGGCGGCCGGACGTGACGCTGCTCTTGCTGATCACCGCCATGATCCCGCTCTTGTTTCAGACCATGCGCCCCCTCGTCGTCGTCATGGCGGCGCTGATCGGGGTCAAGATCCTGATCGCGGCCTACCTCGCGGTGACGGAGAACACCCTCGGGAGCCTCTTCGGCCCGACCACCATCGTCGCCATCGTCATCGGCGGGCTCGCCTATTTCTTCGGCGACACCCATCACCGCACGCGGTGGCTGGTGTTCACCATCGTCTTCCCGATCCTCGCCTACTTCCTCCTCTGGGGCGGGATCATCCTGGAGCCGATCCCTAGCTCGCGTTTCGGCGGCTTCCTCCTCACCATGGTGATCGGCGTCACCGGCATCGCCGGCTCGCTGCCGCTCGGCATCCTGCTCGCCCTCGGCCGGCAGTCGAAGCTGCCCATCCTGCGCCTCATCTGCGTGACCTTCATCGAGTTCATCCGTGGCGTGCCGCTCATCACGCTGCTCTTCGTGGCCTCGACGCTGCTCAACTACTTCCTGCCGCCGGGCACCAACTTCGACCTGATCCTGCGCGTCCTCATCATGGTGACGCTGTTCGCCTCGGCCTATATGGCGGAGGTGATCCGGGGCGGCCTCGCCGCGCTGCCGAAGGGTCAGTACGAGGCGTCCGACACTCTCGGCCTCACCTACTGGCAGGGCATGCGCCTCATCATCCTGCCGCAGGCGCTGAAGATCTCGATCCCCGGCATCGTCAACACCTTCATCGGCCTCTTCAAGGACACGACGCTGGTGGCGGTGATCGGCCTTCTCGATCCCCTCGGCCTCACCAACCCGATCCGCTCCGACGCCAACTGGAACGGCATCGTGTGGGAGCTCTACGGCTTCATCGCCTTCCTCTTCTTCGTCTGCTGCTGGGGCATGTCCCGTTATTCGATGTACCTCGAGACGCGCCTTCGGGCCGCCGATCGTCGCTAAGGAGAACCATCATGGCCAACGTTGCCCACACCGATCCCACGGAGACCACGCCGGGCCCCATGACGGTCTCGGAGGAGGTCGCCATCGACATCGTCGACCTCAACAAGTGGTACGGCGAGTTCCACGTCCTGAAGAACATCAACCTGACCGTGAACAAGGGTGAGCGCATCGTGGTGTGCGGCCCGTCGGGGTCCGGCAAGTCGACCCTAATCCGCTGCATCAACGCGCTGGAGAAGCATCAGAAGGGCTCCATCACCGTCGACGGCACGCAGCTGACCTCCGATCTCAAGAAGATCGACGAGATCCGCAAAGACGTCGGCATGGTGTTCCAGCACTTCAATCTCTTCCCGCACCTCACGATCCTCGAGAACTGCACCCTCGCCCCGATCTGGGTGAAGAAGATGCCGAAGCGCGAGGCAAACGAGGTCGCGATGCGCTACCTCACCCGGGTGAAGATCCCGGAGCAGGCCAACAAATATCCCGGCCAGCTCTCCGGCGGTCAGCAGCAGCGCGTGGCGATCGCCCGGGCGCTCTGCATGAACCCGCACGTGATGCTGTTCGACGAGCCCACCTCCGCCCTCGATCCGGAAATGATCAAGGAGGTGCTCGACGTGATGGTCGACCTCGCCCAGACCGGCATGACGATGATCTGCGTGACCCACGAGATGGGCTTCGCCCGTCAGGTGGCGAACCGCGTGGTGTTCATGGACCAGGGCCAGATCGTGGAATCGAACGCGCCCGAGCCCTTCTTCACCAACCCGCAGCACGAGCGCACCCAGCTGTTCCTCAGCCAGATCCTCGCTCACTGACCACCGAGGCCGGTGGCCGGGGCGCATCCTCGGCCGCCGGCGCCGGCGACGGTCCCTCCCCGCCCGGCGCCCGCGACGTCCGCGCGATCTGGCGCGACAGGAGGATGACGGGCACGAGCCCCACCAGCACCATCATCAGCGACGGCACGGAGGCGAGCGCCAGGCGCTCGTCGGACGCGAGACGGTAGGCGCGGATCGCCAGCGTGTCGAAGTTGAAGGGGCGCAGGATGAGCGTCGCCGGCAGCTCCTTCATGATGTCGACGAACACGATCAGCGCCGCCGTCAGCATGCCGCCCGTCAGGAGCGGCCCGTGGATGCGCAGGAAGGTGATCGCCGGCCCCGCCCCCAGCGTGCGCGAGGCGCCGTCGAGGGAGGGCGGGATGCGCGCGAGCCCCGCCTCCACCGCGTTGAGCGACACGGCGAGGAAGCGCACCACGTAGGCGAAGATCACCGCCGCGATGGTGCCGGTCAGGAGCAGGCCGGTGCGGATGCCGAAGGTCGCCACCATCACCGAGTTGAGCCAGCGGTCGAAGGCGCCGAAGGGGATGAGGAGGCCGACGGCGATCACCGCGCCCGGCACCGCGTAGCCGAAGCCCACGATCTGCCCCAGAAACGTCGTCAGCCGCCCCTTGGAGAGGCGGCGGGCGTAGGCGATCACCAGCGACACGGCGAGCGTCACGAGGCTGCCGATGGTCGCGAGCGTCACCGTGTTGCCGATGAGGCGCGTGGTGCGCTCGTCGAGCCAGGGCACGTCGAGGCCGACGCCGAGGCCAACGAGGGTCGCCGCCGGCACCAGGAAGCCGCAGAGGACGGGCAGAGCGCAGACCGCCACCGCCCCGGCGGCCCGCCAGCCAGCGAGCGGCAGGCCCGGCATCGGCCGCGCCGCCCGGCTCTCCGCATAGCGCCGGCCCCGCCGGCCCACCCGCTCCAGCCCGATCACCAGAAGCACCACCGAAACGAGCATCAGGGCGAGCTGAACCGCGCCCACCCGGTCGCCCAGCGAGAACCAGGTGCGGTAGATGGCGGTGGTGAAGGTCTGGACGCCGAAATGGTAGACGGTGCCGTAGTCGGCGAGCGTCTCCATGACGGCGAGGGCGAGGCCGGCGACGATCGCCGGCCGGGCCAGCGGCACCGCCACCGAAAAGAAGGCGCGCCACGGCGTGCGGCCGAGCGTGCGGCTCGCCTCGAAGGCGGTCGCCGACTGCTGCAGGAAGGCCGCCCGCGCCATCAGATAGACGTAGGGGTAGAACACCATCGTCAGTACGAAGGCGGCGCCGCCGAGGCTGCGGATCTCGGGGAACCAGTAGTCGTGCGGACCGTAGCCCATCACGTCGCGCAACGCCGTCTGCACCGGTCCGGGGTGCTGCAGGAGATAGGTGTAGGCGTAGGCGCTCACATAGGCGGGCATCGCGAACGGCAGCACCAGCGCCCAGGCGAAGACCCCCCGCCCAGGAAAGCGGCACATGGTGACGAGCCAGGCGGTGGAGACGCCGGTGACGGTGACCCCCGCCGCCACGATCAGCGCCAACGACAGGGTGTTCAGCGTATAGCGGCCGAGCACGGTGCCGACCGTGTGGCTCATCGCCTCCGAGGGGCCGGCGAGCGAGGTGACGACGAGCGCGGCGAGCGGCATCAACGTCAGGACGGAGAGAACCGTCGATGCGACCGTCAGGAGCGGAACGCCCGTGCCCCGGCGCCAGATGGTCGGGCGTCCTGTCGCCAGCGGCGCCATCGCGCGTCTAGAGGAGGCTCAGCATCATGCGCACGCTCGTGATCGCGAGGAACACGGCGAACGTCCGGCTGAGCCACACGTTGGGGATGGTGTGGGCGAGCTTGGCGCCGACCGGCGCGAGGAGCATCGACAGCGGCGCGATCATCACAAAGCCGATGAGGTTGACGTAGCCGATGCTTCCGGGCGGCAGGCCGGGTTCGCCCCAGCCGGCGACGGCGAAGCCGATGGCGCCCGGAATCGCGATGATCAGGCCGATCGCCGAGGCCGTGCCCACCGCGCGGCGGATCGGCACGCTGCACATCGACAGGATCGGCACCGACAGCGTCCCACCGCCGATGCCCATCATCACCGACACGGCGCCGATGAACACGCCGATCAGATCGCGGATCGGGCGCACCGGAACCGCATCACGCAGCTGAACACCCTTGAAGAAGGCCATGTGGATCGAGACAATGAAGGCGATCACGGCGAAGATGGCCGTGAGCGTGCGTCCACTCGCGGCCCCACCCAACGCGACGCCGATGAGGACACCGATCACGATCCCCGGGGCGAGGCTCTTGAGCAGCGGGACATCGACGCCTCCCCGCTTATAGTGGGAGCGCGCGGAGATGATGGAGGTCGCGATGATGGTCGCAAGCGAGGTCGCCACCGCCACGTGCATCCGAGCATGCTCGGGAATGTCGGCCGCCGGGAGCAGATAGTAGAGCACCGGCACGATGACGATGCCGCCGCCGACCCCGAGCAAGCCGGCGATGAGCCCGGCCAACGCCCCGGCGGCCGCCAGGATGAGAGCGAAGGATAGAATGTCGATCACGAATGGTCCCCTGCGGCACGAGCCGGAGCGTTGTGGTCCCTCATCGAGCCGAGCGCAAGCGCCGCGCCCGGCGCGTCGGCCATGAGCGTGCGCCTACCCGACGGGCATCGGGTCTACGCGGTGGGCGACATCCACGGATGCGATCACCTTCTGGAGCGCCTGATGGGACTGATCGCGGAGGACCTCGCCGCCTCCCCGGCCGAGCACGTCACCGAGCTCTTCGTCGGCGACTATGTGGACCGCGGGCGGGACTCCTATGCCGTCATCGAGTTCCTGCGCGGCCCCGCGACGCCGGGGCGCGAGCGCGTCTGCCTCCTCGGCAACCACGAGGTGGCGATGCTCGACGCGCTCCGCGACGGCTCGCTGATGGCGCGCTGGCTGGTGTTCGGCGCCGAAGCGACGCTGCGCGCCTACGGCATCGAGGCCCGCCAGTACGCCCACAATCCAGTGGCGCTGCAGCCGATGCTGCAGGCGGTCCTGCCGGAGGAGCATCGCGCCTTCCTGGAGCAGCGCCCCGTCACCCACCGGATCGGCGACGTGCTCTTCGTCCACGCCGGCATTCGCCCCGGCGTGCCGCTCGAGGCGCAGGAGCGGCACGACCTGATCTGGATCCGCGAGGAATTCCTCAACTACACCGGCCCGCTACCGGTGCACGTCGTGCATGGCCACACGCCGGTGGACGCGCCCGACCATCGCCCCTGGCGCACCAACATCGACACCGGCGCGGTCTACGGCGGGGCGTTGACCGCCGCCGTCCTCGAAAACGGCAGCGTCCGCTTCCTCTCCGTCCCGGCGGACTGATCCGTGCCGGCGGACTGAGGTGGGGGGCGCTCAGCCCCCCTTGGGCCGGTCGGCGTCGAGGCCGACGCGGGTGGGCGCGTCGAAGCGGGCGGTCAGCATCTCCTGCTGCGCCCGGATCTCGCGGTTCTGCTCGATGATGGTAGTGAGCGCGTCGCGCAGCGCCTCCACCTCGGACGGCCCGCCCGTCTCGCCGGCCCGGGCCGGCACCGTCTCCGACAGCCCGTCGATGCGCTGCAACAGCGCCTGATGCTGGTCGCCCATGCGCGACAGGTGCTGGGTGAGATCCTTGAAGCCGGTCTTCATCTCCTCGATGCGCCGCTCGGCCTCGGCGAGACGCTTCTCGACAGCCTCGCCCGCGCCCGCACCGCCCCTCGCGGCCGCCTCGCGCAGCGCCGCGATGGCCTTGCGGTCCTCCTGCTGCGCAGCGCGCACGGCGGCGAGCTCGCCCTTCAGCGCCCCACCGTCGCCGCCGGCCGAAGTCGCCTCGGGCAGCACCGCCGCGACCTTGGCCTTCAGCGCATCGGGCTGCATCGCCCCCTCGATCGCCTTGGCGATCATGTTCTCCACGCGCGGCAGCAGCTTGTTGTTGACGGCGTTGTTGAAGGCGACGATGCGCAGGAACGGCTCGAGCTGAGCGTCGAACTCCTCGGTGGTCTCCCGCTCCAGCGTGGCGAGACGCTCGGTCAGCGCCTCGATCTGCTCGTTGAGCTTGGCGATCTGGGCGCCGCGCTCCGCCTTCTCGCGGTTGATCCAGCCTTCGAGCTGCTGGGCGGTGGCGGCGAGATCCTCCCGCTTGGGCCGCGCGCGGGAGGGCACCACGATCTGGGTCGGCGGCGGCGTCTCGTCGACCGCAGTCTCGGGCTCGGCCACGGTCTCGGCTGGGGTCTCGGCACGCGGCGGCTCCTCGACGGTCGCGAAGGCGGACGGATCGGCGGCGGCCTGCGCGGCGCGCGCCCGCGCATTCTGCGGCATCGCATCGAAGGCGGGATCGGCGACCTCGGGCGGGGCGACGGCGGGATCGGGCGCCGCGGCCCGACGTCCTTCGCGCCGGCGCACGCGCTCCTCCCGGTGGGCGCCGCGGCGCGGCCGCACGAACGCCGCCCGCAAGCCCAACAGCAGGACGAGCACCGTCACGCCGCCGAGCCCATAGAAGGCCTGGCGGACGTCGGCGAGCTCGGCGATCCGTCCCATGTAGAAGAGCCAGGCCGCGAACAGCACGAGCAATATGTTGCCGGGCCACGGCCAGAGCTGTGAGAAGCTCGCCTTTTTCGGGGTAGTAGCCTCTGCCATCTCGGAACGCCTGCCCTGATCGGAACGTCGGATCTCTGCTCGTCTCCAATTATAGGGAGACACCGCCGCGAACAACGCGTGCGTCGCATCCTCGGACGTCTCGGTGGGCGGAACCTCCTGGCTAGAGGGGGGCGACACGCTTCCCTCGGCCGCATCGACGGGGGCTGGGGCAGTCTCCGAAATAGTCTCCGGAGCCGTCTCCGGGGCGGGCTCGGTTTCGGCGGCGGGCGCCGGCTCGGTGATGGCCGGCTCGGCCCGCTCGCTATGGCGTCCGCGTCGGCGGAGCTGGTCGAGCCAGCCGAGCGAGAAGGGCAAGGCGACGATGGGCGGCTCCTGCGACGGGGCGCGCTCGCCGGCCGTGGGCTCCTCCGTCGCCCATTCCTCGGCGGCCTCGGCCCGGCGGGCGGCATCGGCGCGCGCCCGTTCGGCCGCCTCGGCCGCGCTTCGGGCCGCCGCGACCAGGCGCAGGCGCAGCGCGTCCGCCTCCGCCTCGAACGCCGCCGGCGGGGCCGGAAAGGCGGCATGATAGGCGACGCTCGCGACGCTGTCCGCGCCGTCGTCCTCGGGGCCGATCACCACGCGCGGCGCATCGCCCGTGCCGGGCGTCACCACCCCGGCGGAGGCAATCACGATCTCCGGCGCGAAGCGCTCCACCGCCTCCTCCACGAGGGGATCGCCCCGCGTATAGGCCGGAACCGCCATCTTGGCGCCCGCCACCAACCGGTGGCCGGTGACGAGGCGCACGCGATCCTCGCGATCGACGTAGGTGAGAAGGCGGTCGCCGAGCCCCTCCACCGCCCGCTCCAAGAGGTCGAGCGGTGCCGCCCCGTCGACGGCGAGGAGCAGCTTCGGCATGCCGTCCCAATCGCGCGAGCGGAAGAGATCGTGGAAGCGCGCCGCCTCCGCACCCGGCCGACGCGGGTCGTCGAGCACCAGCACGTCGTCGCCGGCCGGCAGCGACACCCCGGCCGCGCCGAGCGGGACGATGGCCGGCACCCGCAGCGCCCGCAAGAGCTGCACGGCGAGGGCGATCGGATCACGCGGCACCCCGTCGGGCAGCGCCAAGGCGGCGGGGTCGAACACGATGTCCTCCGCCTCGCCGCGATGGGCCGCCCCCAAGGCGGTGAGGAACACGGCGCGCGGCTGCGCCCCCTGCTGCGCCCGCGCCGCCGCCCGGGTCGAAACGATGAGAAGGGGCGAGGCCGCGAGGCCCGCCGGCACTCGGCCGGGCGGAATGTCGACCAGCGCCACGGCCGCGCCCCTGAGGCGCGCCACGTTGATCGTCTCCCAAGCGAAGCCCGGACCGGCCACGAACACGGGGGCGGTGAGACGCGTGGCGAGGCCATCCATGCGGCGGCTGTGCACGCGGTCGAGATCACGCTCGGTGAGGCGGCGATGGGCAAGGAGGGCGGCACGCTCCTCCGCATCGTCGGCAAACGGGCCTTCCGGGCCCTCGCCGGGGGCGAGCAGGCTGCGCAGCCCCGCGACGGTCACGTGTGGGTCCGCCGGCTCGGCCCGCCGCGGCTGGGGCGTCGACAGGACGATCTCCGGCATTGCCCGATCGACCGCGTCGAGCAGAGCGCCCACCCGCTCGTGCGCCTCCGTCGGCCAGGGTCGCACCCCGTCGACGGATCGGCCGCCGGGGGCGAAGCGGGCGAGCGGCGGATCCGCCGGCAGGCCGGTCCCCGGCTGCCAGCGCAGCACGACGCCGTCCTCGCCCTCGCGCTCCAGCGTCAGCCGACGGACGCCGTCGGCGACGAGGCGATCGCCGGTCGCCGCCCGCAGCGCCTCGCCGAGCCCGCCGATGGTGGTGGGCGCGCGCCCGCGGTGGAGCGGGGCGAGGCCCGGATAGAGGCTGCGGCCGAGGGCGGCGACGCTCGCCCCGCGCGAGGCGGCCGCGGCGAGCACGTCGCTGATGTCGGCCGGCCCGCGCCGGCTCGCCGCATAGGCCGGATGGAGCCGCTCCTCGTCGGCGGCGAGGTCGACGGGGCCGCCCGGAAAGCCGACCACGTCCACCGTGTCGGCGAGCGAGGCGGCGGCGGCGATGAGCGTCGCCGGCCCCGGATCGAGCCGCGGCGCCACGTCGACGAGGAGGAGGCGCTCCCACAGGAGGCGCGGCAAGCGGGCGCGCATCACCGCGCCCGCCGCACGGGGAACGCAGACGAACAGCGAGCGATGGCGGTCGGCGAGCGCGATCAGACGGTCGCGCAGCATTGCCGCGGTGCGTGCCGGGCCAAGGTGGCGCACCGGATCGTCGAGCGCCACCAGCACCGCGCCGGCGAAGGGGCGGTCCCACTGGGTGGCGGCGACGGCGTCGAGGGCAAGGACCTCGCCGGCGAGCCGCAACCGCTCGTCGCTCGTGACGTCCGGCCCCACAACGGTGATGCGCCGGGCCGACGCCGTCGCCTGCCGCACCGCCGCCCACGCGGCCCGCGCCGCCCCCTCCTCCCTTGCGCCGTGGAGCGCGTCGCCGGCGGCGATCCAGGCGAGGGCGTCGCGCGGATTGCGGGCCGGATCGGCGTCGAGGCCCGCCTCGAGCTCGGCGAGCGCCTCGAGGAGGCCGTCGGCCTGGCGCGCCCGATCGGTGATGACGACCCTGTCGCCCGTGCCGGCGCGCTCCAGGAGCTGCCGCGCCCAGGCTTCCTGCGACGCGACGGGCACCACCGATCCGGCCATCCGCACCAGGCGCAGCGCGACGCGCTCGTCGATATCGGGCCCCGGCTCGATGCGGGTGATGTCGAGCATCGGCGCGATGCGCGGGATCACCACTCCAAGCTCGTCGCCGTGCATGTTCGGAGCCCCGAGCCACCAGGCAGCACGCACCGCAGCGTCGCGGAAGCTCTCCATAGTGTCATGCGGCGGAGAAAGGAGGATGGCCACGTCAGCACCCCGACTCGTTGAGGTTCGGCTGGCGACGATGGATCGTTAACCTTAAGAGGTGGTTTATCCGCGCGGTGCGGCCCTATGGCACTGCCCGCGCCGGGGCAACATGGCGAATTTATGTTGCTTCGAGCCAATGACATCCGGTAATTCATATATAAGTAATGGTTAGGTGGCGGCGGGGCCTGAGTTTGCGGCACTGCACAATCACCAAGCACCGCCAACAGATAGCTAGGGATGTTCAATAAAACGCGTCATCTTTTTCAGTATTTTTTCTGCGAACTCTTCACTAACACCATCGTGGATAAATGCTGTTCTCTCGATCACCCATTCAGAGTATGCTTCGGGTCATCGTCTTCAGAACATCGGCCGGCGCGATAAGACAATGGTAATCTGAGCGTAGTCCAAATGTTAAACCGAGTCGCAAATAATACAGGAGATCGACTGGCGATAGGCTCGAAAAGCCTGTCCCTGGACCCCGTTTGGGCACGACCTCCGATTGCCGACATCGAGGTGGCGCTCCTGCGCAACGCCGCTTTCCCCGAGCTCGCGCGCGCCAACGGGCTCAATCACGAGTTCGTGATCGTCGACCCCTCCACCACGCGCAACACGCCGACGCACGAGGACATGGTCACGCGCGTGTGCGACTGCGCCCGCCGCCTCAACATTCCGACCGTCGTCATCGGCAACCAAGCGCACGGCCCCTTCTCCCAAGGCGGCTTCACCTCTTCCATCTACGAGCTCGCGGAGATGGACCGGGACACCTTCGCCGCCACCTTCGCGACGCTGCGCGAGCGGCTCGGCTGGGTGCTGGCGAGCTCTCGCTTCAGCCGCAACCGGCACATCCTCATTCCCGCGTTCGACGCTTCGATCCTCGCCATCGTGGTGGAGCTTCTGGCGCAGATGCCGGCCGCCTCGCGTCCCTTCGTGCACCTTGCCACCTGGTGGGACGAGGCGCAGATGCCCAACGTCACCCAGTTCGGCCCGCTCGACCGCTTCGGCCGCGCCATCCACCATCTGAACAGCGACCGGCCCACCACCTTCCTCTACGCCTGGTCGCGCCGCCTGGCGCAGCGCCTCACCGCGCAGCTCGGCCTGCCGGTCCAGCCGCTCGACACCCCGCCCGAACTCTCCCTGTCGGAGGAGGCGGAGCAGTCGCCCGACCGCTTCACCGTGGGCTACCTCTCCTCCACCACGGCGGGCGGCGGCTTCGATCGCCTGCCCTCCATCGTGCGCTCCACCAACCGGGCGGCGACCAACCCGCGCCGCACCCGCTTCGTGGTGCAGATCAAGCCGCCCGCCTCCGGCGAGGCGCCGTCGTCGGTGGCCCTGTCCACCCGCGCCGCCCTCGCCGCGATCCCAGAGCGCAACGTCTCGCTGATCGAGGAGTTCGTGCCTCGGCCGGTGTACTTCTCCGCCATCCGCCAGCTCGACGCGGTGCTCCTGCCCTACCGGCCGGACGACAGCGAGCGCTTCTCCGCCACCGCCCATCATGCGATGGCGGCGGGCAAGCTCATCTTCACCTATGACGGGGTGCACCTTCCCGGCACCATCCAGACCCGCGTTCTCACCGCGCCGGACGATCGGACCCTCGGCGAGCTGATCGCCGACGTCTCGGCCGACCTCGCCGCCGTCCGCACCGCCGCCTCGGTGGCACGCTCGACCTACTGGGCCACCTTGCGGCCGTCCCGCATCTTCGCCCAGCTGCTCTATGGTCCGGTGGTCATCGGCAACGCGGTCGGCGCCGAAGCGATCTGAACTCGCTCAGCCCGCCGCCTTCTCCAACACGCCGAGGCGCTCGCCGCGATAGCGCTCGCTGCGGATCGGCCGCCACCAGCCCTCGTTCGCGAGATACCAGTCGACGGTGCGCGCCAGCCCCTCCTCGAACGTCACCGAGGGGCGCCAGCCGAGCCGCTCACGCAGTCGCGAGGCGTCGATCGCGTAGCGCAGGTCGTGCCCCGGCCGATCCGCGACATACCGGATGAGCCCTCGCCGCGACGTCGCGCCCGGCACGCGCGCGTCGACGAGATCGCAGATCGCCTCGACCACGGCGAGGTTGCTGCGCTCGGCATTGCCGCCCACCGTGTAGGTGTCGCCCGGTGTGCCCGCGGTGAGGATCGTGTGGAGGGCGACGGCGTGGTCCTCAACGTAGAGCCAGTCCCGCACGTTCTCGCCACTGCCGTAGACCGGCAAGGGCTCGCCGTGCAGCGCGTTGAGGATCATCAGCGGGATCAGCTTCTCGGGGAAGTGATAGGGCCCGTAGTTGTTGGAGCAGTTGGAGATGAGGATCGGCAACCCGTAGGTCCGCCCCCACGCCCGCACCATGTGGTCCGCCGCCGCCTTCGACGCCGAATAGGGCGAGGACGGGTCGTAGCGGGTGGTCTCGTCGAAATAGCCGCTGTCGCCGAGCGAGCCGAACACCTCGTCGGTGGAGATGTGGAGGAAGCGGAAGGCCTCCGAGGCCGACGCGTCGAGCCGGTCGAGATAGGCCCGCGCCGCCTCCAGCAGCACCGTGGTGCCGAGAACGTTGGTGCTGACGAAGTCGAGCGGCCCCTCGATGGAGCGGTCGACGTGGCTCTCCGCCGCGAGATGCATCACCGCTCTCGGCCTGTGGGTGGCGAAGACCTCGGCCATCGCCTGCCGGTCGCGGATGTCCGCCTTCACGAAGCGGTAGAGGGGGTCGCCGGCGATGCCGGCGACGTTGTTCGGATTGGCGGCGTAGGTGAGCGCATCGACGTTCACCACCGCCTCGCCGCAGCCGACGAGATGTCGGCACACCGCGGACCCGATGAAGCCCGCCCCGCCGGTGACGAGGATGGGCCGGGTCGCGGTGCCGGCGTCTGTCACGTACGGCCCCACTCGTCCTGCAGGCGAACGATGTCGTCCTCGCCGAGATAGCTGCCGGTCTGCACCTCGATCACCTCCAGGAGGATGCGACCGGGGTTCGCCAGGCGGTGCACCGCGCCGAGGGGGAGATAGATCGACTGATTCTCGCTGAGGGTCGTCACCTCGCCGTCGATCGTCACCTCCGCGGTGCCGCGCACGACCACCCAGTGCTCGGCACGGTGGTGATGCTTCTGCAGCGACAGCCGCTTGCCCGGCGTCACGAACAGATGCTTCACCTGGAAGCGCGAGCCGTTGAGGATCGAGGTGTAGCCGCCCCACGGCCGGCTGACGGTGGGCGACACGTCGAGGAGGTCGTTGCGTTTGCGCGTCTTGAGCGTCGCCACGACCTGCTTCACGTCCTGGGCGCGGTCGAGCGGGCAGACGAGGATCGCGTCGTCGGCGGCGATGATGGCGAGATCCTCGACCCCGAGCGCCACGACGTCGGCGCGGTTGGAGACGATCAGCGAGTTGTGCGAATCGACCGGCAGCCCCTTACCGCGCACCGCGTTGCCGGAGGAGTCCTTCTCCAGCGTCTCCCAGTAGGCGCGCCAGGAACCGACGTCGGACCAGCGGCAGGTGAGCGGCGCCACCACCGCATTCTTCGTCCGCTCGAAGAGGGCGTAGTCGATCGAGATGTCGGGCGCGCTCGCAAAGCCGCGCTCGCCGAGCTGGATGACGCCTTCGCCGACGGTCGCCTCGTCGAGCGCGGCCTCGGCCGCCGCGGTGATCTCGGGCGCGAAGCTGGCGAGCTCGTCGAGCAGGGCCCGGGCGCTGAAGGCGAAGAAGCCGGCGTTCCAGAAATAGTGGCCGTCGGCCAGCATCTTCACCGCTTCTTCCGCCGGCGGCTTCTCGACGAAGCTCTCCACCCGGCGCACCTTGCCCGCGCTCTCGCCGGCCTTGATGTAGCCGTAGCCCGTCTCGGGATGGGTGGGGACGATGCCGAAGGTCACCATCTTGCCGCTGGCGGCGGCGGCGAAGGCGGCGTGCAGGCTCTCGAAATAGCCCTCGTCCGGCGTCACCAGATGGTCGGACGGCAGCACGAAGAGGACCGCCTCCGGGTCGTGCCGCACCAGCGCCTCGGCGGCGGCGGCGATGGCGGGGCCGGTGTTCCGGCTCACCGGCTCGGTGACCACCGTCGCACCGATCACACCGATGCCGGCGAGCGCATCCTCGACCTGGAAGCGATCGCCCTCGCCGCAGATCACCCACGGTGCTCCGATACCGTCGATCGACGCGTGCCGCTCCACGGTACGCTGGAAGAGGCTATGCTCTCCGTGCATGGGTAAAAATTGCTTCGGCTTGTCGGCCCGTGACAGCGGCCACAGCCGCGTCCCCCGTCCACCAGCCAGGATCACTGGATAAATTGTCATTTCATCGTCCGTCCACAGATCGGCGTAGATGTCGCTCCTAGCATCGGACCGCCAGCCCCGCCAGCGTCAATGACGCAGTGCAGTAAACGTCTTGAGCTTGCCCGGGCCCTTTTGCATAGGTGTCGTTTCCGTGTAAGGCGAAGCACCCGGGCGGGGCGCGATCGCCGCTGCGGTCGCCGCCCTTGCCCGTCCTACCCTTTGCGGTCGCCATTCGACCCATGATCGGAGCAACCTATCCATGGCGAAGATCATCGTGCTCGGCGGTGACGGATTCTGCGGCTGGCCGACCAGTCTCCATCTGTCCAACCGTGGCCATGAGGTCATCATCGTCGATAATCTGTCCCGCCGGAAGATCGACGTGGAGCTCGAAGTCGAATCCCTCACCCCGATTCGCCACCTCTCGGAGCGCCTCAAGGCTTGGAAGGAGGTGAGCGGCAACACCATCCGCCACGTCAACTTCACCGTCGGCGAGCACTATCACCGCCTGCTGTCGCTCATCGTCGACGAGAAGCCGGATGCGATCGTGCACTTCGCCGAGCAGCGCGCCGCCCCCTACTCCATGAAGTCGCCGATCCAGAAGCGCTACACGGTGCGCAACAACTTGACGGCGACCCACGACGTGCTCTGCGCCATCGTGGAATCGGGCGTCGATGTGCATCTCGTTCACCTCGGTACCATGGGCGTCTACGGCTATGGCACGGCCGGCATGAAGATCCCCGAAGGCTACCTGCGCGTGAAGGTCGACACCGAGAACGGATTGACGGATCAGGAGATTCTCTACCCGGCCAACCCCGGCTCGATCTATCATATGACGAAGACGCAAGATCAGCTCTTCTTCTTCTACTACAACAAGAACGATCGCGTGAAGATCACCGATCTGCACCAGGGCATCGTCTGGGGCACGCAGACGGCCGAGACCATGCGCGACGAGCGTCTCGTCAACCGCTTCGACTACGACGGCGACTACGGCACCGTGCTCAACCGCTTCCTGATGCAGGCGGCGATCCGCTACCCCCTGACCGTGCACGGCACCGGCGGACAGACGCGCGCCTTCATCCACATCCGCGACACTTGCCGCTGCGTCGAGCTCGCCATCGAGAACCCGCCGCAGGCCGGCGAGCGCGTCAACATCCTCAACCAGATGACGGAGACCCACAGGGTGCGCGATCTCGCCCAGATGATCGCCGACCGCACTGGCGTGGAGATTGCCTACCTGCCCAACCCGCGCAACGAGGCGGCCGAGAACGAGCTGCACGTGGAGCACGACCGCTTCCTGCACCTCGGCTTGCAGCCGATCACCCTCGAGGCGGGGCTGATGGAGGAGGTGACCGACGTCGCCGCCCGCTTCGCCGACCGCTGCGACCGCAGCAAGATCCCCTGCGTCAGCCTCTGGCGCTGACACGCGGCAGACCACGCCGGCGAGCAACAAAAAAGGGAGCCTGAGGCTCCCTTTTTTCGTGGAGGAACGCCGACCTCAATAGAGGTCGAGGCCGAACTCGTAGGTGACACCGATGCCGACGCGGAACTCGTCCTGATTGCCGGCCTTGACGATCGGGCTGTCCGCGGCGTCGCCGACGAAGCGCGTGTAGGCGGCGCGGGCGTGCAGGTCGAGCCGCTCGGTCAGCCGATAGGTGGCGGTCGCCGTCAGGCCGACGTCCTTGAAGCCGCCGCTCGCGTCGTAGGGGGCGAGCACGGTGGCGCTGGCGGGCACGCTGAAATAGGTGTCCATGTAGTCGTCCGTCGCCGCGCTGACGCGGGGGCCGAAGGCGAACTGGAAGCGCTCGAACGGCGTGACGATATAGTCGGCGCCGACCTCGCCCACGAAGCCGTTGTGGCCGGTGATGCCGTAGCGCACCTCGGCGAAGGCGCGGAACGGGCCGTGCCGGAACGCGATGCCCGGGCCGAGCTCGGCGGCAAAGTCCACCTTCCCGGTGCCGGCGAGATAGGACGCGTCGCTCTCCTCACGCGAGCCGGTGAAGTTGATCGCCGGATAGATGCTCAGCGACTTCACCTTGCCGGTGACGACGTCGCCGAACACGGGCAGGCGCAGAAAGCGCAGGTCGAACAGCGGGTAAGGCTGGAACAAATATTTGCGCGAGGAGGGAAATTTCGGCTCGAGCTGCAGCCCCACCCCGGCGTCGAACACGATCTCGCGATTCTCCACCGATTGGGTGGGCGCCTCCTCCAGAGGGTCGGCGGCGAAGGCGGGCGCAAGCGATGCGACGAGCACGGCAGCGGCGAGGAACAGACGCACGAAGGCACACTCCATGAGGATTGCCGCGAGCATCGACAATACCGGCGCGATAGGCAAAGAATCTTGTGGTTTGCTCCTCGTCCGGAGCGCATTCGCGGCGCCGATCGTGGCGGCCCTGCAACAACGCCGCCCCTTGGCAGGCAGCAATCGGCCGATATCTCCCCAAACCACCGCCCGCGTCTTGGGCAGTGTCAGAAAGGAGTACCAGTATGGTCGAAGTCGAGGAACGCACTGCCACGGAAGCCCGGCAGGGCGAGCGCGACAACCGCATCCTGCGGGTCCTCGTGATCAGCATTACCGTCGCCGCGGTGCTCGCCGTCGTCGGCTACTTCTACGTCTTCGCCGAGGACGACGCCGATCTTGCCAAGCCCACGCCGGCGGTGGAGACCACCGACGGCCCCGCGACGAGCGCCCAGTAGGCCGGGCGCCGGCATCTTCGTTCCGGCCGGATTCCCTCCGCCGGCCGGAAAGGCGCGGCGCAGCGCGCCGCCTCAGGAGGCGAGCTGCTCGGCCGCCGTCACCAGAAGCTCACGCATCTTGAGGCGAAGCTCCTCGTCGCTCACCGCGACGCCCGCCGCACCGAGATCGCCGCGCACCTTGCGGAACACGTCCTCGTCGCCGGGCTCGTTGAAGTCGGCGCGGACCACCTCCTTGGCGTAGGCCTCCGCAGCGTCGCCGGCGCGGCCGAGCTTTTCCGCCGCCCACAGTCCGAGCAGGCGGTTGCGCCGTGCCATCGCCTTGAACTTCAGCTCTTCGTCGTGGGCAAAGCGCGCCTCGTAGGCCCGTTCCCGGTCTTCGAATTGGGTCATTCGTTTCTCCCGCTCCTGTGGGCCGTCTATGGTTCGAGGGACTGGGAGAAGTCAACGCGCCGCGCGCGCCATTGTGGCTTGAGCGACGATGAGGTAGCGTCCGGCGATCGAAGCACCGTGGCACGCGACGCACGCATCTCCCGACTGTCCCCTATGCGGGGCCGCGCGGGCAACATGCGGCTGTCGCGCCTATATCTTTTGACAACGCCGCAACCCGAGCCGGGGCCACCCATGAATCGTCGTCGCCGAATCTACGAAGGCAAAGCCAAGATCCTCTACGAAGGGCCGGAACCCGGCACCCTCGTGCAGCACTTCAAGGACGACGCGACCGCGTTCAACGCCCGCAAGAAAGAGGTGATCGACGGCAAAGGCGTGCTCAACAACCGCATCTGCGAGCACATCTACACCCACCTCAACGAGATCGGCATCCCGACGCACTTCATCCGTCGGCTCAACATGCGTGAGCAGCTGATTCGCGAGGTGGAAATCATTCCGCTCGAGATCGTGGTGCGCAACGTCGCCGCGGGTTCGCTCGCCAAGCGCCTCGGCCTCGAGGAAGGCACCACGCTGCCCCGCTCCATCATCGAGTTCTACTATAAGAGCGACGAGCTCGAGGACCCGCTCGTCACCGAGGAGCACATCACCGCGTTCGGCTGGGCGAGCCCGCAGGAGCTCGACGACATCATGGCCCTCGCCGTGCGGGTCAACGACTTCATGGCCGGCCTCTTCCTCGGCGTCGGCATCCGCCTGGTCGACTTCAAGATGGAGTGCGGGCGGCTCTGGGAGAACGACCTCATGCGCGTGGTCGTCGCCGACGAGATCAGCCCCGATTCGTGCCGCCTGTGGGATCTGCGGACCAACGAGAAGCTGGACAAGGACCGCTTCCGCCGCGACATGGGCGGCCTGCTCGAGGCCTACCAGGAGGTGGCGCGCCGGCTCGGTATCATGCCGGAGCAGGACCGCCCCGTCGTCTCCGGCCCGACCCTCGTCCAGTCCTGAGGGAGAAGAAGACGTGAAGGCGCGCGTGACCATCACCTTGAAGCCCGGCGTGCTCGACCCGCAGGGCAAGGCCATCGAGGGCGCCTTGGCGGACCTCGGCTTCGCGGACGTCGCCTCGGCCCGACAGGGGAAGGTGATCGACCTGGAACTCTCCGCGACCGACGAAGCCGCCGCCCGCGCCGAGGTGGGGCAGATGTGCGAGGCCCTCCTCGCCAACACCGTCGTCGAACGCTACGACATCGCCATTCTCGCCTGATGCGCTCGGCAATCGTCGTCTTCCCCGGCTCCAATCGCGAGCATGACGCCGCGCGGGCGATCCGTCTCGCCGGCGGCGAGGCCCCCGATCTCGTCTGGCACACCGAAACGGAGCTGCCCGACGTCGACCTCGTCATGATCCCCGGCGGCTTCGCCCACGGGGACTATCTGCGCGCCGGCGCCATCGCCGCCCGCTCGCCGATCATGCGGGCGGTCGCCAACCATGCCGAGCGCGGCGGCTTCGTGCTCGGCGTGTGCAACGGCTTCCAGGTACTCACCGAGGCGCGCCTCCTGCCGGGCGCGCTGATGCGCAACGCCTGCCTCACCTTCATCTGCCGCCCCGTCGGCATCCGCGTGGAGCGCTCCAGCCTGTTCTCCTGGCGCTACGACAAGGGGGCCGAGCTCGTCTTCCCGACGGCCCACCACGAGGGCAACTACCGCGCCGACGAAGAGACGCTGCGCGAGCTCGAGGGCGAAGGCCGCGTGGTGTTCCGCTACACCGACAATCCCAACGGCTCGGCCAACGACATCGCCGGCATCGTCAACGCCAAGGGCAACGTGCTCGGCATGATGCCCCACCCGGAGGACGCCGTGGAGGCGATCCACGTCTGCACCGACGGGCTCGACCTCTTCCGCGGCCTCGTCGGCGCCGCCACCTGAGGCGGCCGGCGCCGGGCGCCCTCCGCGCCGCGCGAGGCCTCAGCCCGGATAGGGCGCGCCGTTGGTGCGCAGATAGGTGGCGTAGAGTGAGGACGTGCCGCAGATATAGAGGCGGTTGCGCGGCGCCGTGCCGAAGCAGACGTTCGCCACCACCTCCGGCACCTTCAGCTTGCCGATCAGCGCCCCGTCGGCGTTGAGGCAGTGCACCCCGTCGCCGGCGCTCGACCAGATGTTGCCGTGCTCGTCGAAACGGAAGCCGTCGAAGAGACCGTAGGTGCAGTCGGCAAAGATGCCGTCGCCGCCGGAGAGGCGCTTGCCGTCCACCACCGCGAAGCGGCGCAGATGCTTCGGCCCGTTCTCCACGTGGCTCATGCCGGTGTCGGCGATCACCATCTGCGAGTAGTCCGGCGTGAAGGCGAGCCCATTGGGCTTCACGAAATCGGTCGCCACCGCCTCGACCGCCCCGGTCGAGGGGTCCACCCGGTAGACGTTGCTCGCCCCGATCTCGCTCTCGGCGCGCCCGCCCTCGTAGTCCACGTCGATGCCGTAGGTCGGATCGGTGAACCAGATGCCGCCGTCCGGATGCACCACCAGGTCGTTCGGCGAGTTGAGCCGCTTGCCCTCGAAGCGGTCGGCGATGACGGTGATGGAGCCGTCGTGCTCGGTCCGCGTCACGCGGCGGCCGAGGTGCTCGCAGGTCACGAGCCGCCCCTCCCGGTCGCGCGTGTTGCCGTTGGAGTTGTTGGACGGCTGCCGGAAGACGGAGACCCCGCCATCGGTCTCGTCGTAGCGCATCATGCGGTTGTTCGGGATGTCGGAGAAGATCAGATAGCGGCCGGCGGCGAAATAGGCCGGCCCCTCGGTCCAGCGTGCACCGGTCCACAGCCTCTCCATGTAGACGTTGCCCTGGACGAGGGATTTGAACGAGGGGTCGAAGATCTCGACGTGTTCGGCGTACATCGCGGCTCCCTGCGGGCGGCGTTCTATGATCGGGACGCCACGGCATCGCCCTCGCGCACGCCCCCCGACCCGGTTGCCAGATCGGCCCGCCGCCGGCAAGCCGCGCGCCCGCCGGTGACGCCGTCCACCCGGTGCTGCCGGCGGGTCGGTTAGCCGAAGATCTTGAGGAGCTCCGGCACGACGAAGATGAGGAAGGCCGCCACCGCGCCGCCCGTCAGGACGAAGGCGAAGAGCGCCAGAAGCCCGTCGCGCACCAGGAGGGCGAGCGCGAAGAGGGCGATGATCGAGGCGGTGATCGTCGCGGCGAACGGCAGCACCTCCGACGGCGGCATCGTCGCCGCGAGCAACGCGCAGATCGCCGTGATGACGGAGAAGGTGAAGCGGTTGATGAGCACGGTGAGCCGCGGCCGCACCCAACGGTCGACGACACGCACCAAGGGCCGCGTCCGCCGCAACGCCCACTCCAGCCGGCGGCGCGGCACCCGCACGTCGAGGATCGGTCGGGGCAGCCAGACCGTGTCCCGCCCCATCAGATACTGCACGCACACGAGGATGATGATGAGCGCCGCCGTCGACGGCGCGCCGGGGATCCCCGACAGCGGCGAGACCACGATCAGCGAGGGAAACAGCAGCATCGCGCCGTAGGAGCGGCGGCCGACGCGCTCCAGCATGTCGCCGATCGTCACCGTCTCGGCGGTTCCGGCGGCCGCAACGTCGCTGAGGAGCGCCTGAAGGCGACCTTCCGCGGTGGTCAACATATAGGTCTCGCTCGTCACGCTGGGGAAGGAACGGCGATCACGCCGCCCCGTTCCGCCACCCTCGACTGGCACGAGCGCCTGCCTTCCGCCATCCTGTCGCGTGCGGCATATCCACCCCGCACGGGCTGGCGGCAAAGTTGCTTGCACGCCGGGTGGCCGCTCGGCATCCGACACCTGCCGCCACCGGAAAGGATCCGCCATGACACCGGACAAGGATGCACCGCTTCGCGAAGATATCCGCCTGCTCGGCCGCCTCCTCGGCGACGTTGTGCGCCAGCAGGAGGGCGGCGAGATCTTCGCCGTCATCGAGCAGGTCCGCCAGACCGCCCTGCGCTTCCACCGCGACGAGGATCCGACCGCGCGCGAGGAGCTGAACCAGATGCTGACGGGGCTGTCGCGCCCCGGCGCGATCAGCACCATCCGCGCCTTCTCTTATTTCTCCCACCTCGCCAACATCGCCGAGGACCAGCATCACATCCGGCGCAATCGCGCCCACCGCATCGCCGCGTCCGAGCCTCGGCCGGGCAGCCTCGAATATGCGCTGCGCCGCTTCGATGCGAGCGGGCTCACCAAGGAGGACGTGCGCGCCGCCCTCGAGACCGCGCTGATCAGCCCCGTCCTCACCGCCCACCCCACCGAGGTGCGGCGCAAGTCCACCCTCGACCGCGAGCGCGAGATCGCCGCCGTGCTGTTCGAGCGCGACCGGGGCGGGCTGACGCCGGACGAGGTCGCCGACGGAGAGGAGACGCTGAAGCGCCTCATCCTCACCCTGTGGCAGACGAGCATCCTGCGGCGCAGCCGTCTCGGCGTCGGCGACGAGGTGACCAACGCCCTCGCCTACTACGACTACGTCTTCCTCGACGAGCTGCCCCGCCTCTACCACCACCTCGAGGACGTGCTGGGGCTCGGCTCGGGCGACCGCCTGCCCGCCTTCTTCCGCATGGGCTCCTGGATCGGCGGCGACCGCGACGGCCACCCCTTCGTCACCGCCGACGTGCTCGCCGACGCCACCCACCAGAACAGCGACAAGATCTTCTCGTACTATCTGCGTCAGGTGGACGTGCTCGCCAACGAGCTCTCCCTCGACGAACGTCTCGTCTCGGTCAGCAACGCCGTCTCGAGCCTCGCCCACGATGCCGACGACCGCTCCCCGCACCGCCTGGGCGAGCCCTATCGCCGTGCCCTCATCGGGATCGCCAACCGCCTCAACGCCACACGTCACCGCCTCGGCCAGTTGAACGGGGCGACGCCGACGGGCGAAGCCGCCCCCTACCCCGGGCCCGACGCCTTCCGCGGCGACCTCGCCGCCCTGCACGACTCGCTGACGGCGAACGGCTCCGCCCGCCTCGCCAACGGCCGGCTGCGTCAGCTTCGCCGCGCCGCCGACATCTTCGGCTTCCATCTCGCCACCCTCGATCTGCGCCAGAACTCCGACGTGCACGAGCGCGTGGTGGGCGAGCTTCTGGAGAAGGCCGGCGTCGTCGCCGACTATGCTGGCCTCGGCGAGGACGACCGCCTCGCCGTGCTCTCGGCCGAGCTGTCGACGCCACGCCTCCTCGCCTCGCCCTTCCTCACCTACAGCGAGGAGACCGACAAGGAGCTCGCGATCCTCCACCGCGCCGCCAGGGCCCGCGCCCTCTACGGTGAGGCGGTGATCGAGAACGCCATCATCTCCAAGGCCGACGCCGCCTCCGACGTCCTCGAGGTCGCCGTTCTCCTCAAAGAGGTCGGGCTGATGCGGCCGACCGACCGCACCCTCGCCCTCAACATCGTACCCCTGTTCGAGACCATCGCGGACCTGCGCGCCGGCCCCGCGATCATGGCGCGCCTCTTCGAGCTGCCCATCTACGGCCCCCTTCTCGACAGCCGCGGCCGCTGCCAGGAGGTGATGCTCGGCTACTCCGACAGCAACAAGGACGGCGGCTTCCTCACCTCCCGGTGGGAGGTGATCAAGGCCGAGCACGCCCTCGTGGAGGTGTTCGACCGGCACGGCGTACGGGTGCGCCTGTTCCACGGCCGCGGCGGTTCGGTGGGCCGCGGCGGCGGGCCGAGCTACGACGCGATCATCGCCCAGCCGCCGGGGGCGGTGGCTGGCGCCATCCGCATCACCGAGCAAGGCGAGGTGATCACCGGCAAATATTCCACCGCCGAGCTCGGCCAGCGCAACCTCGAGGCGATGACTGCCGCGACGCTCGAGGCGACGCTCCTGCCCGACGCCGGCGGCGCGATGCCGCCCGAATTCATGGCGGTGATGGACGACCTCTCCGAGCGCGCCTTCCGCGCCTACCGAGCGCTCGTCTACGAGACCGACCGCTTCGCCGACTATTTCTGGGAGGCGACGGTGATCGGCGAGATCGCCAACCTCAACATCGGCTCGCGCCCCGCCTCGCGGAAGAACTCGCGTGCCATCGAGGATCTGCGCGCCATCCCGTGGGTGTTCGGCTGGTCGCAATGCCGGCTGATGCTGCCCGGCTGGTACGGCTTCGGCACCGCCGTGGAGGGCTTCATCAAGGACCGCGGCGAAGAAGGCCTCGCCGCGCTCCACCGCATGGCGAACGAGTGGCCCTTCTTCCAGACGCTGCTGTCGAACCTCGACATGGTGCTGTCGAAGGCCGACATCGCCATCGCCTCGCGTTACGCCGAGCTCGTGACCGACAAGGCGCTGCGCGACGAGGTCTTCCCCAAGATGCGCCACGAGCTGGAGCGCACCATCAACATGCTGTTCGAGGTGACGGGCCAGCAGGAGCTGCTCGAGAGCAACCCCCACCTCGCCCGCTCGATCCGCAATCGCTTCCCCTATCTCGATCCCCTCAACCACCTCCAGATCGAGCTGTTGAAGCGCCATCGCGCCGGCGACACCGACGACCGCGTGATCCACGGCATCAACCTCACCATCAACGGCGTCGCCGCGGGCCTGCGCAACTCGGGCTGATCCGGCCTCCATCGGCGCCCGCCGGCCCGGGCTCGGCGGGCGCGCACCGCGGCGCCCCCCATCGCCATCGCCCGCTTCTGCGACATCCTTCCTATAGAGGTTTCCTATAATATTTCGCAAAATACTGATTGGACTTTAGGGATTGGCTGCCCCAAATCATTAGAACGCGAATTGGAGGAGTTCAACGATGGCAGATCGTCCCAAACTGACTACGACGGCCGGCGCGCCCTGGCCCAACAATCAGGACTCGATCTCAGCCGGCGAGCGTGGGCCGCTGCTGATGCAAGACTACCAGCTCATCGAGAAGCTGGCGCACCAGAACCGCGAGCGCATTCCCGAGCGCACCGTGCACGCCAAGGGCTGGGGTGCCCACGGCGTCCTCAAGATCACGGGCGACATTTCGAAGTACACTAAGGCCAAGTGCCTGCAGCCCGGCGCCGAGACGCCGATGCTCGCACGCTTCTCCACCGTCGCCGGCGAGCTCGGCGCCGCCGACCACGAGCGCGATGTCCGCGGCTTCGCCCTGAAGTTCTACACCGAAGATGGGAATTGGGACCTCGTGGGCAACAACACTCCGGTGTTCTTCGTCCGCGACCCGATCAAGTTCCCCGACTTCATCCACACCCAGAAGCGCCACCCGCGCACGCACATGCGCTCGCCGACGGCGATGTGGGACTTCTGGTCGCTATCGCCCGAATCGCTCCATCAGGTGACCATCCTGATGTCGGATCGCGGCCTGCCGATCTCGCCGATGCACATGAACGGCTACGGCTCTCACACCTATTCGTTCTGGAACGATGCCGGCGAGCGCTACTGGATCAAGTTCCACTTCAAGACCCAGCAGGGCCACAAGCACTACACCAACGCCGAGGCCGAAGAGATCGTGGGCAAGACCCGCGAGGGCTATCAGGAGGCGCTCTACAACACCATCGAGGGTGGCGACTTCCCGCGCTGGACGATGCAGGTCCAGATCATGCCCGAGGCCGACGCGGAGAAGACCGAGTACAACCCCTTCGACCTCACCAAGGTGTGGCCGCACGCGGACTATCCGCCCATCGAGGTCGGCTACTTCGAGCTGAACAAGAACCCCGAGAACTACTTCGCCGAGATCGAGAACGCCGCCTTCTCGCCGTCGAACGTGGTGCCGGGCATCTCCTGGTCGCCGGACAAGATGCTGCAGGCGCGCATCTTCTCCTACGCCGACGCCCACCGCCATCGCCTCGGCACCCACTACGAGTCGATCCCGGTGAACCGGCCCAAGTGCCCGGTGCACCACTACCACCGCGACGGCGAGATGAACGTCTATGGCGGGATCATCTCGGGCAACGAGAACGCCTACTACGAGCCGAACTCGTTCTCCGGCGCCGCCGAGGACCGCTCCGCCCAGGAGCCGCCGCTGCGCATCTCCGGCGACGCGACGCGCTACAATCATCGCACCTATGACGACTACAAGCAGGTGCGCGAGCTGTTCGTGAACGTGCTCGAGGACGACGAGAAGGTGCGCCTCTACGGCAACATCGCCGGCACCTGGGGCGACGTGCCCGAGGTGATCTGCGAACGGCAGCTCGCCGAGTTCAAGAAGGTCCATCCGGACTACGAGGCCGGCGTGCGCGCCGCCTGGGAGAAGATCAAGGCCGAGGGCGGCTACAAGCCCAACGCCGCCCCGGTAACCGACGCCACGCCGCAGATCACCCGCGGCGACGCCGCCGACGGCCGGCCGGTGACCGAAGCGGCCGAATAGTCCGCTCGAAGCGCAAACGCGGGGCCCCTCCGGCGGTCCCGCGTCGTTCTCTGCCAAGCCCGTCGGCAGCTCTCGGGCCGCCGACGGCGCGCCCGCTCGGCGGGCTCGTCAGCGCGGCCGTGCCGGACTTCCGACCATCGTCGCACCGGCCGGAACGTCCCGCGTCACCACCGCCCCGGCGCCGATGATGGCGTCGTCGCCGATGGTCACGCCCGGCACCACGATCGCCCCGCCGCCGAGCCACACGTTCGCGCCGATCGACACCGGGCGGCCATATTCGATGTCCTGGCGGCGCTCCACCGGGTCGCGGGGATGCTCCGGCGTCAGGATCTGCACCCCCGGCCCGATCCGCGTATAGGCGCCGATCGACACCGGGCACACGTCGAGAATGGTGCAGCCGAGATTGATGAACACGCCCTCCTCCAGCGTGATGAACGAGCCGTGGTCGACATAGAAGGGCGGACGCACCACCACGTCGTCGCCCACCGACGCCAGCCGCTCGGCGAGCACCACGCGGCGCTCCGCGCTCGTCGCCCCCATCATGGCGTTGAAGCGCATCATCCAGAGCCCCGCCTGCCGGCAGCTCTCCACCACCTCCGGGTCGCCCCCGCGATAGCGCTCGCCCGCCGCCATCTTCTGCAGCTCGCTCTTCTGCCCCACCTCCACCACTCCTAGCCCTGCAGCACCGGGGCGCATTCCTCCATCACCCAGCGACCGAACTCGCTCGAGGCGTCGGCCGGTGTCGCACAGAAGGCCGGCAGGTCGTAGGTATGGAGCTCGGCGATGGTGGCCTTCACCGCGCCGAGGCGCGCCCTCACCGTCTTCGCCGACAGGCGCCACTCGCTCTCGTTCTCCACCCCGCCCTCCCAGCGGAAGACGCTCGAGATCTCCATGATGTGCACGCACGCCGCCTCGCGCCGCTCCACCAGCGCGGCGGCGATCACTTCGGCAATCTCCCGCGTCGGCGTTGTCGTCTCGGCCACCATGATCTCGTCCACTCTAGCCACCAGGGCGCATCCTCATGTTGTCGGGCAGCCACGTGGCGAGCTCCGGCAGCGCGATGAGCACGAACACCATCGCCACCATGATGAGGAACATCGGTATCGCCGCCCGCGCGATGAACGTCATCTCGTGGTTGGTCATGCCCTGGAGCACGAAGAGGTTGAAGCCGATGGGCGGCGTGATCTGCGCCATTTCCACCACCACGACGATGAAGATGCCGAACCAGATGATGTCGATGCCGGCCTGGCGGATCATCGGCTCGACCACCGCCATCGTCAGCACCACCGAGGAGATGCCGTCGAGGAAGCAGCCGAGCACGATGTAGAAGACGAGAAGCACCATCAGAAGCTCGAAGCGCGAGAGGTGCATCTCGGCGATGAGGTTCGCGAGCCCCCGCGGCAGCCCGGTGAAGCCCATGGCGAGCGACAGGAAGGCGGCGCCGGCGAGGATCAGCGCGATCATCGCCGAGGTGCGCGTCGCCCCCATCAGCGAGGCCGAGAAGGTCGACCAGGTGAGCGAGCGCTGGGCCGCCGCGAGCACCAGCGCGCCGATCACCCCGAACGCCGCCGCCTCCGTCGCCGTCGCGTAGCCGAGATACATCGACCCGATGACCACCGCGATGAGGCAGATCACGGGGATCAGGAAGCGCGAGTTGGCGATGCGCTCGCGCAGGCTCATCGGCGGCTCGGGATCGGGCGCATAGCGGCGCGACACCTTGGCGTAGATGCCCACATAGGCCATGAACATCGCCGCCAGCACGAGCCCCGGAAACACCCCGGCCATGAACAGGCGCGAGATCGATTCGTTGATCGTCACGCCATAGACGATGAGCGTCAGCGACGGCGGGATCATCAGCCCCAGCGTCGCCGCGCCCGCGAGGGTGCCGATGATCATCCGCTCCGGATAGTTGCGCTTGCGCAGCTCCGGGATCGACATCTTGCCCACCGTGGTGAGCGTCGCGGCGGAGGAGCCGGACACGGCGGCGAAGATGGTGCAGCCCACGATGTTGGTGTGGATCAGCCCGCCCGGCAGCGAGCGCATCCACGGCGACAGGCCGCGGAACATGTCCTCCGACAATCGCGTGCGGTAGAGGATCTCCCCCATCCAGATGAAGAGCGGCAGCGCGGTCAGCGTCCACGACGAGGAGGCCGACCACACCGTCGTCAGCATGGTGTCGCCGACGGGCCGGGTGGTGAAGAGCTCCATCCCCACGAAGGCGACGCCGAGAAGGGCGAGCCCCACCCACACGCCGGTGCCCAAGAGCAGGAAGAGGATGAACAGGAAGAGCCCGATGACGGGAAGGTTTTCCATCTCTACTCCCCGTGGCTCTGCTCGACCACATTGTCGACGATGCGGTGGTGACCATCGGTGAAGAGGGCGAGGAGATGGTCGGTCAGCGCGAGGGCGAACACGAAGGCGCCGAACAGCATCGCCGACTGCGGGATCCACAGCGGCGTCGCGTCGGTGCCCTGGCTGACGTCGTTGAACTTCCACGACCAGTAGACGAAGCGCACGCCGTAGTAGACGAAATACCAGGCGAGCGCGGTGCCGATCGCGAAGCACCACACCTCCACCCAGCGCCGCGCCTTGGGCGGCACATTCACGAGCAGGATCGCGACGCGGATGTGGGCACCGCGGTTGAGCGCGTGGGCGAAGGCGAGGAACGAGGCGGCGGCCATCGCATAGCCCGCATAGTCGGGCGCGCCAGAGAACACCTCGCCCGTCCACCGCGCCACCATCTGGAGGACGATGAGGACGAGGATCGCGACGAGGCAGAGGGCGGCGAGGATGCCGCAGGCGAAATAGAGAGCGTCGAGGACGCCGCGGATCGTCTTCGTCATAGGGCTCCCGAGGTGCGCGGAGGGGGGCGGCGAACGGGCGGGCGCCCGTCCCGTCGTCGTCGCCGCGCCGTGGCGGCGCGGCCCCGGAGGGCCCGTCAGGGGCCGGCGCGGCCCGCCACCCGAAGGCCGGCGGACCGCGTTAGCCTCGCTCGATCTCGCCCTATTCGGCCTTGTAGGCGTCCACGATCGCCTGACCCGCGTCGCCGGCCTGCTCCAGCCACTCGGTGGTCATCGTGTCGCCGATCGCCTTCAGCTCGGCGGCGAGCTCGTCGGAGGGCGCCTCCACCGTCATGCCGTTCTTGGCGAGCTCACGCAGGGTGAAGTCGGTGTACTCCTTCGCCCGCCAGGTGCCGGCGTACTGGGCGAGGCCGGCGCAGCCCTCCATCACGCTCTTGTTGGCGTCCGACAGGCCGTCCCAGGCGTCCATGTTCACGAACACGTAGTTGCGCGGGATCCAGGCGTCGGCGGTGTAGAAGTGGGAGAGGCTCTCCCACACCTTGCGGTCGTAGCCGGTGGCGCCGGAGGAGATCATCGATTCGGCGACGCCGGTCGCGAACGCCTGGGAGATTTCCGCCGCCTCGATCTGCACCGGCAGCATGCCCGTCAGCTCGGCGAGGCGCGCCGTGGCGTTGGAGTAGGAGCGGAACTTCACGCCCTTCATGTCAGCCACCGAGGTGACGGGCTTGTTGAAGTAGAGCCCCTGCGGCGGCCAGGGCACCGAGTAGAGAAGGTGGAGGCCCTGGCTCGCGAGCAGCTCCGTCACCGGCTTCTCGGCGGCGGCCCACAGCTTGGCGTGATCGTCGAAGGAGGTGGCGAGGAACGGGATCGAATCGAAGCCGAACAGCGCGCTCTCGTTCTGGTGCGCCGACAGGAGGCGCTCGCCGATGTTGGCCTGCCCGGTCTGCACCGCCCGCTTGATCTGGTCGCCGGGATAGAGCGAGCCGGACGCGTGCACGACGATCTCGATGTCACCGCCGGTGCCCGTCGTCACGCACTTGGCGAACTCTTCCCCCACCTGCGAGTGGTAGTTCGATGCCGAATACGCCATCGGCATATCCCACTTGTCGGCAAAAGCGGCACTGGACCAGACGGTTGCAAGTGCGGTCGCCGCGACAATAGCGGTTTTGCTCATCCCGTAGTCTCCATTTGTTGTGCAAGCGAGGGTTTGCTCGAGGAAAAACGTGAAGGGGCGTACGGCGTGATGTCAATGTTGGGCGTACGTCCCATCACGAGCTGCGCAAGGAGGCGCCCCGTCTTCGGACCCGACGTCAGGCCGACGTGCTGGTGGCCGAAGCCGAGATAGGCGCCCTTCACCCCCGGCACCGGTCCGATGAGGGGGAGCGAATCGGTGGTCGCCGGCCGGTGGCCCATCCACTCGGTGGTGCCCTTCCAGGTGAGCGTCGGCATCGCCTTGCGGATGCCTTTTTCGAGGAGGGCGAAGGGCGCGCGCGAGGGCGGCGCGTCGAGCCCGCCGAACTCCACCACCCCGGCGATCCGCAGGCGCCCCTCCATGGGCGTCGCCACGAACTTGCCGGCGGGAAACATCGTCGGTGCCACCGGCATCGCCGACGGCTCCAGGAGCTCGATGTGGTAGCCGCGCTCGCTCTCAAGCGGCACCTTGATGCCGAGCGCCTCGGCGAGCGGTCCCGACCACACGCCCGTCGCCACCACCACCGCGTCCGCCGCGATCGTCTCCCCGTCCACCACCACGCCGATGACCGTGCCGGCCGCGCGGGCGACGTCCTGCGCGGTGCCGATGACGAGGCGGGCGCCGTTCGCCACCGCGTGGTCGGCGAGCGCCTTCACGTAGGCCCCGGGGTCCTTGATGTGGCCGTGCCCCGGCACGCGGGCGAGAAAGCTCACCTCCGGTCCGAGCAGCGGATCGTAGGCCGCCACCGCCGTCCCCTCGTCGATGACGGGCACGAAGCCGTGCGCGCGGCGCAGCTCCCAGGTGAAGGCGTCCCCCTCGAAGGCCGCCTTGTCGCGATAGGCGTAGGTGTAGTCCGACGGGGCGATGTAGCGCGCCGCGGGCGTTCCCTCCGCCACGGCCTGATGGTCCGCGAGGCTCTCGCCCACGAGGCCCACGAGCGCCGCCGCGATGCGCCGCGCGTCGTCGGCGTTGGCGTGCCGCAGATAGCGCACCAGCCAGGGCGCGAGCTTCGGCAGATAGCCCCACTTCAGGAACAGCGGCTCGTCGGGGCTGAACAGCATCTTCGGCGCCTTGCCGATGAGGCCGGGCGTCGTCACCGGGACGACCGAGCAGGAGGCGAGCACGCCGGCGTTGCCGTAGCTCGTGCCCTCCGCCGGGCCCACCCGGTCGATGAGGATCACCTCGGCTCCGTCGCGCTGCAGCCACAGCGCCGTCGAGACGCCGACGATGCCGGCGCCGATCACCGCGACCTTCATGCCGCCACCGTGGAGCGAAGGGCGTAGTGGGCGAGCTTGTCCTCGTCGGGCAGGATGCCGAGGCCGGGCCGGTCCGGCACCACCACGTGGCCGTCCTCCACCGGGAACGGCTCGGCGAGGATGTCCTCCCGCAGATAGTAGCGAGCCTGATAGAACTCGCAGCCCAGCGTGATCGCCGGTGCCGCGGCGATGGTATGGGCGCCCGCAAGGTGGGCGAGCCCGGTCTCGAACATATCCCCTCCGTAGGCGGTGAGCCCCGCGGCCTCCGCCATCTGCGCGATCGCGCAGGCCCGTCGCGGCCCGCCCGACTTCATGATCTTCACCGACACGCCGTCGCAGATCCCCTCGGCGACGGCCCGCGTCATGTCCTCCGGACCGAACACGCTCTCGTCGGCGAGAAGCGGCACGTCGATCGCATCGCGCAGCCGCGCCATCAGCGCGAACTGGTCGGCCCGCACGGGCTGCTCGATGAAGCTCGGCGCCAACTCGGCGACGTCGCGCACCCGCGCCATCGCCTCGCCGGGCGCGAGGCCCTGGTTGTAGTCCACCCGCACGTCGAGATCGCCGTGGTCGGCGGCGAGCCGCTCGAGCCGCATCATGTCGAACCGATGATCCTTGACGCCCGCTTTCAACTTCACGATCCCGATGCCGTCCGCCTTCAGACGCTCCACCAGAGCAAGGTCCGCGCCAAAATCGGGATCGGCGAGCGAGCAGGATAGCGGGATGCGCTCGCGGCACCGTCCGCCGAGGAGCGCCCACACCGGCACCCCCGCCGTCCGCCCGGCAAGGTCGAGGAGCGCGGTCTCGAGGGCGGCCTTGGCGTCCGTCGCGAAGGCGACCATGCGGCGCGCCCGCTCCATCACCGCGGCAATGTCGCCCACGGCGGCACCGAGCACGGCGGGGCGCATATAGCGATCGAGGGCGGCATAGGCGGCCTCGGGCGTGCCGGTGAACACCGACCAGGGCGAAGCCTCGCCCCAACCGACGCGCCCGCCCTCGGCGGTGAGGCGCACCACGATCACCTCCACCGATCCCGCCACCGAGCCGATGCCGTGATCGCGCCGCGACACGACGGGAAGCGCCAGATGCCACAGATCGAGCGCGACGATGCGCTCCGAAAGGCTCACGCAATCCACTCCGACACCGGAGCGGCGGCCTCGTGAAGCGGCTGCGAGATCACGTCGACGAGGCTCGGTCCGTCGTGGGCGAGCGCGGCCGACAGCGTCGCCTCCAGAGTGTCGGGATCCTCCACACGGAACGCCTTGACCCCGAAGGCGGCGGCGACGGCGGCGTGATCGGTGCGGCCGAAGTCCACATTGTAGAAGCGCTGGCCGAAGCCGGCATTCTGCCCCGCCTTGATCCAGCCGAAGGTGGCGTTGGAGAAGACGATGGAGGTGATCGGCATCCGGTGGCGCACCATCGTCTCGAACTCGCCGCAGGCGAAGCCGAAGGAGCCGTCGCCCATCAGCGCCACGGTCTTCACGTGGGGCCGCCCGGTGTGGGCGCCCATCGCGGCGGCGAGCGCGTAGCCGAGCGCACCGTGGGCGCGGTTGGTGATGAAGTGCCGCCCGCTGGTGCGCCACCGATAGTGGGCCGAGACGTAGGGACAGGGGGTGCCGGGATCGGCGACGATGACGGCGTCGTCGTCGAGCCGGTCCATCAGCGCCTTCACGACGCGCTCGGGCCGGACCGGACGCTCTCGGCTCGTCGCGAGCGGCGCGAAGGCGGCGAGCTTGCCCGCCCAGGCCGCCGCGGCGCGCGCGGCCCCGTCCTGCCCGCGGGAGGTGCGCCGCGCCAGCGCCTCGGCGAGGGCGGCGAGCGCCAGGCGCGCGTCGGCGGCGATCGCCACCTCGGTGCGATAGTTGGCGCCGATCACCATCGGGTCGCTGTCGATGTGGAGGATGGTGCGCTCGTGCCCCGGCGAGCGCCAGCGCTCCGTCGTGACCGACCCCGCCCGGCAGCCGACGAAGAGCACCACGTCGGCCTCGTCCACCACGGCGCGGGTGGACGGCACGCCGCCGTTGGAGCCGACGACGCCGACGGCGAGCGGATCGGTCTCCGCGATCGCCCCCTGCCCTGAGACGGTGGTGGCGACGGGACAGTCGAGCGCCCGCGCCACCGCCGAGAGCTCGGCGAAGGCGCCGGCGATCACCGGTCCGCCGCCGCAGACGATGACCGCCCGCTTCGCCGCCGCGAGCCGATCGGCCGCCGCCTCGATGGCGGCGGGGTCCGGGCCCGTCGGCTCGGCCGGAAACACGGTGTGGCGCGTGTCGGCCCAGATCTCCGTCGGATCGACGAACCCCTTCTGCGTATCGAAGGGAAAGGCGAGATGGGCGGCCCCCGGCCGGCCCGTGGTCATCGCCCGAAACGCGGCCCGCACCATGGCGGGCAGCCGCGCCGGCTGATCGAGCGAGGCGTTCCACTTGGTGAGCGGGCGGAAGAGCGCCGGCTGATCGAGCTCGGTCAGCGGATATTTGCCGCGCGAGGTGGTGGCGACGTCGGTGGTGATGGCGAGGACGGGGATCGAGCTCTCGCTCGCCTCCACCACGCCGGGCAGGATGTAGGTCGCCCCGCCGCCCGAGGGCCCCTCGCACACGCCGGGCCGCCCGGTCACGCGGGCGTAGCCGTCGGCCATATAGGCGGCGTGGCGCTCGTCGCGCGTCAGGGTGTGGGCGATGTCGTGGTCGAGCCGGGCGAGCGCATCGTAGAACGGCAAGGTGGTGTCGCCGCACAGCCCGAAGATGTGACGCACCCCGTGCGCCTCCAGCATCCGCACCATCGCCTCGGCCCCGGTCAGCTGGTTGGTCGCAACATCCATAACGGGGCCTTCCGTCGTCTGCGCACGATCCTGTAGACAGGAAAGCGCGCGTCATGCCCTGTCAAGGAGCCTGCCTTGCCCGCCTCTTCCGATCTCTGCGTCCGCGGGGTCCGTCATCGTCCGACCCGAGCCGCCGCCGCACGCGGCGCTGCGCGGGGGCGGCGATGACCGTCGTCACCGGCGGCAAGTCGGTCTATGGCGCCACCCTCGGCATCCTGATGCTCGAGGCGCGCTTTCCGCGCATCCCGGGCGACATGGGCAACGCCCTCACCTTCCCCTTCCCGGTGCAGTATCGCGTGGTGCGCGAGGCCTCGCCGGACCGCGTGGTGCGCCATCGCGGCGAAGGGCTGCTCGAGGCCTTCGTCGCCGCGGCCCGCGATCTCGCCGCCCACGGCGTCGACGGCATCACCACCAACTGCGGCTTCCTCTCCCTCTTCCAGGAGGAGCTCGCCGCCGCCGTCGCGCTCCCCGTCGCCACCTCCTCTCTGATGCAGGTGGCGATGGTGAACCGCACCCTGCCGCCGGGTCGGCGGGCCGGCGTCCTCACGATCTCCGCCTCCACCCTCACCCCGGAGCATCTCGAAAAGGCCGGGGTGCCGGCCGACACCCCCATCGGCACCACCGAAGGCGGGCAGGAGTTCACCGCCGCGATCCTCGACAACCGCCTGACGCTCGACGTCGACAAGGCGCGGGCCGACAACGTCGCCGCCGCCCGCGATCTCTGCGCCGCCCATCCGGACATCGGCGCCATCGTGCTCGAATGCACGAACATGACACCCTACGCCGCCGACATCCGCGCCGCGACCGGCATGCCCGTCTATTCGATCCTCAACTTCGTCACCTGGTTTCAGGCGAGTCTGTCGCCACAGGTGTTTTAGGCGCAGCGCTGTGCCACAAGACCCGCTCAGGGAGCGAGGCGGACCATGAGAGACTTCACCAAAAGCCGCATCATCGAATGGGGCGAATGCGATGCCGCCGGCATCGTCTATTATCCGCACTACTACATGTGGATGGACAACCACTTCCACGCCTTCGGCCGGTCGCTCGGCGTCGACCAGAGGATGCTGAAGGAGGCCTACGGCCTGCTCGGCACGCCGCTCGTCGACACCGGATGCCGCTTCCGCGCCCCGGCGACGTATGGCGACGAGCTTCAGGTCACCCTCGTGCTCGCCGCCATCGGCACCTCCAGCCTCAACCTCCACTACCGCTTCGCCCGGGGCGACACGGTCACCGCCGAGGGTCGCGAGACGCGCGTGTTCGTGCGCTCGGAGGGCGAGGGCATCGTGACGGCGCCGATCCCGGAGGACGTGCGCGCCGCCTTCACCCCCTACCTCGCTCCAGTGGAGGCGTAGGACCACGCCTCCCCCAACGAGGCCGTCGGGCGCGTCCAACTCACGGAGCCGCGTGGCGCCGCGCCCCGTCCTCCCGGAGAACGGGGTGCGGCGCGCCCGCCCTCAGGGGAAGAGGGCGAGCTGTTGCAGGCCGGTGGTCTCCGGCAGGGCGCACATCACGTTCATGTTCTGCACCGCCTGGCCCGACGCCCCCTTCACGAGGTTGTCGAGGGTGGAGATCACGATGGTTTTGCCGGCGCGCCGATCCGGCACCACGCCGATGCGGGTGAAGTTCGACCCCCGCACGTGGCGCGACTGGGGCACCTCGCCGAACGGCAGCACCGTCACGAAGGGTTCCTCGGCATAGGTGTCGGCGAGGATGGTGTGGAGGCGCATCGGATCGCCGTCGGCGTAGATTGTGGCGTAGATCCCCCGGTTCATCGGCACGAGATGCGGCGTGAAGGTGGGCGTCACCGGCCGACCGGCCGCGATGGACAGCTCCTGATCGAGCTCGGCAGTGTGGCGGTGCTTGCCGACGCTGTAGGCATGGAAGCCTTCCGACACCTCCGAGAACAGCATTCCCATCTTCGCCGCCCGGCCGGCGCCCGTCATGCCCGACTTGGCGTCGATCACGATGCGCTCGACGTCGATCGCCTGCGCCGCCACCAGCGGCACCAGCGCCAGGAGCACGGTGGTGGTGTAGCAGCCCGGATTGCCGGTGAGGCGCGCCTTGGCGATCGCCGCCCGGTGCACCTCCACGAGCCCGTAGACCGCCTCCGACTGAAGCTCGGGCGCCAGATGCTTGTGGCCGTACCAGGCGGCATAGTCCTTCGGATCGGCGAGGCGGAAGTCGGCGGAGAGGTCCACCACCTTGAGGCTCGGCTTCGCCTCGAGCGCCGCCTTCAGCGCGGTCTGGGTGGTGCCGTGCGGCAGCGCGCAGAACAGGACGTCGATCGGGTCGAGGTCGAGCTCCTTGAGGGTCTGCAGCATCGGCAGGTCGAGGGCGGAGAATTGCGGGAACACGTCGGCCATCGGTCGACCGGCGTTGCTCTCGGCCGACAGCGCCGTGATGCGCACCGCGGGGTGCAGCGTGAGCAGGCGGATCAGCTCGGCGCCGGTGTAGCCCGAAGCACCGTAGATGGCGACGTTGAGGGTATCCATGAGTGTTCCTCGCCGAAAAAAACGAAAAAGCCCGGCGCGAGGCGCGCCGGGCTCGAAAGCGTGAAGCGACCGGTCGGCCTGTTAGCGCTTGGAGAACTGGAACGAGCGACGGGCCTTGCGGCGACCGTACTTCTTGCGCTCCACGACGCGGCTGTCGCGCGTCAGGAAGCCCACGCGCTTCAGGATCGAGCGCAGCTCCGGCTCGTAGTGGGTGAGCGCCTTGGAGATGCCGTGACGCACCGCGCCCGCCTGGCCGGAGAGGCCGCCGCCGGACACCGTGGCGATCACGTCGAACTGGCCCTCGCGCTGGGCGACGAGCATCGGCTGGCGAATCACCATCTGCAGCACCGGACGGGCGAAATATTCCTCGTACGGCTTCTTGTTGACGATGATGCGGCCGGCGCCGGGCTTCACCCACACGCGGGCGACGGCGTCCTTGCGCTTGCCGGTGGCGTAGGCGCGGCCGTAGGCGTCGAGCTTCTGAACGTGAACGGGGCCGGTCTCGACCTCGCCGGCGCCCTCGCCCATGGCGGCGCCGAGATCCTCGAGGGACTGAACGGTATCGGTCACTGGACCCTCACATTCTTCTTGTTCTGCGCGGCGACGTCGATCGCGACGGGCTGCTGCGCCTCATGGGGATGCTCGGGGCCGGCGTAGATGCGCAGATTCTTCATCTGCTGGCGGCCGAGCGGGCCACGCGGCATCATCCGCTTCACCGCGGCCTCGATCACCCGCTCCGGGAAACGGCCTTCGAGAATCTGCTTGGCCGAGCGCTCCTTGATGCCGCCCGGAAAGCCGGTGTGCTTGTAGTACATCTGCTGCTCGTACTTGCGACCGGTGAAGATCACTTTCTCAGCATTGATGACGATGACGTTGTCGCCGCAATCGACGTGCGGCGTGAAGATCGGCAGGTGCTTGCCGCGAAGCCGCAAAGCGATCTGAGCGGCGAGACGACCGACCACGAGGTCGGTGGCGTCGATCACGACCCACTGCTTCTCGACTTCCGCAGGCTTTGCGGAAAACGTAGACATGGTTTCTTCCACGAAAGGAGTGTCGTGCTGCGTCGGCTGCAGCGTGGCGCGGATATGAGGGTTTCCCACACACCCGTCAAGTGATTTTTGTTATCCGATAAATATCAATGCCTTACGTCAAAGGTATCAGAATACCACCCGACTAACTCTCTGGCATTGCATAGGTCATCGTGGTGTGGGCGAGCACCTTGCCGTCGGGGTCCATCGCCTCGGCGAGAATCACCGAGAGCCGCCGGCCGGGCTTGATCACCCGCGCCTCCTGCTGGATCGGCGCCGCCGCCGACGCGCCGCGCATGAAGGAGACGTTGAGGTTGGTGGTCACCGCCATCTTGGCGTTGGCGCCGAGCGAGAGGAGCGCGGCATAGCCCGCCGCGTCCGCGAGCATCATCAGGGTGGGCCCCGAGACGATGCCGCCCGGGCGCTGATGCCGCCATCCGGGCCGCAGCGACATGCGGGCGAAGCCCCCCTCCGCCGCGCTCACCACGATGTCCTCCTCGATGAAGACCTGCGGAAACTCGGCCCGCAGATAGTCCCTGATCTCGTCGAGCGTCACGCCCGCCCCTCCCCGCTCCCGACCACCTCGTCGCCCCCGATTGACGCGGGCGAGCGTTGGGAGTTTCTTCGCCTCATGGACATGCCGCCCACCCCCGACGTCGCCGCCCCCGTGATCGTGGAAGACCACGGCCGCGTGCGCCGCATCGTGCTGAACCGCGGGGCGGGGCGCAATCTCCTCACCCACGAGATGATGGCCGCGCTCACCGACGCGCTCGACGCGCCCGAGGCCGCCGTCGTCGTCATCGCCGCGGACGGGCCCGCCTTCTGCGCCGGCCACGACATGAAGGCGATGGCCGCCCATCACGACGACGCCGACGGCGGACGGGACTATTTCGTCGCCCTCTTCGAAGAGTGCTCGGCGCTGATGCGGAAGATCGCGACGCTGCCGCAGCCCGTCATCGCCGAGGTGCATGCCGTGGCGGTCGCGGCCGGCTGCCAGCTCGTCGCCGCCTGCGACCTCGCCGTGTGCGCCGACACCGCCCGCTTCGGCACCACCGGCGTCACCTTCGGCCTCTACTGCACCACCCCCGCCGTGCCGCTGACGCGCACCGTCGCGCCCAAGCACGCCGCCGAGCTCCTCATGACCGGCGACGTGGTGGGGGCCCAGCACGCCCTGCGCATCGGCCTCGTCAACCGCATCGTCCACGCCGCCGAGCTGACGCGCGAGACGATGGCCCTCGCCGCCCACATCGCCACCAAGTCGGCCGCCGTGCTCGCCCTCGGCAAGCGCGCCGTCGCCGAGCAGGGCGGCCGCCCCCTCGCCGAGGCCTACGCCTGCGCCAGCGCCGCCATGGTCGACAATCTCCTCCTCGCCGACGGTCGCGAAGGCCTCGCCGCCTTCGCCGAGAAGCGGCCCGCCGACTGGCAGGACCGCTGAGCCCCATGAACCACGATCACTACGACGACGACCTCATCGAGGAGATCCTCTCCTCCGTGCGCACCATCGCGATGGTGGGCGCCTCGGCGAACACCACGCGCCCGTCGTCCTTCGTGCTGCGCTACCTCACGGAGAAGGGCTTCACCGTGTTTCCGATCAACCCCGGCCACGCCGGCGGGACGATCGGCGGCCGCCCCGTCTTCGCCCGCCTCGCCGACGTGCCGGAGCCGATCGACATGGTCGACGTCTTCCGCGCCTCCGACGCGGTGCCCGGCGTGATCGAGGAAGCCCTTGCCCTCGACCCGCTGCCCAAGGTGATCTGGCTGCAGCTCGGCATCCGCAACGACGAGGCCGCCGCCCGCGCCGAGGCGAAGGGCATCACGGTGATCCAGAACCGCTGCCCGAAGATCGAGTATGGCCGCCTCTCCGGCGAGATCGGCTGGGCCGGCGTCAACTCGCGCCGCATCTCGGCGCGCCGGCCGGAGCGGCGCAAGGGCTTTCAGCGCCTCGGCCTCTCGCCCCGCGGCAAGAGCGAATAGGCGCCGCCACGCGGATCGGTGCCCCTGAGCGGATCGGTGCCCCGGAGGTCTCTCAGCCCGCGTCCCGGCTGCCGGCCGTGCGCAGCGCCACGAGACGGCGCTCCACCTCGTAGGGATCCATCGCGAGGGCGTGGAGGTCCACCCGCACCTCGTCGCGCCGGACGTGGACGGGGCGCGCCATGACGCGCCGCAGAAGCGGCACCCGATCGGGCTGCGACACCGCCTCGGCGAGCGGCCGGTCCGGCGTCACGATCAGCGTCGCGAGCGGGATCGAGCGCAGCACGCGGTGCTCCACCCGCATCTTCGCCACCCGTGCCCACGGGATCACGCCGACACGGGCAATGAAGATCCCCTCCGCATTCCCCCCCACCTGCGGCGACTTCATGTCCACCGTCGGCGAGAAGTAGAAGGCCGAGCCGGTGCCGACGAGGCTCGCGAGGAGATAGAGCGGCTCCACCCGCACCACCATCGCGAGCACGCCGATCAGGGTGAGCGCCCCGCCGCCATAGACCATCATGTCGCCGGCATGGGGCTTGTAGCCGGTGGCGAAGCCGCTCGGCTTGCCGGTGCGCGGCGTTGGCGTCGCGTCCATCAGCACCCCGTCTGTCCTCGGTGACGCAGGAAATGGTCGGCGAGCACGATCGCCATCATCGCCTCCCCCACCGGCACGGCACGAATGCCCACGCACGGATCGTGACGCCCGGTGGTCGAAACGTCCACCTCCTCCCCGCCGCGCGTCACCGAGCGGCGCGGGGTGCGGATCGACGAGGTAGGCTTCACCGCGAAGCGCACCACCACCGGCGCGCCGGAGGAGATGCCGCCGAGCACGCCCCCAGCGTGGTTGCTGACGAAGACTGGCCCGTCCGGGCCCGCGCGCATCTCGTCGGCGTTCTCTTCGCCGGTGAGGCGGGCGGCGGCGAACCCGTCGCCGATCTCCACCCCCTTCACCGCATTGATCGACATCATCGCGCTCGCAAGGTCCTGGTCGAGCTTGCCGTAGAGCGGCGCCCCCCAGCCGACGGGCACGCCCTCGGCGACGACCTCCACGACGGCGCCGAGCGAGGAGCCCGCCTTGCGCGCCGCGTCGAGCCGGTCGGCCCAGCGCGCCGCGGCCGCCGCGTCCGGAGCGAAGAAGTCGTTGTCGTCGACGATCGAGAAGTCGCGACCCTCGGCGCGGTCCCCGCCCATCTCCACCAGCGCGCCGCGGATAGTCACCCCCGAGAGCACCTCTCGCGCGACCGCGCCGGCGGCGACGCGAACCGCCGTCTCGCGGGCCGAGGAGCGGCCGCCGCCGCGATAGTCGCGCAGCCCATATTTGGCGTCGTAGGTGTAGTCGGCATGGCCGGGGCGGTAGCGGTCGGCGATGTTGGAGTAGTCCTTGGAGCGCTGGTCCACGTTCTCGATCACCAGCGCGATGGGGGTGCCGGTGGTCACGAGCCCGTCCCCCTCCTCCATCACGCCGGAGACGACGCGCACCGCGTCGGGCTCGCGGCGCTGAGTGGTGTGGCGGCTGCGGCCCGGTCGGCGCCGATCCATCTCGGCCTGGATCGCGGCGAGCGACAGGCGAATGCCCGGCGGACAGCCGTCCACCACGCCGCCGATCATCGGCCCGTGGCTTTCGCCAAAGGTCGTCACGCGGAAGAGCTGGCCGAACGTGTTGTAGGACATCTCAAAAGAGCTTCAGCAAGCCATCTTGGAACAGGGCGATCCGATCCTGCGGCGCCGGCAGGCTCGGCACTTCATGGAGCGGCACACCCAAAATCAACCCCTGCAGCACACGATAGACGCCGCCGTGCGCCACCGCGACGGTGTCGGTCTCGATCGTCTCCAGCCACTCCCCCACGCGGGCGGAGAGGTCGGCGTAGCTCTCCCCCTCCGGCGGGCGGAAGCTCCACTTGTCGTCCTTGCGGCGGCGCACCGCACGTTCGTTGCCGCCGGCCCTCAGCTCGGCATAGGTGAAGCCCGACCAGGCGCCGAAGCCCACCTCCTTCAGCCGATCGTCGGTCGCCGCCTCGCCGGCGAGGCCCAGCCGGTCGCGCACGATCGCCATCGTCTCACGGGTGCGCCCCAGCGGCGAGCACACATAGCCGAGGCTCGCCGGGTCGACCCCCTCCTCAGCGAGGAAGGCGGCGAGGCGCTCGCCGTTGCCGCTCGCCTGGCCGCGACCGACGTCGTTGATCGGAATGTCCGTCTGCCCCTGAAGCCGCCCTTCGGCGTTCCAGTCGGTCAACCCGTGGCGGATGTGGATGAGGCGAACGCCCGGACGCAGCATCAGTCGCCCTCGACGGCGACCGTCTTCGTGATGTCGGGCGCGTCCACCGCCTTCATGCCGACGACGTGGTAGCCGGAATCGACGTGGTGCACCTCGCCCGTCACCGAGCGCGACAGCGGCGACAACAGATAGGCCGCGGCATTGCCCACGTCCTCGATCGTCACCGTCCGCCGCATCGGCGCGTTGTACTCGTTCCACTTCAGAATATAGCGGAAGTCGCCGATGCCGGAGGCCGCCAGCGTCTTGATCGGCCCCGCCGAGAGCGCATTGACGCGAATGTCCGACGGCCCGAGATCGGCGGCGAGATAGCGCACCGAGGCTTCGAGCGCCGCCTTCGCCACGCCCATCACGTTGTAGTGGGGCATCACCTTCTCGGCGCCGTAGTAGGTGAGCGTCAGCATCGAGCCGCCGTTCTTCATCAGCGGCTCGGCGCGGCGCGCGATGTCGGTGAACGAGTAGCAGGAGATCATCAGCGACTTGGCGAAGTTCTCAGCGCTCGTCTCGATGTAGCGGCCGGTCAGCTCGTTCTTGTCGGAAAAGGCGATGGCGTGGACGAGAAAATCGAGCCCGCCGCCTTGGGCGATCGTCTCGAACACGGCGTCCATGCTCGCCGGGTCGGTCACGTCGCAATGGCCCACTACCTCGGCCTCGAGGGAGGCGGCCAACGGCTCGACGCGCTTGCGCAGCGCATCCCCCTGGTAGGTGAAGGCGAGCGACGCCCCATGATTGCGGGCCGCCTGCGCAATGCCCCATGCAATGGAGCGGTTGTTGGCGACCCCAAGGATCAGTCCGCGTTTTCCCGCGAGAATGCCGGAGCCACTCATCATCGAAGCCTTCAGGATGGATTGGGCGGACGTGCCGCGAGGAGTCGTCTATGACATACCGAGGGCCACAGTCCCAAGCAAGCGGAGCCGATCGAATGTCCAGTCCCCTGTCCTCACCCCGTCAACCGGCCGACACGGCGGCCATCGCGCAGCTGCGCGACGCAGTGGTGGCGGATATCGGGGAAGCGGCGATTCTCAACAACGCCGCGGATATGGCCCCCTACCTCAAGGAGTGGCGCGACCTCTACACCGGCGTGACGCCCTTCGTGCTGCGTCCCCGCTCCACCGAGGAGACCGCCACCATGGTGCGTCACGCCGCCCGCCTCGGCGTGGCGGTCGTGCCACAGAGCGGCAACACCGGCCTCGTCGGCGGCCAGATCCCGGTCGAGGCGGGCAACGAGGTGCTGATCTCCACCGACCGCATGAACGCCATCGAGGAGGTCGACGCGCGTGGCAGCACCATGACCGTGCAGGCCGGCGTCATCCTGCAGGAGGTGCAGCGCGCCGCCGAGGAGGCCGGTCGCCTCTTCCCCCTCTCGCTCGCCTCGGAGGGCTCCGCACGCATCGGCGGCCTCATCTCCACCAACGCCGGCGGCACCGGCGTCCTCGCCTACGGCAACATGCGCGACCAGGTGCTCGGCCTCGAGGTGGTGATGCCCGACGGGCGGATCTGGAACGGCCTTCGCGCTCTGCATAAGGACAACACCGGCTACGACCTCAAGCACCTCTTCATCGGCGCGGAGGGAACGCTCGGCATCATCACCCGCGCGGTCCTGAAGCTCGCCCCGCTCCCCCATGCCCGCGACGCGGCGGTGGTGGGCGTCGCGAGCCCGGCCGACGCCCTCACCCTCCTCGGCCGCATCAGCGGGCGACTCGGCGACGCCCTCACCGCCTTCGAGCTGGTGCCGAGGTTCGGCCTGGAGCTGGTGTTGAAATACGGCGCCGACACGCGCAATCCCTTCACCGAGGGGATGCCCGACTGGATGGTGCTGATCGAGGCGAGCACCTTCGCCCCCGACCGCCCGATGCGCGACATCCTCGAAGCCGAGCTGATGGCGGCCTACGAGGCGGGCGAGATCTCCGACGCGATGATCTCCCAGTCGCTCGCCGAGGCGCAGGATTTCTGGCGCCTGCGTGAGCTTCTGTCGGAGGTGCAGAGCCACGAGGGCGGCTCCATCAAGCACGACGTGTCGGTGCCGATCGCCGACGTGCCGGCCTTCCTCGCCGAGGCCACCGAGGCGGTGCTGAAGGTGGTGCCGGGGGCCCGGCCCGTCGCCTTCGGCCACCTCGGCGACGGCAACATCCACTTCAACATCACCCAGCCGGAGGGGGCCGACAAGGCCGCCTACCTCGCCCGCTGGGACGAGATGAACGCGGCCGTCCACGCCGTGGTGCGCCGCTACAAGGGCTCGATCGCCGCCGAGCACGGCGTCGGCCGGCTGAAGCGCGACCTCGTGCCGACGGTGCGCGACGCCGTCGAGCTCGACCTCATGCAGCGCATCAAGGCCGCCTTCGACCCCGACGACCTGATGAACCCCGGCCGCCTCTTGCCGATGCCGGGTAAGTAGCGGCTCAGAAGAGCGTCGGCGCGTCGTCCTCGGCGCGCCGCCTACCCTTCGCCTTCGCCTTCTCCTTCGTCTTCCCCGGTCCACTCTTCCGTGGCTCCGCCTGCGCGGCGTCATCGGAGGGCTTTGTCGGCGGCTCCGGCCGATCGGCGCGGTCGGGCTCCATCAGCGCCTTGCCCTCGTTGCGGGCGTTGGAGAGGCGCATCGACACCGGGCGCGCCCGATAGTCCGCCCGCGCCGCGAGGGTGAGCGCGGCCGCCCCGTCGTCCTCGGCCCGGTCGAGCCAGGCGGCGAAGTTCGCGGCCGGCACCGTCAGCGGCATGCGCGTATAATAGTCGGCCGTCACCCCCCGCGCCTCGCCGGTGAGGATCGCCACGGTGTCGAGCTCCTCCCCGTTCGGCCCCATCCAGGTCTCGGCGATGCCGGCGAGGGCCATCGGCTCGTCCTCCGCCAGCGGCTCGAACAGGTAGGGCTGCTTGCGCCCCTCCTCGCGCCGCCACTCGTAGAAGCCCGTCGCCGGCAGAAGCACCCGGCGCCGGCGCAGCGCATTGCGGAAGGCGGGCTTCTCCGCCGCCGTCTCCGAGCGCGCGTTGATCAGCAGGGCGAACTCGCGCGGGTCCTTCACCCAGGACGGGATGAGCCCCCACCGCATCAGCGTCAGCTCGCGCCCTCCCGCCGGCGCGGCGCGCACCACGTGCACCGGCTGCGTCGGCGCGATGTTGTAGCGCGGCGGGAACGGCTCGATCCCGCCCGCGAGGGCGAACAGCGTGCGCATCATCTCCGGCGGCAATGTCAGCTGATAGCGTCCGCACATCGGCTCTCTCCTGCCCCTTCCGCCTCGCTGCCCTTCCCGCCTCGCCGCCCTCGACCCGGCGCCGCCGAAGCCTCAGAGCAGCCGGAAATAGGTCACCGACAGGCGCCCGAGGATCAGCGCGCCGAAGCCCACCAGAATGGCGCCCGCCACGACGTTCACCTTGGCAAGCCGCGCCTCGGTGAGATGGACGCGCAGCCGCGTCACGAGCGCCGACACCCCGCTCCACCATGCCACGGTGCCGATCGCCACGCCCAGGACGAGCTGGGCCGTCCCCAACACATCGTCGTTCGCCGGCGCCCATTCGCCGAGTGCACCGAAATAAGCAATGAAGCCGAAGATCGTGGCAGGGTTGGTGATCGTCAGGATGAACGTGGTGGAGGCCACCTCCATCGTGCCCTTCCGCCGCCCCTCCGGCGGCAGCGGATGGCCGAAGCCCGGCTGGCGCCACAGGATGCGGGCGCCGAACGCCATCACCAGAAGCCCGCCGATGAGCTGGATCAACCGGCTGTGCCCCTCCACGAACTCGCTGACGGTCGATACCGAGAACGCCGCCGCGGTGGCGAAGATCACGTCGGCGAGCGCCGCGCCGATCCCCGCCGCGAGCCCCGTCGCAAAGCCGTAGCGCAAGGCCCGCTGCATGATCATGACGTTGACGGGACCGAGCGGCGCCGTCACGAAAAGCCCTCCCAGCATGCCGAGCGCGATGAACGCGAGGGGCGTCACGTCGGCCGGTCCAGGATCATGTTTGGTATCCACCCGTGAAAGATGCGAAGGAGGGCAGCGCCTTGCACCAAGCGCCGGCGCATCGACCCATGAGGAACGGCAGGTCCATGCGACGTCAACCTCTTGTCCTGATCGCCGCGCTCGTCGCCGCGCTCGCCTGCCCGCTCTGGGCGCATGCCTACGCGCCCGAGGACGTCGTCCTCGAACCCTCCGATCAGGCCACCGAAAAAAGCCCGCTGAGCCCGACCACGGGGGAGAAATCCTCCCGGCCGGACCGGCTGTTGCGGCAAGACGATGACGAGGAGGACGTTCCGGAAGACCCACATTCTGTGGATATGGAGGCAACCGGCGTGCCAGCGCCGACGCGCGCCGGCATCGACGACGTGCGCTACGACCCAGCCGAGCTCCCCTCGGCCGTCGCCGAAACGCGCCGGCTGCTTATCGATGCCGCCCGCACCGGCGACATCGACAAGCTCCGCGACGTCTTCGCGCGCCAGCGGGCGGCCCCCCTGGTGGCCAATTTCTCCACCACCCCCGACGCCGTGAACAGCCTGCGCTCGCAGTCGGGCGACGCCGAGGGGCAGGAGATCCTCGCGATCCTGATGGAGATCCTCGAGACCGGCTACGTGCACGTCGGCCCGCCCGAGGGGGGCACCTATGTCTGGCCTTATTTCGCCGAGGTCCCCTTGGCCGACCTCACCCCGCGACACTACGTGGAGCTTTACCGGCTTCTCACCTCCCTCGATGTTGAGGAGATGGAGCGGATGGGTCGCTACACCTTCTTCCGGGTCGGCATTTCGGCCGACGGGCGGCTGCGCTACTTCTCCGCCGGCGACCTTGACGAGTGACGAGCCCAAGCGATGGAGGCCACGTTGACCACGACCGGATGCGTTCTTGAGAGACGGGTGGCGATCCGCTTCGAGGGACCCGACCGGGTGAAATTCCTCGACGGCCTCCTATCGGCCGACGTCGAGGCGATCGCCCCCGGCGGCCTCGGCTATGGCGCGCTGCTGACGCCGCAGGGCAAGATCCTCTCCGACATGATGATCCACGTCGAAGAAGATCACCTCACCCTCGACGTGCCGACGGCGGCGGCCGACGACCTCGAGCGCCGCTTCGGCCTCTACAAGCTGCGCGCCGCCGTGACGCTCGCCCGCACCGACGAGGTGGTGGTGGTGTCAGGCGAGGGTCCCGCCGACCCGCGCGCCGCAGGCCTCGGCGGCCGCACCCTCATGGCGCCCGCCGACGCCCCGGCCGAAACCGACGCCAGCGCCTACCACGCCGCCCGCATCGCCGCCGGCGTGCCCGACGCGGTGCTCGACTTCGAGCTCGGCGACGCCTTCCCCCACGACGCCAACATGGACCTCACCGGCGGCGTCGACTTCAAGAAGGGCTGCTTCGTCGGTCAGGAGGTGGTCTCGCGGATGCGCCATCGCGGCACCGCCCGCCGGCGCACGGTGATCGTGGCGGCCGACGCCACCCTCCCCGCGACCGGTGCACCCGTCACGGTCGGCGGCAAGGTGGTGGGCCGGCTCGGCACCACCCTCGGCGGCGACGGGCTCGCCGTCGTGCGGATCGACCGCGTCGGCGAGACCGCCGAGATCGAGGGCGTCGCCGTCCGCCTCCGCGTCCCGCCGGGCGCGCCGTTCGCGCTCAAGGTGGAAGAGGCGAGCGATTGAGCGGACCGGCCGGCCCGCGGCACGACGGCACCCGTCCCGAGGCGGCGAAGAAGGCGGCGCGCACCTCCCGCGGCCGCAGCACCGAGCCGCGGGCCTGGCAGCGCATGCTCTCCGGCCGCCGGCTCGACCTCCTCGATCCCTCACCCCTCGACATCGAGATCCGCGACATCGCTCACGGCCTCGCCCGCGTCTCACGCTGGAACGGGCAGACCGTCGGCGAGTATCCCTATTCGGTCGCCCAGCACTCGCTGCTCGTCGAGCGGATCCTCGCCTGTCAGACGCCCGACGCGACGGCCGCCGACCGCCTCGCCGCCCTCCTCCACGACGCGCCGGAATATGTCGTGGGCGACCTCATCTCGCCGTTCAAGGCGGTGATCGGATCGGCCTATAAGGCCGTGGAGGAGCGCATCGCCCACGCCGTCCACCTGCGCTTCGCCCTGCCGGCCGATCCCAGGGGGCTGCGGTCGCGGCGGATCAAGTCCGCCGACATCGCCGCCGCCTATCACGAGGCCGTCGCGCTCGCCGGCTTCACCCCCGAGGAGGCGCACCGCTTCTTCGGGCGCCCGAGGGTCAAGGAGGCCGACGTCACGGAATTCCTGGTGCCGTGGTCGACGGCGACGGTGGAGACGCGCTTCCTCGCCGCCTTCGAGGCGCTGGAGCGCGACCTCGGCTGACCGGCACGGCTCCCGCCCTGCGCCGGCTGCGCGGAATGCTCGAAGACGTGGATGAACGGGCCGGTCGCAACCGGCCTCAGCGGCCCTCGGCCTCGTCGGCTGCGACGCGCTCCAGATCGGCGAGGAGCTCGTGGAGCGAAGCGAGCCGCCCCGCGCCGTAGCGCTCCTCGAGCTCGGCGGCGGTCTCCCGCCACGAGCGGCGCGCCGCTTCCACCGTGGTGCGGCCGTGCGGGGTGAGGCTCAGGCGCCGCTCGCGTCGGTCGTCGCCCGGCGCCGTCTCCACGAGCTCGGCGTGGCGCATCCGCTCCACCGTGCGCGACAGCGTGGTCCTGTCGGTGCCGACCCGCTCGGCGAGCGCCGACAGGGTGAGCGATTCCTCGCGGGCGAGCTGCGACAGCACCGCGTAGGTGACGATCGACACCCCGTTGCGGGCCAACGCGGCGTCATAGAGGTTGGTGATCTGCCGGGCGATCCTGCGGAGGCGAAGGCACGTACACGGGAGAGCTTCCTTACCCGTGGCGCAAGATTCTTGCTCGGTGTGGCGCGCGGCGTCCGTCATTCTCTACATATAATTGTTGCGCACCGCCGATACAGCAAGTGCCGTGCCGGCGGTGGCGTGGTCGATCAGCGCGGGGGCCGCGCTTTCCCGGTTCAGGCCGCTGCGGCCAACGGGCGCGGCGCCGGCGCATCGCGGATCGGCATATGCACGACGGCCGCGAAGAGGCCCAGCGCCACCCCGATCCACCACAACATGTCGTACGAGCCCGTCTTGGCATAGATCACGCCGCCGAGCCAGACGCCGAGGAACGAGCCGACCTGGTGGGAGAAGAACACCACGCCGAACAGCATGCCCATGTAGCGCGGACCGAACATGGTGGCGACGAGGCCGGAGGTGAAGGGCACCGTGGAGAGCCACAGGAGCCCCATCAGCGCCGAGAAGGTGATGACGCTCGCCGCGCTGATCGGCGTCAGCACGAACGCCGTGATGAGCACCGAGCGCAGCAGATAGAGCACGGAGAGCGAATAGGACTTCGACATCCGCTGCCCGATCACCCCCGCTGCGAGACAGCCGATCACGTTGAAGAGGCCGATGAGCGCGATGGCCGTGCCGCCCACCGAGGTGGAGAGGCCGAGATCCTCGATGTAGGCCGGCATGTGGGCGATGATGAAGGCGACGTGGAAGCCGCACACGAAGAAGCCGAACACGAGGAGGACGTAGCTGCGGTAGCCGAGCGCCTCCTTGAGCGCGGCGAGCGCCGATTGCGACGCCGTCGCCGGGTCCGGCTTGGAGCGTCCCTGCAGCGGCACCGCGAAGGGGATGATGAGGAGCGCGAAGCCGGCGAAGGCGAGGAGCGCGTTCTCCCAGCCTTGGGTGGCGATGAGGATCGCCCCCACCGGCCCGAACAGGAACATGCCGAGCGATCCGGCGGCGGTGCCGAGGCCGAACGCCAAGGTGCGCTGCTCCGGCCCGACGGCGCGGCTGAAGGCGGAGATGACGATGGTGAAGGAGGACGCCGCGAGACCGACGCCCACCAGCACCCCGAACATCAGATGCATCAGCAGCGAGGACGAGGCGTAGACCGCCCCCGCCGTGCCGAGCGCATAGAGGACACCGCCGACCATCAGCACCTTCATGGTGCCGTAGCGGTCGGCGAGACCGCCGGTGACGGGCTGAGCCATGCCCCAGACGAGGTTCTGGAGGGCGAAGGCGAGCGCGAAGGTCTCCCGGCCCCAGGGGTGGGCGTTCACCATGTCGTTCTGGAACAGGCCGAAGGCGGAGCGCTCGCCGAGCGAGAGCATCGCGATGCCGCATCCGGCGGCGAGCACGAGGGCGACGGGGAAGGCCCGCGACGACGGTGCGGCGGGGGTGGACGGGCTGGACATGCGCTCTTCCTCACTGCGGCGTTTTGTCTAGCCGGAGAAAGGTGCCCTGGCAATCATCTCGGATGCATGGCTGCTCAGGTCCAGCCGCCGTGTCGCGTCATGTAGAAGACGTGGTCGCCGATGGTCTTCACGCGGCGCATGATGTTGGCCCATTTCGGGCTGACGCGGGTGGCGTGGTAGTGGGTGGCCGCGCCGACCTCGGCGAGCCAGAGCTTCTGCTCGGTGTAGAGCTTGGCGACCTTCTCGGCGGTGGCCCACGCCTCCGGGTCGCGCACCACGTCCTTGATCCGGTCGCAGGCGAAGGTGAACTGGCAGCGATTGTACCAGGTGCGGTTCTGGTAGACGACGGCGCAGATGTCGTCGGGATAGGCCGGGTTCTTGACGCGGTTGACGACGACCTGGGCGACCGCCTCCTGGCCGAGCTCGCTCTCCCCGCGCGCCTCGAAATAGATCGCCTCGGTGAGGCATTTGAGGGAGGCCTCGCTGGTGATCGAGGCGGGGAGCGGACGGTCGGACCACCAGTGGTCGCGCCCGTTGCCGGCAACCCCGTAGGGCAGGCTCGGGGTGGCGCTCGCCTCCGGCCCGAGGAGAAGCTCGAACGGCTCGGAGATGTCGGCGCGGTCCGCGGCGTAGGCGGTGAGCATCGAGGAGGCCGTCGCGCGGGCCCGTTCGGAGAGGGCGGGCGCGTCCTGCGGCGGGCGCACGAAGGCGACGCGCGGCAGCGCGGCGACGTCGGCGGCGGCGTAGAGGCCGGCGAGCGGCGCGAGGGTGCCGCGCACGCCGGGAGCGGTGAGGTCGACCCGCGTCATGAGGCGGTCGCCCTTGCCGAGCTCGACCGCGGGCGCCGCCTCGCCGAGGGCGACGGTGGTGCCGGAGAGGCTCGCATTGGGCGACAGGGCGATGCCGGGATCGGGCGCCCGCACGGCGGCGAGCCAGGTCGGCCGGTCGCCGGAGAGGGCGGCGAGCAGCGAGGTGTCGGCGACCCCCGCCCCGGAGGCGAGGAAGGCGAGGCCGGCGAGCGCCAGCGTCTTCGGCAGCGCGGCGGCGACGCGGCGCAGCGGGCGGCGCCGCCCGGGCGACACCGTCGCCGAGAGCCGCGCCGAGAGCCGCGGTTTTCCGGATCCGGCCGGCGGCGGCAGGTAGATGGGAGCCGGCCGGGCGGGATGATGGCGGATGGCTCCGTGAGGCAGATCGACCAAGCGCAACGCGGTACAACTCCTGAGCGCAGGATGTCTTCGATGCATCCTGCCGCAAATTTGACCGCACCGTGCTTTCCGTTTGGTAAAGGCATCGCCGCGAAGGCCGCCGATCAGCCGACCGGCTTGTGCGCCTCGATGAACCAGAGCGCCCGGTCGGCCATGCGCACGATCTCGGTGAAGAGGTCGGCGGTCGCCTCGTCCCCCGCCTCGCTCGCCTCGTCGATCGCCGCGCGATGGTTCTTGGCGTAGGCGGCGAACGCCTTGGAGAGCGCGGCGACGTGATCCTCGATGGCGACGGCGTCGAGGGGATATTTGGGCAGGCGCGACCGGCCCGCCGACGCCTCGACGGTGCCTTCGGCCTGGCCGCCGAGGACCGAGATGCGCTCGGCGACGAGGTCGACCTTGTCCTCCACCTGTTCGTGGAGCTGGTCGAGAAGCTCGTGCAGGCCGATGAAGTTGGGGCCGCGCAGCGTCCAGTGGGCCTGCTTCACCTGATAGACGAGGTCGATGCCGTCGGCGAGGTTGTCCTGAAGGAGGCCGACGACGGACTGGCGGACCTGCTTGGAAAGGTCGTGGCTCGTCGGATGCATGAGGGTTTGCATGGGGGCGTGATCTCCATTTCGTGAGCGGTGAAACAACGCCTCAGTCGACGAAGAGTTCGCCGCCCCCGGCCCTCGCCGCGCCTGCAAGGCGGCCCCCGGGTGGGCCTGCCGCGCGATGCGAGGGCGGCGTGCGGTGGCAGCGTCGGCGAGGTCGGCCCTCGGGTCGGATGTCGGCGTCGGCGCGGGAAGCAGCATCGGCGCGGAAAGCGGTGTGGGCATTCGCATCGGGGCTGGCACGAAACGCGGCATCCGCATGGGCGCTACGGGCGGCCCGGGCGGCAGGCGGACAGGATGCGGTCGAACTGCAGCGCCATGCGGTTGATCGCCTCGAGCTCGGCCTCGAACTGGCGCCGCTCGGCGGCGGCGCGCTTGCGGTGCGCCTCCGCCTCGGCGGCCTCGCGCGCCTTGCGGATGCGGCGGGCGTCGGACTGGACCTTGGAGGTCATGGCGCAGGCGGGCTGCTTGGTGCGGCACGCCTTGGCGGTGCGGCGGCGGTCTCGCTGACGTTGGCTCATGGCGGCTTCCTGTTGGGGTGGCGATGCCTCGGGCGGACGTGCGGGCGCGCGACGACGCTCCGGCCCGACGAGGAGCGGAGGGGATCGGCGGGACGCGAGGGGGCGACCGCTGGAGTGGAAGGTGAGGTCGTCCCCACCCGTCCCGCCTTCGGTTTTCGCGGGAGACGGCGGCTTCGTCGGCGGGTGGCCGACGGCTGCCTCGAAGACCTCGGGGTCGACCCTGGCTGTCGCCCGTCCGCGGTGCTCGCCGGCGGAAGGTGGGCGCGTCTTCGACGGTCCGGCGCGAGGGGATGGGCGAACCCCTCCCCTTTTGCGCCTTCGGGCAGCTCCGCATCCCGGTCTCGCCGGGTGGGTGGAGGTCCGTTAGCCCCCACCCAGCCCCGACTGCCGAAACCCTCGAGCTCGCGGCGGACGGTCCGGCACGCCTCCCCCCTTGCTCGAGCGACGGGGGGAGGATGGCATGGGGTGGAGGGGGCGGGGATAAGATTTTTGGGCTGAGAGTGGAGCCTTTGCCGGTTCGAGCGCCGTTTCCGGATCACTTCCGGAGTTCGCGTAGTTTCGCGGATCACGTGAGCCGGGCCGCTCGTGGGATGAGGTGCGTGTCGACAACGCAGCCGCTGCACTCACCGCCAACGCTTAGGATCTCACATGCACCTCATCCCGACCGAAGCACTCTACCTCGTCCTCTCCGGCCTTTATGCGGCATCGACCGTCGGCCTCGACAAGTCGATCGCTGCCATTGCGACAGCCATCGTCTACTTCGCCTTTGCGATGGGCAGGGCGTCCCACTAGGGGGTGCCCTACGACCCGCGCTGGTCGATACAGCGGGTCCGCCGTCGCAGCGCCACAAGCAGTGCGTCCGCAAATGTTTTGCGGGCGGACGCTGCAATCCGGCCCGGTGCAGGCTGCCGATCCGTCGCACCGCCGCCCCGATCGGAAAAGGCCGTGAGGACAACGTTGACCTCACGGTTTCCGTTGATCCGCTCGTCCGCGATGCTCGCCTTCAGCACCACGCGCCCTTGCCCGCCGCCGGCAAAGTTGAACGGCTGGGTCCAATACGCCCCCGAACGCTTGGTCGCCGTCGCGCCGGACATCGTGCTCAGCGCAAGACTGATCGCGCCACCAAGTTCGCCGCCCCGACTGTAGCAGACGAACATTGCGCCTGACGGATCGGACTGCTGCTGTTTCGTGCTGAACGTCAGCGTGACCGGCCTCGGCGGCGTCTCCGCAGCCACCGCGAGCGCCGGAACGCTGCAAGCGACAATCGCGGCAAGCGCAAGATATCCTGACAACCTCATCGTCTCGCCGCTCGAAAGTAGGCGACCGCCTTGTTGTACACTGAGACGAGATTGGCCGAGCGTTCCCGCTTCGAGTCGTAGCCGCAGACAGCCTTTGCATTGCCGATGATATGAGCGTCGGAGAAGCGCGCTTGGAACGAGGCCAGACCGCTGAAGCCACCGACGTCGCGCACGAGCGCACTACGGCCGATATAGACGTGGTGGACGACGGCGAAGGCATCGGCCGCCCTCTCCTGGGCCCGAAATTGGTCACAATCCCGGATATGATAGTGACGCAGGAAGTAGTGCCCGGCCTCGTGGGCGACGATGAAGTCGACAATCATTTTGAAGAGCACGTTCGCGCTTTCGCTCGCGATGAGGAATCGGATCTGCTCGTCCGTCAACACATCGCCAACAGTCTTACCGCCATAGCGTCGACTGTGCGCTGCAACGGTATTGTATATTTCAAAAATTTCCCCTTGCTGGGCTAGGAAACGAGGCACGTTGCCGTAGGCTTTTTGGATCGCCCAATCCCGTGCCTCGTCCAAAGCATTGGGGCTCAGCCAAACTGTGTTGGAAAAGCGGCTGATCTTACCGCCTGTCCAATGCTTTCGTCCAAGAGTTGCCCGTTTCTGGAACTTCAGACGCAGCGTGCCCGGACGGTTCCAGCTCCCTTTGCCGAAGATGACCGATTGAAGACTGGGTTTGCCGAAAATGTGCTGAAATGCTCGCCGCTCCACGTCCAATTGCGCCTGACCGATGTTGATTGGCCCAGAGAACGCGAGTCTCAGCTTGCGCTCGGGGTTACCGATTCTCAAAATCTTGGGCCAGAATCCTGTCTTTTCACGCTGAACCATTAAATAATAAGAATATATTTCTAAATTTACGATCTTTTTGAGTTCTGGCTCGGCTTTCCGTTCCGCGATGGGTGTGCGCTGTGCTTGTACCTCTGCGGACAACCCACTAACGGCAAACGCCAGCACTAACACTCTCAACCAATTCCGCATTAGACCCGTCCCTCGTCATGAAATTATTCTTAATTCGAAATGATCGCGCCGCTATGGCCGTAGCCGTTTCTATCGGTATCGACATCGCGACTCAATACTGCCTAGGATGTGTCAAAACTAAGATCGTCTGGGGGCTCCGGTGTCACAGCGCGACCAACGGGTGGGCGATTCGTTCGGAGAGCGATTTGGCGCTTTGATCGCGCGAAAGCGTGGGATCGAAAGCTGGACGCAACTTCAACTGGCAATCGAAGCATTTGGCGAGAACGGCCGCGCAAGCACCATTTCCGATCTTGAGAGCGGTCGCGTGAAGCGTCCGCAGCAGCGCACGATCGACGCTCTCGCCGTCGCTCTCAACCTCACATCCGACGACATCGACGAATGCCGGCGGCCAGACCGCTCACCGGATGATGCCTACACCCGTGCCTATGGAGAATCCGCCGCGCTGTTTCGCTTCGTGGCGCGGATGTTCGGCCATCACAACCCGCAGGCTTCGATCAGCGATCACGTGCGTTTTCTGGAAGAGGCAGCCGACAGCTACCAGACATTGCGTGGAGAGTTGACCGCTCTGAGATCGGAAGATGCTTCCGTCGTCGAGAATGTCGATCGGATCGAGCACGCCCTTGCGCGAGGCCACATCAGGGATGCCCAGGAGCTTCTCGGCCGCGCACGAACCGACACGACGACCCGCTTCGCCGAGCCCGTTCGGCAACTTGTGCAGCTACGAACGATGGAAGCTCGCGTCGCCCTCTTCGCCCAGGATGCCGACGCCGCTGCCAATCACTTCGCCACGGCGCTTCGTCTCCTTGTGGAGCTCGATCCTACCGTGGCGGCCGATACCGGGACCGAGTTCATTCGGCAACTGTTGCGGCACGGAGCATGGTTCGGCGGAAGCGCACACTGTCATGCGGTCCGCCTTGCCCGCGAGCTGTTCGAAGCGACCGCCAGCGCTCCGTCCCGCCACACCCACGCGATCGTCTGCAAGCAGCTCGCCGATGCCCTCGCTCGCTTGGCGGTCAACCAAGCCTCCCCGGATCGTACCGATACGCTGCACGAGGCCATCGACCTCTATGAGAATGCGCTCGGCCATTTCGAGGCAAACGACGAAGCCGAATACGTGGCTACGACGCTCAACAATCTCGGGATCGTCTGGCAGGACCTGGGCGAGACGCTCGGCGCCCACGAAGGGCCGCGCGCTTTCGAGCATGCCATCGCAGCGTTCGAGCGTTCCCTCGATGGACATGAACACCGGGACGACGTCGAGAAGCAGTCCGAGACGCAGAATAATCTCGGCTGTGCCCTGCACGGACTGGCGCGACTTGGCCAAGGCGCCGACGTCGTGCAGCTGCTGAACCGCGCCGTCGACGCATTCGAGGAGTCGCTGCTGCTGCGCTCGCTAGCCGCACCGGGGATGGAGTGGGCATCGACGAAGAACAATATGGGCAACGCACTCCTCGGCCTCGCGGAGTGCGCGACCGGTGCCGCGCGGGCGGGCTATCTGAAACGGGCGATCGATGCTTACCAGCAGGCACTCATCGTGCGTAAGCCCGAGGAAGCACCCGTGCTCTGGGCCGAAACCCAGAGCAATCTCGGCACCGCGTTGCAAAAGCTCGGAGCGGACAACGCGTCGAGCATCGGACTTGAAACGCTCCGCGCGTCGGTCCGCGCGCAGGAGGCGGCGCTCAAGGTGGCTTCCGACCGCGCCCTCCACCGCGATTGGTGGTCGATGGTCATGAACAGCCTAGCGACCTCGCGCTATCATCTTGCCGAACGCACGACGGGAGCGGAAAAGCGCGCGCTCCTGGAACAGGCCACCGCAGACTACGAAGCGATCCTCATGCGACTTCCGCAGGCCGACGCAAGCCTGCTCGCGACGACGGTCAAGGACAATCTCTCGATTATGAAGCAGGCGTTGGGCGCCGAATAGCGTCGCCCAACAGCGCGCCCGGTGTGGCGGCGAGCGCGCGCCGCCACTTCGATCCTACCCCAGCGCAGCCTGCGCCGCCGCCAACCGCGCGATCGGCACGCGGAACGGGGAGCAGCTCACGTAGTCGAGGCCGACCGTCTCGCAGAAGGCGATGGAGGCCGGGTCGCCGCCGTGCTCGCCGCAGATGCCGAGCTTGATGTCGGGGCGGGTCTGCCTCCCCTTCTCGGCCGCGATCTTCACCAGCGCGCCCACGCCGTCGACGTCGATCGATACGAACGGGTCCACGTCGATGATCGCCTCGCGCAGGTAGGACCCCAGGAACACCCCGGCGTCGTCGCGCGAGATGCCGAACGTCGTCTGCGTCAGATCGTTGGTGCCGAAGGAGAAGAACTCCGCCGACGTCGCGATCCTGTCGGCGTTGAGCGCGGCGCGCGGCAGCTCCACCATCGTGCCCACCTGATAGGTGAAGGTCTGGCCGGTCTCCTCCGACACCGCCTTCGCCGTGGCGTCGATCCGCTTCTTGACGAACTCCAGCTCCGAGGCGAGGCCGACGAGGGGCACCATCACCTCCGGCACCACCGGCGAGCCGGTCTTCTGGGCCGCCGCGATGGCCGCCTCGAAGATCGCCCGGGACTGCATCTCGGCGATCTCCGGGTAGGAGACGGCGAGGCGGCAGCCGCGGTGGCCGAGCATCGGGTTGAACTCGGCGAGCGCGCGGGCGCGGTTGCGCAGCTTGTCGGGATCGACGCCGAGGGCGGCGGCCACCTCCTTGATCTCCTCCTCGCCGTGCGGGATGAACTCGTGCAGCGGCGGGTCGAGCAGGCGGATGGTGACGGGCAGGCCCGCCATGATCTCGAAGAGCTGGGTGAAGTCCTCGCGCTGCATCGGCAGCAGCTTGTCGAGGGCGGCGCGGCGGCCGGCGGTGTCGTCGGCGAGGATCATCTCGCGCATCGCGTTGATGCGGGCGGGATCGAAGAACATGTGCTCGGTGCGGCAGAGGCCGATGCCCTCGGCGCCGAACTCGCGGGCGGTGCGGGCGTCGTGGGGGGTGTCGGCGTTGGTGCGCACCTTCATGCGCCGCGCCGCGTCCGCCCAGGCCATGATGCGCTGGAAGTCGCCCGAGAGCTCGGGCTTCAGCATCGCCACCTCGCCGACGAGCACCTCGCCGGTCGCCCCGTCGATGGTGACGAAGTCGCCCGCCTTGAGGGTGGTGTCGCCCGCCGTCATGGTGCCGGCCGCGTAGTTGATGCGCACGGTGCCGGCGCCGGAGACGCAGGGCTTGCCCATGCCGCGGGCGACGACGGCGGCGTGGCTCGTCATGCCGCCGCGCGTCGTGAAGATGCCCTGGGCGGCGTGCATGCCGGAGATGTCCTCAGGGCTCGTCTCGATGCGGCACAGGATGGCGGGCTTGCCGGCCGAGGCGAGGCGCTCCGCCTCCTCCGACGAGAACACGATCTCGCCGGCGGCAGCGCCCGGGGAGGCCGGCAGGGCCTTGGCGAAGAGCTCCTTCTTCGCGGTGGGGTCGATGGTCGGGTGGAGGAGCTGGTCGAGCGAGGCGGGCTCGATGCGCTTCACCGCCTCGTCCTTGGAAATGATGCCCTCGTCCACCATGTCGACGGCGATCTTCAGCGCCGCCTTGGCGGTGCGCTTGCCGGCGCGGGTCTGCAGCATCCACAGCTTGTTGCGCTCGATGGTGAACTCGAGATCCTGGACGTCGCGATAGTGCGCCTCGAGCTTGTCGCAGACCGCCTTGAACTCGGCGAAGGCCTCCGGCAGCGCCTTTTCCATCGAGGGACGCTCGGAGCCGGCGGCCTTGCGGGCGGCCTCGGTGATGTCCTGCGGGGTGCGGATGCCGGCGACGACGTCCTCGCCTTGCGCGTTGATGAGGAACTCGCCGTAGAGCGCCTTCTCGCCGGTCGAGGGGTTGCGGGTGAAGGCGACGCCGGTCGCCGAGGTGTCGCCCATGTTGCCGAACACCATCGCCTGGACGGTGACCGCGGTGCCCCAGCGCTCGGGGATCTGATGCAGCCGGCGATAGGTGATGGCGCGGTCGTTGCGCCAGGAGCCGAACACGGCGCCGATCGCGCCCCAGAGCTGGTCCTTGGGTTCCTGCGGGAAGGGCTTGCCGGTCTCCTTGGCGACGAGGCTCTTATAGGTCTCGATCAGCTCGCGCCAGTCGGCGGCGGTGAGCTCGGTGTCGAGCTCGACGGCGCGGGTCTCCTTGAGCGCCTCGAGGTGCTCGTCGAACAGGCGCATGGGAACGCCGAGCACCACGTCGGAGTACATCTGGATGAAGCGGCGATAGGAATCGACGGCGAATCGCTCGTCCCCGGCATTCTCGGCGAGGGCTTCGACGGTGGTGTCGTTGAGGCCGAGATTGAGCACGGTGTCCATCATGCCCGGCATCGAGATGCGGGCGCCGGAGCGCACCGACACGAGCAGCGGCATCTTGGCGTCGCCGAAGCTGCGGCCCGTCGACGCGGCGATCAGGTCGAGCGCGTCGTTCACCTGGCCCTCGAGCTCCGGCGGATATGATTCGCCATGCTCATAGAAGTAGGTGCAGACTTCGGTGGTGATGGTCATGCCGGGCGGGACGGGCAGCCCGAGGCTCGCCATTTCTGCCAGGTTGGCGCCCTTGCCACCCAACAGGTCACGCTGCTTCGCATCACCTTCGGCCTTGCCGTCGCCGAACGTGTACACCCATTTGCCCATCGGATCGTTCCCCTTTCGCGTTGCAGCAATGTATAATGCGGCGAATGAGAAACGGAAACGGGCATAGGCGTATTCCGTTCGATCAAGCCGTGAGTATGGTTGTCGGGCTATCCTTCACCGCCTAAGTGCTCAGAGGGGATATGCCGTGCCAATCGCCAAGAATCTGAAGGGATCCGCCGTGTTTATTCGTTTCCCGGTCTCGCTCGGCCTGGCCCTCGCGGTGCTGCCGCTCGGCAGTGCCCTCGCCGCCGCCGATGCCAACGAGCCCTCCCCGCTCGCCGAGGCCGTCGCCCCGGTGACGACCGACGGGCTCGGCTCGCTCGCGGGCCTCTACCTCGCGGCGCGGCACGCCGGCCTCAACAAGGACCTCGCCGCGGCCGCCGGCTTCTACTCGTCCGCCCTCCTCAAGGACCCGGAGAATCCGGAGCTTCTCGACCGCTCGGTGCTGATGAGCGTCGCGAGCGGCGACATCGGCCGGGCCGCCGAGCTGTCGCGCGAGCTGCTGCGCGAGAACCCCACCGACCAGGTCGCGCTGATCGCCGTCACCGTCCAGCAGCTCCGCCTCGGCCAGAACGACAAGGCGATGGAGACGATCGCCAAGCTGAAGGCGCTCGGCGGTCAGCTCCAGGAGCTGATGTCGACGCTGATGACGGCCTGGGCGATGGCCGCCGAGGGCCACGCCGCCCAGGGGGTGACGCTGCTCGACGATCTCAACGGCCCCGCCTGGTTCGCCGCCTTCACCAACCTCCACGCCGGGCTGATCGCCGATCAGGCGGGCCTCAACCAGATCGCCGAGGACCGGCTGCGCCTCGCCTACGAGCGCGACCCCTCCGCCGTGCGCGTGGTGGACGCCTACGCCCGCGCCCTCGCCCGCGGCGGCGAGGAGAAGCGCGCCCTCAACGTGATCGGCACCTTCGAGGCGCGCATCGGCGGCAGCGACCACTTCACCGCCGAGCTGCGCGAGGAGATCGCCGCCCACGACGTCGCTCCGCAGATCGCAACGCCGCGGGCGGGCGTCGCCGAAGCGCTCTACGGCATCGGCAGCGCCGTCGGCCGCGAGGGCGGCGACACCTTCGCCGCGAGCCTCCTCCAGATGGCCCTCTACCTCTCCCCCGGCGCCTACTTTCCGGCGATGGCGCTCGGCCAGGTGCTCGAGGCGATGGACCAGAACGAGGCGGCGATCGCCGTCTACCGGAGCATCCCCGAGAACGAGCCGATGCGCCGCAACGCGGTGGTGCAGGAGGCGCTGAACCTCAACCTCCTCGACCGTCACGACGAGGCGATCACGCTGCTGAAGGGCCTCGTGACGGACGAGCCGAGCGACGTCGGCACCGCCATCGCGCTCGGCAACGTCTACCGCTCGCTGGAGCGCTTCGCCGACGCCGCCGAGGTCTACACCACCTCCATCGCCGCCCTCGGCGACGTGCCGGAGGCCTACTGGACGCTCTATTATTATCGCGGCATCGCGCGCGAGCGGACCGGCCAGTGGACGGCGGCCGAGAAGGACTTCCGCAAGGCGCTGGAGCTCGAGCCCGAGCAGCCGCTGGTGCTGAACTATCTCGGCTACTCGTACATCGATCGGGGCGAGAATCTCGACGAGGCGCTCGGCATGGTCCGCCGCGCCGTGGAGGCCCGGCCCGACGACGGCTACATCGTGGACAGCCTCGGCTGGGCCTACTATCGGCTCGGCCGCATGGAGGACGCGGTGCGCCACCTGGAGCGGGCGGTGCAGCTGAAGCCCGGCGACCCGGTGATCAACGACCACCTCGGCGACGCCTATTGGCAGGTGGGGCGCAAGCTGGAGGCGATGTTCCAGTGGGCCCACGCGCGCGACAGCGAGCCGACGCCGGAGGACCTCGTGAAGATCACCCAGAAGCTCGCCTTCGGCCTCGACGAGGACGGCGAGCCGCGCAAGGCCGCCGACGCCGGCGGCAGCGCCGACGGGGCGGAGGAGAACGCCGGCACCTCCTCGGTGGAGTAGGCGCCGCACGAGGCCGCCGCGGCGCGCGAGCGCCCGGGCTCGGCTCGGGCGACGCCGGGTCCGTGAGCTCCGGTCGGTTGGGCGCGAGTTCTGCGGGCTTGGGCTTCGGTGGGCTTGGCTCGGTGGGCTTGGCTCGGTGGGCTTGGCTCGGTGGGCTTGGCTCGGTGGGCTTGGCTCGGTGGGCTTGGCTCGGTGGGCTTGGCTCGGTGGGCTTGGGCTCCGTGGGCTCGGGCTTCGTGGGCTTGGGCTTCGTGGGCTTGGGCTCGGGATTGTGGGCGAGTGGTCGTGAAGGCTCCTCGTGGACACTCTCGTTGCGAACTTCTGGTCGCGAAGGGGCTCTGGCGACGGCTCGTTGCCTCCCTCGCGGTGCTTCGCGGCGGCTCGCGGCACCGTGCGGAATGGGGTCGAGCCTCGCACGGCCCGGTCGGCTGCCGAGGAACGGCCCGCCACGCGCCGGCCGGCATGAATCGCCCGGCGCGATGGGGTGTATGAGACGCCCGGGCGGGATAGCCGGGGCAGGATCGGCGGGATTGGCATGCGGACCGGTACGCCAGCGGTTCGATCTACATGGGCCGAATCACCGGCGTGCCTGTCGTGTGGATCGACGTGTCGAGCCGTTTGAATAACTTGACCGGATTCAGCCGACACGAAAGGCGGGACTCGAATGTCTCGGTCGATCCACCAGTGATGGACGAAACGGACGGGCACACCGCCCCTGTCGTTCGGGTGAGCGCCCGGGCCAAGATCAACCTGGCGCTGCACGTGACGGGGCGGCGGGCCGACGGCTATCACCTTCTCGACAGTGTCGTCGCCTTCGCCCGGCCGGTGGGCGACGGCCCGCGGACGGCCGACACGCTCGAGGTGCATTTCGGACCGGCGGAGACGCCGCACCTGACGCTCGCCGGTCCCTTCGCCGGCGACGTGCCGGCCGACGCCGATAATCTGGTAGTGCGGGCGGCGCGCGTTGCCGGCGGCATCCGGGCGGTGCGGCTCGACAAACACCTTCCCGTCGCCTCCGGCATCGGCGGCGGCTCGGCCGACGCGGCGGCGGTGCTCACGGCGGCCGCCGCGCATCGGGGGATCGATCGGGCGACCTTCGCCGCGCCCGCCCTCGCCCTCGGCGCCGATGTGCCGGTGTGCCTTCATGGCGGATCGTGCCGGATGGCGGGGATCGGCGAGAGGCTGACGCCGCTGCGCCTGCCCGAACTTCCGATCCTCCTCGTCAATCCCGGCGTGGCGGTGGCGACGGGGGCGGTCTTCGGCGCCCTCGCCCGCCGCGACAACCCTCCCCTCCCCGACGCCCCGCCCCCCGACGACGCCGCCGGCCTCCTCGACTGGCTGAGATCAACGCGCAACGATCTCGAAGCGGCGGCCGTCACCGTCGCCCCGACGATCGCGACGGCGACGACGGCGCTGCGCGAAACTGGCGCCGTGCTCGCCCGCATGTCGGGCTCCGGCGCGACGGTGTTCGGCCTCTACACGAGCCCGGCCGCCCGCGACGCCGCGGCCACGGCGCTCCGCCGCACCTCGCCGCAATGGTGGGTGGCGTGCGGGGGTGTTGGGGGGGATTGATGGGGCGGGGGCACCGCGGCGATCTACCGAAGGGCCATAGAGCACGTCCCGCTCACCTGGATCAGGTTGAGCGGGAAAAGCGTGCTCGCTCTCCAGATCTGGCACGATTGCTTTTCGCTCAGGTTGATCCAACCTGAGCGGCAAGCGCGCTAGTGGATCGACCCGGGCTCTTGAGTTCGTAGCCTAGTGAATCCGTGGCCTGGGCGGGTGGCCTGTGGGTTAAGCCTCTCAAATATTAAGACAGGTTGACCTCACCCCTCCCCCGGCGGGGTGGGTTGGGCGGCGTCGCGGACGAGGGTGCGGGCCTCGGCGAGGCGGGTGCTGTCGACGAGGACGCGGCGTGGCAGGACGCCGATCGAGCCCTCCATCACACTCATGTTGGTGTCGAGCACCAGATGCTCGATGCCCGCATCCGACAACAGCGCCTCGACGAAAGAGAGAAACACCACGTCGTTGGTGCGCAAGAGCTCGTCCACCCGACATCCTTCCGCGCCGGCACGCCCGTGCGACAATCCGGCACTGCGTGCAATCGGCCCCGCTCGCGGCATCGCCGCAACGCTCGGCCGAGCGATGGCGCGCGCGGCGCCCGCAGTGCTTGCCGGCCCCGCGGCGCGCGCCTATGGTCCCGCCCATGACAGACAACGGCCAGCTATCGTGACGGCGCCACTTTCCGCAGAACGACCGACCGCCGCCAGCATCGATCGATTGGTGCAAAGCGTCGCCGATCGGATGGGCAAGGTCAACGCCCTGATCCTGGAGCACGTCGGTTCCGACGTGACGATGATCCCGGAGGTCGCCAACCACCTGATCTCCTCCGGTGGCAAGCGCATCCGGCCGATGCTGACGCTCGGCACCGCGGCGCTGTTCGACTATCGCGGCGACGGCGACGTCATGCTCGCCACCGCCGTGGAGTACATGCACACCGCCACCCTCCTCCACGACGACGTGGTGGACGACAGCGGCATGCGCCGTGGCAAGCCCGCCGCCCGGATGATCTGGGGCAACCAGGCGAGCGTGCTCGTCGGCGACTTCCTGCTCGGCCAGGCCTTCAAGCTGATGGTGGAAGTCGGCTCGCTCGACGCGCTCGACGTCTTCTCCCGCGCCGCGGCGACGATCTCGGAGGGCGAGGTGCGCCAGCTCGCGGGGGCGAAGGACCTGTCGGTGGGCGAGGACCACTATATGGCGGTGATCGAGGCGAAGACCGCCGCCCTCTTCGCCGCGGCGACGGCGGCGGGGCCGATCCTCGCCGGCGCGCCGGAGCATCGGCCGGCGCTCTACTCCTATGGGCGCCATCTCGGCCTCGCCTTCCAGCTGATCGACGACGTGCTCGACTTCTCCGGCGACGCCGAGGCCCTCGGCAAGAATGTGGGCGACGACCTGCGCGAGGGGAAGGCGACGCTGCCGGTGCTCCTCGCCTACGCCCGCGGCGACGCCGACGACCGCGCCTTCTGGGAGCGCTGCATCGAGCGGGGCGAGGTGGCCGACGAGGACGTCGCCGCTGCCGCCCGTCGGGTGGAGGAGACCGGCGCCCTCGCCGACGCGCGCGACCGGGCCTACGGATTCGCCGAGAAGGCGGTGGCGGATCTGCGCAGCGTGCCGGCCCGGCCGATGCGCACCGCGCTCGAAGAGGTGGTGGGCTTCGCCGTCGCCCGCCTCCACTGAGCCTGTCGCGAAAGACCGCCGAGCGTCCTTGCAACCAAAGGGCGAATGACGTATAGATAGTGACAGGGGAAAAGGTGCTTGGCTAAGATGACCCACATCGCCTAGTCTAAAGCTCTGTCTGCTTGACACCGGCTGGTAGCCTACCGGTCGTTGCGACGCCACGGGTGCACACATGCCCGAACGGGACCTTATAGTTGGAGGACGCGCCTCTCGGCCGCGGCTGGCCCCTTTTGACATGTTCGGCGCCGGTACGGACGCCTCTCCGGGCACCGACGAGTTCGACAATCTGGTGCGCGTCGCCAAGCAATATTTCAGCTGCCCCGCCGGCTTCATCTGCATCCTCGACGACGAGGAGCCCACCCTCGGCCGCTGCTACGGCCTCGTCCCGGCCGAGGGCTACAACGTCGACATCACCGCCCCGAACGCCTCCTTCTGCCAGGCGATCATCGACGAGAACGACGTGCTGGTGGTGGAGGATGCGAGCCTGCACCCGCGCTTCAAGGACAATGTGCTGGTGATCGCCTATCCGAGCGTCCGCTTCTTCATGGGCGCGCCGATCACCGGGCCGAGCGACCAGCCGATCGGGGCGATCTGCGTCTACGACTACACGCCCCGCGGCCCGCAGAATGCGAGCGCCGTCGGGGTGCTGAAGTCGCTCGCCCGCTTCGCCGGGATGCAGGTGGAGCGCGTGCAGCACGCCCGTGCCCGGGCGATGGAGCGCTCCCAGTTCGACCGCGTCGCCGCCTCCTCGGCGGTGATGGTGCTGGAGGTCGACGCCGACGGGCGCATCAGCTGGGCCAATCAGGCCGCCCGCCTCGCCCTGAGCGCCCGCGCCGACACGTTGAGCGGCGCCTCGATCTCCGACCACCTCCTCGGCTGGAGCTATGTGATCGCCAACTGCGAGCGGCAGATCGCGAGCGTCGCCAAGCCGTCGATGCGGCCGGTGCTGGTGGAGCTGATGGACAGCGACTATTCGCTGACGCCGATGCTGGCGACGGTCTCCTCCTTCTTCAGCACCAACGGCCTACGCTACCGCGTGGTCCTGCAGCCGCTGTCGTAGGCCCCGGCGGGTTTTGATTCGCGGGGCTCGGCGGTCACGCCGAGGTGCTTCGGGAACGGCCGTCGAGCCCCCGCATGACGTCGTGAATGATGGTCATCATGTCCCCTGCGCACCGGTTTGGTCGGGCGGAGAGCTGATCCGAAGACGTGTACCGTTGGACGCACGGTGGGCGGTTGCGGAGGAACCGGCCGTTCAGGCTCACGACGAAGCCGTTCTGCATCGGTTTGCCCGGCGCGATGTGGTGCCATTCGACGCGGCGATCCTCCTGCCATTCAAGGATGGCACGAGACGTCAGTTCGGCGCCATTGTCGCTGACGATCATCCGCGGCTTGCCACGCTGCGAGATGATGGCGTCGGGCTCACCGCGCCACCCGAGCGCCCGATAGCTACGAGTCGACCACAAGCGCCAGACACTCGCGGCTGAAGTCGTCGACCGTGACCAGCACACGGAAACGGCGTCCGTCGCTCAGCTGATCGAAGACGAAGTCGAGGCTCCAGCGCTGGTTCGGTCCCCGCGGCAAGGTCATCGGCATACGCGTTCCCATAGCGCGTTTGCGGCCACCGCGACGGCGCGCGGTCAGCCGTTCCTCTCGGTAGAGGCGGAACAGCTTCTTGTGGTTCACCTTGAGGCTCTCCCGGCGCAACAGGATATGAAGCCGCCGGTAACTGAACCGGCGCCGTTCACTCACCAACGTGTGAAGTTCGCAGACATCGTTTCACCGCTTGAGGATGCAGAAGTCCGGCAACTTCCTCCCGCCCCGGTCGATTGAGGGAGCGATGACGCCAGCGGCAAGATTTGGTGCGGGTGAGGACCTACGAGCGTACCGGTGACGCAGGACTGACGTGTCGCCGGTGCGGGATCTCTCGCCCGACGCTGCGCAAGTGGTGGCACCGATATCGTGCCAACGGGATCGCGGGGCTGGAGGATCGCAGCCGGCGACCGCATCGTTCGCCAGGCCGAAAATGTTCGATGCGCAGGAGCAGCGCATTCTCGACCTGCGACGGAAACGCAGGCTCGGCGTCAAACGGCTACGCAACGAACGGATACGCCTTGACGGACTGCGGCTCGCTATCGACACGATCCACAAGGTGCTCTGCCGGTTCGATCTGAACCGACTGAAGCGCCGCCGGCTCGTCCGCAAGGGCCGCAAGCGCTACTCGCGCCCTCTTCCGGGCGATCGGGTGCAGATGGACGTCTACACGATCGGCCCTCGACGCTCCCAGTACACCGCGATCGACGACTGCTGACGTTATCAGGTGATCGGCCCTTTTCCGAAACCGGCCGGCGAAGTCGACGCCGACGTTTCTCGACCAGCTGGTCGAAGAGATACCCGTCTCGATCCAGCGCATCCAGACCGATCGCGGCCAGGAGTTATTCGCCTACGCGGTTCAGGAACGGCTTCGTTCGTGGAGCATCAGGTTCCGTCCAATCCGCTGTCAACGCCGATCCAAATCTGACCCACTTACGGCGG
>NZ_JAEKJA010000025.1 GCF_016411865.1 Acuticoccus mangrovi | reverse complement strand
ATCATCATCCGATGGTGGTGCTGATTGAGTCCGGAGCCTAGGGTGCGCGCGGACGCCGAGGACGGGAGGACAGAGCGATGGCTGCGACCGATGAGGAGAAGGCGGCGGAGGGCGCCGCGGGTGAGGCCACGATCATCGTCACCCGCCCGTCGCAGGGCTGCGCGGTGGTGACGCTCAACCGGCCGCGCCAGCGCAACGCCATGAGCTTCGACATGTGGCTGCAGCTTGCCGAGATCTTCGAGGGGCTGAGCGAGGACGACGCGTTGCGCAGCGTGATCCTCACCGGCGCCGGCGGGGCCTTTTCGGCCGGCGCCGACATCAAGGAGTTCGGCAAGGTGCGCTCGACGCCGGAGGGGGCGAAGGCCTATGCCGCGCGGGTCGATCGCTGCACCGAGGCCATCGCCGAGTGCTCCAAGGCGACGTTCGCGGCGGTGTCGGGGCCGGCCTATGGCGGCGGCTGCGGCCTCGCCGTCGCCTGCGACTTCCGCATCGCCGACGCGACGGCGGTGTTCGCGATCCCAGCCGCCCGGCTCGGCATCGTCTACGGCATCGAGGAGACGCGCGCCCTCTACGAGGCGGTCGGGCTGACGGCGGCCAAGGAGATGCTGTTCTCGGCCCAGCCGCGCGACGCGATGGCGGCCCTCGCCATGGGCCTCGTGAGCGAAGTCTGCGACACCGACGCGCTGACGGGGGCGCTGAAGTGGGCCGATACGCTCGAAGCGTCCGCGCCGCTCTCCATCGCCGGCACCAAGCTGGTGCTCGAGACGCTGGTGAAGGGCGGCAGCGAGGCGCGCGACGCCCGCGTCGCCGAGGCCGTCGCCCGCGCGATGGCGAGCGAGGACTACGCCGAGGGCCGCAAGGCGTTCGCCGAAAAGCGCGCTCCCCGCTTCAAGGGACGCTGACGGGCGGGGCCGGATCGCCCCGCGGCGGTGGCGGCGACCGCCGCCTATTGCCCGCCCATGATGCTGTTGGCGTTGGCGCGGGGATCGCGGGTGCGCCACCCTCCGACGTCGACCCGGTGAAGGAACTCCTGGAGCAGCCGGTTGAACTCCGCCGGCGCTTCGAGGTTGATGGTGTGGCCGGCGTTGGGAAGCACGGCGAGCGCCGCTGACGGGATGGTGCGCTTCATCAGGATCGCCGGGGCGAGGCAGGGCCAATCCTCGTCGCCGGTCAGAATGAGGGTCGGCGAGCGGATCGTCGCCATCTCTTTGGTGAGGTCGTAGAGCGAGGGGCGCTCCTTCTGGAGGCCGCGCAGGGTGTTGGCCGAGCCGATGGGTGAGTGCTCCACGAGCTGATCGCGGAACTCGGCCCAACCGCGCGGGTCGTTGGTCTGGAACTGCACGCGGGTGGGGCCGATGGCGTAGATCCCGCCGGCCTCTTCCATGGGCAGCTTGTCGAAGCGGGTGGCGGCGGCCTCCGCCTCGGCGGCGAACTGGGCCCGCTTGTCGGGCTCGGAGCCGTAGCCGCAACCGGCGATGGTCAGCGACAGGGCGCGCTCCGGATAGGTGAAGCCGAAGTGGAGGGTGGCGAAGCCGCCCATCGACAGACCCACGACGTGTGCCCGTTCGATGCCGATCCCGTCGAGGATCGCCTTGACGTCGTCGCGAGCGCGGGCCTGCGAATAGTGCGCCGGCTCGGCCGGAACGTCGGAGGGCAGGTAGCCGCGCGCCGAGTAGGTGATGCAGCGATAGTAGCGGGAGAAGTGGCGCATCTGCGGCTCCCAGCTGCGCCAGTCGCCTGCGAATTCGTGCACGAACACCACTGGGACACCACGGCCGGCTTCTTCGTAGTAGAGCGTCACGCCGTCGTCGGTCGTCACGTGAGGCATGGCGTCCTGGTCTCCATCTCGGATGTTCGGAAGGGGGGAGGGATCGGTGGCGGGGCTAGTCGATGAGGCGACGGCCGAGCGGCGCGACGCTGCCGGATGGGTGGGCCGCGAGATCGAAGACGCGGCCGCTCAGCCCATGGCTCATATATGATCCTCCGTGTGCAATCGACGGAATAGTCGACTGCACAATGTGCCTAAATGAGCTTGCAAGTTAAGGACCAGATACTTGCGATGATTGACACTTTTTCGACACTCACCGGCGCGACCGGCCGCCGTGAGCGATCATGGACGGGTCAGTCGTCCGGCGTTTGCGGATGGGGGCGGGCGAGGTAGGCCTTCAGGAGCTCCGAGGCGTGCCGGCGGCGGGCCTCACGCCAGGCGGGGTCGGTCAGGTCGGCGCTGAAGAGGTGCGACAGCGTCGGCGCGTTGGAGATGTGGAAATAGCTGAGCGCCACCATGGTCACGTAGATCTGCAGCGGGTCGAGCGCCTCGCGGAACACGCCCTCCGCGGTGCCGCGCTGCAGCACCTCGCCGATCGCCTGCATCAACGGCGATGAGATGGTGGAGACCACCGGCGTCTTCTTGAGCTGCTCGGCGCCCAACAAGTTCTCGCTGGTGAGGATGCGGATGAACAGCGGGTTCGACGAGAAGTGATGATAGGTGAAGTCGAACAGCTTCTCCATCGCGGCCATCGGGGCGAGACGCTTCAGGTTGAGCTCGGCCTCCTGCAGGCGGATATCGTGGAAGACGACCTCCAAGACCTTGATGTAGAGGGCCTCCTTGCTGCCGTAGTAGTGGTAGAGCATGCGCATGTTGGCGTCGGCGCGGCGGGCGATGGCGTCGATGCGGGCACCGACATAGCCGTGCGCGGCGAACTCCTCGATGGCGGCCTGAAGGATGCGCTCCGCGGTGGCGGCCGCATCGCGTGGCCGGCGGGCGGGACGCTTGACGGCGTGCGCGGCGATGCGGCGGGTGCGGCCCTCGCCCGGCCCCCTCGTCGTCTCGCCCTTCTTGCCCCTGTCGGGCCGGCCGTCCGTGCGCGCGCTCATTCGACGGCCTCCGCCGCGGGTTGCTGGGCCTTGGCGTCGAGCGCGGCGAGCACCCTGTCCGGGGTGAAGGGGAGGCTGGTCAGCCGGACGCCCACCGCATCCTCTATGGCATTCGCGACGGCGCTCGCAACGCCGAGGATCCCGGCCTCGCCCACGCCCTTCGCGCCGAACGGGCCGCGTCCGAGGCCCTGCTCCAGCACGACGGCGTCGAACGCGGCGGGCTGGTCGGTGGCGAGCGGTAGGCGATAGGTCTGCGGCGTGCCGTTGCGCAGGATCCCGTCGGCGTAGTCGAGGCGCTCGAATAGGGCCTGGGCGAGGCCCTGCATCGCCGCTCCCTCGATCTGCCCGCGCACCGCCTCCGGCACCATCGCGTGGCCCGCGTCGGCGGCGGTGACGAGGTGCAACACGCGCACGACGCCGGTCTCCCGGTCGACCTCCACCTCGGCGCCCACCCAGTTGGGCATCCAGTAGACGATGGGGGCGTTGAGGGCGGCGGCGGGGTCGGCCTCGATCTTGACCTCGCCCTCGCCGGTGAACTCGGCGCTGAGGCCGCCATAATAGTCGAGCACGAGGCGCTTCAGCGGGGTGTGGGTGTTGCCGGCGCGGATCGTGCCTTCGGCGAGGGCGAGATCGGCGGGGTCGGCGCCGAGGCGGCGGCCGGCGAAGTCGAAGATGCGGGTGCGCACCGCCTCGGCCGCTCGCCGCACCGCCTCGCCGGTGACGGCGGTCGCCGAGCTCGCGTGGGTGCCCTGGTCGAACGCGGTCTGGTCGGTATCGATCTCGGCGCGGGCGACGCGGGCGGGATCGAGGCCGAGCACGCGCCCCACGATGCGGCGGAAGAGCTCGCTCGCCCCCTGGCCCATGTCGACGGTGGCGCAGGAGACGATGGCGTCGCCCTCGGCCGTCACCTTGACGCGCGCCTGGGCGAAGCGGCCTTGGCCGCCGGCGTCCTTGAAGCCGATCGCGAGCCCCTTGCCGCGGGCGACGGTGTCGCTCGCCGAAGCCGCGCGCTCGCCCCAGCCGATCCGGGCGGCGACGGCCGCGAGCCCCGCCGCGAGGTCGCAGTCGATGGCGCTGTCGCCGGGGCGGTAGGGTTCGCCCGGGGCGAGGAGGTTGCGCCGTCGGATCTCGGCCGGGTCGAGGCCGAGCCGGCGGGCGATCATGTCGACCTGGCTCTCGGAGGCGAACGACGCCTGGGTGCCGCCGAAGCCGCGGTAGGAGCCCGCCGGCACCGTCGTGGTACGCACCACCTCGGCGGTGACGTCGAGCGCCTCCCACCGGTACGGGCCGCCGACGCGGTAGCCGGCCTTGTCGGCGACGAGGCAGCTCGCGTCCGCATAGGCGCCGCCGTCGAGCTGGATCGTGGCGCGGCGGGCGAGGAAGCGCCCGTCGGCGGCGACGGCGGTCGACAGCGTCAGCCGCCCGGCATGCTGGGAGAGGGTGAGGATGCTCTCGTCCATCGAGATCGCGAGGCGCACCGCCCGCCGCGCCCTGAGCGCCAAGAGCGCGGTGATGGGCTCCAGCTTGCAGAAGCTCTTGGCGCCGAAGCCGCCGCCGAGCGGCAGGGTGCGCACCCGCACGGCGTGCTCGGCGAGGCCGAGGATCTCGCGAATGTCCTGGCGCAGCAGGAAGGGGTCCTGGTTGCTCGACCAGATCTCGAGCCCTTCGCCCATCGGCCGCGCGATGGTGACGATGGGTTCCAGCGCGGCATGGGTCATCCGCGACACCTCGAAGGTGTCGGTGAAGACGTGGTCGGCGCGGGCGAAGGCCTCGTCGGCGTCGCCGACCATGTGGCGGAAGCGGTAGAGGACGTTCGGCGCGGGCTCCTTCGCGGTGGTGACGCCGGCGCCGTGCGGCGGGATCGCGCCGGGGCTTGGGCCGTCGAAGATCGGCGGCGCCCCGTCGGCGAGGGCGTCGTCGAGCGTCGCGACCGGCGGCAGCGGCTCGTAGTCCACCTCGATGAGGCGGAGGGCGGCGCGGGCGGTGGCCGCGTCGCGGGCGGCGACGGCGGCGACGGGATCGCCCACGTGGCGCACCCGATCGACGGCGAGAAGCGGCTGATCCTTCACCCAGAGCCCGTAGGTGGGGTGGGGAAGGGCGAGGATGTCGGCCCCGGTGAGCACGGCGAGGACGCCGGGGAGGGCGCGCGCCCGCTCGGTGCGAACCGCCCGGACGAGGGCGTGCGGGTGGGGGCTGCGCAGGAGCGCCCCCTCGGCCGTGTCGGGAAGCTTCAGGTCGGTGGTGAAGATCGGCTGTCCGGTCGTCTTGGCGATCTCGTCGGGCCGCGCCGGCTCCGGCGAGGGGGCGGCGCCCCGCTTGAGGGCGGCCGCGCGCAGCACCGCGTCCTCGATCGCCCGGTAGCCGGTGCAGCGGCAGACGTTGGCGCCGATCGCCCGGCGCACCTCGGTGCGGGTCGGGTCGGGCGTGCGCGCGAGGAAGGCTTCGGCGAGGAGGATCATCCCCGCCGTGCACATGCCGCACTGGAACCCCTTCGCCTCGATGAAGGCGCGCTGGACCGGCCCCGGCGCACCGTCCTCGGTGAGGCCGGCGACGGTCGTCACGCTGCGCCCCTCGGCGGCGAGGGCGAGGGTGCTGCACGCCGTCGCCGGCCGCCCGTCGACGAGCACGGTGCAGGCGCCGCAGACGCCGTGGTCGCAGGCGACGCGCACGGACGGACGCCCGGCCGGACCGGCGAGCACGTCGGCGAGGAGGGCGGTGGGATCGGCCTCGACGGTCCGCGGCTCGCCGTCGAGGACGAAGCTCAGCCGGCTCATCGGGCGAGCTCGGCGAGGAGGCGGGCGGCGAGCACCGCGGCCATCCGCTCGCGATAGAAGGGGCTCCCGGCAAAGGGCACGGTGGCGAGCGGCAGGTCGGCGAGAAGGCGGGCGGCGAGATCGCCGGGGGCGTCGAGGTCGCTCACGTGGGCGCGGCGCACGATGGGGCGTGGATGGAGGCCGCCCACGACGATGCTCACGGTGCGCCGCAGCCGCGTCGTCAGCGCGACGGCGACGGAGAGGGCGGGCCGCAGCGAGCGATCGTAGGCGAGGCGGAGCGGAGTGCAGGGCACGCGGATCGCGGTGACGAGATGGTCGAACGGGCGCGCCGCGCCGGTGGGCGTGCCGAGGGCGGCGACGGGGAAGCGCGCCGACGTCCCGTCCGGCGCGAGCGAGTCCAGCGAGGCGTCGACCGCGGCGAGGAGCACGGCGGCCTCGTAGGCCGGCATGCCGGCGAGGAGGTTGCCCGCGATGGTCCCCTGCGCGCGGATGCGCAGGTTGGCGATCTCGGACCAGACGGCGGCGAGGGCCGGCACGCGCGCCCGGGCCGCCGGGCTCGTCGCGAAGCCGTCGTGGGTGACCATCGGGCCGAGGAGGAGATCGCCGTCGGCGATGGCGATCGTCGCCGCGCCCGCGACGCGCTCCAGCATCACGATGTCGGCGGGCCCGGCGCCGGTCTTCAGCCCGTTGAGGAGATCGAGCCCGCCGGCGAGCGGGCGGGCGCGGCGCAACGTCATCAGCCGCCGCGCCTCGGCGAAACTCGCCGCGGTGTGGACGGTGAAGGGGGGCATCGCGTGCCGGCCGCGGTGGCCGACGAGGGTGGGGAGCGCCACCGGCCTCGCGGGAAGGGCGGGATGGGGCTGGGGCGTCGGCATCGGTGGTTTCCTCGGCTCGGGGCTGTGGGGCTCGGGGCTGTGGGCTCGGGGCCGGATCCGTCGCCGGCACCCTCTTTGCATGGCCCGGGGGTCCCCATGCAAAACGATTGCCACCTGGCATTCGTAGTATTCATGCATCAAGGAGGCTCTGGAGAGTAAGATGACAGATCGTTTGGGATATCGGCTCAAGTTCGGAGTCCTCATCCCGTCAACAAATACGACAGTCCAGCCCGAAATGGATGCGATGCGCCCCAAGGGTGTGACGAACCACATCGGCCGCATTCATATTCCGGATCTACCACTCACCAACGACACCGAGTTCGAGGCGATGGTGGAATCGATCGGCCCGGATCTCTTCGGCGCCGTGGATCGGGTGATGACTTGCCAGCCGGATCACCTCATCATGGCGATGTCGATCCCCACCTTCTGGGGCGGGAAGGCCGGCAGCGAGCGCTTCGAGGCCAGGCTCGCGGCGCGTTTCGGGGGTCCCGTCACCGTCGGCTCGCGGGCCTGCAGCGATGCGCTCGCGATGTTTCCCGAGGTGAAGCGGATCGGCATCCTCACGCCCTATCAGCCGGTCGGAGACAGCCACGTCGCGGGCTATTTCACCGATCACGGCTACACTGTCGCGGCCGTCCACAGCCTCATGCGGCCGAGCGAGGTGCAGATCGCCCACGCCACCGAAAAAGACATTCGGGACGGGCTGAAAGCGCTTGCCGATCAAGGCGTTGACGCCGTCGTCCAAGCCGGCACCGACCTCGCCGTCACCGACATCGCGGACGAGGCGGAGCGCTGGCTCGGCATCCCGGTGATCGCCATCAACAGCGCCCTCTATTGGCGCGCGCTGCGCCGATCGGGCATCCCCGATCAGTGCGAGGGGCGCGGCCCGCTCCTCGCCCGCTTCTGACCCCGATGTCGGCCCGCACGCCCTCGATCGCCGACCCGACACCCGGTGATCGGCCGACTTTGCACAGCGAAGGATCACTCATGTGCTCTCTTGGTAAGCAACTTATGCGTAATAACCTCATTCGGCGGGGGCGGGGATGAGCCCCGCCGCATCGTCGGGGGTTCTCGAGCGCCTCACCGCGCTCGGCCTCTCGCTGCCCGTCCCGCCGACGCCGCGCGGTGCCTTCAAGCTCTTCTCGCGCGCCGGCAACCTCGTCTTCCTCGCCGGTCAGATCTGCGAGCGGGACGGCGAGGTGCCCTACACCGGCCGCCTCGGCGAGGACATCGACCTCGACGTCGCCCGGAAGGCGGCCGAGCTCTGCGCCCTCAACCTTCTCGCCTCGCTCAACGAGGCGTGCGAGGGCGATCTCGACCGCGTCGTCGCCTGTCATCGCCTCGGCGGCTTCGTCTACGCGGTGCCGGGCTACGCGTTCGTGCCCAAGGTGGTCGACGGGGCGTCGGAGCTGATCCACGCCCTCTTCGGCGAGGCGGGGCGCCACGCCCGCACCGCTGTCGGCGTGGCGACGCTTCCCGCCGGGGCGACGGTGGAGGTGGAGGGCATCTTCGAAATCGCCTGAGGCCCGTCGCGCCGTCCGCCCCGCGAGTGGCACGAAACTCGCACTCCCCACCAAGTAAGCATCTTATGCTTAAGCTCTGAGACAGGATCGTCGAACATGGACAATACCTCCCGGCCCAAATCCTCCCTTTCCCGCCGCAACCTGCTGAAGGCCGGCGGGGTCGCCGCCGTCGGTGTCGCGGCGGGTCTGCGCTTCCCGACCCCGGCCATCGCTCAGACCAAGACCATCAAGTTCACGCTGCCCTGGCTCGCCAACGGCTCCAGCCTGTTCACCTACGTCGCCAAGAACCAGGGCTTCTTCAAGTCGAAGGGCCTCAACGTGGAGATCTCGCGCGGCTACGGCTCCGTCGCCGCCGCCCAGTCGCTCGGCGCCAACGAGTTCGACTTCGGCTACGTCTTCGCCGGCGGCATCATCCTCGGCGCGGCCCGTGGGCTGCCGCTGAAGGGCCTCGCCACCATGGGCTATGACGCCACCATGGGCATGCTGCTCAAGGCCGACAGCGACATCACCGAGCCGAAGGACTTCGACGGCAAGAAGATCGGCAACGTGCCGGCCTCGGCCGAGGCGCCCTACTGGCCCGCCTTCGCCCGTAAGACCGGCATCGACATGTCGTCCGTCACCATGGTGCAGATGGACAACCGCGTCCTGGAGCAGAGCGTCATCAACGGCCAGGTGGATTCCGTCACCGCCATCGCCACCTCCAGCGTGCCTGTGATGCTGTCGCTCAACGAGCCCTGCCGCTTCATGCTGTGGAGTAAGTACGGCGTGTCGCTCTATGCCGGCCAGATCGCGACTCAGGTCGCGACCTACGAGGCCGAGAAGGAGCTCTGCGCCGCCGTCACCGAAGCGCTCACCGAAGGCCTCGTCTACGCGCTCAAGGATCCGGAAGCCGGCATCGACATCTTCATCGAGGAGGTGCCGGAGATCGGCATCGCGGCCAACGGTCGCGAGAATGCCCGCCTCTCCCAGGGCCTGATGCACTACACTGTGGTCTCGCCGGAGGCCGAGGAGCACGCCATCGGCTGGACCGACATGGAGAAGGTCAGCGGCATGATCGACATGGTGATGGAATACGGCGCTCCGGCCGACGCGACCCGCCCCGACGTCGATGCCCTCTACACCAACGACCTCGTCGGCGATGCGGGCAAGCTGAGCGCGGCCGAGTGGGAGAGCATCAAGTCCGGCCTCACCGAGTACGCCAAGATCCTCGGATGAGCCTTCCCGCTGCCGAAGCCATGCCGGACGCGCCCTTCCACGCGATCACCGTGGATCGGGCGCGCAAGGTCTACGAGACGCCCTCGGGCGACGTGGAGGCGGTCGCCGAGGCCTCGTTCGAGATCGCCCGCGGCGATTTCGTCTCGATCCTCGGTCCGTCGGGCTGCGGCAAGAGCACGTTGATGCTGATGGTGGCGGGCCTCGAGCCCGCCACCTCCGGCACGATCACCCTCGACGGCGGCGTGGTCGACGGTCCGCAGACCGACGCCGGCATCATGTTCCAGGATCCGACGCTGCTGCCCTGGCGCAGCGTGATCGACAACGTGCTCTTCCCGATCAGCATGGTCCGCCCCGTGACCAAGGCCGACCGGGCCGAGGCGGAGCGTCTCCTCAAGGTCGTCGACCTCGTCGACTTCCGCGACAAGCGCCCCCGCGAGCTTTCGGGTGGCATGCGTCAGCGCGTGGCGCTCGCCCGCGCCCTCGTCACCGACCCGCGCATCCTCC
>NZ_JAEKJA010000024.1 GCF_016411865.1 Acuticoccus mangrovi | reverse complement strand
CCGCGACAAGCGCCCCCGCGAGCTTTCGGGTGGCATGCGTCAGCGCGTGGCGCTCGCCCGCGCCCTCGTCACCGACCCGCGCATCCTCCTGATGGACGAGCCCTTCTCCGCCCTCGACGCGATCACCCGCGACGAGATGGGCCTCGCTCTCGGCCGCATCTGGGACACCACCCACAAGACGGCGATCTTCATCACCCACTCGATCCGCGAGGCCGTGTTCCTGTCGGACCGCATCCTCGTGATGGGCCGCCGCCCCTCCCGCATCGTGGAGGACATTCGCGTGCCCTTCCCACGGCCGCGCGACCCCGCGATGGAGGCCGACCCCGCCTTCAACGAGCTCTGCCTTCACCTCAAGGCCCAGATCCACCGTACGAGCGCGGCATGAGCGGCCGCCCGGATTTCGCCCCAGAGTGCCCATGACCGTCACCGAGATCGACGCCACCGCCGCGCGGGTCGCCGCCCGTCGCAAGACGGCCGCGAACATCGGCCGCCGCGTGCGCGTGGTGCTCCTGCCCATCCTCACCGCGTGTCTGGTGTTCGCCCTCTGGGAGTTCGTGGTCGACCACTATCAGATCTCCAACGCTCTCCTGCCGGCGCCCTCGGCGGTGGCGAGCCGGGTGGTGGCGGTGCTGCCCTTCCTCCTCAAGCAGGCGGTGCCGACCACGGTGGAGACCATCGCGGGCTTCGCCATCGCCACGGTGCTCGGCATCGCGCTCGCCGTGGTGATCAGCGCCTCCCAGTTCGTGCGCGAGGCGATCTACCCCAACATCGTCTTCTTCCAGCTCATCCCGAAGATCGCGCTGGCGCCGCTCTTCATCGTCTGGCTCGGCATCGACAGCCCGTCGCGGGTCACCTTCGCGGTGTTCATCTGCTTCTTTCCGGTGGTGGTGGCGACGCTCACCGGGCTCGGCTCGGTCGACCGCGACCTTCTGCGCCTCTGCCGCGCGGTCGGGGCGAGCCGGTGGAAGGTCTACACCGACGTGCGCTTTCCGGTGGCGATCCCGCACATCTTCGCCGGTCTCAAGATCGCCATCACCTTCGCCATGATCGGTGTCATCGTGGGCGAGTTCATCACCGCCCAGGCGGGGCTCGGCTACATGATCCTGTTCGCCGCCTCCCAGGCCGACATGACGCTGATCTTCGCCTCGATCACCCTGCTGTGCGTCATCGGCCTCGCCCTCTACGCCGTCATCGTCGTGGCGGAGGGGCTCGTTCTGCGCCGCTATGGAGACTGACCCATGAACTCGCAGCCGCTGGCACTCGACGTGGAGGCGGTGCCGACCGCCGCGGGCGCCGACATCGTCATCGACGCCCTTCCCGAGCCCATCGCCATCTCGCTCGCGACCACGGCCCTGGTGATCGTCGACATGCAGAACGCCTATCTCTCGAAGGGCGGCTATCTCGACCACGTGGGCTTCGACGTCTCGGGCTCGCCGCCGGTGATCGAGAAGACGGCGGAGCTGTTGGCGGCGGCCCGCGCGAAGGGCCTCAAGACGATCTTCCTGCAAAACGGCTTCTCGCCCGACCAGGCGGAGGCGGGCGGGCCGACCTCGCCGGTCTGGTATAAGTCCAACGCGTTGAAATATATGCGCGCGCACCCGGAGATGCGGGGCAAGCTCATCACCTACGACACGTGGGACTTCGAGATCGTGGAGCCGCTCGCGCCGCGGCCCGGCGAGCCGGTGATCCGCAAGGCGCGCTACTCCGGCTTCGCCGGCACCAACCTCGAGCAGATGCTCCGGGCGAGCGGCGTCACCACGCTGCTCCTTGCCGGGGTGAACACCAACGTGTGCGTGGAAAGCACCTTGCGCGACGCCTACCACCGCGAGTTCTTCGCCGTGATGGTCCCGGATGCGACGCTGCAGGCGGGGTCAGATGCGATCTACGACGCGAGCGTCTTCAACACGCGCTCCTTCCTCGGCTGGACGGCCGACACCGCCGCCGTGGTCGCCGCCCTCGAGCGCTGACCGGCGGGCGACGCACCGCCCGCCACGCGGCGTCAGATACCGAGGAGGTTCGCCCGCACCGCCAGGAGGTGGGTGCGCATCGCCTCCACGGCGGCGACCCGGTCGCGGGCCCGCAGGGCGTCGACGATCGCCTGGTGGTGATCGCAATAGTCCTGCATGCGCTGCGCGGTCAGGCTCGCCGCCTTGAGGCGGCCCCATAGCTCGCCGTCGCGCGCGGCGTTGAGCGCGTCGAACAGGCCGAGCAGCAGCGTGTTGCCCACCGAGCCCGCGAGGGTGCGGTGGAAGGCGCTGTCGAGGCTCTCGAACTCGAGGACGCCCGTCGCCCGTCGCGCCGCGGCGATGCTGCCCTCGAGCGCGGCGATCTCCGCCGGCGTGGCGTTGAGGGCGGCCATCCCGGCAAGCTGCGGCTCCAGCACGAGCCGTGCCTCCATGACCTCCGTCGGATTGGTCGTGTCGGGCACGATGGCGGTCGCCGCCGGGCGGTGCGGCTCCTTGCCGCGCACGTAGGTGCCGCGGCCGACGCCGCGCCAGATCGCCCCCTCCTGCTCGAGCCGCGACAGGGCCTGCCGCAGCGTGCCCCGGCTCACACCGAGCCGCTCGGCGAGCACGCGTTCCGTAGGCAGACGCCCGCTCGCGTCGGTGCCGCCGCCGATGACCTCTTCGCGCAGCCGTTCGAGGATGGTGTCGATCTTCACGTCGGTCCTGTACCAATTACAATTGGTCTATAATTTGTCGGTCGGCTTGACGCAAGAGAGGCGCTGCTGCAAGGGTTCGCGTGAACCAAGAATGATCCAAAACTACTTTGGTACAACATGAAGCTCGTGACCTTCACCCGTAACGGAACTCTCGCCATCGGCGCGCTCGACGGGGAGGAGGTGATCGACTTCACCGCGCTCGACGTGCCTCGGGACATGCTCGGCTTCATCGCGGCGGGGGAGGCGGCGCTCGAGGCCGTCAAGCAGGGCGCCGGCGCCGCGCCGCGCCACCCGCTCGCCTCGGTCACGCTGATCGCGCCGATCCCGCGGCCCCACCGCAACATCATGTGCGTCGGCAAGAACTACCACGCCCACGCGACCGAGTTCGCCCAGAGCGGCTTCGACGCCTCGGCAGCGGAGGATATCCCGGCCCACCCGGTGATCTTCTCCAAGCTGCCGAGCACGGTCTCGAACCCCGGCGATCCGATCGACGTATCGCTCGACCCCACCGGCTCGGTCGACTACGAGGGCGAGCTCGCCGTGGTGATCGGCACCGGCGGCCGCGGCATCACCAAGGCCGACGCGCTCGGCCACGTCTACGGATATACGATCGTCAACGACGTCACCTCGCGCGAGCTGCAGAAGAAGCACCGCCAGTGGCTGATCGGCAAGAGCCTCGACGGCTTCTGCCCCATGGGCCCGACGTTGGTGACGGCGGACGAGGTTCCCGATCCGACCGCCCTCCAGCTCATCACCGACGTCAACGGCGAGCGGCGGCAGGACGCCCCGGTCTCCGATCTCATCTTCGACATCCCGACGCTGATCGAGACGCTGTCGGCCGGCATCACGCTGGAGGCCGGCGACATCATCGCCACCGGGACCGCCGCGGGCGTCGGCATCGGCTTCACCCCGCCGAAATATCTCAAGGCGGGGGACCGGGTGGCGATCACGATCGAACCCATCGGCAGGCTGGAGAACCCTGTCGTCGCCTGAGGACAACAAGGGAGGACATAATAATGAAGAATGCACTGATCGGCGCCGTGGCCGTCGCGGCGCTCGCCGCCGCGCCCGCCGTGGCGCAGACCAAGACCGACGTTGCCTGGGGCGGATCCAACCCCGGCGGCGTGATGTACTACATGGTCGGCGTCGCAGGCTCCGAGCTCGGCAAGGACCTGCCCGACATCAACATCACCCAGGTCACGACGGGCGGCTCCACCGAGAACGCCAAGCGCCTCATCAAGGGCGAGCTCGACATGGGCATCGTCTACGGCTCGCACGTCTACATGTCGCAGAAGCCGGAAGGGCCGTTCGAGAACGGCGACAAGGGCACCATGCTGCGCGGCGTCGCGATGGCCTACGAGGGGCCGACCTACTTCGTCACGCTGAAGGGCAACGACGAGCTGAACACCATCGAGGATCTGAAGGGCAAGACCGTGGCGCTCGGCCCGCCGGGCTCGGGCACCGTCTTCAACTGCTCCAACATCCTCACCGCGCTCGGCGTCATCGGCGACATCACGCCTCGGCTGATGACCTTCGCCGACGCCGGCCGCGCCCTCGCGAACGGCCAGGTCGACGCCTTCTGCCAGTCCTCGGCGCCGGCGGCCGCGGTCTCCGAGCTCGCCGAGACCCAGGGGGTGAAGATCCTCTCCTATCCGGAAGAGGCGCTCACCACGATCAACGAGACCTTCCCCTTCTACCACACCGGCACCATGGCCGACACGGTCTACACCGGCGTGCCCGCCACCGACATGCCCTACACCACGGTCTACTGGGTGGCGCACGAGCGGCTGCCGGCCGACGTGGTGGAGAAGATCGTCGCCGCCGCCTACGCCAACCAGGACAGCCTCGCGAGCGGCCACAAGGCGTGGGCGCAGATGAAGCCGGACGTCGCCAACTTCGAGGCTCTCGGCCGGCCGATGCATCCCGGCGCCGAGGCCTACTACAAGAAGGAAGGCCTCTGGCCCGACTGACCGCCTGATCCCACACCCCGGCGTCGCCGCCTCGGCGGCGGCGCTCTTTCCATACCGAGCGAGGGACGATGCAGCGGTTCGCGTGGCTCTTGAAGGTGGATGGCGGGCATCGCCGGCTCACCGGGATTTGGGCGCTTCTCTTCCACCTGACGGCCGCGGGCTTTGCGGCCTTCTACCTCTACACCTCCGGATTCGGCCTGATCTCCACCGAGAGCAACCGCGGCGTCTACCTCATGCTGACGTCCGTGCTCGTGTTCATGACCTATCCGATGAGCCGCCGCTCGCCGCAGCACCGGCCGAGCATCATCGACATGATCTTCATCGCCGCGGCGGTGGTGTCGGTGGGCTACTGGATCGATCAATATGTGAGCTACGCGATTTTCCGCGTGTCCTCGCCCAACAGCTACGACCTCGCGATGGGCGCCGTCGCCATCGTGGTGATGCTGGAGACGAGCCGGCGCGCGCTCGGGCCGATCATCCCGATCATCGCGATCCTGTTTCTGCTGCAGCTCTATTTCGGGCCCTACCTGCCCGGCCGCCTGTCCCACCCGGGCATGTCGGTGGAGCGCATCCTGGAATTCACCTTCTCCACCCAGGAGGCGCTCTTCGGCGTCGTCGCGGCGACCTTCGCGACGTTCGTCTTCCCCTTCATCATCTTCGGCGCCTTTCTGGAGCGCTCGGGGGCGGGCAACTTCTTCATGGAGCTCGGCACCGCGGTGGCGGGCCGCTGGCGCGGCGGGCCGGCCAAGATCGCGGTGATGACCTCCGCCCTCTTCGGCTCGATCTCGGGCTCGTCGGTGGCGAACGTCGTCACCACCGGCGCCTTCACCATCCCGTTGATGAAGCGGACCGGCTTTCGCGCCCATCACGCCGGCGCCATCGAGGCGATCGCCTCCACCGGCGGCCAGTTCATGCCGCCGGTCATGGGCGCGGGCGTCTTCATCCTCGCCACGCTGACGGAGACGAGCTACCTCACCATCGCCGTCATGAACATCATCCCGGCGCTGGTCTTCTTCGGCTTCGTCCTGGTGATGGTGGACCTTGAGGCGGTGCGCACCGGCATCCGCGGCATGCCGCCGTCCGAGACCCCGCGGGTGCGCGACGTCCTGCGCCGCGGCTGGTACTTCTTCCTGCCGCTCGTGGTGGTGATCGGCCTGCTCTTCCGCGGCTACACGCCGGAATTCTGCGCTTTCTGGGGCACCCTCACGGCGATCGGCCTGTCGATGATCCGCTCCGAGACGCGTATGGGCCCGTCGGGCATCATGCAGGGCCTCATCGGCGGTGCGCGCAGCAATGCCGCGGCGGGGGCGGCGATCGGCTCGCTCGGCGTCATCATCGGCGGCATCGTGCTCGCGGGGCTGGGGCTCAAATTCTCCGCCGTCCTGGTCGACTTCTCCGGCGGCCATCTGTTCTTCGCGCTGATCCTCGTCACCATCATCTCGATCATCATCGGCATGGGGTCGAGCACGACGGGGTCCTACATCATCCTGTCGGTGGTGGCGGCGCCTGCGCTCATCGAGCTCGGCGTGCCGACGGTGGCGGCCCACCTTGCGGTGTTCTACGCCGCGTGCCTGTCCAACATCACCCCGCCGGTGTGCGTGGCGGCCTTCGCCGGGGCGGCGATCGCCAATGCCGACCCCATGAAGACCGGCCTCGCCGCGCTGAAATACGGCATCACCCTCGTCCTCATGCCGTTCAGCTTCGTCTACGTCCCCGGCCTCATCCTCGACGGCACCACCGCCGCGATCGTGCATTCCACGATCGTCTATCTCCTCGGGGTGATCGCGCTCGCCGTCGCGATCCAGGGCGCCGAGCCCTTCGGCGGCACCATCGGCACGCTGCGGCGCGTCCTCTTCGGCGGGGCGGGGGTCCTTCTGATGTTCCCGGCGACGCTCTTCATCGACGTGGCCGGCTTCGTCCTCCTCGCCGCGGCGGCGGCACCGACGGTGCTCGGACGGCGCCGCCCGGCCGTCGGCACCGGCACGGTCGACTGAGGCGGGGAGACCGGCGCGCCCGCCGCCCTCGGCGGGCCGCGCGGCCGGTGGGCGGAAGGCGTGGGCGGAAGGCGTGCGACCAATTCTGCGCCAATCGCGCCCATTGCGGGATTGCGTCGGATCGCCGATCATGGTTGTGAGACCGCCGCGACCTCGCCCCCTCGCGCGCCGACGGGTGGGTCGCACACCACAAGGGACCCGATCACGCGGGAGGGCGGGGCATTCCGCTCCGTCCCGTCCGTTTCGCCACAGGATCTCGATTGCCCCAGCCTTCCGAAGCCTCTTCCGCATCAGCGCCGACCCGGTGGGTGGACGACCCGGACGTTGCGGGGCTGCGGGAGAAGTCGGCGAGCGACGGGCACACGATCTACGGCGAGGTGAGGGCGGCGATCGAGAACGGCGCCTTTCCGCCCGGCAGCCGCCTGCCGCCCGAGCGGGACATCGCGACCCGCTTCCAGGCCGCCCGCAACACCGTCCGCAAGACCATGAAGCGTCTCGCCGACGAGGGGCTCGTGGTGCGCCATGTCGGCCGCGGCACCTTCGTCGCCGAGACGGTGACGGCCGGCCCTCCCGGCGGTGAATACACCCTCGGCGAGCTCCTCGAGGCGCGCCTTCTGTTTGAGCCGAACCTTCCCGACCTCGTGGTGGAGCGCGCCGACCTGCACGATCTCGACGACATGGTCGCCTGCCTCGAGGCGATGCGGGAGGCCGGGGACTGGGCCGCCTTCAAGGAGGCGAAATACGCCCTCCACCTCGCCATCGCGCGCGCCTCGCACAATCGCTTCATCGTGACGATCTTCGAGCAGATCCTCGCCTCACGCCGGCGCGCCGGATGGCAGCGTCCCGGCTCCCACCCAACGCTTCTGTCGCGGGTGCGTGAGGCCGCCTACCGGGAGAATCTGGAAATCGTGGAGGCGCTGCGCGTCAAGGACGCCGCGGCGGCGCGCGAGGCGATCAGCGCCTACCTCGTGCGCACCCTCGCGGCCGCGAGCACGGGATAGGGCGTCTCTATCGGCTGTCGAGCCGACGCTGGAGGCCGCGGCCGATCAGCATCAGCGCCAGCGCGGTGACGAGCACGGCGACGCCGGGGAAGATCGAGATCCACGGGGCGAACAGGATGTAGTCCTTGCCGCCTTCGAGGATCGCGCCCCAGTCCGGGGTGGGCGGCTGCACGCCGAGGCCGAGAAAGCCGAGCGCCGCCTGGATCTGCAGGATCAGCGGGAACAGGATCATGTATTGGGTGAGGATCAGCGGGGTGACGTTGCGCGTCACGTGACGGCGCAGGATCCTGCCGTCGCTGAGGCCGATGGAGCGCGCCGCCTCCACGTAGGTCTGCCCCGTCTCCGACATCGCGCCGGCGCGGGCGATGCGGAAGAACACCGGCAGATAGACGATCGAGAGGGCGAGGATCAGGTTGCCCGTCTGCGGTCCGAGCACACCGGTGATGATGACGCCGAGGATGATCGGCGGAAAGCTCAGCATGACGTCGATCAGACGGCCGAGCACCTGGTCGAGCCAGCCGCCGAAGAAGCCCGAGGCGAGGCCGAGCCCGCCGCCGATGATGGCGGAGATGAGCAGCGAGCCGGCGCAGATCGAGAGCGTCACCCGCGCGCCGTAGACGACGCGCGCATAGATGTCGCGACCGACGTCGTCGGTCCCGAACCAGTGCGCCGCCGACGGGGCCTGGAGCGCGTCGGGCACCGAGATCGCCACCGGCGAGTGCGCGGTGAAGAGGAAGGGGAACAGCGCGACGAGCACCAGCACGGCGAGGAGGATTGAGCCGACGAGGAGGTCGGGCGAGCGCCACAGGCGGGACAGATGGGCGGCGGGGGAGGCGGACACTCTCAGCTCCTCAACCGTGCCTGAGGCGCGGGTCGATCAGGCGGTAGGCGAGGTCGACCACGAGGTTCACGACCATCGCCGCCACGACGACGACGAGCAGCGCGCCCTGCACCACCGGATAATCGCGTGTTTCGATGGCGCTGAGGAGGAGGCGGCCGAGCCCCGGCAGCGCGAACAGCGACTCGATGATCACCACCCCGCCGAGGATCTGGATGAGGATCAGCCCCATGAAGGTCACGATCGGGATGAGCACGTTGCGTAGGATGTGCTTGAAGAAGATCAGCCGCACCGGCACGCCCTTGGCGACGGCCGTGCGCACATATTCCTGATGCATCGCCGAGACCACGTTCTGACGCACGAACTGGCTGTAGGCGGCGGCCTGGAGGAGGGCGAGGCTCGCCACCGGCAGGATCAGGATGGAGATGTTGTCGGCGAGCGAGCGGGACGGCGGGACGAAGCGCAAGGGCGGCGACCAGGACAGGAGGCTCGAGACCCCGACGAGCAGCATCAGGCCGACCCAGAAGACCGGCGCCGCGAGGCCGAGAAGGTTGAAGCCCTGGATCAGCGTGTCGAGGGTGCGCCCCTCGTAGATCGCCGCGACGATGCCGAGCGGGACGCCGACGAGCGTCGCGATGGCGAGGGTGGCGATGCCGATCTCGAGCGTGACCATGAACGCCTTGCCGACCATGTCGGAGACCGGCATGCCCCGTGTCCAGCTGGTGCCGAGATCGCCGTGGAGCACGTTGCCGATCCACACCCAATATTGGACGTAGATCGGCTGATCGAGGCCGAAGAACTCGCGCAGCGACCGTTCGGCCGCCTCGCCGCCGGCCTGGCCCATCATCTGCGCCACCACGTCGCCGGGCACGAGGCGCACCAGCAGGAAGACGAGGATCGAGGCGATGAGCGCCGTCAGGATCGAGGCGCCGAGACGCTTCAGAAGGTGAGGGCCCATGCGGCTCCAGCCTGAAAGAGAAGATCGTGGGGACGGCCGCGTGCCGCCCCCATCGGGAAGGAGTGCGGCCTACTCGTCGACGTAGGTGCGCACGAGGCCGAAATACCAGCCCGTCGGATGCTGGCTGAAGTTCTTCACCTTCTCGTTGCGCACCGTCACGTGGTCGGCGGAAAACAGCATGATGGTGGGCACGCTCTCCGCCAGCACCTTCTGGAACTCGGCGTAGATCGCCTTGCGCTTCGCCGGATCGCTCTCCGCCCGGCCCGCGTCGAGGAGGGCGCTCGCCTCGTCGTTGTTCCAGTTGCGGAAGTCGGCGCCTTCCGGCTGCTTGTGGAAGTGGCGGTAGAAGAGAAGGTTCGGATCCGGCTGGCTCGCCCAGTCGTTGAAGGTGAAGCCCATGTGCTTGGAGCGGAAATTGTCGATCCACACCCCGATGTCCACGCGCTGGATGTTGAGGTTGATGCCGATCTCGGCGAGCTGCTGCTTCAGCGTCACCGCCGCCGGGTCCATCCAGTCGTAGCCGTTGATGGTGGTGAGGGTGAGGTCGAAGCCGTCGCCGTAGCCGGCCTCTTCGAGCAACGCCTTCGCCTTCTCCAGGTCGCGGCTCATGTTGGGAAGGTCCTCGGCCGGTACGCCCCAGCCGTCGGCCATGCCCGCCGGCATCGCCGCGATCACCTCGCCATATTCGCCGACGGAGGCGTTCTTGATCTCCTCCTTGTCGACCGCGAGGGCGATTGCCTGGCGCACGCGCACGTCGTCGAGCGGCTTGGTCTCGGCGCCGAGGTCGATGGGCTTCTGGTTGAGCGAGGCCCAGCGCTCCACTTCCAGCCCCGGCACGGTGGCGACCTGCTGCACGTCCTGCGGCCGCTCCAGCTTGACGAGATCGATGCGGCCGTTGCGCAGGGCGACGAGCATCGAGGCGCTGTTGGGCAGGAAGGTGAAGTTGATCTCGTCGAGATAGGGCGCGCCCTCTTCCCAGTAGTCGGGGTTCTTCTCGAGGAGGAGGTTGGAGTTGGGGTTGAACTCCACGAGCTTGAACGGGCCGGTGCCGACGCTCTCGACGTTCATGCGGTTCTGCGCGCCCTCGGTGTCGAAGTAGCCGGCGGGGACCACCGCGCCGTACTTGTTGCCGAGCGTCATCGGCAGCGAGGCGTTGGGCACGGACAGCATGAACTTCACCGTGGTCGGATCGATCGCCTCGACGCTCTCGATCATCGAGAAGTCACCGGCACCCGGCGAGCCGTTGGCCGGGTCGCGGATGTAGTTGTAGCTATAAGCGACGTCCTCGGCGCTCATCGGCTGGCCGGTGTGGAAGGTCACGCCCTCGCGCAGCTTGATCGTGTAGGTGAGGCCGTCGTCGGAAACCTCGTAGCTCTCCGCGAGCAGCGGGATCGCCTCGCCGCCCACCCCCTCGTAGAAGAGGCCCTGATACATCAGCAGCGACAGGCGGATGCGCGCGTCGGCGGCCTGGTGGAAAGGGTCGAGGCCGGGCGGCTCGACGAGAAGGCCCATCTCCAGCGTGCCGCCCATCGAGGGGTCGTCGGCCAGCGGGCCGTAGAGATCCTCGGCGGAAGCGCTGGGGGCGGCGAAGGCCGTGGCGCATAGGAGCGCGCCGGCCATGGCGTGTCTGAGAGCGTGTCTGATCATCGCTTTGGTCCGTATCCCTCTGTGCTGCCCGCCTTTGTGGGGCGGCCGCGGGGCCGGGGTGGCGCGAGCGTTGTTCCCACCGCCGGACCCTGTGCGCGGGCCGCCGGATCGTCTCAGTCGGCGACGGCCACGACCATCTCGATCTCCACCACGGCGTTGCGCGGCAGCTCGGCGACGCCGAGCGCGGCCCGCGCATGGCGGCCGGCCTCGCCGAACACCTCGCCGAGAAGGTCGGACGCGGCGTCGATCACCTTGGGCTGGGCGTTGAAGCCCGGCGCGGAGGCGACGTAGCCGTTGACCTTGAGGATGCGCTCGATCTTGTCGAGCGAGCCGAGCGCGGCCTTGAGGCAGGCGAGGCCCTGCAGGATGCATATCCGCGCCTCGCCGCGCGCCGTCTCGAGGTCCACCTCGGCGCCGACCTTGCCCGTGACGCGGATCTCGCCGTCGACCTTCGCGATCTGGCCGCTGACGTAGGCGACGCCGCGGTGGACCGTCACCGGCACGTAGTTGAAGGAGGGGGTCGCGGCGTCGGGCAGGGTGAGGCCGAGCGTCTTCAGACGGTCTTCGTACATGGGGTCTCCGTGGCCAGCATGTCGTCGACGATTTCGGCGAGGCCGCGGGCGGGCCGAAAACCGGTGTCGCGGCGGAAGCGTCTGTCGTCGATGAGGGGGAAGGTGATGGCGGGCGGCTCGACCGTGTGGTCGACGCGGTAGCCCGGAACGCGCGCCTCCGCCGCGGCGGCGATGTCGGAGAGGCGGGCGGTGAAGCCGTTGATGTTGTAGACCGCGGCGAGCTTCGGCCCGGCCGCGAGCACCGTCGTCACGGCGGCGGCGACGTCGGCGACGTGCATCAGGTCCATCGGCTCGTCGTGGAAGGCGACGGCGTGGCGCGTGCCGGCCCGCGCCGCGGCGATCACGCCGGCGATGGCGCTCGCCGCGCCCTGGTACCAGAGCCCCTCGCCGAGGACGAGCGGCAGGCGCAGCCCGGTGATCGGCAGGCCGTAGCGGTCGCGATAGTAGCGGGCGGTGTCCTCGCCGAGCACCTTGGTGAGGCCGTAGAAGGTGAGCGGCGCACGCGGGGCGGCCTCGTCGACGGGCCCCTCGTAGCGATCGGCCGGGCCGTAGACGACGGTGGACGACGTCCACACCACCCCGATCGCCCGCTCCCGCGCCACCTCGAACACGTTCCGCAGGCCGAGCACGTTGACCGCGAGCGCCTTGTCGGCCCGCTCGTCGCCGGAGCGCATCAGCCCCTGGCGGCCGGCGCTAAAGGCGGCGGCGGTGACGATCGCGTCGGCCTCGCACCCGGCGACGGCGGCGGCGAGGGCGGCGCGGTCCTCCACGCTCCCTTCGACGTTGGCGAAGCGGCCGGCCCGGTCGGCGAGGAGATCGTCGGCCATCGCCGGGCCAAACACGGTAACGCGCGCGCCCTCGTCGAGGAGGCGGCGCACGATCGCCGAGCCCACGAAGCCGCGCCCGCCCGCCACGAGCACGCTCTTTCCGGCGATCTCAGAGGGAGAGGTCATCACGGATGCACGCTTTCTGGTGTCCCGGAGCGATCTCGTCGAGCGTCGGCACGGTGCTGGCACAGTCGTCGATGGCGAACGGGCAGCGGGTGCGGAAGACGCAGCCCGACGGCGGCGCGGTGGGGGAGGGGATCTCGCCCTTGAGGATCATCCGGTCGCCGGGCGAGCGCGCCCCCGGGATCGCCTGCAGCAGCGCGGCCGTATAGGGGTGGGCGGGGGCGCGGTAGAGCGCCTCGGTGGGGGCGATCTCCATCACGCGGCCGAGATAGAGCACCATCACGCGATCGGAGATGATTTCGACCACCGACAGGTCGTGGCTGATGAACATCAGCGACAGGCCGAGGTCGCGCTGGAGCGATTGGAGAAGGTTCACCACCTCCGCCTGCACCGAGACGTCGAGCGCGGACACGGGCTCGTCGGCGACGATGAAGCGGGGCGCCGAGGCGAGGGCGCGGGCGATCGCGACGCGCTGCCGCTGGCCGCCGGAGAAGGCGCGGGGGTAGCGCTTCATCTGCTCGGCGGTGAGGCCGACGGAGCGCATCAGCTCAACCGCCATCGCCTCCGCCTCGCGCCCCTTGGCGCCGCGGTGGAGGGTGATGGGCTCGAGCAGCGCCTCGCGCACCGTCATGCGCGCGTTGAGGCTCGCGAACGGGTCCTGAAAGATCATCTGCATGTGGCGGCGGAAGGCGCGCAGCTCGCCCGCCGACAGGGTGGCGAGATCGGTGCCGTCGACGCTCACCTCGCCGCCGCTCGCTTCGAGCAGGCGCAGCACCAGCCGCCCCAAGGTGGACTTGCCGGAGCCGGACTCGCCGACGACGCCGAGGACCTCGCCCGCCCCGACGGTGAGGTCCACCCCTTCCACGGCGCGCACCGGTGGCTTGGCGCGCGACAGGAAGCCGCCGCCCGTCGGGAAGTGCTTGGTGAGGCCGCGCGCTTCGACGAGCGGTGCCGCGGCGCTCATAGCGAGAGCTCCCGCCAGCGCAGGCAGCGCACGTCGTGGGCGGCGTCGACGGCCTCGAGCGCCGGCTCCACCGCGGCGCAGCGCGGCTCGGCGAAGGTGCAGCGGGCGTGGAAGCGGCACCCCTCGGGCGGGTCGAGCGGCGAGGGCAGGAGGCCCGGGATGGGCTTCAGACCGGTATGGTCGGCGTCGTAGTCGCGGCGGGGGATGCAGTCGAGGAGGGCGCGGGTGTAGGGGTGGCGCGGCGCGGCGAGCACGTCGGCGACGGGACCTTCCTCCACCACCTGGCTCGCGTACATCACCGCCACGCGGTCGGCGACCTCGCCGACGAGCTTGAGGTCGTGGGTGATGAAGATCATCGCCATCCGGTGGCGCTGCTGGACGTCCTTCAATAGGGCGATGATCTGGGCCTGGATCGTCACGTCGAGCGCGGTGGTGGGCTCGTCGGCGATGAGAAGGCGCGGCCCGCAGGCGAGCGCGAGGGCGATCATCACGCGCTGCCGCATGCCGCCCGAGAGCTGGTGTGGATAGGCGCGGATGCGCGCTTCGGGGTCGGAGATCCCCACCTCGCGCAGGAGGCTCAGTGCCTCCTGCCGCGCCGCGCGGCGGTCGCGCCCCTTGTGGATGCGGATCGATTCGGCGATCTGCTCGCCCACCGTGAACATCGGGTTGAGGCTCGACATCGGGTCCTGGAAGATCATCGCAATGTCGCGACCGCGCAGGCGCTGCATCTGCGCCTCGGGCAGGGCGAGGAGGTCGAGCGTCTCCCCGTCGCGGCTGCGGAAGGCGACGCTGCCGCCGACCACGCGGCCGCTGGTGCGCGCGAGAAGGCGCATCACGGTGAGCCCGGTGACCGACTTGCCGGACCCCGATTCCCCCACGATCGCCAGCGTCTCCCCCTCGGCGAGGCCGAGCGTCACGCCGTTGACGGCCTTCACCACGCCGGCCTCGGTGAAGAAGAATGTCTGGAGGTCGCGCACCGCGAGCACGCGGCCGGGCTCCAGCGCCGGTGGACGCTCGGCGAGCAAGGTCTCGCTACGCGCCATAGCGCTCGAGCGCCGCGGGATCGATCTCGATGCCGAGGCCGGGCCCGTCCGGAACGCGGATCACCCCGTCCTGCGGCAGGATCGGGGCCTTCAGGAGGTCGCTCCTGAGCGGATTGACGCCGAGGTCGTATTCCAGAAGCACCGGCTTCGGGACGTTGTCGGAGTGCGGGTAGAGCGGCAGCGCGGCGATATAATGGAGCGCCGCGGCGAGGCCGATGGCACCGCCCCACACGTGCGGGCTGAGCCGCAGATGGCAGGCGTGGGCGAGCTCGGCGATCTTGCGCCCCTGCCAGAAGCCGCCGCACAGGGTGAGGTCGGGTTGCAGCACGTCGGCCGCACCCGCATCGGTCAGGCGCTTGAAGTCGAACACCGTATAGAGCGCCTCGCCGGTCGCGATCGGCACGGTGGTCGCCCGGTTGAGGCGCGCGAGATTGGCGACGTCCTGCGGCGCCAGCGGCTCCTCCACCCAGCCGACGCGGTAGGGGGCGAGGCGAGCGACGCTCTCGAGCGCGATGTCGAGCGTATAGTTGGTGTTGATGTCGACGAGGATCTCGACGTCGGGGCCGAGGATTTCCCGCGCCGTGGCGACGCGGGCGACGTCGCTGTCGGGCGAGACGCCGATCTTGATCTTCACCGCCCGGTAGCCCGCCTTCGCCATCTCCTCGATCTGCGGCGCGAAGTCGGGCTCGGGCGTCTCGGTGAGGTAGCCGCCGGAGGCGTAGAAGGGCACGGCGTCGATGCGGCGGCCGCCGATGAGGCGCGACACCGGCAGGCCGAGGAGCTTGCCGGCGGCGTCCTTCGCGGCGATGTCGATGCCGGAGATCGCCGCCATCATCTGGTTCTGAACGCCGAAATGGTAGTGGCGGGCGAGGATCCGGCCGAACACGTGCTCGATGTCGAACACGCTCGTGCCGACGACGTAGCTCGCGAGGAAGGGCTCGTAGGCAAGGTTCACCGGCGGCATGCCCCAGGCCTCGCCCCAGCCTTCGGTGCCGTCCTCGAGGGTCAGGCGGACGAGGGTCGACTGGCGCCCCGCCGACAGCGACTTCGACATGCCGTAGGCCTTGCCGTCACCGAGGGGGGCGGTCAGGGCGATGAACTTGAGCGCCGTGATCTTCACCGAAAACTCCACGCTGCTCCGGCCGGGCGAGGCACGTCCGCCCAATTCGGATCAATTGGTGGCTATAGGTGAACCATTGTTGACCCAATGCCGCAAGTGCGCCTTCTTGGAAAGGTTCCGCCCTCGACTATTGTGTCGGTGCGGTTTTCCGCCGCTGCCTCGCCTGAGCCGGAGATGTCCCGATGTCCTCGATCCCGCCGATCTGGAGCAGTCTGACCCCAGAGGAGCACGAGTTCCAGTATAATCCCCAAGCCGCCGTGCCGGACTATCAAGACTATCGGGTGGCCCGCGAGCCGGCCAACGCAGCCGCCCTCGGCGGCCTCGCCCGGCATGCCGACATCGCTTACGGCGACCATCCGCTGCGCACGCTCGACATCTACCCGGCCGCGGGCGGGGCGCCGGCGCCGGTCCACGTCTTCCTCCACGGCGGCTACTGGCGGGCGCAGGACAAGGCGAACTTCGCCTTCGTCGCCGGCGCTCTGGTGCCGCACGGGGTGACGACGGTCGTCGCCAACTACGAGCTCTGCCCCGCCGCGACGCTCGACGAGGTGGCCGCCTCCGCCATCGCCGCGATGCGCTGGGTGGTGGGCAACATCGCCGACCACGGCGGCGATCCCGGCCGCATCAGCCTTTCCGGCCATTCCGCCGGCGCCCATCTCGGCGCCGAGATCGTCGCCCACGACTGGGCCGGGGAGGGGATTTCGGCCCCGCTCGCAGGGGCGACGCTGATCAGCGGCATCTTCGACCCCACCCCCACAATGGCGACCTCGGTGAACGCCGACCTTCATCTCACCGAGGCGATCGTCGCGCGGCGCAACGTGGAGGTGCGCCCGCCCGCGCTCGCCTCGGCCGTCGCCCTCTTCGCCGGCGGTCGCGAGCCGTGGCAATGGATCGACCAGACCTACCGCTACGCCCACCATCTCCATCGCCACGGCCTCGACCCGGCGGTGCACGTCCTGCCGGGCCGCAACCACTTCGACATCCTCGACGAATATCTGCTGCCGCAGAGCCTGCTTCTGTCCACCATCCTCGGCCACGCGGGAGTGGGGGCATGAGCGGCGGGGCGGCGCCGGCGGCGCTCCGCCTCACCGTCTACGACGCGGCCCCCGGGGCGGACGGCATCGCGCTCGCCGGCGCGGCGGTCTTCGTCTACGCCGCCTCGGGCGAGGTCAGCGTCGTCGCGGACGGCACGGTGCGGACGCTGAGCGCCGACGACGGCGCCTTCGCCGATCCCGGCACCCGCCTCACCGGCGACGGCGCGGCCTGGATCTACACCGTGGCGGGGCCCGACGCGCCCTTCCTCACCGGCGCCGACATCGTGCTCTCGGAGCCGCTGCAACCCGCCTTCGGCGCGCCCTTTCTGGTGCGGGCGGATCGCATCGAATCGACGCCGGGTGCGCAGACCCCCCGCCACGGCCATCGCGGCCCCGGCATCCGCCGCCTCCTCAAGGGCCGCCTCCTCGCGGAGGTGGGCGAGAAGGTGGAGCGCATCGCGGCCGGAAGCGCCTGGTTCGAGACCGGCCACGACATGGTGGTCGGCACGAACACCGGCGACGGCAACGCCGCCTTCGTGCGGGTGATGGTGCTGCCGATGGAGCTCAGAGGCGGGCTCTCCTCCTTCATGCCCGCCGACGAGGCGGAGGCGCGCAAGCCGCGCTCGGTCAACGCTCGCCTCTTCGGCGAGACCACGATCGCCGCCGGCGGCTGAGGCGGCGGCGCGCCCGCCGCGCCGTGGCATCAGCTGGCGAACGCGCTATCCTTGTCTCCGACGAGAGCGACGAGGCGCACACACGCGCGCCTCCAAGAAGAATGATGTCGGGAGGAAGCATGGGTGTCGGCAACCGACCTGCCGCGCGCTCCAACGTGTCGTTGGAGCAGCGGGCGTGGAATATCCGCCGCAAGGCGCTGCTGATGGGAGAGGTTCAGGGACAGGGCTATATCGGCCAGGCCCTCGGCGTCGCCGACGTTCTGGCGGCCGCCTACTTCCACGCCCTGGCCTTTCGCGCCGACGATCCCGAATGGGAGGGGCGGGACCGCTTTCTTTTGTCGGTCGGCCACTACGCCATCGCCCTCTACGCCGTGCTGATGGAGGCGGGCATCCTGCCGGAGGACGAGCTTCCGACCTACGGCATGGACGACAGCCGCATGCCGATGTCGGGCATGGCCTCCTATACGCCGGGGATGGAGATCACCGGCGGCTCGCTGGGTCAGGGCCTCGGCATCGCCGTGGGCATGGCCCTGGGGCTGAAGCGCAAGCGCAGCCCGGCCTTCGTCTACAACCTGATGTCCGACGGTGAGCTCGGCGAGGGCTCCACCTGGGAGGCGGCGATGGCGGCCGCCCACCATCGCCTCGACAACCTCGTCTGCCTCGTCGACTTCAACAACCAGCAGGCCGACGGTCACTCCACCGAGATGCTGTCGGCCGAGCCGCTGGAGGCGAAGTGGGAGGCCTTCGGCTGGCACTGCCAGCGCGTCGACGGCAACGACCTCGCGGGCGTCGTCGCGGCCTTCGATGCGGCGCGCGCGCTCCCGGCGGCGAAGCCGCGGGTGATCGTCTTCGACACGCGGATGTGCAAGGGCGTGCCGTTCCTGGAGGGGCGGGAGATCACCCACTTCGTGCGCGTGGAGGCCGACGAGTGGGCGAAGGCCCTCGCCGTGCTCGAGGAAGGACGGCCGCAATGACCCTTGCCTCGATGGCGCGCAAATACGAGGCGCGCACCGCTCCCGGCGCCGACGGCACGCGCCTTACCACCTCGGCGATGATCGCCTCCCTCGCGGCGGAGGGTTACGACACCGTCGCCGCGCCCTTCGGCCACGCCTTGGTGGCGGCCGCGGCGCGGGACGAGCGCATCGTCGGCCTCACCGCGGACCTTTCCAAGTACACCGACCTCCACGTCTTCGCCGAGGCGATGCCGGACCGCTTCTATCAGATGGGCATGGCCGAGCAGGTGATGGTGTCGGCCGCGGCGGGGTTGGCGCGCGAGGGCTTCGTGCCGTTCGCGACCACCTATGCCGTGTTTGCCTCGCGCCGGGCCTACGACTTCATCGCCATGGCGATCGCGGAAGAGAATCTACCGGTCAAGATCGTCTGCGCGCTGCCCGGCCTCACGACGGGCTACGGCCCGAGCCATCAGGCGACGGAGGATCTCGCGATCTTCCGCGGACTGCCCAACATGACGATCGTCGACCCGTGTGACGCCGACGACATCGCCGGCATGGTGCCCGCGATCGCCGCCCATGACGGGCCGGCCTACTGCCGCCTCCTGCGCGGCAGGGTGCCGAAGGTGCTGACGCGCCACAAGCCGGACTACCGCTTCGAGCTCGGCAAGGCCTCGCTGGTGCGCGAGGGTAGCGACGTATTGGTGATCGCCACCGGCTTCATGACGATGCGGGCGCTCGACGCGGCGGTCCGCCTCGCCGCCGATGGTGTCGACGTCGCCGTGCTCCACGTCCCCACCGTCAAGCCGCTCGACACTGCGACCATTTTGGCGGAGGCGGGGAAGGGGGGCCGGCTCGTCGTCACCGCCGAGAATCACACGGTGGTGGGGGGTCTCGGCGAGGCCGTCGCGTGCGCGCTGCTGACGGCGGGCGTCACGCCGACCTTCCGCATGATCGGCCTTCCCGACGCCTTCCTCGAGGCGGGCGCTTTGCAGACGCTCCACGACATGTACGGCCTCTCGGCCGACAAGGTCGCGAGCCAAATCAAGGGCTGGCTATAAAAGCACCGACAGGGACCGGTGCGGCGGGCCGACGGTCGATGGCGGCGCGAAGATGGCGGCGCGAAGATGGTGTCCCCGGCAGGATTCGAACCTGCGACCCCAGGATTAGGAATCCTGTGCTCTATCCTGCTGAGCTACGGGGACCCGTGGCTGTTATGCCTGCGGCGCGGCCTTGCGTAAACCGTTCTTGGCGCACGCGGAACGCATGGCCGCTGCGCCGATGTGGGTCGCATCGACCCTCGCAACATCGGCGCAAGCCGACTATGTTGCGAGGAAGCACTGAGGGGAGTCTCCATGGTCACACTCGTCGACCGCACCAAGCCGGTCCTGCGGCATCCGGAGAAGGCCAAGCGGCCCGATACGCCCGTGCTGCGCAAACCGGACTGGATTCGCGTGAGGGCACCGGGCTCACCGGTGTGGCGAGAGACCAAGGATATCGTCCGCGGCAACGGCCTCGTCACCGTATGCGAGGAGGCCGGCTGCCCGAACATCGGCGAGTGCTGGTCGAAGAAGCACGCCACCTTCATGATCATGGGCGACACCTGCACCCGCGCCTGCGCCTTCTGCAACGTGCGCACCGGGCTGCCCCAGGCGCTCGACCCCGACGAGCCGCAGAAAGTCGCCGAGGCGACCGCGAAGCTGGGGCTCGAGCACGTCGTCGTCACCTCCGTCGACCGTGACGATCTCGCCGACGGTGGCGCCAAGCACATGGCCGAGACGATCCGCGCCATCCGTGCCGCCACGCCCGGCACCACCATCGAGGTGCTGACGCCGGACTTCCTGCGCAAGCCCGGCGCGCTCGAGGTGGTGGTCGACGCGCGGCCGGATGTCTTCAACCACAACCTCGAGACCGTGCCCTCGCTCTATCTGCAGGTGCGTCCCGGCGCGCGCTACTATCACTCGATCCGCCTGCTCGACCGGGTGAAGCTGCTCGACCCCACCATCTTCACGAAGAGCGGCATCATGGTCGGCCTCGGCGAGGTGCGGAACGAGGTGCTCCAGCTGATGGACGACCTGCGCTCCGCCGACGTCGACTTCATGACCATCGGCCAGTATCTGCAGCCCACCCGCAAGCACTACCCGGTGAAGGAGTACATCACTCCCCAGGCCTTCTCCGCCTATCAGACGATCGCCTACGCCAAGGGCTTCCTGATGGTGTCCGCCTCGCCGCTGACCCGCTCCTCCTACCACGCCGGAGATGACTTCGCCCGCCTCAAGGCGGCTCGCGAGGCGCGCGCGAAGGTCGGTGCCGGAGCGGCCTGATGCAGGAATACGAAACGACCCGCCGTGTGAAGCACACGGCGGACAACATGTTCGACCTCGTGGCGGACGTGAAGGCCTACCCGCATTTCGTGCCGCTCTGCCGGGCGCTGGCGGTCCGCCGTCGCGACACGCTGCCCGACGGGCGCGAGGTGCTCGTCGCCGACATGACGGTGGCCTACAAGTTCATCCGCGAGACCTTCACCTCTCGCGTCGTGCTCGACCGGGCGAACCGCCAGATCGACGTGACCTATCTCGACGGGCCGTTCAAGGAGCTCTTCAACCGCTGGACCTTCACCGAGGTGGACGAGAAGACCACCGACGTGAACTTCTCGATCCGCTACGAGTTCAAGAGCCGCACGCTGGCGACGCTGATGGGCTCGGTGTTCGATCACGCCTTCCGCCGCTTCGCCACCGCGTTCGAGGAGCGTGCCAACGAAGTCTACGGCATGGCCGCCTGACGTCAGGCGGCGCTGCGGGGGCGGGCCGGTCGGACCGGCGTCGGCGGCGTCGTCGCGATGCGATGGGCCTCGCGTAGCTCGTCGCACAGGTCGCGGTGCTGGACGCCGCGCAGACCCGCGCCGGCGAGAAGGCTGCGCAGCGCCGTGCCGTTGGGGCTCTCATAGGCGACCGAGAGCATGCGAGTGTTCCAGTCCGGCACCGTCAGGCGCTGGACGCGGCCGATCACCGAGCCGAGGAAGGACGACGTCTCCTGCACCAGGACACTCGCTTGCGGCAGGCTGGGCGTCGCGAGCGAATCGACGAAGGCCTGCGGCGTGCGCCCGTCGATGTCGACGGTGCGGAAGCTCGAGGGCAGCACGTTGGCGACGCAGGTGAGGGCCATCCAGTCGAGCGGGAAGGTGGCCGTCAGCACCGCCTCTTCGACGCGGAAGCCGTCGTCGGTCACGAGGCGCGTCACCTCCACCCGCTCGCCGCCGGCAAGACGCAGACCATGGCCAGGCGCCACCAGATAGTGCCGATCCCACACCGCCCGCGCCGGCCCCGGGCGCCAGGTGCGCAGGAAGGCCGGCACGTCGACCGGAAAGGTTCGGAACACGAAGGGTTCCCCATCGCGCAACATCGTGACACTCCCACTCGACTCGTCGATGAAAGTGTTGCGAAGTTCGGTTAATCCCGCGTTGACGGGGTGCGCACAATCCGAGCCAAACGGTTCGCCCCGAGATGTCAGTCCTCGGTGGTGACGGGTCGCTTCGGGTCGCTGCCCCACTCCGTCCACGAGCCGTCGTAGACGGCCGACGGCTTGCCGATCGTTTCGAGTGCCAGCGACAGGACCGCGGCCGTCACCCCCGAACCGCACGTCGTCACCACCGTCTTGTCGAGGTCGACGCCTGCCTTCTGAAAGATGTCGCGCACCTCGGCTGGGCTCTTCAGCCGGCCGTCGGCGACGAGGCTCGTGAAGGGCACGTTGTGGGCGCCGGGCATGTGGCCGCCCCGCAGGCCCGCGCGCGGCTCGGCCACGCGGCCATAGAAGCGGTCGGCGGCGCGTGCATCGGCGACGACGGCGGTGCCGTCGGCGAGGACGCGGGCGACGTCGTCGCCGCTCGCGAAGAGGTCGGGGTTGTAGGTGGCGGTGAAGTGGCGCGGCGTCGCGGCCGGGGCGGGGCCGCTCTCGACGGGGAGACCGGCCGCCCGCCACGCGGCAAGGCCGCCGTCGAGGATCGCCGCATCGTGACCCATCACGCGGAACATCCAGCGGGCCCGGGGGGCCGAGTAGAAGCCCTCGGCATCGTAGACCACCACCTCGGTATCGTTGCCGATGCCGAGGGCGCCCACCGCCGCGGCGAACGCCTCGGGCGAGGGGAGGGTGTGGGGCAGGCCGCTCGTGGTGTCGGCGATCACGTCGATGTCGAAGCGGAGGGCGCCGGGGATGTGGGCGGCCTCGAACTCGGCGGTGGCGTCGCGGCCGGTGCCGGGCAGGTGCAAGGAAGCGTCGAGCACCACGACGTCGGCAAGGCGCGCGTGAAGCGCTTCGGGTGTGATCAGCATCATCAGTCGACGAGCCCCAGTCTGACGCGGCGGTTCTGCCGCCCCTTCTTTTCGATCTTGGTCACGGCGACGGTCCCGATCTCTCCCGTCTCGGCGACATGGGTGCCGCCGCAGGGCTGGAGATCGACGTCGCCGATGCGTACGAGCCGGACCTTGCCCGATCCACGCGGCGGCTTCACCGTCATCGTCTTCACGAGGTCGGGATTGGCGTCGAGCTCGGCGTCGGTGATCCACTCTGTGCTCACCGGATGGTTTCCGGCGACGAGCGCCTGCACGGCGGCGGTGATCGCCTCCTTGTCGAGCTGCGGCTCTGGAATGTCGAAGTCGAGGCGGCTCTCGCTCTCGCCGATCTGGCCGCCCGTGACGGGGAAGGGCAGGGCGACGGAGAGGAGGTGCAGCGCCGTGTGCATCCGCATCAGGCGGTAGCGGCGCGCCCAGTCGAGGTGCTGCACCACCTCGGTGCCGACGGCGACGGGCGTTGCCACGCTGAGGCGGATCCCCGTGCGGTCGTCACCGTAGCGCGCGTCGGTGACGGCGACGGTGGTGCCGTCGCCATATTCGAGATGGCCCGTGTCACCCGGCTGACCGCCGCCCGCGGCGTAGAACAGGCTGCGGTCGAGCACCACCCAGTCGTCACCGGCATCGACCACCCGCGCGGCGGCGGTGGTGAGATAGGGGTCGTCCCGAAACAGCAGCTCGGTCATGCCGACACCGTCTCGTAGGGGATCGTGATGTCGGCCTTCCGGTCCAGCCACTCGGGTACCGGCAGGTCCTTGGTGCGCAGGAAGTCGGGGTTGAAGAGCTTGGAGGCGTAGCGGCTGCCATAGTCGCAGAGGACGGTGACGATGGTGTGGCCCGGCCCCATCTCCCGCGCCATGCGGATCGCCCCCGCGACGTTGATGCCGGAGGACCCGCCGAGCACCAGCCCCTCGTGCTCGACGAGGTCGAAGAGGATGGGCAGCGCCTCCGCGTCGGGGATCTGAAAGGCCATGTCCACCGGCACGCCCTCGAGGTTCGCGGTGATGCGGCCCTGGCCGATGCCCTCGGTGATGGAGGAGCCCTCCGACTTCAGTTCGCCGGTGGTGTAGTAGCTGTAGAGGGCGGCGCCCATCGGGTCGGCGAGGCCGATCTTCACGTCGCCCCGCTCCTTCAGCGCCAGCGCCACGCCGCCGAGCGTGCCGCCGGAGCCGACGGCGCAGATGAAGCCGTCCACCTTGCCGTCGGTCTGGTCCCAGATCTCCGGGCCGGTGCCGGTGATGTGGGCGTCGCGGTTGGCGGTGTTGTCGAACTGGTTCGCCCAGATGGCGCCGTTCGGCTCCCGCGCCGCCAGCGCCTCGGCGAGGCGGCCGGAAAGCTTCACGTAGTTGTTGGGATTGCGGTAGGGCACCGCCGGCACCTCCACGAGCTCGGCGCCCGCGAGGCGGATCATCTGCTTCTTTTCGTCCGACTGCGTCTCGGGGATGACGATGACGGTGCGAAAGCCCATGGCGCTGCCCACGATCGCGAGGCCGATGCCGGTGTTGCCGGCCGTTCCCTCCACGATCACGCCGCCGGGGCGCAGCGTGCCGCGCTTCACCGCGTCGCGGATGATCGACAGGGCGGCGCGGTCTTTCACGGATTGGCCCGGATTGAGGAACTCGGCCTTGCCGAGGATCTCGCAGCCCGTTTGTTCTGATGCCTTCTTGAGGCGGATCAGCGGCGTGTTGCCGATGAGGTCGATCATCTGTGCCATGGCAATCTCCTGGGAGGGGAGGCTTATCCCCGAACCCCCATGTTCATCAACTCGCCCGGCGCTTCGTGCGGCGCCGGTGGGCGGATGCCGTCGAGAGCCCATATGGTGACGATGGGCCGATGCCGAGGGGATGGGATGACGAGCGGACTGCGAGCGGGGCGCGATGGGCCGACGATGCCGGAGGGCAAGGGCTACCAGATGCGCGGCGAGGGGGCGACGGTCGTCTCGGTCTCGCCGGAGGATTTGTGGGCGATCGTGACGGACGAGAGGCGTCTTGCCGCGGCGATCCCCGGCGCCGACACGCTGCACCGGGTGGGCGAGGGAATGCCGCGCGCCTACGCCGCCGACGTCGGTATCGGCGTCGGGCCGGTGAAGGGCACCTACCACGTGACGGCGGAGTTCGCCGAGGAAGAGCCCCCGGCGGCGCTCGTCCTCTTCGGCGGCGCCAAGGGGCCGTTCGGCCACTCCTCCGGCGAGGGGTGGGTGGACTTCCGTTCCGTCGACGGGGGCACCGAGGTCGTCTACTCCTATGCGATCCTCATCTCCGGAACGGTGGCGCGGCTCGGCGGCCGCCTGCTCGACGCGGCGGCGAACAAGCTGATCGCGAAATTCTTCGCCCGCCTCGCGAAGGCCATCGAGGCCGACCGCGTCGTCGCCCGCTGACGGCCTTGCCGGCGCGGCGGCGTCAGCGGCGGATCGTCACCAGCGGCTCGTCGGTGCGCTCCCAGCGCTTGCCGCGCCAGGCCACCGTGTGGACCTCCATCGTGTCGCCGTCGATCTCGATGCGGTTGAAGCTGTTGGGCTCGCCGCGGGTGCGGGCGGAGAGGGCGGTGCCGGCCTGGATCACCGTCACCCGGTGCGACTGCGCCACCTCCTGCGTGATCACCGCGCTCGTCGCCGGCGGCGTGTCGAAGGCGGCGGCATAGGTCCGGTGGAGGTGGCCGGCGGTGACGAGGTCGACCCCTTCGGCCGCGAACGCCTGGAGCGCCGCCTTCGCCCGCTTCACGAGCACCCGCGGACGGTCCGAGAGGTCTTCGGTATCCTCCGCGATGAAGGGGTGATGGGCGACCACGATGCGGAAGGCGTTCGCCTCCGCCGGCGCGAAGCGGGCCGGCAGGGTGACGATCTGCCGGCGCGACAGGCTGCCGTGCGACCAGTTGAGGCGCAGCCGCATCCGCCGCGCCGTGTTGAGCCCGACCACGGCCGCCTCCGGGCCGAACCAGCTCGGCTCGATCTCCGCCGACACGTAGCGGTGCCAGCGGCGGTAGGGCATCAGGAAGCGCTCACCGAGGTTGAAGGGGGTGATGTCGTGGTTGCCGGGCACGGCGATGGTCGGCGCCTTCAGCGCGTCGATGAAGCGCCGCGCGTCGGCATATTCGCCGCTGCGGGCGGCGAGGGTGAGGTCGCCGCTCAGAATCACGAGGTCGAGCCGCTCGCGGTTGAGCTCGGCGATCAGCGCCCGCGTGGTGGAGGGATCCTCCGAGCCGAAGTGGAGGTCGGAGATGTGGGCGAAGGCCGGCATCAGCCCGGCGCCTCGACGGGCGGCGGGGTGAGGACCGACACCTCGCCGGAGCGCACCTCCACCGCGCAGGGCGAATGCACCAGCGTTCCCTCGCCGTCGAGCATCGCCTTGATGCGCCGCCGCGGCCCCTCGATGGTGGCGTGGCGGATGGTGCGCTGGTCGACCGTCGGATCGTCGGCGAGTGCGCCGACGGCGCCGAGGAGCACCAGGCGGGCGAGATCGATCCCCGAGGAGGCGCGCAGGGCGAAGACGGTCAGGATGCCGCCCGTCACGGCACTGCGATGGGGCATCGACAGGAAATGGGGCTCGATCGACCCGACCATGATCGCATAGGTGCGCGCGTTGAGTGTGAGGTCGCCGTCGTCGTCCTCGGCCGTCATCGTCAGTTGCGGGTCCCGTGCGATGGTGGAGAGCGCGTGGAAGCCGAGCCGCAGCTGTTGAAACAAACTCATGCGTCCCCGCCACGCCTCGCGATGGGCGCCGATCCTCACCGGCAGTCCCAGGAAGGCGGTGTGCAGGAAAATGCGCCCGTCGATCAACCCATAGTCCACCGGCATCGTGTGGCCGGCCGCGATCACGTTGGCGGCCGCGGCGAGGTCGGTCGGAATGCCGTAGTCGCTCGCCAGAAGGTTCATGGTGCCGCCCGGCAGGATGCCGATCGGGCGGCCGTGCCCGCGGTGGGCCTCGATCGCCGCGCGGATCGTCCCGTCGCCGCCGCTGACGACGATGATGTCGGCCGAGCTTGCGAGACTCGCGTCGAGTTGGCGCGACAGCGGGCCGTCGAGAGTGGTGACGCCGACCCCCGCCGCCTCGAGGGCGGCCACGGACTCGGCGAGCGCTTCACCGCGGTGAAGGTGGCTGCCGGACGAGGGGTTGAAGATCATGAAGGCCGTGGGCATCGCGCGCTTTCGTGTCGATCCCTTATCAATGCATGGACGATGGATTTGTTCGCCCAGCGGAAAGGATTGTGCACCGCTTCCTCGATCGCCGGAGGGTGCCTGTTCATTGCGATCGTCGAGGCTTAAGTGACGAGGCGGGACGCGGCGAGGAGGAGATCTTGCGCGATCGGCTGAGGGAGTACGAGGATCGCGCGCGCCACGCGGCCGCGACCATGCAGGAGCGCTTCGGCGGGCTTCTCGCCCCCACACTGCGCCTCGGCGTGACGGGTCTGTCGCGCTCCGGCAAGACCGTGTTTCTCGCCTCGCTGGTGCACAATCTTGTCCATGGCGGGCGACTGCCGATGTTCGCGCCCTACGCCGAGGGTCGCCTCGCGAGCGCCCGCCTCGCGCCCCAGCCCGACGACGAGGTGCCCCGCTTCCCCTACGAGGAGCACGTGCGCTCGCTGGTGGAGGATCGCGTCTGGCCCGCCTCCACGCGCCGCATCGCCGAGCTGCGCGTCACCATCGACTATGCGAGCGCCCGCTTCTTCAACCGGCGGATGGGGCGGGGGCGGCTCCATCTCGACCTCGTGGACTATCCGGGCGAGTGGCTGCTCGACCTGCCGCTGATGCACATGTCCTTTTCCGAATGGTGCTCGGAGGCGCTGCGCGAGGCGGCGCGGCGCCCGGTCGATGCGCGCCCCTTCCGCGAGGCGCTCGGGGTGGTCGACGCCGCAGCCCCCGCGCAGGAGGCGGACGCCCAGTCCCTTGCCGCCGCCTTCACGGCCTATCTGCGGGCTGCGCGGGCCGATCCCAACGCGCTCGCCTCGCTGCCGCCCGGCCGCTTCCTCATGCCCGGCGACCTCGAAGGCTCGCCCGCGCTCACCTTCGCGCCGCTCTCGCTGGAAGGCTCGGAGCCCGCCTCGGGCTCGCTGGCGGCGATGATGGAGCGGCGCTACGAGGCCTACAAGACCCACGTGGTCCGCCCCTTCTTCCGCGACCACTTCGCCCGCCTCGACCGCCAGATCGTGCTCGTCGACGTGCTCGCGGCGCTCAATGGCGGGCCGGCGGCGCTCGACGAGCTGCGCCGCGCCCTGCGCGGGGTGCTCGCCTGCTTCCGCACGGGGCGGCTCTCCTTCCTCGGCTCGCTGGTCGACCGGCGGATCGACAAGATCCTCTTCGCCGCGACGAAGGCCGACCACATCCATCACGGCGACCACGATCGGCTCGAGCGGGTGCTGGAGCATCTCGTCGCCGAGGCGCGCGAGCGGGCGGTGTTCTCCGGCACCACGGTGGACGTCGCCGCGATGGCCGCGGTGCGGGCGACGCGCGAGGCGAGCGTGACCCGCGACGGCGAGACGTGGCCCACCATCGTCGGCACGCCGATGAAGGGCGAGCGCATCAACGGCCGCCTGTTCGACGGGGAAGCGGAAATCGGACTTTTCCCCGGTGATCTTCCCGCCGACCCCGCCGATGTTTTCGACCGCGAGCGGGACGAGTATGGTGTGACGACCATGCGATTCCGTCCGGGCCGGGTGGAGCGCAACAACACCGGCCTCGCTCTGTCGCTGCCCCACATTCGGCTCGATCGGGTGCTGCAATATCTCATCGGAGACCGCCTCGCGTGACGCGCCGCCGCCCCACCATCTTCGAGCTCGACGAGGTCGCCTTCGAGAAGGGGTCGGAGGAGTTCGTGGAGGTTCGGCGCGAGACGCGCACCCGCGTGCGCGAGGAGCGGCGCGCGCCGCGGGCCGAGGAGCGCGTCGCCGAGGCGCCGCCCGAGGAGGCCGTCGACGACCTGCCGGTGAGCCTTCAGGAGACGGTGCCGCCGCGCCGGCGGTGGAGCTTCCTGTCGCTCTTCGCCGCCGGCCTCTCCGGTCTCGCCGCGCTCGCTCTGTCGATCTCGCTCTACGCGTTCGTGGAGGACCTCTTCGCCCGCGTGCCGGCGCTCGGCGGTCTCGCGACGGCGCTCGCCGTGCTGATGTTCGCGGGTCTCTTCGGCATGGTCCTCAAGGAGTGGATCGCGATCCGGCGCCTCAAGGAGGTGGAGGCGCTGCGCCGGCGGGCGAACGCCGCCGTCGCCGAGGACGATCGCGGCGCGGCGGTGGCCGTGCTGAAGGACCTCATCGATCTCTATGGCGATCGACCGACCACCGCCCGCGGGCGGGAGGCGCTGAAGGCGCACATGCGCGAGATCATCGACGGGCGCGACCTCGTGGTGCTCGGTGAGCGCGAGGTTCTCGCCCCGCTCGACCGGGAGGCGATCGCCGAGATCGTCGGCACCGCGCGCCGCGTGGCGGCCGTCACGGCGCTCTCGCCCCGCGCCCTGGTGGACCTCGCCTTCGTGATCTTCGCCGCCCTCAGCCTGGTGCGGCGCATCGCGGTGATCTACGGCGGGCGACCCGGGACACTCGGCTTCCTGCGCGTCCTGCGGCACGCCATCGCCCATCTGGCGGTGACGGGCGGCATGGCGGCCGGCGACACGCTGGTGGGCGAGGTGATCGGCAAGGGGATCGCCGCCAAGCTCTCGGCGAAGCTCGGCGAGGGCATCGTCAACGGGCTGATGACCGCCCGTCTCGGCCTTGCGACGCTCGACGTCCTGCGCCCGCTGCCCTTCACCGGCACGCGCCGGCCGCGCGTCAACGACATCCTCGGCGACATCGCCCGCCTCGCCCCGAAGGACGGGCGCGACACCAAGGACTGAGCCGACGCGCCGCCGGCCACCGCCCGACGCGGGGCAACGTGCGGAAGGAGTTGCCGGACGCGGGCGATTTCCATAGGTGAAAGCGGGGCGACCAGGAGGAGAGCGCGATGTTCACCCCCCTCTTCGAGGGTCTGCGCCAAGAGGGCGTACCCGTCTCGCTGCGCGAATATCTCGCTCTTCTGGAGGCGATGGAGGCCGGGCTCGCCGAGGCCGACATCGAGACCTTCTACCACCTCGCCCGCGCCATCCTGGTGAAGGACGAGACCAAGATCGACGCCTTCGACCGTGTGTTCGCCAAGGTCTTCCGCGGTCTCGAGGCGTTGTCCGGCGCGTCGGAGGGGGTGGAGACCGTCGACCTGCCGGAAGAGTGGCTGAGGGCGCTCGCCGACCGCCTCTTCACCGAGGAGGAGAAGCGCGAGGTGGAGGCGCTCGGCGGCTTCGACAAACTGATGGAGACGCTGCGCCAGCGCCTTGCCGAGCAGGAGGGGCGCCACGAAGGCGGCTCCAAGTGGATCGGCACCAAGGGCACCTCGCCGTTCGGTGCCTACGGCTACAATCCGGAAGGGGTGCGCATCGGCCAGCACGAGAGCCGCCATCGCCGGGCGGTGAAGGTGTGGGACAAGCGCGAGTTCCGCGACCTCGACAGCGACGTCGAGATCGGCACCCGGGCGATCCGCATCGCGTTGCGCAAGCTGCGCCGCTTCGCCCGCACCGGCGCGGCGGAGGAGCTCGATCTTCCCGAGACGATCGCCTCCACCGCCCGCGAGGGCTTTCTCGACGTGCGCACCCGGCGCGAGCGGCAGAACGCGGTCAAGGTGCTTCTCCTCATCGACATCGGCGGCTCGATGGACGACCACATCCGGGTGTGCGAGGAGCTCTTCTCGGCCGCTCGCTCCGAGTTCCGCTCGCTGAACCACTTCTACTTCCACAATTGCGTCTACGAAGGGATCTGGCGCGAGAACCGGCGCCGCCGCGTCGACGTCACCCCCACCCTCGACGTGATCCGCACCTTCCCGCCCGACACCCGCCTCGTGCTCGTGGGCGACGCGGCGATGTCGCCCTACGAGATCGTCGCCCCCGGCGGCTCGGTGGAGCATTGGAACAAGGAGGCGGGCGCGGTCTGGATGGAACGCCTCCTCGGCCATTTCCCGAAGGCCGCGTGGATCAATCCCATCCGCCGTGATCTCTGGGACTACACCGCCTCCACCGAGATCATGATGAAGTTGATGGGGGGGCGGATGTTCGAGCTGACCCTCGCGGGTCTCGACGGGGCGATCGACGCGCTGCGCCGCTGACGCACGCAAGCGCCCGTGCTAGGGGACGGGCGGAGCGAACCCGCGTGGAAGGACAGGACGTGACCAGGGCACCCACCGCCGGCGTGCGGACGGTCAGCCGTTTCATTCCGCTCACGCGGCAAGCGGTGATCGCGAGCCTCTGCAAGGTCGCCGAGCGGGACGACACGGCGGACGACTTCTCGCGCCTCGTCCACCTGCTGCAGCGCCATCGGAGCGTCGGCTACCGCCGCCTAGCCGAGGAGATCCGCAGCGTCTATCTGCCGTTCAATCCCGATCGGGACACGCTGCAGATCCTGCCGATCGACGCCGCGCAGAAGAGCGAGCGGGAAGGGCGCCTCGCCCAGCTCATCGACCATCTTCTGGAGCGGGCCAACTTCTCCACCCTCACCGACGAGCGCCTTTCGGCCACCCTGTCGGCCCAGTCGCCCTATTCGCTGCGCATCGAGGTGGACCTCAAGGAGTACGACCTCCTGCAGGTTCACATTCGCGACCCTTACACGCGGAGCCGGACGGTGCGCCGCCCCGAAACGGGCTACCTCCTGAAGGCGACCTATGAGGAGACGATCTATCGCCGTCTCTTCATGATGCTGAAGCTGAAATCCAACGAGGACCGGGCGCGCGAGGTGGCTGCCGAGCGCGGCATCTCGCTGAAGGCGGCCTCGCGGCACGTGGCGAAGCGGCGCCGGCAGCTGCCGCCCGACACCGCCACCGATCTCATCTACGTGAAGGTGTTCAAGGACATGCCGGAGCACGATCTTCAGATCCTGTTCCCGCTGCGGATCGTGCAGTTTCGCCCGTTCGACAAGATGAAGTTCTTCGCCACCGCCGGCGGCGGCACGCTGTTCGGCATGTTCTCCACCACCGGCAAGGTGCTCGCGGCGACCAACCCGTTCGCGGCCGTCGGCGCGCTGGTGGGGTTCATCACGCTGCTCGCGCGGCAGGTGACGACCTTCTTCAACCAGCGGACCCGCTACATGATGGAGCTGGCGCAGAAGCTGTTCTTCCACAACCTCGCCAACAACCGCGCCGCCATCACGCTGCTCCTCGACCGAGCGGAGGAAGAGGACGTGAAGGAGGACCTCATCACCCTCTACTTCAACGCCGGCCTCAGCGTGGAGGAGCGCTCGCTCGGTGCCAGGAAGCGGGCGATCGAGGAGATCATCGTGGCGCGCTGCGGCGTGGCGGTGGACTTCGAGCTGCCCGATGCCCTGGCACGCCTCGAGGCCGACGGGGTGGTGCGCCGCGAGGGCGAAGTCGTGGTGTTCCCGACGCTCGCCGAGGCGGCGGCCCGCTACAAGGTGCTCATCGCCTCCGACGAGCGGGACGAGGCCCGCCACCTCTGCACCGCCGGCGAAGAGGTGGACGCGATGGAGGCCTGACCGGCGCGGCGGCGGGCGCCGTCAGCTCGGGAAGTGGTGATCGAGCTCGGCGAGCTGTGCGGCGGTGAGGGCGTTGACCGGCCGCCCCTCGGTCAGCAGGCGGAGCTTTGCGGTCTCCTCCAGCTCCTCGGCGATGGCGAGAGCATCCTCCAGCGATCGCCCGGCGCAGACGGGGCCGTGGTTCGCGAGCAGCATCGCGTGATGGGCGCCGGCGCGGCTCCTCACCTCGTCGGCGAGGCGCATGTCGCCCGGCCGCACATAGGGCACCAGCGGCAGCCGCCCGACCTTCATGTGATGGTAGGCGGTGAGCGGCGGCAGAGCGTTGTCGGGGTCCGTCGCCGCGAGAATCGAGACCGCCACGGCGTGGGTGGAATGGAGATGGACGACCGCCTTCGCGCTCTCCCGTTCCTCGTACATGGCGATGTGAAGGAAGGTCTCCTTGGAGGGCTTGTCGCCGGAGAGGAGCGTACCGTCGGGGGCGACGAGGGAGATGCGCTCCGCCTCCAGCATGCCCATCGAGGAGTTGGTGGGGGTGACGAGCACGCCGTTGTCGAGCCGCACCGAGATGTTGCCGGTGGTGCCGTGGGCGTAGCCGCGCAGATAGAGCAGCTCGGCGAGGCGCACGATGCGATCGCGGGTCCGTGTTTCCTGCGAGACCAGCGCCGGGCTCACGGGCACACCAGTCGCTCGAACTTCACGGTGTCGATGGCAAACCCCATGGTGAACACCGCGGCGGTGGAGGTCGGAAAGCCGTGCTCCATTTCGACGGCTTCGGGATGGCTGCCGGCAAGGGCCTGGGCGAGGGTGTGGACGGCCGGATTGTGGCCGATCACGAGCACGCACTGGCCCTGCACCGTGCGCACCGCGTCGCGCAGGTCGACGACGTCGGCCTCGTAGAGGCTGCGTCGCAGGTGGACGAGGCAGTCGCCTCTGATGTGGGGGAACACCGCTGCCAGCGTGTCGCGCGTGCGGCGCGAGGCCGAGCACAGCACCGTGTCGGGTGCGAGGCCCGCCTCGGCGAGGCTCTTGCCCACCCGATCAGCCTCCTGCCATCCGCGCTGATCCAGGGTCCGGTCGAAGTCGAGCTTGTGCTCACCCCGCTCGGCCTTGGCATGGCGCATGATGATCAGATGGCGCATCAGCGGCGGGCTCGATCGAGGAAGGCGAGGCGCTCGAAGAGGTGCACGTCCTGCTCGTTCTTGATGAGGGCACCGTGGAGCGGCGGCAGCACCTTGCCGGGGGAGCGCTCGGCGATCACCTCCGGGTCGAGGTCCTCCACCACCAGAAGCTTGATCCAGTCGAGAAGCTCGGAGGTGGAGGGGCGCTTCTTGAGGCCCGGCGCCTCGCGCAGCTCGAAGAAGGTCTCGAGCGCGGCCTTGAGGAGGCGCGGCTTGAGGTCGGGAAAGTGCACTGCCACGATTTCGGCGAGCGTCTCGGGGTCGGGAAACTTGATGTAGTGGAAGAAGCAGCGGCGCAGGAAGGCGTCGGGCAGCTCCTTCTCGTTGTTGGAGGTGATGATGACGATGGGGCGGCGCGTCGCCATCACCCGCTCGCCGGTCTCCACCACGGTGAACTCCATCCGGTCGAGCTCCAGGAGGAGGTCGTTGGGGAATTCGATATCGGCTTTGTCGATCTCGTCGATGAGGAGGACGGGTCGCGCGTCGGCGACGAAGGCGTCCCACAGCTTGCCGCGGCGGATGTAGTTGCGGATGTCGGACACGCGGGGATCGCCGAGCTGGCTGTCGCGCAGCCGGGCGACGGCGTCGTACTCGTAGAGCCCCTCGCGGGCCTTGGTGGTTGACTTGATGTGCCACTCGATCAGCGGCGTGCCGAGCGCCTCGGCCACCTCCTGGGCGAGCACCGACTTGCCGGTGCCCGGCTCGCCCTTCACGAGCAGCGGCCGTTCCAGCGCGACGGCGGCATTCACGGCGATTTGAAGATCTTTGGGGGCGACGTAGGTCTTTGAACCTTCAAAACGCATCGGCGACGAAACCCTCTGGGTCGGAGCGGACAGGCGGCCGTTCGAACGGCCCGTTCGAGCATCACGGCATGAATTCGTTCGAACTGATCAAAGTCAAGTACCGAGCCGAAGGGGGCGGCGGAACAGACGATGGCGCGAACGCGGCCGAAGGGTAAAATTTTCCACGCGACGGACCATTTTTCTCCGCAATGACGCAAATGTGTGCAGCCGGTCCCCTCTCCGCAATCAAGAGACCTTCTATTTCAAAGACTCAGCAGCGGCGGAGCGAGCGCCTGGTGGCTGGGCGGCGTGATCCGGCGAGCGGCAGTGTTGCTGACGATGCCACACTCTTGGGCGAAAACGCCCGTAAGCAATTGGGTTTGCTGCAATCATCCTGTTGCATTCACCGTTGAAGAGTGTATAGCGGCATCGCTGGCGGGGGAGCTTGCACACGATGAGTACGATGATCGACGATCGCGTTGATGAAAACTATCGTCCCTCCGAGGACGAGCCTTTCATGAACGATCGGCAACGTGAGTATTTCCGGCAAAAGCTGTTAGACTGGCGTTCCGAAATCTTGCGCGAAGCCAAGTACACGCTGGAACAGTTGGCAGAGCGGGAGCGCAATCATCCCGACCTGGCCGACCGCGCGACATCCGAGGCGGACCATGCCATTGAGCTGCGGGCCCGGGACCGGCAGCGCAAGTTGATCGCCAAGATCGATGCCGCGCTCGCCCGGATCGAAGACGGCAGCTATGGCTACTGCGAGGAGACGGGTGAGCCCATCGGCCTGAAGCGGCTCGATGCGCGGCCCATCGCCACCCTCTCGATCGAGGCGCAGGAGCGCCACGAGCGCCGCGAGCGCGTGCATCGCGACGACTGACGCCGCCGCACGGCGTCGTCTTTGTGCGCTGCCCCGGCGACGGGGCGGCCCCGAATCGGGCATAGATGTCGGATGGTGGATGTCATCGCGCCGACGACCCTGACGCGCCCCGCGGGGCGTGATGCGACCGCAACCTCGGGCGCGGCGACCGGCCTCGCGCTCGCGGGTGTCGCCGTCGCCGCCGGATCGCTGGCCTTCTCCGGGCCGGCGGGCCTCACCGCAGGGGCCGCGGCGCTGGCCTTCGTGGCGGCCGGCACAGGGGCGCTGGACCTCGTGCGCGGCGCCCGCGCGCGCCGCCTCGACCGCGGCCACCCTATCGCCGTCACCACCACCAAGGGCGCTCTCGTCGCCGTCAACGCCGCCTTCGAGGCGATGATGGCCGAGCGCGGCCGTCCCGCCCATCCCGACGCCCTCGCCGAGGGCGACGCGGCGGCGCTCGCCCTCTATTCGCTGCGCCGCCACGCCATCGCGCAGGGGCGTGCCGAGGGCTACGTCCCACCCGATCTTCTCGCCCGCCTCACGGTGGAGGGCGACCACATCGTCCACCGTTTCGAGCCGGCCACCGCGCCCAAGGCGAGCGCCGCGCCGCTCGACGCGACAATCGTCGACCTCTTCCCGAGCGCCGCCGTGATCGTCGACCCCCGCGGGGCGATCCGTGCCGCCAACGCGCCCTATCGCGCTCTCGCGGGCGCCGGCGACACGCTCGCCGACGCGCTGCAGATCGACGCCGCCGCCATCGCCCGTCTCGCCGCCCAGGCGACCGACGAGCGGCCGAGCCGGGTCGACGCCCATCTGCGGCGGGCGCCGGACCGTTGCGTGCGCCTGTCGGCGAAGCCCGTGCCGGGGGTGGACGGCGCGATCATCGTCGCCGTCGCCGACGTCACCGAGCAATCCGAGCTCGAAGCCCAGATCGCCCAGAGCCAGAAGATGCAGGCGATCGGCCAGCTCGCCGGCGGCATCGCCCACGACTTCAACAACGTGCTGACCGCGATCATCGGCTTCTCCGACCTGCTGCTGCAGAGCCACCGCCCGTCGGACCCCGCGTTTCGCGACATCATGAACATCAAGCAGAACGCGCAGCGGGCGGCGGGGCTCGTCAAGCAGCTCCTCGCCTTCTCACGCCGTCAGACGCTCCGGCCGACGGTGCTGAACCTCAACGACGTCGTCGCCGACCTCTCGATGATGCTCGACCGCCTGCTCGGCGAGACGGTGCAGCTCGACATCGCCTACGGACGCGATTTGTGGCCCGTGCTCGCCGACCTCAGCCAGATCGAGCAGGTGGTGATCAACCTCGCCGTCAACGCCCGCGACGCGATGCCGGGCGGCGGCAAGCTCACCATCCGCACCCGCAACGTCGTCCACGGCGCCGTGACGGAGGGGCCGGAGGGGGCGCCGGAATCGGACGCGGTGCTGATCGAGATCGAGGACGTCGGCACCGGCATGCCGCAGGAGATCCTCGACAAGATCTTCGAGCCCTTCTTCACCACCAAGGCGACCGGGGAGGGGACGGGTCTCGGCCTCTCCACCGTCTACGGCATCGTCAAGCAGACGGGTGGCACGCTCGCCGTCTCCAGCGTGGAGGGGGAGGGGACCACCTTCCGCGTCTACCTGCCGCGCACCGAGCCGGAGGTGCGGGCGGCGTCCGAGGAGGGCAAGCCGCGCGAGGCGAGCCAGATCGGGCAGGGGACGCCGAGCGCGGACCTCACCGGCAGCGCCACCCTGCTCCTCGTGGAGGACGAGGAGGCGATCCGCACCTTCGCCGCCCGCGCGCTCAGCGCCAAGGGTTACCACGTGCTCTCGGCAGCCTCCGGCGTGGAGGCCGCCGAGATCTTCGCCGAGGAGGGCGACACCGTCGATTTGTTGTTGACCGACGTGATCATGCCGGAGCTCGACGGCCCGTCTCTGGTAAGAATGGTGCGCGAGGAGCGCCCCGATCTGAAGGTCATCTTCATGTCCGGCTACGCGGACGGGGCATCCGTGGACGAGTTGGGCGACGCCCAGTTCCTGCCGAAGCCCTTCACTCTCAAGGCCTTGGCCGAGGCGGTGAAGCGGGAACTGGGTAGGACCTAGGCGCTAACGCAATTTTAAGATGCCGAACATATTGCGAACGCCGTCGGAATATGTGACACTGGCGACATCAGGAATGGGCATAACGCGATGAAGCGTAAGGGAAGCAGCATGTCGCAATCGGACCTACGTCTGGTTGAGGGTAGCTCGGTCGACAAGAGCAAGGCGTTGACCGCGGCGATCTCCCAGATCGAACGCTCCTTCGGGAAGGGCTCCATCATGAAGCTCGGCGCCGGCTCCACCATCGAGGTGGAGACGGTGTCGACCGGATCGTTGGGGCTCGACATCGCCCTCGGTATCGGTGGTCTGCCCAAGGGCCGCATCGTCGAGATTTACGGGCCGGAATCGTCGGGCAAGACGACGCTCGCCCTCCACACCATCGCCGAGGCCCAGAAGAAGGGCGGCATCTGCGCCTTCGTCGACGCCGAGCACGCGCTCGACCCGATCTATGCGCGCAAGCTCGGCGTGCAGGTGGACGATCTCCTGATCTCCCAGCCCGACGCCGGCGAGCAGGCGCTCGAGATCGCCGACACGCTGGTGCGCTCCGGCGCGATCGACGTTCTGGTGATCGACTCCGTCGCCGCCCTCACCCCCCGCGCCGAGCTCGAGGGTGAGATGGGCGACCAGCTCCCCGGCCTCCAGGCCCGTCTGATGAGCCAGGCGCTGCGCAAGCTGACCGGGTCGATCTCCCGCAGCCACACGATGGTGATCTTCATCAACCAGATCCGCATGAAGATCGGCGTCATGTTCGGCTCGCCCGAGACCACCACGGGCGGCAACGCGCTGAAATTCTACTCCTCCGTCCGTCTCGACATCCGCCGCATCGGCTCCATCAAGGACCGCGACGAGGTGGTGGGCAACCAGACCCGCGTGAAGGTGGTGAAGAACAAGCTCGCCCCGCCGTTCCGCGAGGTCGAGTTCGACATCATGTACGGCGAGGGTGTGTCGAAGCTGGGCGAGCTGCTCGACCTCGGCGTGAAGGCGGGCATCGTGGAGAAGTCCGGCGCCTGGTTCTCCTACGACTCGCAGCGTCTCGGCCAGGGCCGCGAGAACTCCAAGCAGTTCCTGCGCGACAATCCCGAGATTGCCGACGCCATCGAGGCGGCGGTGCGCCAGAATGCCGGCCTCATCGCCGACCGCATCACCGGCGCCGCCGAGCCCGACGGCGATGCCGACTATCCGGACGACGAGGCGCCCGCGGCGGAGTGATCCGCCGCCCCGACCGACGGCGATGAAGGGGCGCGAGGCGCCCCTTTTTTCATGCCGGCGCCCGCTTCATGCCGACGCCTCTCCATGCCGGCACGCTCGCGTTTCATGACGATTGCGGGTGAAGCGAGTGTCTCGCTCACCTGCGCGAGCAGGCGCACGGCGAGGCGTGCGGGCACGCGTTGCCACCGCGCGCGCGATCGATTGAAGGGAGGAAAGGCCGCGGACTGGAGATCCGGCTCAGTCTCGATCCCGTTCAGGCGTGGCGGTTTGCCCGATGGTCCGACTGATGATGGTGCGGTCGAGAAGACTCGAACTTCCACGGGTTGCCCCACAGCGACCTCAACGCTGCGCGTCTACCAATTCCGCCACGACCGCAAGTCATTGGCACGGCCGGGGAGGTAGCACCCCCGGTTGGACCTTTCAAGCGCGACGACGGCGATTTAGATGATGAATGTGCAAAAGGTTGGGGGCGCGCTCCCGCGGGAGCCCCGTCGCGGCACGCTCGCCATGCGCCCCGATCGAAGGAAGGACCCATCATGGCCACCGATCCCGCCCCCGTCGAATGGGCGATTTCCGACGCGCTGGTGGACTATGCCGCCGCCGTCGCCGCCATGGAGGCGCGGGCGGAGGCGATCGCCGCCGGAAAGGCGCGCGAGCTCGTGTGGCTCGTGGAGCATCCCCCGCTCTATACCGCCGGCACCAGCGCCAAGGCGGAGGACCTCATGGCGCCGGACCGCTTCCCCGTCCACAAGACCGGCCGGGGCGGTCAGTACACCTACCACGGCCCCGGCCAGCGGGTGGCCTACGCGATGCTCGACCTGCGGCATCGCGGCCGCGACGTGCGCGCCTACGTGCACGGGCTCGAGAGCTGGCTGATCGACACCCTCGCCGCCTTCAACGTGGACGGGGAGACGCGGGAGGATCGCGTGGGGGTCTGGGTGCGCCGGCCGAGTGGGGCGGGTGAGGACAAGATCGCCGCCATCGGCGTGCGGGTGCGCCGCTGGGTGACGTTCCACGGCATCGCCCTCAACGTGGAGCCGGAGCTCGAGCATTTTGCCGGCATCGTGCCCTGCGGGGTGCGCGGGCACGGCGTCACGAGCCTTGCCGATCTCGGCCGCATCGTGACCATGGAGGAGGTGGACGCCGCGCTACGCCGCGCGTTCGAGGCCCGCTTCGGGGCGACCGTCGCCGCCGCCCCGCCGCTGACGCTCACCGAAGCCTGATCAGCTTCTGAGGATCACGAAGCCATCGATCTGCGGCTCGTCCGAGAGCGGCTCCAGGCCGACGCCGGTGACCTCGGCGAACGGCGGCCCCTTCCGGCATGCGGCGAGGAGGGCGTCGGTCGCCGCCCGGCCGCCGACCACCACCGCCTCCACACGACCGTCGGCGAGGTTGCGCACCGTCCCGCACAGGCCGAGGCGCGACGCCTCGCGGCGCACGAAGTCGCGATAGCCGACCCCCTGCACCCGCCCCGCGATCAGAAAGCGCGTCGCCGTCATTCGAACTCCAGGATCACCGTATCGACGGCGAGGCTCGCCCCTTCGGCGACGTGCACCGTCTTCACCACGCCGGAGCGCTCGGCGCGGATCACGTTTTCCATCTTCATCGCCTCGATGACGGCGAGCGGCTGCCCGTCGTCCACCTTGTCGCCGGCCTTCACGCTCAAGGAGACGACGAGGCCGGGCATCGGGCAGAGCACCTTCTTGCCGCCGTCCGCCGCCGACACCTCCGGCATCAGCGCGGTGAGGTCGGCGATGCGGGGGCGGCGGACGCGCACGCTCGCGCGACGCCCGCGGAACGAGAAGGCGGTCGACTGCACCATGTGCTCGCAGCCCATCGCGAGCGGCGCCCCGTCCAGGCTGCCGACCCACACCCGCGGGTTCGCCGCATCGTCGCGGATCACCACGATCGCGCGCCCGTCGAGCGTCACGCGCCAGCCGGCGCCGGCGTGCTCCACGTGGCCGTCGACCCGGCTGCCATCGTCGAAGAGGGCGGAGAGGTGGGCCGGGTTGGGGGCGGGGTGGGGGCCGAAATCCTCCCGCCGCGCGGCCTCGCGGGCCTCTTCGGCGAAGGCGACGGCGGCCATGCGCAGCCGCGTGTCGTCGTCGAGCGGAAGGACGGCGGTGCCGGAGAACTCCTCGGCGATGAAGCCGGTGGAGAGCGCCCCCTCGCGCCAGCGCGGATGCGCCATCAGCGCGCCCAGGAAGGTGCCGTTGTGGCGGATCCCCTCGATCGACACGCGGTCGAGCGCGTCGGCCATCTCGTCGATGGCGGCGAGACGATCGGAGCCGTGGGTGATGATCTTGGCGATCATCGGGTCGTAGAAGCGCGAGATGTCGGAGCCTTCGACCACGCCGGTGTCGACGCGCACGGTGGTCTCGCCGCGATGCTCGGCCGGCATCTGGAGCCGGCGCAGCCGGCCGATCGAGGGCAGGAAGTTGCGGTCCGGGTCCTCCGCATAGAGCCGGCTCTCGATGGCCCAGCCGTTGGGGCGGATCTCCTCCTGTGTGAGCCGCAGCGGCTCGCCGGCGGCCGAGCGGATCATCTCCTCCACGAGGTCGACGCCGGTCACGAGCTCGGTCACCGGATGCTCCACCTGGAGGCGGGTATTCATTTCGAGGAAGTAGAAGTTCGCGTGCTGATCGGCGACGAACTCCACCGTGCCGGCCGAATCGTAGTGCACGGCCTTGGCGAGGGCGACGGCTTGCGCCCCCATCTCGGCCCGCACTTTCTCGTCGAGGAGCGGCGAGGGGGCCTCCTCGATGACCTTCTGGTTGCGCCGCTGGATGGAGCACTCGCGCTCCAGAAGGTGGATGACGTTGCCGTGCTTGTCGCCGAGCACCTGGATCTCGATGTGGCGCGGATCGACGATGAACTTTTCGACGAACACGCGGCTGTCGCCGAAGGAGGAGGCGGCCTCCGACCGGGCGCGGTCGAAGCCCTCCTTCACCTCGTCGGCGGAATGGGCGATGCGCATGCCCTTGCCGCCGCCGCCGGCCGAGGCCTTGATCATCACCGGGTAGCCGATCTCCTCGGCGATCGCGAGGGCCTCCTCGGCGCTCGCGAGCTCGCCGGCGCCGCCCGGCACGGTGGAGACGCCGGCGGCCTCGGCGCGGCGCTTCGATTCGATCTTGTCGCCCATCGCCTCGATGGCGCCGGGGTTCGGGCCGATGAAGGTGATGCCGGCCGCCTGGAGCGCCTCGGGGAAGGCGGCGCGCTCCGACAGGAAGCCGTAGCCCGGATGCACGGCGTCGGCGCCCGTCGCCTTGCAGGCCTCCACGATCTTGTCGATCAGGAGATATGACTCCGCCGCGGCGGGCGGGCCGATGCGAACCGCCTCGTCCGCCATCTCGACGTGCAGGGCGTGCCGGTCGGCATCGGAGTAGACCGCGACGGTGGCGATGCCGAGCCGCTTGCAGGTCTTCATCACGCGGCAGGCGATCTCGCCGCGGTTTGCCACCAGGATCTTCTTGAACATCGTTTACCCTTCAACGCCCCTGCGACATGAGTTTTAGCGAGGCGCACGGGACGGTGTCCAACGCTAAGAGATCGGGAGGAAATGCGGATGATCAACGCTCTGGTGGTGCTGCTCGGCTTTCAGCTCGGCGGCGAAGTGGTGGTGCGCTTTCTGGGGCTGCCGGTGCCGGGCCCGGTGCTCGGCGCCGGCGCCCTGGCGCTCGCCTTGCTGTGGCGTGGCCGCGTCGACACGGTGCTCTCCGGCACGGCCCACGGCATCCTGCGCAACCTCTCGCTGCTGTTCGTGCCGGCCGCGGTCGGGGTGATCGAGCATCGCGACGTCTTCGTGCGCTACGGCCTGCCTTTGATCGTCACCCTCATCGTGTCGGCGATCCTCGCCCTCACCGCGGCGGCGCTGGTGTTTCGCGCCGTGGGGCGGCGCTGATGGGGGACGATGTCGCGCTCCTGTGGGTCTATCTCGCCGAGCGCCCGCTCACTTGGCTCACCGTCACCGTGGCGGCCTACGCGCTCGCCGACCGTATCGCGATCGCGGCGCGGCGCCATCCTCTCCTCAATCCCGTCGTCGGCGCGGCGATCATCGTCATCGCCATTCTCACGGTGACCGGCACGCCGTTTCCGACCTATTTCGAGGGCGCTCAGTTCGTCCACTTCCTCCTCGGGCCGGCCACGGTGGCGCTCGCCGTTCCCTTTGTGGAAAACTTTCAGAAGGTGCGCGCGGCGGCGCTGCCCATCGTCACGGCGCTGGTGGTGGGATCGGTCACGGCGACGGTCTCGGCGCTGCTCATCGGCTGGGCGTTCGGGCTGCCGCGCGAGGTGCTGATGTCGCTGGCGCCGAAGTCGGTGACGACGGCCATCGCGATGGGCATCTCCAGCGCGCTCGGCGGCATTCCTGCGCTGACCGCGGTGCTCGTGATCGCGACCGGGGTGATCGGCGCCATCGTGGTGACGCCGCTGATGAACGCGTTGCGCATCCGCGACATGGCGGCGCGAGGCTTCGCGGCGGGCGTCGTCGCGCACGGCATCGGCACGGCGCGGGCATTTCAGGTGGATCCCCTCGCGGGCGCGTTCGCCGGCATCGGCATGGCGCTCAACGGGGCGCTGACGGCGCTGATCGCACCGCTTCTCCTGCTCTTCTTCTGAGGCCGGAGGGGCTCAGGCCGCGGAGCTGAAGCTTGCGAAGGTGAAGCGGCCGTCCCGCTCCTTCGCGAGTGGCGGGGTGACGATCGCCGTCGCGCCGAGGCCGATCACCTCCTTGGCGAGGGCCTTGGTGGACACGCCGGTGGCGCAGGCGACGACGCCGAGCGAGGCGAGGCTCGCGAACGCCGCCCGCCACACCGGGGTGATCTGCGGCGCGAAGAGCAGCGGCGAGGCGCGGCGCATCTCGAACTTCACCATGGCGAAGTCGCCGCTCGCGGCTTGCTCCAGGCTCGCAAGGCTCATGTCCCAGTCCGACAGGGCGAGGGCGAGGCCGGCCCTGCGCAAGCGCGCCGCGCACGCCGCCGTGCCCTCCCTCTCGAACGCCCCGAGGGAGAGATCGACGACGAGCTCGCGCGGAACGAGCCCCGCCTCTCGCATCGCCCCGAGGATCTGATCGGCGAGGGAGGAGGTGGCGCGCACCGCGGCAGGCACCAGGAGGTGCACCGGGGCGTGGCCGGGTCGGCGCGTCGCCGCCTCCAGCACCGCCCGCAGCGTGCGCGCGAAGAGGTCGTCGACGAGGCCGAATTTCGCCGCGGTCGCGAAGACGCGCTGGGTGGCGGCGCGGTCGGCAAGGCCGCCCACCATCGCTTCGTGGCCGACGACGACGTGCCCGGCGTCGCGGATCGGGACGAGAGTCACGGGGACCGGGGCGTCGCCCATCAGCGCCTTGGCGATGACGAGGTCGTCGTGTTCGCCGAGATGGGAGGGGTCGCCGGCGTCGACGACGAGTGCCCCGCGGCGCTTCGCCTTGGCGGTGTGGAGCGCCATGTCGGCGCGGCGGTAGAGGGCGGCGGGATCGTCCCCCCGGCGGGCGACGGCGACCCCCGCGGTCAGGCTCGCCTGGATGTCGACGTCGCCGAGGTCGATGCGACCGCCGAACGCGGCGAGGATCCGGCCGGCCGCCTCCTCGGCCGCCGACACCGAGGAAATGTTGTGGAAGACGATCGCGAACTCGTCGCCGGCGAGGCGGCCGACGAAGTCCTTGCCGCGCGCCTGCTGGCGCAGACGCTCGCCCACCTCCATCAGCAGGCGATCGCCCACGGTATGGCCGAGCGCGTCGTTGACCGCCTTGAAGCGGTCCATGTCGAGCAGGCAGAGGGCGAACTTGCCGGCCTCGCAGGAGCGGGCGAGCTCCACGTCGAAGGCGCGCCGATTGGGCAGCCCCGTGAGCGGATCGGCGAGCGCGAGATGCAGCGCCTCCTCGCTCGAATGGTCGAGGCCGAAATTGAGGGCGCGCAGCGCGGCGCTCGTCTTCTTCAGCTCCCGTTCGAGCTTTTGCTCGACGGTGACGTTGCGCAGCGCGACGACGATCCGCGCGCCGTCGAGCTTCATGCTGCAGGCGCGAAACTCGCGCATGCCGCTGCTCATCTGGACGCGGATGAGCTGATCGGTGCGCGGCAGGGTGCGGATCCGCTCGTTGATGCAGCCGAGGTTGTGGTCGTCGAGGTTGCAGCTGTTTGCGAAGCTCGCCGCAAGCAGATGCTCGACGAGAAGCGGCTGACCCTCGCCGTCGAAGATCCAGACGAGGGCATCGGGCAGGTTGGCGAGGAAGCTTGCTATGCGCGAGTCGGTCGCCATCAGCGCTTTGAGCTCTTCGCGGCTCATGAACCGATCCATCGACCCCACCCCAGTTGCATCCGCACCCCCGGCGCCTCGACGCCGAAGGCGGGGGAACGCGCTGTTCGCGGATGCGGCAAAATTACGACGAGATTGTGTCGTTGCCGTTACATTATTTCTCCAGAGTAAGCGATCTAGACATTAATGGATCGTTTGTGTCTCCGAAACGGGGATCAAAGCGGGATCGTGTTGTGTTTTCGCCACGGGTTGTCGAGGTCCTTGTCCTGCAGCAGGCGCAGGGCGCGGGCGACGCGGCGGCGCGTGGAATGAGGCAGGATCACCTCGTCGATGAAGCCGCGCTCGGCGGCGACGAACGGGTTCGCGAAGCGCGTCTCGTACTCGTGGATGCGCTCGGCGAGGCGCTGCGGATCGTCTCGGTCGGCGCGATAGAGGATCTCGGCGGCGCCCTTCGGACCCATCACCGCGATCTCGGCCGTGGGCCAGGCGTAGTTCATGTCGCCGCGCAGGTGCTTCGACGCCATCACGTCGTAGGCGCCGCCATAGGCCTTGCGGGTGATGAGGGTGACCTTGGGCACCGTCGCCTCGGCGTAGGCGAAGAGGAGCTTGGCGCCGTGCTTGATGAGACCGCCATATTCCTGGGCGGTCCCCGGCAGGAAGCCCGGCACGTCGACGAAGGTCACGATGGGGATCGAGAAGGCGTCGCAGAAGCGCACGAAGCGGGCCGCCTTGCGCGAGGCGTCGGCGTCGAGCACGCCCGCGAGCACCATCGGCTGGTTGGCGACGAAGCCCACGGTCTTGCCCTCGATGCGGCCGAAGGCGGTGATGATGTTCTTGGCGTAGGCGGCCTGGATCTCGAAGAGCTCGCCCTCGTCGGCGACCTTTTCGAGGAGCTCCTTCATGTCGTAGGGCGCCGTCGCCGAATCCGGAATCAGCGTGTCGAGCGACATCTCGATCCGGTCGTAGGGATCGGTGGTGTCGAGCACCGGGGCGGGCGTGATGTTGGAGGCGGGCAATAGGTCGACGAGCCGGCGTACGTCGATCAGCGCCGAGATGTCGTCGTCGTAGGCGCCGTCGGCGACGGAGGAGCGGGTGGTGTGGACGTCGGCGCCGCCGAGCTCTTCGGCCGTCACCGTCTCGTTGGTCACGGTCTTCACCACGTCGGGGCCGGTCACGAACATGTAGCTCGAGCCGCGCACCATGAAGATGAAGTCGGTCATCGCCGGCGAGTAGACGTCGCCGCCGGCGCACGGACCCATGATGACGGAGATCTGCGGGATGACGCCCGAGGCGAGCACGTTGCGCTGGAACACCTCGCCGTAGCCGCCGAGCGCGGCGACGCCCTCCTGGATGCGCGCGCCGCCGGCGTCGAAGAGGCCGATGATCGGCGCCTTGTTGCGCAGCGCCATGTCCTGGACCTTCATGATCTTCTCGGCATGGGTCCACGACAGCGAGCCGCCGAACACGGTGAAGTCCTTGGCGAACACGAACACCGTGCGGCCGTTGATGGTGCCCCAGCCCGTCACCACGCCGTCGCCCGGATATTTGGTCTCGGCCATGCCGAAATCGGTGCAGCGGTGCTCGACGAACATGTCGAACTCCTCGAACGAGCCCTCGTCGAGGAGCACCTCGAGCCGCTCGCGCGCGGTGAGCTTGCCGCGCTCGTGCTGGGCGGCGATGCGGCGCTCTCCGCCGCCGGCGCGGGCCTCGTCGCGGCGGCGCTCAAGCTCGATGAGGACGTCTTTCATGCAAGGTGGCCTTGATTGGTGAACGGGTCTGAGGGGTGAGATTATCGGCCTTTGCGCGCGAATTCACCCTTGGCGATCGGGCGACCCGGCCGCTCTCAAGCGGATGGGGCGAGCACGAAGGCAGCCTCTTGCGCATCGCGGCGGCGCTGGGCGCGGCGGCGGGCGGCCTCGGCGTCTTCGCCCCACTCGGCGATGTTCCAGTCCTCGTCGACGTGGGCGGCGATCCACCCCTCGTCGAAGCCGAGGGTGCCGCGGGCGACGGCGAGGGCGATGAGCGCGCTGCCGGTCAGCGTGGTGAGCTGGTGGAGGGCGGCGAGCGGGAGCGGATCGCGCGGCAGGGCGTCGAGCACGGCGAGGGTGAGGCGCTCGTCCTGGCTCACCGGCATCACCCCTTCGACGAGGACGATGCGGACGCCGAACAACGCCTCGGCGTTCGCGACCACCGGGTCCCAGCGCTGCTTCTGCGCGGCGACGAGGCCCGCCGGCCAGTCGGCGCGGTACATCACGAGGTCGCTGCCGGCCATCTTGGCGATGTCCTCGCGCACCGCCTCCACCGCGCCGCCGACCCCGTCGATCGCGGTGTTGACGAGGCGCGTCATCGGCATGGTGAGGGGGAGAATGTGCTCGCCCTGCGCGTTCCACTCCGCGGCGATGCGCTCGGCGACGGGGCGGGGAGCGGCAAGATGCGCCTTCGCCGGGGTGCGCACCGGCCGCCCGTCGAGGAGGATGCGGGCGCCGGCCGCGTGATCGGCGACGCTCGCCTCGCGATAGAAGCGGCGGATCGGCTCGGCGGGCTCCGGCGGGCGCGGCGCCTCAGCCATGGCCGATGGTCTCGCCCATGAGGTTCGCGACGAGGCCGGGCAGGTCGGCCATGGTGCCGGCGATGGCCTTCGCGCCGGCCGCCGTCAGCCGGTCCGGCGCGTGGTAGCCCCAGGCGACGCCGATCGGATGGACGCCGGCGTTGACCGCCATCTCGATGTCGAAGGTGGTGTCGCCGATGACGGCGGTCCGGGCGACGTCGGCCCCGGTCTCGGCGATCGCCTTCTCCACCATCTCCGGGGAGGGCTTGGAGGCCGCGTCGTCGGCGGTGAAGCTCACGACGAACTGGTCGGCGAGGCCGTGGGCGGCGAGCACGCGCGACAGGCCCGCCCGCGACTTGCCGGTGACGACGCCGAGAAGGGTGTCGTCGTCGTTGATCTTCGCGAGCGCGTCGACGGTGCCGGGAAACAGCGGCTCCTGCGCCGCCTCCCGCGCCGTCGTGTCGCGGTAGGCGATCCGGTAGGCGGCGGTGATCGCCTCCACCGGCGCGTCGGGATGCTTGGCGCAGAGGTTCGATATGGCGATCGGCAGCGACAGGCCGATGATGCCGCGGATCTCCGCCGTGGTCGGCGGGGCGAGGTCGTGGCGCTCGAAGGCGGCGCGCATCGCGCCAATGATCACGGCGGCGCTGTCGACGAGGGTGCCGTCGCAGTCGAACAGGACAAGGCGTGGGGACATTGCGGACTTCACGGGTTCCGTGCCGCGGCCGACGATGGCCGCGGCTCATGAGGAGAAGTGCGCCGGGGGGCGGGGTCCGTCAAGTTGCCGGCGGCCGCGTCAGTCCTTCGGCCGGTGGTCCACCACGCGCTTCGCCTTGCCCATCGAGCGCTCGATGGCGCCGGGGTCGACGACGCGGGTGCGGATCGAGATGCCCACCGTGTTCTTCACCGCGACGTCGAGCGCCCGCCCGGCGGCATCGCGGATCGGTCCGCTCGCCTCCGCGCCGCGGCATTCGACGTGGACGGTGAGCGTATCGAGCCGCCCCTCGCGATGCACCTCGATGAGATAGTGCGGCGCGAGAGCCTCGAGCTTCAGGATCTGCTCCTCGATCTGGGTCGGGAACACGTTGACGCCGCGGATGATGAGCATGTCGTCGGCGCGGCCGGTGATCTTCTCCATCCGACGCATCGAGCGCGCGGTGCCCGGGCTGAGGCGGGTGAGGTCGCCGGTGCGGTAGCGGATCACCGGCAGCGCCTCCTTGGTGAGGCTCGTGAATACGAGCTCACCGAGCTCGCCGTCGGCGACCGGCGCGCCGCTCGCCGGGTCGATCACCTCCGGGTAGAAGTGGTCCTCCCAGATGTGCAGCCCGTCCTTGGTCTCGACGCACTCGTTGGCGACGCCCGGGCCCATCACCTCCGACAGGCCGTAGATGTCGACGGCGTGCATGTCGAACGCCTCCTCGATCTCGGCGCGCATCGCGTTGGTCCACGGCTCGGCGCCGAAGATGCCCACCTTCAGCGAGGTCTCGCGCGGATCGAGCCCCTCGGCGCGGAAGTGGTCGAGGATCGCGAGCATATAGGAGGGCGTCACCATGATGACGTCGGGCTTGAAGTCGCCGATGAGCTGGATCTGGCGCTCGGTCATGCCGCCGGACATCGGCACCACGGTGCAGCCGAGGGCCTCCGCGCCGTAGTGCGCGCCGAGCCCGCCGGTGAAGAGGCCGTAGCCGTAGGCGACGTGCACCATGTCGCCCGGCCGCCCGCCCGAGGCGCGGATGGAGCGGGCCATCACCGACGCCCAGGTCTCGATGTCGCGCTTGGTATAGCCCACCACCGTCGGCCGCCCGGTGGTGCCGGAGGAGCCGTGGATGCGGGCGACCTTTTCGCGCGGCACGGCGAACAGGCCGAACGGGTAATGGTCGCGCAGGTCCGACTTGCGGGTGAAGGGGAACCGCTTGAGGTCGTCGAGCGAGGTCAGATCGTCGGGGTGGACGCCCGCCGCCTCGAACGCGCTCTTATAGAAGGGCACGTTGTTGTAGGCGTGCGCGAGGCTCCACTTCATCCGCTCGAGCTGGAGGGCGGCGATCTCGTCGCGGCTCGCGATCTCGATCGGGTCCAGGGAGGCGCGATCGGGGGCAAGGTCAAGCATTCGTCTCGTCCTTGGTGTCGAACAGCGAGCCGGGGATGGTGCGCGAGAAGCCGCGGAACTCGGCGACGACGGCGCCGGAGCTGTCCGTGATGGTGACGTCGGTGATGCCCTGCCGCCCTTCCTTGAAGCGCTCCACGGCGCGGGCGGTGAGCGTGTCGCCCAGCATGGCGGGGCGCAGATAGGCGACCTGGCACTGGCTCGCGACGGCGCGCTGGCCGGAGGAGTTGCAGGCGAAGGCGAAGGCCGAATCGGCGAGGGTGAAGATGAAGCCGCCGTGGGCCATGCCGTGGCCGTTGGTCATGTCCTCGCGCACCGCCATCGCGAGGGTGGCGGTGCCGTCGCCGACCTCCACGATGCGCATGCCGAGCCCCTGGGAGGCGCGGTCGTCGGCCCACATCACGTCGGCGGCGCGGCGGGCGATCTCACTCATCGCTCTTACCCTCGGAAGATGAAGCCGGGCCTCGGCCGATGAAGGCGGGGCGGCGCTTGCCGACGAAGGCCGCGACCCCCTCGGCGTAGTCCGGATGGAGGCCGGCGGCACGCTGGGCGTCGCGCTCCACGTCGAGCTGGGCGTCGAGCGTGTTGGTGGCGCCGGCCTCGAAGGCGCGGCGGGTGGCGACCAGCCCGTCGGTGGGCAGCCTCGCGAGGCGCTCGGCGAGGGCGACCGCATCGTCGACGAGGGTGTCGTCGTCGAACAGGCGGTAGACCATGCCCCAGCGCTCGGCGGTCTCGGCGTCGACCTTCTCGGCGAGCATCGCCATGGCGCGGGCGCGCATCGCGCCGATGGCGCGGGGGAGGGTGAAGGTGCCGCCCGCGTCCGGCACGAGTCCGAGATTGGCGAAGGGCTCCAGGAACACCGCCGACCGACCGGCGACCGCGATGTCGCAGGCGAGCGCGATGTTGAGCCCGGCCCCGGCCGCGACGCCGTTGATGGCGGCGATGGTGGGGGCGGGCAGCGACCGCAGCCGGCGCACCAGGGGGTTATAGAGACGCCCCAGAGTATCGCCGAGATCGGGCGGCGGGTCGCCTTCGGCGCGCACGCGATCGGAGAGGTCTTGACCGGACGAGAAGGCGCGGCCGGTGCCGGTGAGGACGACGGCACGGATCGTGGGATCGTCCTCGACGGTGCCGAGCGCCGCCGCGAGATCGGCGTGCATCGCCTCGTTGAAGGAATTCAATTTGTCCGGACGATTCAGTCGGACGAGCAGAACGGCGCCACGCCGTTCCGTCAAGACGGTATCCATCAGCCTCCCCTTTGGCCCGGCATTCCGCCGCCGCGTTGTGGTTGTTTTTGAACGCTCGTCGCTTCCAACGTGTGACAGGAAGGCTTGACGAGATCGAATTTCCGTAACTTATTGAGGCCTCAAAGCGGTTGTCAACGCGCTCCGAGACAGCGAGATTTCCGGAGGGCGATAACACGAAACGGCACGAACGCCCCAACGGTCCCATCGACCACGGGGGCTGGGAGGATGTGTTGAGCGCGCTGTTCGAGTCGCACCGCGAGACGCTGGAGCGTGCGGTTTCCGAAATCCACGCTCGCGGCTACTGGTCGGCCTATCCGGAGATGCCCTCCGGCAAGATCTACGGCGAGAGCGCGAAGGACGAGGGGGAGGCCGCTTTCAAGGCGCTGCTCGGCACCACCTTCCCGCTCGACCAGCCGAGCGAGGGGACGACGGGTGCCGAGGCGAGCCCCTATGGCCTGCCTCTCGCGATCACCTATCCGACGGCCGCTCCCGGGACGCTGATCGAGGCGGCCAACGCGGCCGCGACGTCGTGGGCGAAGGCGTCGGTGGAGGAGCGCGTCGGCGTCTGCCTCGAGGCGCTCCACCGGCTCAATCGGCAGAGCTTCCTGATGGCCAACGCGGTGATGCACACCACCGGCCAGTCCTTCATCATGGCCTTCCAGGCGGGCGGCGCCCACGCGCAGGACCGCGGCCTCGAGGCCGTCGCCTACGCCTACGAGGCGATGACCGCCGTTCCCGCGTCGGCGCGCTGGGAGAAGCCGCAGGGCAAGAACCCGCCGCTGGTGCTCGAGAAGACGTTCCGCATCGCCCCGCGCGGCGTCGGCCTCGTGATCGGCTGCTCCACCTTTCCGACGTGGAACTCCTATTCGGCCCTCTTCGCCAACCTCGCGACGGGCAACGCCTCCATCGTCAAGCCGCATCCGATGGCGATCCTGCCGCTCGCGATCACCGTGAAGACGATCCGCGAGGTGCTCGCCGAGGCGGGCTTCGACCCGAACGTGGTGCTGCTCGCCGCCGACGATCCGGACCATCCGGTGACGATGGACTATATCGCCAGCGACGACGTCGACATGATCGACTTCACCGGCTCCGCCACCTTCGGCGCGACGGTTAGGGCGCACGCGCGCGGCCGTCCGGTCTTCACCGAGGAGGCGGGGGTGAACCCGGTGGTGATCACCGGCACCGACTCGTTCAAGGGAATGTGCGGCAATCTCGCCATGAGCCTGTCGCTCTATTCGGGTCAGATGTGCACCGCGCCGCAGAGCCTGTTCGTGCCGGCCGGCGGCATCGACACCGACGAGGGTCACAAGAGTGTCGACGAGGTCGGCGAGGGGATCGCCAAGGCGCTCGACAAGCTTCTCGGCGACACCGCGCGGGCGATGGCGGTGCTCGGCGCCGTGCAGAACCCGGCCACGCTGAAGCGCGTCGCCGAGGCGAGCGGCAAGGGGCGCCTCGTCCGGCCGTCGGCCCCGGTCGAGGGGGCGGGCGAGGCGCGCACCGCGACGCCCGCGATCGTCGCCGTCGACGCCGCGGACGAGGCCTGGCGCGAGGAGTGCTTCGGCCCCGTCGCCTTCCTGGTGACGGTGAAGGATGCGGCGGACGGGGTCGCCCTCGCGGCGAAGTCCGTCGCCGAGAAGGGTGCGATCACCGCCGCCCTCTACGCCACCGACGAGGCGGTGATCGAGGCGGCGGAAGACGCCTTCGCCGCGGTCGGCGCGCCGCTTTCGGTGAACCTCACCGGCCCGATCCTGGTGAACCAGTCGGCCGCCTTCTCCGACTACCACGTGACCGGGCTCAACCCGGCCGGCACCGCCACGCTGACCGATCTCGCTTTCGTGACCAACCGCTTCTCGGTGGCAACCGTCAGGCGGCCGGTCCCCGCATAACACTCACCCGAGGGCGAGCCGCGGAAGACGGTCGCCCCCACCCCGGGAGGAAACTGATGAAACACCTACTCTTGACGGCGGTCGCGGCGATCGGCCTGACGATGCCCGCCGCCGCGCAGGATCCGATCAAGATCGGCGCCGTGCTGTCCGCGACCGGGCCGGCCTCCTTCCTCGGCGAGCCCGAGAAGAAGACGCTCGAAATCTACGTGGACAAGATCAACGAGGCCGGCGGCGTGCTCGGGCGCCCGCTGGAGCTGATCGTCTACGACAGCGCCGGCAACGCCAACGACGCGCGCACCTTCGCGACCCGCCTCGTCGAGGACGACGAGATCGTCGCCATGGTGGGCGGCTCCACCACCGGCACCACCATGGCGATGGCGCCGATCTTCGACGACTACGAGATCCCCTTCATCTCGCTCGCCGGCGCCGTGGTGATCATCGATCCGGTCCAGCCCTACCTCTTCAAGACCCCGCACACCGACCGGATGGCGTGCGAGAAGATCTTCGAGGACATCCAGCAGCGCGGCATGTCGAAGGTCGGGCTGATCTCCGGCACCGGCGGGTTCGGCAAGTCGATGCGCGAGCAGTGCCTCGACGTCGCGGGGAACTACGGCATCGAGATCGTCGCCGACGAGAGCTACGGGCCGAAGGATTCGGACATGACGCCGCAGCTCACCAACATCAAGAACACCGACGGGCTCGAGGTGATCGTGAACCCCGGCTTCGGCCAGGGCCCGGCGATCGTCACGCGCAACGTCAAGCAGCTCGGCATCGAGCTGCCGTTCTACCAGAGCCACGGCGTGGCTTCGAAGTCGTTCATCGACCTTGCCGGCGACGCCGCCGAGGGCGTGCGGCTGCCGGCCTCCGCCCTCCTCGTCGCCGACATCCTGCCCGCGGACGATCCGCAGCGCGACGTGGTGGTGAGCTACAAGTCGACCTACGAGGACGCCACCGGCGAGGACGTCTCCACCTTCGGCGGTCACGCCTATGACGGGCTGATGATCCTCGTCGGCGCCATCGAGCGGGCCGGTTCCGACGATCCGGTGGCGATCCGCGACGCCATCGAGGAGACCTCGGGCTTCATGGGCACCGCCGGCGTCGTCAACATGAGCCCGGACGACCACATGGGCCTCGACCTCACCGCCTTCCGGATGCTCGAGATCCGCGACGGCGAGTGGACGCTGGTCGAGTAGACCGATGCGGATCGTCGTGATGGGGGCGGGCGCCGTCGGCGGCTATTTCGGCGGGCGTCTCGCGGCCGCCGGGACCGACGTCACGCTGATCGCGCGCGGCGCCCACCTCGCGGCGATCCAACGGGACGGGCTCCGGATCGAGAGCCCTCTCGGTGACGCGACCGTGCCGGTCGCGGCCACCGAGGACCCGGCCGCGGCGGGCACGGCCGACATCGTGCTCGTCCTCGTGAAGCTCTACGACACGGCGGCCGCCCTCGCGGCGATCCGCCCCCTCGTGGGACCTGCGACGACGGTGCTGTCGCTGCAGAACGGCATCGACGCCGAAGCCGCGATCACCGAGGCCTACGGCGCGGACCGGGCGGCGGGGGGCGCCGCCTATATCGGCGCCGACGTCAAGGAGCCGGGCGTCGTGCGCCACTCCACCGCGTTCGCCCGCCTGGTGTTCGGCGCGTTCGACGGATCGGACCGGCCGGCGCTGCGCGACTTCGCCTCGGCGATGGCGGCGGCCGGGCTCGACCACCTCCTCGCCGACGACATCCGCAAGAGGCTCTGGGACAAGTTCATCTTCCTGTCGGCCTTCTCCGCCGTCACCTCGCTGGCGCGCCTTCCCATCGGCCCGATCCTCGACGATCCGGCGGGTCGGGCGCTCTATGTGGCGGCGATCGAGGAATCGCTCGCCGTCGCGCGGCACCACGAGAGCGGCATCGCGCCCGACTTCCTCGACGAACACATGAGCTTCATCTCCGCTGCCAACCCGATGATGCGCTCCTCGATGCTCGACGACCTCACCCGCGGCAAGCGGCTGGAGATCGAGGGCCTGTCGGGCCGCATCGTGGCGCTTGGCGAGGCAGCGGGCATTCCCACCCCCGTGCACCGCGTCGCCTGGTCGGCGCTGCGCCCCTCACGCGAGGGAATCCCCGCCTGATGACGTCGGAACTCCTGCAATTCGCCTTCTCCGGACTGACGGTGGGGGCGGTCTACGCCCTCGTCGCGCTGGGCTTCACGCTGATCTACAACGCCTCGGGCGTCATCAACTTCGCCCAGGGCGAGTTCGTGATGATCGGCGGCATGTCGACGGTGTTCCTGTCGGCGCTCGGCGTGCCGCTGCCGATCGCCTCGATCGTGGCGGTGGCGGTCGCCGTGCTCGTCGGCCTGCTCCTGTGGGCGCTCGCCATCGAGCCGGCGCGCGGCGCCTCACCCGTCACGCTGATCATCATCACCATCGGCGCCTCGATCTTCTTGCGCGGCCTGTCGCAGACGGTGTTCGACAAGCAGTTCCACTCGCTGCCGCCGATCTCCGGCGACGCGCCGGTGCGCCTTGCCGGCGCGGCGGTGCTGCCGCAGACATTCTGGGTGCTCGGCGGCTCCTTCGCGGTGGTGGTGCTCCTGTGGCTCTTTCTGGAGCGCACCCTCCTCGGCAAGGCGGTGCTCGCGACGGCGGCGAACCGCGTCGCCGCCCGCCTCGTCGGCATCAACACGGCGCTCGTGGTGGGCCTCTCCTTCGGCGTGTCGGCGGCGATCGGCGCGCTCGCCGGCATCCTCGTCACCCCGATCACCCTCACGAGCTACGACGTCGGCACGCTGCTCGCCCTCAAGGGTTTCGCGGCGGCGATGCTCGGCGGCATGGGCAACCCCTTCGGCGCCGTAGTGGGCGGGCTCGCGGTCGGCCTCATCGAGGCGTTCGGCGCCGGGCTCATCTCCTCCGACTACAAGGACGCGTTCGCCTTCCTGGTGATCCTCGCCGTCCTCTTCTTCATGCCGGCGGGGCTCTTCGGCCGGCGCAGCGTGGAGCGCGTCTGACCCGTGGTGGCCCGTTTCGCGACGCCTCTCGTCCTCCTGGTTCTGATCGTCGGCGTGTTCTTCGCCGTCGATTCGAGCTTCATCCTGCGCGTGGCCGCGCTGGTGTTCATCTACGGCCTCGCCGCCATCGGTCTCAACATCCTCGTCGGCGACTGCGGCCAGGTGAGCCTCGGCCATGCGGGCTTCCTCGGCATCGGTGCCTACGCGACGGCCGTGCTGCCGGCCCAGACTGGGCTTCACCCGCTTCTCGCGATGGTCGTCGGCGTCGTCGCGGCGGGGCTCTTGGCGCTCCTCGTCGGGCGGCCGGTGCTGCGCCTGCGCGGCCACGCGCTGGCGGTGGCGACGCTCGGCCTCGGCATCCTCGTCGCCATGGTGATCACCAACGAGGCCTGGCTCACCGGCGGCCCGGACGGCATGCGCGTTGAGCGGCTGACGCTCTTCGGCTGGCGCGTGCGGGGCGCCGACAACTGGTACTGGATCACTGCCGGCGTGCTGCTCCTCGGGGCGCTGGTCGCCTGCTCCATCAAGGCGAGCCCCACGGGGCGGGCGCTGCGGGCGGTGCACGATTCGGAAGTCGCGGCGATGGTCGCCGGCATCGACGTCGCCCGCTACAAGACACTCGCCTTCGTCATCTCGGCCGTCTACGCCGGCGTCGCGGGCGGCCTCCTCGCCCTCTATGACGGCTTCGTCACTCCCGACGTCGCCGGCTTCCTGAACTCCATCGAGCTCATCACCATGGTGGTGCTCGGCGGCATGGGCTCGGTGCTGGGCGCGGTCGTGGGGGCGACCATCCTCACCGCGCTGCCCCAGCTCCTCACCGCCTTCTCCGAATATGAGCACATGGTTCTCGGCCTCATCATGATGGTGGTGATGATCGTCCTGCGCGCCGGCATCGTGCCGAGCCTTCTCGCGCTCGTCGGCCGGGGAGGGCGGGCATGAGCGCGCTCGCGGCCGAGGGCGTCGGCATCGACTTCGGCGGCGTACGGGCCGTCGACAACGTCAGCTTCACCACGGCAGAGCACGGGGTGACGGCGATCATCGGCCCCAACGGCGCCGGCAAGACGACGCTTTTCAACATGCTCTCCGGCGTCTACCGGCCGGGGCGGGGGAGGGTGCGCCTCTTCGGCGAGGACGTGACCGGCGAGCCGCCCCACCGCCTCGCCGCCCGCGGCCTGTCGCGCACGTTCCAGAACCTGCAGATCTTCTTTCAGATGACGGCCCTCGAGAACGTGATGGTGGGCAACCACCTCGGCGAGCGGCACAATGTGTGGCGTCATCTCTTGCCGCTGCCGGGCGTGTTCGCGGAGGAGAAGGCGGCGCGCCAGGCGGCACGCAAGGAGCTCCAGCACGTCGGCCTCGCCGACGTCGCCGACCGGCCGGCCTCGAGCCTTGCCTACGGCATGCTGAAGCGCCTCGAGATCGCCCGGGCGCTCGTGGCGAAGCCCCGCGTCCTGCTTCTCGACGAGCCCGCCGCCGGCTGCAACGCGACGGAGACCGAGGCGCTCTCCGCCCTCATCCGCCGGCTTGCGGGGGAGGGGCTCGCGATCGTCCTCGTGGAGCACGATATGGCGATGGTGATGAGCCTTTCCGACCGCGTCGTGGTGCTCGACCAGGGCCGCGTCATCGCCGACGGGGCGCCCGAGGCGGTCCGCGCCGACCCGGCCGTGCGCGCGGCCTATCTGGGGGTCGAGGTCTGATGCTGAAGGTGGAAGGGCTGACGGCCGCCTACGGCCGTATCGAGGTGCTGCACGATCTGTCGCTGTACGTGGAGCCCGGCGAGATCGTCGCCATCGTGGGCGCCAACGGGGCGGGTAAGACCACCCTCATGAAGGCGATAGCGGGTATTCATCCCGTTGCCGCCGGCACCATCACGGTGGGCGGCGAGGACGTGACGCGCCGTCCGGCTCACGAGCGCGTGACCCGCGGTCTCGCTCTGGTGCCGGAGGGGCGGCAGGTGTTCGGGCCGCTGTCGGTGGCGGATAACCTGGCGCTCGGCGCCTACCGCGCCCATGGCGACGTGTCGGCGGACCGCGAGGAGATGGAGGCGCTGTTCCCGATTCTGGCGCAGCGGCGACGGCAGGCGGCGGGGTCGCTTTCCGGTGGACAACAGCAAATGCTGGCGATCGCGCGGGCGCTGATGTCGCGCCCCCGCTTGCTCTTGCTGGACGAGCCGTCTATGGGGTTGGCGCCCATCGTCACGCGCGAGATCTTCGAGGCGCTGGCGGGGCGTCACCGGAGCGCCGGTTTGACGGTGCTCCTCGTCGAGCAGAACATCTCCGCGGCGCTGAAGCTCGCGAGCCGGGGCTACGTGCTCGAAACCGGCCGCGTGGTGGCCGAAGGCCGCTCGGAGGATCTGCTCACAGACCCCGCGATCCAGCGGGCATATTTGGGCGGTTGACACGTTATCATCGAAACGACGGCATTTTATGCTAATTCGACCGGGTACGGCCGTGGTGCCGCACCCGCCGGATGGAGGCGATGATGAGTGAGACCAACGTCGTCTCGTTCGAGGAGGTGGCGCGGGCGCGCGGTGGTGCAGGCACCGGCGCGGAGCAGCCCTACATCATCACCGACGAGGAGCTGCGCGAGCGGCAGACCGTCGTTCCGCTGCGCGATTGCCACGTCGCCTTCGATCGGATGAGCTACATCATCAAGCTCAAGTCGACGCGCATCGAGCTGTTTCACAATCTGTCCGCAGCGTTCCCGAAGGGGCGGAAGATCGTCCTGTTCGGCCATCAAGGCTCGGGCAAGTCGGTGCTCCTGGAGCTGATGTTGCGCGAGCGGCCGCCGTCGCGGGGGCGCGTGCACGTCAATTCGCGCCTGTCGTGGCCGGTCCACCTGACGACATTCCTCGATCCGCGCCTGTCGATTCGCGACAACGCCATTTTCACGGCCCGCGTGCTCGGCGTGGAGCCGCGGGAAATCCTCAATGCCCTTCGGGGGTTCTGTGGTCTTGGCGAGCGTCAGCTCAATGAACCCGTGCGCTCGATGCCGAACGGCCTGAGACGCCGCTTCGGGATGATTGTTATTTTCGCCGCGAACTTCGATCTGCTCTTGATGGATCTTCCACCACGAGCCAGCCAATTCGATCTCAGCGGCGATGAAGGCGAAGCGTTCGAAGAGTTAATCTATGACCGGGATTATATTGCCTCGGTGACGGCGTCGCGCCTGCGGCCGACGAATGCTGATTTGGCATACATTTTGTACAATGGCAGATTATACCTATTTGATGATGTCGATGAGGCCGCCGCCATCTATGACGCACTGCCCACTCCGGTCTCGCCCGGTATCCACCGAGCGAGCAAACCCAAGGAGGAGGACGATGGCGACGACTATGCGATGGAACAAGGCTTTTAACGCGCAATGACCGACAACAGTCTCGTTCCCGTACCGGATTCGGAAGACCGCCGGGCGGCGGCCCGCCGATCACGGATGGAACGGCGCCAGCGCGCCATCGCACAGCGTGCCGAGGCACGCGAGCTTGCCGAGGCGAAGGGCAAGGAGGCGGCGCCGGTCGAAAGGCCGGAGCCCGCTCCGCCGGTGCCCGAGCCGAAGGTCGCCACCAACCCCCGTCCGGTGCAGCGCAGCCAGCCCGGCGGCGGTCAGCAGGGGCGGGGCCAGCCGGTCACGACGGTGCGGCCGGAGAGCTTCATGCTGCCGCCGCGTGCGCAGGTGGAGAAGACGGTGTCGCGCTTCAGCCGGCTGCTGAAGGCGAGCTTCGTGGTGTGCGTCGTGGCGCCCACCATCGTCGCCATCCTGTTCTACGTCTTCGTCGCCAGCGATCAGTACGCGACCGAGAGCTCGTTCGCGGTACGCGGCAGCACCACGTCGTCCACCTCGATTGACGTCAGCAGCATGCTCGGCCTCGGCTCCGCGGCCACCAACGAGGCCTCCGACAGCTTCATCGTGCAGAACTACATTCTGTCACGCGAGATGGTGCAGACGCTGATTTCCGAGGCGAACTTCCTGGAGGTCTACAGCCGCCCCTCGGCCGACCCCTACTATCGGCTCGACCCGAACCTGCCGATCGAATCCCTGGTCGACTACTGGAACATGATGGCGAGCGTCGAGTTCGACACCGACACCGGCATCATGACGCTGATCGTGCGCGCCTTCCGCCCGTCGGACGCCGAGGCGATCACGCGGAAGGTGCTCGAGAAGTCGGAAGCCCTCGTCAACGAGCTGTCGCTGCGGGCGCGCGAGGACAGCCTGAAGTCGGCGCGCCGGGAGGTGGAGATCGCCGAGGAGCGTTTCGCCAACGCCCGAAAGGCGGTCGCCGCCTACCGCGGCGACGAGCGCGAAATCGACCCCTCCGCCACGGCGACCTCGCAGCAGGAGCTGATCGGCGAGCTCGAGGCGGAGGTCTCGCGCAAGGAGTCGGAGCTCGCGGCGCTGCGCTCCACGATGAGCGAGAACGCGCCCCGCGTGGTCTACGTGCAGAATCAGATCGACGCGCTGCGCCGGCAGATCGCCACCGAGCGCCTCTCGGTGGCCGTGGCGCGGGAGGGGACGGAGCAGCAGCCCGCCCTCACCGAGCGCCTGTCGCGCTACGAGGAGCTGCTCGCCGAGCGTGAGTTCGCCGAGAAGGCCTACATCTCGACGCTCGCCGCGCTGGAGGCGGCGCGTGTGGAGGCCCTCAAGCAGCAGCGCTATCTGGCGGTGTTCGTGCGGGGCGAGGAGCCGCAATCCTCGCTCTATCCGGAGGCGATTCGGTGGACGTTGATCCTCTTCGGCTCGCTCTTCGGCATTTGGGGGATCATGGCGCTGGTGGGCTCTGCGGTGCGCGACCGGGTCGTCTGAGATCTTAACCATTGGCGAGCGGGCGTCGGCGGGTCTTTTTCAGGCCCGCCGGTGCGATTGGACTATCAGGCGAGCCTGAGATTGTTACATTGGGCACGATTCTGAGGTCGAGAGGGGCAATTATTCTGTGGCTCCTCTGCAACGGGTGACGTCTCTTTCACCTTTGGCGGACAAACCAGGGTGCACGCGCGGAAGGCTCGATGTTAAGCCGAATGCGTATCGAGTGAGACGAGGGCCCGCACATGGGGTGGAAATTGCTGGCGGTCGTTCTTGCCGCATCCGTCGCCGGGTGTGGCGGCTTGCCGGCGAGTGGTCCTCCGGCACGGGCGATCGTCGGCGATGAGAACCCCAATGCGGCCAAGGCGCCCTACGCGGTCGTCGCCATCGACGCCAAGGTCACCAACGTCACCAGCAACTATCGGGCGCCGAGCTTCTCCACCTTCTTCAAAGTCACCAAGGCGCGTCCGGACATTCGTCTCGCCGTCGGTGATCGCCTTCAGGTCAGCATTTTCGAAGCCGGCGCCGAGGGCCTGTTCTCCTCGTCCAACTCCAAGGCCACGCAGATCGAGACGGTCGTCGACGATCAGGGCCAGATCTTCGTGCCCTACGTGGGGGCCGTGACCGCGGCGAACCGCTCGGTGAGCGACCTGCGGGCCACCATCCAGCGCTCGCTGGAGGACAAGGCGATCCAGCCGCAGGTCCAGGTGATGGTGCTGGAGAGCCTCGCCAACTCCGTGACCGTGCTCGGCGACGTCGGCAAGCCCGGCCAGGTGCCGGTGGCGATTTCCGGCGTGCGCGTGCTCGACCTCATCGCCGCCGCCGGCGGAACCAGGGACAAGACGTTCGAGACGCGGGTGATCCTGCGCCGCGGCAACCAGGTGGCGACGGCGCCGCTCGAAGACCTCTTCGACCACCCGGAAGAGAACGTGCCGGTGCGTCCGGGCGACACCGTGCTCGTCACCAACGCGTCGCGCTCCTTCACCGTCTTCGGCGCCACCTTGAACCGCTCGGAGTACAAGTTCGACTCCCGCCGCGTGACGCTCGCCGAGGGCATCGCCCGCGCCGGCGGCCTCAACGACAGCCTCGCCGACGCGCGCGGTGTGTTCCTCTTCCGCTTCGAGCCGGACAGCATCGCCAAGCAGGTGTCCGAGCGGGCGATCACCGCGCCCGACGGCACCATGGTGCCGGTGATCTACACGCTGAACCTGCGCGACCCCAACGGCTACTTCCTGGCGCAGATGTTCGACCTGCGCGACGAGGACATGCTCTACGTCGCCAACCACCCGTCGGCGGAGCTCGGCAAGTTCCTGCAGATCCTGTCGCCGCTCATCAACACCGCCACCACCGTGGCGACGCTCACCACCCGCTTCAGCAAGTAGCCGGCCCGGCGCCCCCGACAGGGGGCGTGCCGTCAGCCGGCGGCGTCGAGGCGGGAGCGGATCGCGCCGACCACCGCGTCGAACATCGGCTTGTCGAGCACGCCGGTGTTCACGTTGTAGCGCGAGGGATGGTAGCTGTCGGTGACGATCGGGGCGCCCGGGATCTGGTGCACCCGCCCGTGGCCGAAGGGGTAGGCGGAGAGGCGCGCACCGAGCGTGCGCAGCACGGCGTCGTGGGCGATCCGTCCGAGCGCCAGCACCACCTCGAGGCTCTGCATCGCCGCCATCGTCTCGGCGAGGAAGGCGCTGCACGTTCGGATCTCGACACCGGTCGGCTTGTTTTGCGGCGGCACGCAGCGCACCGCGTTGGTGACGGCGGCTCCATGCAGCACGAGGCCGTCGTCGATGCGGGCGTCGAAGGCGTGATTGGCGAAGCCGTGATCGGCGAGGGTTTCGTAGAGCAGCGTGCCGGCATAGTCGCCGGTGAACGGGCGGCCGGTGCGGTTGGCGCCGCCGAGGCCGGGTGCGAGGCCGACCACCAGGAGGCGCGCATCGCCGATCTCACCGAAGGTGGGCACCGGGGCGTTGTACCAATCGGGGTGGGCGTCCCGCGCCTGATGCCGAAAGGCGACGAGGCGCGGGCATTGCGGGCAGTCGAGCTGTGGATCGCGCACGTTGGGAGGCAGGACGCCCTTAGATATTGGCGGGAGCGTGGCGCGTCTCGCTGGTCGGGCGCTCGCGCGTGGGCCGCTCCGACGGATCGCGTCCGATGTCGGACTGCAGATCGGCAAGCTCGATGAAATGGTCGGCCTGACGGCGAAGATCGTCGGCGATCATCGGCGGCTGCGTCTGCAGCGTGGAGACGACGCTCACCTTCTTGCCCTTGCGCTGCACGGCTTCGGCGAGGCGGCGGAAGTCGCCGTCACCGGAGAACAGCACGACGTGGTCCACCTGCTCGGCGATCTCCATGGCATCGATGACGAGCTCGATGTCCATGTTGCCCTTGACCTTGCGGCGCCCGCTCTGGTCGTAGAATTCCTTCAGCGGCTTGGTCACGACGGTATAGCCGTTGTAATCGAGCCAATCGATCAGCGGGCGAAGCGTCGAGAACTCCTGGTCTTCGGCGAGGGCGGTGTAGTAGTAGGCGCGCAGGAGGTATCCCTTACGCCCAAATACGGCGAGGAGTCGCTTGTAGTCGATATCAAAACCGAGAGATCGCGCGGCGCTATACAAGTTGGCGCCATCAATGAACAACGCAATCTTCTCTCTAGGGTCGAACATTTGGTGTCTTTCTATATTTGTGCCGGGCGAAGGGCCGAGCTGAAAGTCGTCCTACCGTCATCGTGGCGAAGGGGCGTCATCGAGCGTCGGCGCGTCTGCCTGTCCTGCTCGCGGCGGTGGCACGTCACACGGAGCGTTTGACACTTGCGTCAATGCTCCCTGCTTGGTATTCGGCAGGCTTCTTGTCAACAGAAATTCGTGGGAGAGGACCATGGCGCGCGTCACGGTCGAAGATTGCGTCGACAAGGTCGAGAACCGCTTCGAGCTGGTGCTTCTCGCGAGCCACCGGGCTCGCATGATCTCGAGCGGTTCGCCGATCCAGGTTGATCGCGACAACGACAAGAATCCTGTGGTCGCCCTGCGCGAGATCGCCGACCAGCGACTCCACCCGGACGACCTCAAGGAAGATCTCATCCATTCGCTCCAGAAGAAGGTCGAGGTGGACGAGCCGGAGGCCGAGCCCGCCGCCGTCGCCGCGCCGTCATCGGGCGAGGATAGCATCGATCAGACCTTCGATTCCATGTCCGAGGAGGAACTTCTGCGGGCGATGGAGACGCTGGTGCCGCCGGAGCGGACGGAGGAGGTCTGAGCGAAGTCGGCACGGGGGCAACGGGTCAGGGGACAGGGTTGCACCATGCTGCGGACACCGGCGGACCCGGCGAGTGTGCCGGCCGGAGATACCGGCACCATTGAGCCGGCCACCCCCCGCCACCATCTGTCGGACGGGGCAGGAGAACCAGCGGTGCCCAGCCGTCCGATGATGCGGCAGTACGAGCTCGTCGAGCGCGTCGCCCAGTACAATCCCGATGTTGACGAGGCGCTGTTGAACCGCGCCTATGTCTACTCCATGCGCAAGCATGGCGATCAGAAGCGCGCCTCGGGGGATCCCTACTTCTCCCACCCCCTCGAGGTCGCCGCGATCCTGACCCAGATGCGGCTTGATGACGCGACCATCGCCACCGCGCTGCTGCACGACACCATCGAAGACACCGACGCCACGCGTCAGGAGATCGACCAGCTCTTCGGCGAGGAGATCGGCAAGCTCGTCGAAGGTCTCACCAAGATCGCCCGGCTGCACCTCGTCAACCAGGAGGACAAGCAGGGCGAGAATCTGCGCAAGCTGCTCCTCGCGGTGGCCGACGACGTGCGCGTCCTCCTCGTCAAGCTCGCCGACCGGCTGCACAACATGCGCACGCTGCACTACGTGCCGCCGGGCAAGCGCCGCCGCATCGCCGAAGAGACCATGGAGGTCTACGCCCCGCTCGCCGGCAAGATGGGCATCCAATGGATGCGCGAGGAGCTCGAGGCGCTCGCCTTCGCCGTGCTCTATCCGGAAGACCACACCTTCATCGAGAAGAAGCTCGCCGAGCGGCGCGCCCACGTCGGCCCGCTGCTCATCGACATCGAGACGGATCTGCGCCAGAAGCTCGCCGAAAATGACATCAAGGCGCGGGTGTCGGGGCGCGAGAAGAAGCCCTATTCGATCTTCCTGAAGATGAAGCGCAAGCACATCAACTTCGAGAATCTGTCCGACATCTACGCGTTCCGCATCATCGTCGACACGGTGCCGGAGTGCTACGCGGCGCTCGGGGTGATCCACACGATCTGGCAGTCCGTGCCGGGGCGCTTCAAGGATTACATCTCGACGCCGAAGCAGAACGACTACCAGTCGCTGCACACCACCGTGGTGGGGCCACGCAAGCAGCGGGTGGAGCTGCAGATCCGCACCCATGAGATGCATCGCGTCGCCGAATACGGCATCGCCGCCCACGTGCTCTACAAGGATCAGATGACGCGCGGCCACAGCCAGCTCGCCAAGGACTCCAACGCCTACGCCTGGCTGCGTCACACCATCGAGCTTCTGTCCGACGGAGGCAGCTCGGCGGAGTTCCTGGAGAACACCAAGCTCGAGCTGTTTCAGGATCGGGTGTTCTGCTTCACCCCGCGCGGCAAGCTCATCGCCCTGCCGCCGGGGGCGACACCGATCGATTTCGCCTACCAGGTGCACACCGACATCGGCAACACGTGCATCGGCTGCAAGATCAACGGCCGGTCGCGGCCGCTCGTGACGCCGCTTCAGAGCGGCGACGAGGTGGAGATCATCTGCAAGGCCGGGGCGACGCCGCCGTCAGCGTGGAACACGCTCGCGGTGACGGGCAAGGCCCGGGCCGCGATCCGCAAGGCCAACCGCGAGGCCGACCGGCGCAAGTTCATCCGCCTCGGCCAGCAGCTCATCGACAACGAGATCGCCCGCCGTGAGCTCTCCGACGAGCAGTCGCTGAAGCCCGATCTCGCCCTCGCCGCCGAGCGGCTGGGGGCGGCGGACCCCGAGGCGCTCGCCTTCGCGATCGGCAGCGGAGCGCTGGCGGCGAGCGCGGTGCTGACCGCCCTCGGCCACGCCGCCGAGCCTCTCGGCCCGCCGACCAACGGGATCCCGGTGCCGATCCGCGGCATCGGCGGCGATCTGCCGGTGAGCTTCGCCCCCCAGCACTACGCCATCCCGGGCGACAACATCGTCGGCATCCTGCAGCCGGGCGAGGGCGTCACCGTCTATCCCGCGACGGCGCGCGAGGCGCTCAGCCGCTACACCAACGAGCCGCAGCGCTGGCTGCCACTCAGCTGGGACCTTGACGGGGCGAAAGGTTCGCTATTTCCGGTAGGGGTGCGGGTGCTGGCGGCCAACGAACGGGGTGCTCTCGCGGAGGTGGCGGGCGCCATCGCCGAGGAGGGTGGCAACATCGATGATCTCTCCATGACGCAAAAGACCCCTCAATTTCGCGAGATGAACCTCCATATCGAGGTGGCGGACAAGGCGCATCTCGGGCGGATCATCGACAGGCTGAAGAGCCTGACGATCGTTTCGGAGGCGGCCCGCTCCGCGCATTGACGACCGGGCGCTCGTCCGGCCGGCCGGCCGAAAGGCGTCACAAGAGGATGAAGGATAGATGTTGTTTGCTCGCAGGGCGCGTCCCTCGCTGCCACAGCGCCTGCGCATCGCTGCCTGGCCGCGGCGTTCCTTTCGCCGGTCCTTCGTCTACTACAAGCACCGCGTCTTGCGTCTCGAAGCCTCTCCCCACGCCATCGCCGCCGGGGTGGCGGCGGGGGCTTTCGCCTCGTGCACCCCGCTTGTCGGCTTCCATTTTCTTCTCTCCTTCGCGCTCGCCTGGCTGATCGGCGGTTCGCTGATCGCCGCGGCGTTCGGCACGGCGGTGGGCAACCCGCTCACCTTCCCGTTCATCTGGCTGTCCTCCTTCCAGCTCGGCGAGGTCATTCTCGGGCGGTCGGAGAACTCGGTGTCGCCGCTCGATCTGGAGTTCTCCGTGGACCTCATGTGGAACTCCTTCGCCACGCTGTGGCCGACGCTGAAGCCGATGCTGATCGGCGGCGTCATCATCGGCTCGGTGGTGGGCGGCGTGCTCTACGTGCTGGTGCGCTCGGCGGTGCTCGTCTCCCGCTCGCTGCGGGAGGCGCGGCTCCAGGCCGCCATGGAGAGCGCCGCCGCCCTGCGCCACGCGCGGGCGCTCGACGCGGCCACCGCGCTGCGAACCGAGGCGGAGGTGGACGTGTCGAAGTCCGTCTCCGCCGCCAAGGATTGAGGCCGGATGATCCTCGGCATCGGCAGCGATCTGATGGACATTCGCCGCATGGAGCGGACGCTGTCGCGGTACGGAACGCGCTTCCTCGACCGCGTGTTCACCGCCGAGGAGCGGGCGCGCGCCGAGGGGACCGCCCAGACCGCGGCGTCCTACGCCAAACGATTTGCGGCCAAGGAGGCTTGCTCCAAGGCGCTCGGGTCGGGCATAGGCATGGGGGTGGCCTGGCGGGAGATGGGTGTCGTCAACCTGTCCTCCGGCCAGCCGACGATGCATCTCGCGGGCGGTGCCCAGGCCCGCCTCGACGCCATGCTTCCCGCGGGACACCGCGCCTCGATCCACCTGTCGATGACGGATGACTTCCCGCTGGCGCAGGCATTCGTGGTGATCGAAGCGTTGCCCCGGTAGGGCCGGCCCGGGTTCGGGCCACGCAACCGACGCCTTGTGCGTTCATTGCATGCTGGGCGTCGACGGATTATGTGAGCGTGTCCGCGCCAGGCGGTCCGCAGTCGGCGCGTGCGCAGTTGCGCGCCATCAAAGGGGTAATGATGAGCGTGGCGAAAGACAAGACTGCGGAGAAAGAGGGCGGTCTGTACGAGACGGTCAAGGTTATCATCCAGGCTCTGCTGATCGCCTTCGTGATCCGCACCTTCCTGTTTCAGCCTTTCAACATTCCTTCCGCATCGATGGTGCAGACCCTTCTGGTCGGCGATTATCTCTTCGTGTCGAAGTACGCATACGGTTATAGCCGCTATTCGATTCCCTTCGGCATCGTGCCGATCCCGGGGCGCATCTTCGCGTCGCAGCCGAAGCGGGGCGACATCGCTGTGTTCAAGCTGCCGAAGGACAACTCGACCGACTACATCAAGCGCGTGATCGGTCTGCCCGGCGACGAGATCCAGGTGACGGGCGGCGTTCTCTACATCAACGGCGAGGAGGTGCCGCGCGAGCGCGTCGCCGACTACGTCGACGTCGGGCCCAACGGTCGCGAGTTCCGCGCCCCGCGCTATCGCGAGACGCTACCCAACGGCGTATCCTACGAGGTCCTCGACACCGAGGAAAATGGCCTCTTCGACAACACGGGCATCTACAAAGTGCCCGAGGGGCACTATTTCATGATGGGCGACAACCGCGACAACTCCACCGACAGCCGGGCCCAGGCGTTCGTGGGCTACGTGCCGTTCGAGAACTTCGTGGGACGTGCTGAAGTGATTTTCTTCTCGATCCGGGAGGATACTCCGATCTGGCAGGTGTGGAACTGGCCCTGGGCGGTCCGCTGGGGTCGCATCTTCGACAGTCTGTGACGATGGGCGGTCGACGGGACGACGCCCTTCGCGCCCTGGAGGACGCGCTCGGCCATCGCTTCGCCGACCGCGCGGTGCTGGAGCGCGCGTTGATGCACGCGAGCGTGCACGACGACGGCCGCGGCGAGAGCTATCAGCGGCTCGAATTTCTCGGCGACCGCGTGCTGGGGCTCGCCATCGCCTCGCGCCTCTACGACGCCTTTCCGGGCGCCGACGAGGGCGATCTCGCCCGCCGCCTCAACGCGCTGGTGCGGCGCGAGGCGTGCGCCGACCGCGCGCTCGCCATGGGCATCAACAAGGCGCTGAAGCTCGGCGCCGCCGAAGCGCTCGCCGGCGGCCGCAAGAAGACCGCGATCCTCGCCGACGCCTGCGAGGCGGTGCTCGCCGCCGTCTATCTCGACGCCGGCTTCGGCGCGGCCGTCGGCGTGATCGACCGGGTGTGGGAGCCGCTGCTTGCCCGCGCCGACGAGCCGGAGCGCGATCCGAAGACCGCGCTCCAAGAGCGTCTGCAGGCCTCCGGTGGTCCGCCCCCCACCTATCGGCTCAAGGAGCGGACCGGGCCCGACCATCGGCCCCACTTCGTCATCGAGGTGGTGGGCTCGGACGGGGTGCTCGCGGTGGGCGAGGGGGGCTCCAAGCGAGAGGCCGAGCAGCAGGCGGCCCGCGCCGCCCTCGCCAGCCTTAGGGAGAGCGTCTGATGGTCGACGAAGCGACACCCGCGACCCCGCCGGCGCTCGGCGGCGTGGAGGGGGCACCCGCGGCCGAGGCCGCGCGCTGCGGCTTCGTCGCGCTGATCGGCGCGCCGAACGCGGGCAAGTCCACCCTCGTCAACGCTCTGGTCGGGGCGAAGGTCTCGATCGTCACCCACAAGGTGCAGACGACGCGCGCGACGGTGCGCGGCATCGCCCTCGCCGACGACACCCAGATCGTGCTCGTCGACACGCCCGGGATCTTCGCCCCCCGCCGCCGGCTCGACCGGGCGATGGTGAAGACCGCCTGGAATCACGCCTACGACGCCGATCGGGTGTGCCTCCTGATCGACGCGCGGCGCGGGCTCGACGAGGACAACGAGAAGATCCTCGAGGCGCTGACCGAGGTGCGGCTGCCGAAGTCGCTGATCCTGACGAAGATCGATCTCGTCGATCCGCCGACCCTCCTCGCCCTCGCCGAGAAGGCCAACGCGGTGACGGCGTTCGACGAAACCTTCATGATCTCGGCGAAGACCGGCGACGGGGTCGACGATCTGAAGGCGCACCTCGCCGCCTCGATGCCGCAGGGGCCGTGGCTCTATCCGGCGGATCAGATCTCCGACGTGCCGGCGCGCCAGCTCGCCGCCGAGATCACCCGCGAGCAGCTCACCCTGCGCCTCCACGACGAGCTGCCCTATTCGGCCACCGTCGAGACCGAGACGTGGAAGAGCCTGCGCGATGGCTCGGTGCGCATCGAGCAGGCCGTGTTCGTGGAGCGCGAGGGGCAGAAGAAGATCGTGCTCGGCGAAAAGGGCAAGACCATCCGGGCGATCTCGATGGCGGCGCGCAAGGAGATCGCCGAGATGGTCGGGGCGCCGGTGCATCTCTTCCTGTTCGTGAAGGTGCGCCCCCGCTGGACCGACGATCCGGAGCGCTACCGCGAGATGGGCCTCGACTTCTGGCGCTGACCGATGGAGTGGCGCGACGAAGCGATCATCCTGTCGGCCCGCCCCCTCGGCGAGAACTCGAAGATCGTGGAGGTCCTGACCCGGCGCGAAGGGCGGACGGCCGGCCTCGTCCGCGGCGCCCGCTCCAAGACGATGCGGGCCCTGCTGCAGCCCGGCAACCGCGTCGAGGCCACCTGGCGCGCCCGCCTCGACGATCAACTCGGCAGCCTGACGCTGGAGCTGATCGAGGCGCGGGCCGGGCTCGTGATGGAAAACGCCTGGGGGGCGTTCGGCCTCGGCGCCATGGCCTCGCTCCTCACCTTCCTGCCTGAGCGCGATCCCCATCCGCGCCTCTTCGCCGCCGCCGACGCCCTCGTCGGCGCCTTCGCCCTGCCGCCGGCGGCGGGCGAGGCGGGGGTGCGGTTCGAGCTGATCCTGTTGGAAGAGCTCGGCTTCGGCCTCGACCTGTCCGCCTGCGCGGCGACGGGGACGACCGACGATCTCGTCTACGTCTCGCCGCGGACGGGGCGTGCCGTGTGCCGGGAGGCGGGGGTGCCGTGGCGCGATCGGCTGCTGCCGCTGCCGGCCTTCCTCACCGTCAACGCGCCGGCGGACGCCCGGAGCGTCGCCGACGGCTTCCGCATGACCGGCCACTTCGTGGCGCGCGAGGTGGCGGGGCTCGTCAACAAGCCGATGCCGGCGGAGCGGGAGCGCTTCGTGCGGGCCGTGGTGAAGGCCATCGCGCGGGAGGAAGGGGTGGAGGCCTGAAGGGGGAGCTTGTGGCGGCCCCGGTCCATCATGCGGCGAGGCTGGCCCGGGGCTCGGGATCCGTCAACGGCTTCGCCGTCCTCCACGTGCGTTCCGGCCCTTCGGGTGACGGATCCCGAGCCCCGGGCCGTGGCGGTCGCATGACGGCTCCGGAGGAACGACCGGCCCGACTCTCCAGAGGAACGGGAGGGGTGCGCGCCGAGAAGGAGGGTGCCGGATCGCGGTTGCCGTGACGGTGGCGTGCCCGTCGAAGAGGCGGGGCGGTGTTCGGGCGAAGCGGGGGGATATCGGTGGACGCACGCCGTGGGCGATTGCCAAGGCGGGCGCCGCGCCCCTAAGTCGAAGAGCGTATGGAGGCGCGTCTTGGCTGAACCATCCGACGATCTGGTCGACCTCAAGGAGGCGCTCGAGGAGCGCTACCTCGCCTATGCGCTGTCGACCATCATGCACCGGGCGCTGCCCGACGTGCGCGACGGACTGAAGCCGGTCCACCGCCGCATCCTCTTCGCCATGCGCCAATTGCGGCTCGATCCGGGGTCCGCCTTCAAGAAGTCGGCCCGCGTGGTGGGCGACGTCATCGGTAAGTTCCACCCCCACGGCGACACTGCCGTCTACGACGCCCTCGTGCGCCTCGCCCAGGACTTCGCCGTGCGCTACCCGCTCGTCGACGGGCAGGGCAACTTCGGCACCGTCGACGGCGACGGCGCCGCGGCGATGCGCTACACCGAGGCGCGGATGACCGACGTCGCCCGCCTGCTGCTCGACGGGCTCGACGAGGACGCGGTCGACTTCCGCGACACCTACGACGGCTCCGAGCGGGAGCCGGTGGTGCTGCCGGGCGGCTTTCCCAACCTCCTCGCCAACGGCGCCTCCGGCATCGCCGTCGGCATGGCGACGAGCATTCCCCCGCACAACGCCGCCGAGATCGCCGATGCGGCGCTCCATCTCATCAAGCACCCCGACGCCCGCCTCGACACCATCCTCAAGATCGTCAAGGGGCCGGACTTTCCGACCGGCGGCATCATCGTGGAGACGCCGGAGGCGATCCACGAGGCCTACCGCACCGGCCGTGGCGGCTTCCGCACCCGCGCCCGCTGGGAGCGGGAGGAGGGGGCGCGCGGCGTCTGGCAGATCGTCGTCACCGAGATCCCCTATCAGGTGCAGAAGAGCCGGCTGATCGAGCGCATCGCCGAGCTTCTCGACGCGAAGAAGCTGCCGCTCCTCGGCGACATTCGCGACGAGAGTGCCGAGGACATCCGCATCGTCATCGAGCCGCGGGCGCGCACCGTCGACCCGGTGCTCCTGATGGAGAGCCTCTTCAAGCTCACCGACCTGGAATCGCGCATTCCGCTCAACATGAACGTCCTGATGGGCGGGCAGGTGCCGCGCGTGGTGGGGCTCGTGGAGGTGATCCGCGCCTGGCTCGACCACCTCAAGGAGGTGGCGGTGCGCCGGGCCGACCACCGCCTCGCCAAGGTGGTGCACCGGCTCGAGGTGCTCGACGGCTTCCTCGTCGTCTATCTCGACCTCGACAAGGTGATCCACATCATCCGCTACGCCGACGATGCGAAGGCCGAGCTGATCGCCGAGTTCAGCCTCACCGACGTGCAGGCCGAGGCGATCCTCAACATGCGGCTGCGCTCGTTGCGCCGTCTGGAGGAGATGGAGATCCGCAAGGAGCACGAGCGCCTCACCGCCGAGCGCGCCGAGCTCGAGGCGCTGCTCGGGTCGCAGGAGAAGCAGTGGGAGAAGGTCGCCGGCTCGGTGAAGGAGGTCCGCGAGACGTTCGGCCCGAAGACCGATCTCGGCCGCCGCCGGTCTGACTTCGCGATCGCCCCCGAAACCAGCGCCGACGAGGTGATGGAGGCGATGATCGAGCGGGAGCCGATCACCGTCGTGCTCTCCCAGAAGGGCTGGATCCGGGCGCTGAAGGGCCACGTGAAGGAGCTCGACGGCCTGCAATATCGCCAGGACGACGGGCCCGGCAGCGTGCTCTACGCGGAGACCACCGACAAGCTCCTGGTGCTCGCCTCCGACGGGCGCGTCTACACGATGGGCGCCGATAAGCTGCCCGGCGGGCGCGGGCACGGCGAGCCGCTGCGCCTCCTCCTGGAGCTCGAGGGCGGGGTGGAGATCGCCGCGCTCGTGGTGTTCGCCGCCGGCACGCAGTGGCTCGTCGCCTCCAAGGTGGGGCGCGGCTTCCTGGTGTCGGCCGACGACATGATCGGCACCACCAAGCGCGGCCGGCAGGTGATGATGCTCGCCGACGGCGACGTCGCCCATCGCCTGGTGCGGGCCGAAGGCGACCACGTGGCGGTGCTCGGTGACAACCGCAAGCTCCTGGTCTTCCCCATCGAGCAGGTGCCGACGCTTGCCAAGGGGCGCGGCGTGCGGCTGCAGAAATACCAGTCGGGCGGGCTCGCGGAGATCGGCGTGTTCGCCGCCGAGCAGGGTCTCACCTGGCGCGAGGAAGGCAATCGCCGGCCGACCAAGACGCTCGACCAGCTCGCCGACTATCGCGGTCAGCGGGCGGCGGCCGGCGCGCGCACCCGCGCCCGCAGCTTCGAGGGCTGACCGCTCGCCATCCCGCCCGCCTTCCCGACGAGGCGGTGCGGGTGCACGCGGCGGAGTTTCTCTATCGCCTCGGCGATCCGCGCACCCTGCCGATCGCGCTCGACGCGTGGGATGCGGCGAACGAGGCGGGGCGTTACAACATCATGGTGGTTCTGACGGGCGTCGCGCCGCAGGTGGGCGAGGTGGCCGCAGAGGCGGCACGGCCACGGCTCGAGGCGATCCGCGAGCGCGCCGATACCGGGCCGAAGACGCGCGCCCTCATCGGGCGGGTGATCGACGCGCTCGGCGCCTGAGCGGACCGGCGCTCAGGCGCGCACCCAGCCCCGCGGGCCGAGATGCTCCTGGGGCTGGAATCGCGTCTTGTAGGCCATCTTCTCCGAGCCACCGACCCAGTAGCCGAGATAGACGTAGGGGAGCCCCAGCTCGGCGGCGCGGCGGATGTGATCGAGGATCATGAAGGTGCCGAGGCTGTCGGCCTCAAGGTCCGGCTCGTAGAAGGAATAGACCATCGACAGCCCGTCGCCGAGAATGTCGGTGAGGGCGCAGGCGACGAGCGGGCCGCGCGTGCGCCCCGAGCCCGGTCGGCGATACTCGAAGAGGCGGGTGTCGACGTGGGTGTCCTCCACCATCATCGCATAGTCGAGCACGGTCATGTCGGCCATGCCGCCGTCGGCGTGGCGGCTGTCGAGATAGCCGCGGAACACCGAATATTGCTCGGAGGAGGGCAGCGCCGGGCGCTCCCGCCGCTCCAGATCGGCGTTGGTCTTCAGAACGCGGCGCAACGAGCGCGTCCAGTCGAACTCGTCCACCACCACGCGCACCGAGACGCAGGCGCGACAGCCCTCGCAGGCCGGCCGGTAGGCGATGTTCTGGCTGCGACGGAAGCCGCCTTGGGTGAGGAGATCGTTGAGCGGCTCGGCCCGCTCGCCCACGAGGTGGGTGAACACCTTCCGCTCGAACCGGTTGGGCAGGTACGGGCAAGGCGAGGGGGCGGTCAGATAGAATTGGGGGTGCTCGGTGACCCGCCGGACGGTGACGCGGCGGCGGGCCCTGATCGGCTTTTCGGTGGGGAGAGACGAGGCGGCCTCCGCCTCGGGTCGGGCGGTGGCACCTTCTCGGACACTCTCGTTGTCGTCGAAGCGGTCGTTCGACTTCACCATGGACCTCAGCCGGCCTCCTTGGGCGTTTGCCTGGATCGCCTACGGGGCGGGACCCCGGCGGACACCATCAAATACCGTACCACCATGGCGCGATGATTGAGAATGCGCCCCATAGTAGCAACACCAACGGCCCTCCTGCGACCAGAAAGTCACGATAGCGATAGTGGCCCGGTCCCATCACGAGGAGGTTCGTCTGGTAGGCGACCGGCGTCGCGAAGGACGCGTTAGCCGCCAAAATCACTGTGACGACGAAGGGTTCGGCTGGCAAGCCGAGGTGGCTCGCAAGGCCGATCGCGATGGGGGTGAAGAGCACCGCCGCCGCGTTGTTGGTCATGATGTTGGTGGTGAGGGCGATGATCATGAACAGGGCCGACATGACGATCGCCGGCGGCGCGTCGCGCAGGATCGACAGCATGGCGTTGGCGATGGTCTCGGCCCCGCCCGTCGCCTCCAGCGCGGTGGCCGAGGCGATCGCCGAGGCGATCAGCATGATGATGCGCCCGTCGACCACGCGCGAGGCTTGTCGCGTGTTGAGGCAGCGGCTGCACAGCATGGCGAAGGCGCCGAGGAGCGCCGCCACCACGATGGGCATGACGCCCGTCGCCGCCGCGGCCACCACCGCCAGGAAGATGCCGAGCGCCACCGGGGCCTTGCGTCGGTGGGGGACGTCGGCGGCGGTCCAGTCGATGAGGAGGACGTCGCGGTTGCCGCGCAGGTCCTCGATGGCCTTGCGGGGGCCGCCGAAGAGCAGCACGTCGCCCGCTTCCATGCGGATGTCGGCCATCGGCAGGCGCGGCATGCGGCTGCGCCGCTCGATGGCGAGCACCACGCAGCCGACCTCGCCCCGGAAGCCCGATTGGGAGACGGTGCGGCCGATGAGGCGCGAGCCGGGCGCCACGATCGCCTCCGCCAACGTGACGACGCCGGGCGGGCGGTCCGGTGCGCGCTCGGTCCCCCGCTCGCCGTCCGGTCGGCGATCCATCACCGTGCTCTGGGTGGAGAGGGCCTTTTCGAGCGCCTGGCGCGTCGCCGCCACGATCACGATGTCGCCCGGCTGCAGCGTCACGTTCTCGAACGGGGGCAGGTGGGGCCGCTCGCCGCGCTGGACGAGGCGCACGGTCATGTCCTTGAGCTGCGGGAACATACCCTTGTTGGACGTCGCGCCCACCAGCGGGTGGCCGGGCCGGATCGGAATCTCGGCGATGAACTGCTTGCCGCCGCCCGCCCGCATCGCCTCCGCCATCGAGCGGCGATTGGCGAGCAGCATCGGCATCACCCAGAGCACGTAGGGCAGGCCGATGGCGATCACGAGCAGCGCCACCGGGGTGAAGGAGAAGAAGCCGAGATCCACCGCGCCGGACTGGCGTGCCACGTTGGCGGCGAGAAGGTTGGTGGACGAGCCGATGAGCGTCGTCATGCCGCCGAGGATGGTGACGAAGGACAGCGGCATCAACAGCCGCGAGGTGGTCGACTTCAGCGTCGAGGCGAGGGTGGAGATGATGGGGATGAACATCACCACCACCGGGGTGTTGTTGAGGAAGGCCGACAGCGTGGCGATCATCACGAAGGTGATCGTGATGCCGATATTGCCCCGCTTGGCCACCCACCGCACCATCAGCTGGGCGGGCCGCTCGAGGGCGTCGGTGTGGAAGAGGCCCTGGCCGACGACCAGGAGGGCGAGGATGGTGATGAGGCCGGGATTGGCGAAGCCTTCCAGGAGCTGCGCGGCCGACAGCGTCGTGTCGCCCGCCGCCAGGCCGAGCACCACGAAGATGAACAGATAGGAGGCGAGCACACCGAGGCTGATCGCTTCGATGGAATAGCGCTCCGTCGCGTAGAGCACGGTGGAGAGGCCGATGATGGCGAGCGTCGCCATCATTGCGATATCGACATCCATCAGCAGTGTGTCTTGTCCACGTTCGGGGGTCTCCTCAGGTGCCGCGCGCTGTTTTGGCCCAGCGGGCGGCGTCGGTCAAAATCGGCCGTCCACATGATCGGTCAGGTTGATGGTCAAGCCGGTGGCCCGCACGCCTTCCATGACGGCGTCGGTATGGCGGTCGTCGCGGGTCTCGATGGTGAGGCGCACCGCCGTTTCCCGGGCTAGATGCGTGAGGGCGAGGCGGTTGTGAGTCACCTCCAGAATGTTGCCGCCGGCGGCGCCGATGGCGGAGGTGAGGCGGGCGAGCACGCCCGGCTCGTCGGCGAACGAGGCCTCCAGCGACACGATGCGCCGCTCGCGGGCGAGCTCGCGCACCATGATCGAGGCGAGAAGGCGCGGATCGATGTTGCCGCCGCACAGGACGAGGCCCACGTTGCGGCCGCGGAAATGGTCCGGCTCGGTCAGCATCGCCGCGAGGCCGGCGGCCCCGGCGCCCTCCGCCATCGATTTCTGCAGCGTGATGTGGGCGTTGACCGCCCGCTCCAGCGTCGGCTCGTCGACGAGGATGATGCGCTCGACGAGCTCGCGGATGATGGGGAGCGTCAGCTTGCCCACGGCCTTCACCGCGATGCCCTCGGCGAGCGTGGTGCCGCCGCAGCGCGCCTCGCGCCCGGCAAGGGCGGCGTGGGCGGAGGGGTAGAGCGCGGCCTCGACGCCGATGATGCGGATCGACGGCTTGATGTGGCGGGCCGCGGTGGCGATGCCGGCGATCAGCCCGCCCCCGCCGATGGGCACGACGATCGTGTCGAGCTCGGGCACCGCCTCCAGCATCTCGATCCCCACCGTGCCCTGGCCGGCGATGATGGCGGGGTCGTCGTAGGGGTGGATGATGATGCGCCCTTCCGCGGCGGCGAGCTCGGCGCAGGCGACGGCGCTCTCGGCGAGCGTCTCGCCGGAGAGCACCACGCGCGCGCCGTGCGCCTCGGTGGCTGCGACCTTCACGAAGGGCGTGCGCTCCGGCATCACGATGGTCGCCGAGATGCCGAGCCGGGCGGCGTGATAGGCGACCGCCTGGGCATGGTTGCCTGCCGACATGGCGGTGACGCCGGCGGCGCGCTCCGCCTCGGTGAGCGAGGCGAGCTTGATGACCGCGCCGCGCTCCTTGAAGGCCCCGATCGGCTGAAGATTCTCGTATTTCACCCAGACATTGGCGCCGGTGAGGGCGGACAGGCGCGGCGCCGGCAGGCACGGCGTGTGCAGCACCATGCCCTGGAGCTGCAGCGCCGCGTCCGCGATGTCGGCGAAGCTGATCGCCGACGCGTTCGGGGCAGACGTCGAGGTGTCGGGGCGTGTCATCGGGGAATGTGCCGGTGTCAGCCTGCCGCGAGGCGCCGGGCGATGCGCGGCGCGTGGTAGGTGAGGATGCCGTCGGCGCCGGCGCGCTTGAAGCCGCCGACGGCTTCGAGCATCGCCTTCTCGCCGTCGATCCAGCCGTTCCGCGCGGCCGCCTCGATCATCGCATATTCGCCCGACACCATGTAGGCGAAGGTGGGTACGCCGAAGCGCTCCTTCACGCGCCAGACGATGTCGAGATAGGGCATGCCGGGCTTCACCATCACCATGTCGGCGGCCTCGGCGATGTCGAGCTCCACCTCGCGCAGCGCCTCCAGCGCGTTGAGCGGGTCGAGCTGGTAGGTCCGCTTGTCGCCCTTCAGCGCCGACGAGGCGCCGACCGCGTCGCGGAACGGGCCGTAGAAGGCGGAGGCGAACTTCGCCGCATAGGCCATGATCTGCACGTTCTCGTGGCCGGCGGCATCGAGCGCGGCGCGGATCGCGCCGATGCGCCCGTCCATCATGTCCGATGGGGCGATGATGTGGCAGCCCGCCTCCACCTGCACCATCGCCTGGGCGACGAGGGCGGAGATCGTCGCATCGTTGACGATCTCGTCACCGACCATCAGCCCGTCGTGACCGTGGCTCGTGTAGGGGTCGAGGGCGACGTCGGTCATGATGCCGAGGCCGGGGGTGCGGCGGGCGATCTCGCGGCAGGCGCGGCAGACGAGATTGTCGGGGTTGGCGGCTTCCGAACCGAGCGGATCGCGCTTGTCGGCCTTGGTGTAGGGGAAGAGGGCGATCGCCGGAATGCCGAGCGCGACGGCCTCCTCGGCGGCGGCGCCGATCTCGTCGACGGAGAGGCGGTCGACGCCCGGCATCGAGGGCACGGGCTCGCGCGTCGCGGTTCCCTCGGTCACGAACATCGGCCAGATCAGGTCGTCCACCGTCAGCGTATGCTCGCGCACGAGGCGGCGCGACCACTCGGTGCGGCGATTGCGGCGCATGCGACGGCCGCGCAGAATGTCCGCCATATCCGGCGTGAAGTGACGCTGTTCCAGATCCATGGGACTCCCCCGCGGCTGGCGTGAAACTAGAGCATCGACCCGGCCGCCGTCCATTGGTCTCGACGCCGTCCCCAGCGAGCGCAGTTGACGCGGCCGTCGACGGGAGGGAGTGTCGCCGCCCGAGAGCGGGAAACGAGCGCCATGGATGGGGCGGGGAACGAGCGCCATGGATTTTGACCTCAGCGAGGACCAGCGCGCCATTCGCGAGATGGCCGAGAGCTTCGCGGCCGAGCGCATCGCCCCGTTCGCCGCCCAATGGGACCGCGACGAGACCTTTCCGGTGGAAACGCTGCGGGAGGCGGCCGCGCTCGGCTTCGGCGCCCTCTTCGTCGACGAGGCCTACGGCGGGACCGGCCTCGGCCGGCTCGAGGGAACGCTGGTGTTCGAGGCGCTCGCGCGCGCTTGCCCCTCCACCGCCGCCTACATCTCGATCCACAACATGGTGGCGGCGGTGATCGGCCGCTTCGGCTCCGACGCGCTGCGGCAAACGCATCTGCCGCCGCTCGCCACCATGGCGCACTTCGCAAGCTACTGCCTCACCGAGCCCGGCGCGGGCTCCGACGCCGCGAGCCTCACGACCCGTGCCCGCCGCGACGGCGACGACTACGTCATCGACGGCGCCAAGGCGTTCATCTCCGGCGGCGGGGCGGCCGACCTCTATCTCGTGATGGCGCGCACCGGTGGCGACGGGCCTGGCGGGATCAGCGCGATCCTCGTCGAGAACGGTACCCCCGGCCTCTCCTTCGGGGCGCAGGAGGAAAAGCTCGGCTGGCATTCGCAGCCGACGGCGGCGGTGATCTTCGACGGCTGCCGCGTCCCGGCGAGCAACCTCGTGGGCGGGGAGGGGGACGGTTTCCGCATCGCGATGGCCGGGCTCGACGGCGGGCGCCTCAACATCGGGGCGTGCTCGCTCGGGGCGGGCCAGGCGGCGATGGAGCTCGCCCGCGACCACCTCAAGGAGCGCCGCCAGTTCGGCCGGCCGCTCGAAGCCTTCCAGGCGCTGCAATTCCGCCTCGCCGACATGGCGACGGGGCTCGAGGCGGCGCGCCTCCTCCTCCACAAGGCCGCTGCCGCCGTCGATGCCGGCCGCGCCGAGGCGACGGCCCTCGCTGCGATGGCGAAGCGCCTCGCCACCGACACCGGCTTCGACGTCGTCAACCAGGCGCTTCAGCTTCACGGCGGATACGGCTATCTGCGGGACTATCCGCTGGAGCGCTATGTGCGCGACCTGCGCGTCCACCAGATCCTGGAAGGCACCAACGAGATCATGCGCGTCATCATCGCCCGTCACCTCCTCGGCCCCGCCTCGCGATGAGCGAGATCGTGTTCGAAACCGCCGGCCGGGCGGGGGTCGTCACCCTCGACCGGCCGAAGGCGCTCAACTCCTTGAGCGAGGCGATGGTCCGCTCCCTCAAGGAGGCGCTCGAAGAGTGGCGGCGGGACGACCGGGTCGAGCGCGTCGTGCTGAAGGCGGAGGGCAAGGCGTTCTGCGCCGGCGGCGACGTCCTCGACGTCTACGCGCGCCGCGCCGGGGCGGTGGACTTCTTCGGCGTGGAGTATCAGACGGACCTTCTGACGGGCCTCTATGAAAAGCCCATCGTGGCGCTGCTCGACGGGGTGTGCATGGGCGGCGGGGTCGGCATCTCCGGTCACGGCTCGCATCGCGTCGCGACGGACAATCTCGTCTTCGCGATGCCCGAGGTGGGGATCGGCCTCTTTCCCGACGTCGGCGCCAGCCACATTCTTTCCCGCCTTCCCGGCGAAAGCGGCATGTGGCTCGCTCTGACCGGCAGTCGCGTCGGACGGGACGAGGCGGCCGCGTTGGGGATCGTCACCCATCCGATCGACGCGGGGCGCCTCGGCGACGCCCTCGACCGCGCCGTTCACGCCCGTGGTCTCGACGGTGCGCTCGACGAGCTCGTGGTGAAGACGGCGCCGCGCGACGACGAGGCGGCGAAGATGATCGACGCCGCCTTCGCCGGCGACGACATCATGATGATGCTCGAGCGCCTCAACGAGGCGGCGGCCGATTCCGAGCTCGCCGCGAAGGCGGTGAAGGCGATCGGCCAGAAGTCCCCGACGAGCCTCATGATCACCGTGCGGCAGCTGCGGGAGGCGACCGAAAAGTCGCTGACCGAGTGCCTTGCGACCGACTTCCGCATCGTCTCGCGCGTGCTCGAAGGACCCGACCTCTACGAGGGCATCCGGGCGCTGCTCGTGGACAAGGACAACGCGCCGCGTTGGGACCCGGCCCGGCTCGATCAGGTCGATCCCGACGAGATCGCGGTGTACTTCGCCGTGCCGCCGCACGGCGATCTCGATCTGAGTGGTGCCGCCATATGAGTTCCGACACTCCGAAGGGCGATCCCGCCAAACCGAAGGGCGCCGCCGCCGAGATCAAGGGCGCTTCCGCCAAGGAAAAGGGTGGTTCCGCGAAGGAAAAGGGCGGTGGCCCACAGGGCGAGGCCGTGCGGGAAAAGAGCGAGGCCGGCAAGGCGGGACGCGCCGCGGCAGGGGCGACGCCCCGGCCGGCGAAGCCGCCGGCGCGTAAGCCCGCCCCCACCGAGGCGGCGAAGGGCGAGGCCTCGGCGCCGGCGAAGGTGCCGGCACCGAGCGCGAGCGGCCCGCGCGCCGAGAGGGATCGGGGGACGCTCCAGCCGAGCGGGCCCGTCAAGGGCGGCTCCGTCGCGAAGTCCGGTGCCCTGGTGCGCGCGTCCGGCTCCGAAAAGACCGGGGCGACGGGTCGCCCCGCCGGCACGCCGCGCGAGGTGAAGGCGGAGGCGGTCGCTCCCGCCGAACAGGCGCTCGCGTCCCCGGCGAAGCCGACGCCGCCGGCCAATCTGCCGGCTGTGGTGGCGCCGGCTCCGCCGCAGCCGACGCCCGCGGCGCCGGCCGCCGCTGCCGCCGCGCCGTCGCGGCCCGTCAAGCCGCCGAAAGCCTCGCGCAAGAAGGAGGCCGGCGACACCACGCTGCGCCGCAACCCCCGGGCGGCCAATTTCTCGGCGATGTCGCTCGACACGCCCCTTGCCCAGCGCGAGGAGCGGCCGGAGCCGCTGCGCGCGGTGACGGCCATCATCATGAAGGTGGCGGGGATCGCCTGGCTCGCCGGTGCGATCATCATCTGGGGCCGGCTGGTGGGCTATCTGGAGTCCAGCCTCAATCCGGGCTGGCACGCCGCCGACGGGCCCTGGCTCACCACCATCGTGGCCGCCGTCGCCTATCCGGTGGTGTCCATCGGCCTCTGGCTCGGCGGAAGCTGGGGCGTCGTGGTGTGGGCGGCGGCGATCGGGGCGGGGGTGGCGCTCGCCGTGCTCAATCCGATGCTGTTGCCGTTCGGCCCGGCGGCGCTCCTGAGCAACCTCGTCGTCTTCCTCGTCGTCACCTCGCTCGGGGCGCTGATGGCCTGGCGACGGCGCGCCGACGAGCTCGATTGACGGCGTGACGGTCGGGTGCCCCATTTCGCTTGTGACGCAAATGCCACGAAGCGCTCGTTAACCCTCTGTTCACGCTGACGCTTAAGCACCGCTTTAGTGCAGAAGCGGACCCTGCCTCAAAACGCGCCTGCAAAAGCGGGCAAAGATTAATGAGGCAGACAATGAATTTAGCGGTGCGGCAGGCGGATCGGGACGGGGCCACGGGGGCGCCCGTCGCAACGGAAGCGCGGGAGGCCTACCTTGAGACGATCCGTCTCATCGAGCGCGCCCACCGCCGCTTCCTGGACGTCGTGAAAGACGAGCTCGACCGGCTCGGTCGAGAGGAGGTCAACAACGTGCAGGCCGTGCTCTTGCACAATGTGGGCTGCGAGGAGCTGACGCCGAGCGAGCTGAAGTCGCGCGGCTACTATCTCGGCTCCAACGTCTCCTACAACCTGAAGAAGCTCGGCGAACTCGGCTATCTGACGCAGCGCCGCTCGACGCGGGACCGCCGCACGGTGCGCATCGCCGTCACCGACAAGGGGGCGGAGATCGCCAACATCGTCGAAGGTCTGCTCGACCGCCACATGCGCTCGCTCGGGCCGATCGGCGGGGTCGAAGCCGACAGCCTCGATGGAGCGACCCAAACCTTGCGCCGTCTCGACCGTTTCTGGAAGGATCAGGTCCTCTATCGGCTCTGAGGTTTTCCGATTCGTCGGAAGGGTGCAAGCGAGGCTCGCCGCGCGGCGACCAAATCAATTTGATCGATCCTGCGTTGTTCCGAACCCCCAAAGCGTGTTACCGCCTTGGGGGTTCATGTATGTGTGTCGGGGGTTGGCGTGGCTGTGACGAGCGATGGTGTTCCGTCGATCGGCAGGGGTGCTGGTCGTTTGCTTCGTATGGCCATCATGCGATGTGCCTTGGTGGTGATTGCGGCTGTGCCGGTGCCGGCCATGGCCCAGCATGAGAGCCCGCTCGAAGCGTTGCGTTCGTTCGAGCGTCAGGCCGAGTGGTCCGACCGGTTTGACGCGACGCTGCCGGAGGTGCGGGCGGTCAACTCCACCGCCCCCACGCTGTCGCCCGCGACGCTCGGGCGCATGCAGATCGCCATCGAGCAATATCGTACCATCGCGGCGACGGGCGGCTGGCCCACGGTGAACTCGCCGCAAAAGGCGATGCGCCTCGGCACGCGCGACAATGCGGTGCGCACGCTGCGCCGCCGGCTGACGATCAGCGGCGACCTCGTGCAGATCGGCGGCCGGGACGACGTGTTCGACAGTTACGTCGCCGCCGCCGTGCGCCGCTTCCAGATGCGCCACGGCCTCGCGCCGACGGGGATCGTCGACCAGGCGACGCTCGACGCCATGAACGTGCCGGTCTATGTGCGCCTGGGCCAGCTCGAGACCAACCTCGGCCGCATCGCCGAATATTCCGGCAAGCTCGACGATCGCTACGTGCTGGTGAACATCCCGGCGGCGGAGATCGAGGCCGTGGAGCACGGGCGCGTGCGCTCCCGCCACACCGCCGTCGTCGGCCGCATCGACCGGCAGAGCCCGATCCTCACCTCCAAGATCTACGAGATCAACTTCAACCCCTACTGGACCGTGCCCGTCTCCATCGTGCGGCGCGATCTGATCCCGAAGATGAAGGAGAACCCCTCCTATCTGAAGGATCAGAAGATCCACATCTATCGCTGGGGCGACGAGACCCGCGAGTACGACTACACCGAGATCGACTGGAACACCGACGAGGCGACCCAGTACATGTTCCGCCAGGAGCCGGGTGAGCTGAACTCGTTGGGGACGGTGAAGATCAACTTCCACAACATGCACCAGGTCTACATGCACGACACGCCGCAGAAGAGCCTCTTCGGCGAGGACGCGCGGTTCCACTCGTCGGGCTGCGTGCGGGTGCAGAACGTACGCGAGCTGATCACCTGGCTCGTCCAGGGCAACGGTTGGGACCGTGCGCAGGTCGACGCCGCGATCCGGTCCGGCCAGCGCCTCGACGTGCAGCTCAAGCGGCCGACGCAGGTGATGTTCGCCTACATCACCGCGTGGGTGAACGCGGACGGGGTTGTGCACTTCCGCGATGACATCTATCGCAAGGACGGAGTGGAGACGCTGGCCCTTCGCTAGCGTGAGGCGCCGACCGCCGCCTGCCGGCGGGACGGCGACATGGTCGATGAGCGGCCCGCTTCGGCGGGCCGTTCGTCGTTGCACTGGGTCGGCCGCGCCCGATAGGGTCGCGGCCCAATCCAAGGAGAATGGCGTATGAGCCTGCGTGACGCGGTGGAGACCCGTCCGTTTTTCGATCGTTCGCTCGCTGATTCCGACCCCGAGATCGCCCGTGCCGTGGCGCTCGAGCTGGAGCGGCAGCAGAACGACATCGAGCTGATCGCTTCCGAGAACATCGTCTCGCGCGCCGTCCTGGACGCGCAGGGCACGGTGCTCACCAACAAATATGCCGAGGGTTATCCCGGCCGCCGCTACTATGGCGGCTGCGAGTTCGTCGACATCGCCGAGGAGCTCGCCATCGAGCGGCTGAAGCGTCTCTTCGGGGCGGGCTTTGCCAACGTGCAGCCGAACTCCGGCAGCCAGGCGAACCAGGCCGTGCTTCTCGCCCTCGCCAAGGCCGGCGACACCATCCTCGGCATGAGCCTCGATGCGGGCGGTCACCTCACCCACGGCGCGAAGCCCAACCTGTCGGGCAAGTGGTTCAACGCCGTCACCTACGGCGTCGACGCCGAGACCGGGCTCATCGACTACGACGAGGTCGAGCGCCTCGCCGTGGAGAACAAGCCGGCCGTGATCATCGCCGGCGGCTCGGCCTACTCGCGCCTCATCGACTTCAAGCGCTTCCGCGCGATCGCCGACAAGGTGGGCGCCGTCTTCCACGTGGACATGGCCCACTTCGCCGGTCTCGTGGCCGGTGGCGTGATCCCGAGCCCGATGGAGGATGCGCACGTCGTCACCTCCACCACCCACAAGACGCTGCGCGGCCCGCGCGGCGGCGTGGTGCTCACCAACGATCCGGACATCGCCAAGAAGATCAACTCCGCGGTGTTCCCCGGCCTGCAGGGCGGCCCGCTGATGCACGTGATCGCGGCGAAGGCCGTCGCCTTCGGCGAGGCGCTGCAGCCGGAGTTCAAGACCTACGCCAAGGCGGTGGTGGAGAACTCCAAGGCCTTCTGCGAGGCGCTGAAGAACCACGGCTTCGACGTCGTGTCCGGCGGCACCGACACCCATGTCGGCCTCGTCGACCTGCGTCCCAAGCGGGTGACCGGCCGCGACGCCGAGAAAGCCCTCGGCAAGGCGGCGATCACCTGCAACAAGAACGGCGTGCCGAACGATCCGGAGAAGCCGATGGTGACGTCGGGCATCCGCGTCGGCACGCCCGCCTGCACCACGCGCGGCTTCGGGGTGAAGGAGTTCCAGGACGTCGCCCGCATGATCGCCGAGGTGGTCGATTCCATGGACCAAGGCGGCAACCCGGACGACGACGTGGTCGCCAAGGTGCGCGCGCAGGCGCACGACCTCACCGGCCGCTTCCCGATCTACGCCGAGTGAGGTGCCCTTACTGCGCCGCCGAGAATACGCAGGTTAAGGATTCGCGACCCACGGAAGACGGGGTCGCGATCCGCCGGCGGCGCAGTTGCATCGTCTGCGGTGGCCGCTTCACCACCTTCGAGCGCGTGCAGTTGCGCGAGCTCGTGGTGCTGAAGCGCTCCGGCAAGCGCGAGCCTTTCGATCGAGACAAGCTGCATCGCTCCATCGCCATCGCGACACGCAAGCGGCGGATCGACGAGGAGGTCATCGACCGCATGATCTCCGGCATCGTCCGCCAGCTCGAAAGCAGTGGCGAGAGCGAGGTGTCGGCCAACCACATCGGCGAATTGGTGATGGACGCGCTGAAGGCGATCGACGACGTCGCCTATGTGCGCTTCGCCTCCGTCTACAAGAACTTCTCCGAAGCGCGCGACTTCGAGGAGTTCGTGGCCGACCTCGCGCAGACGGTGAGCGGGCGAAGCACCGCGGCTCCGCCGGACGACGGAGCGAGCGGCGCGTGACATCGGAGGCGGAAGACCGGCGCTTCATGGCCGCCGCGTTGGCGATCGGGCGTCAGGGACAGGGCAGGACGGCGCCGAACCCGCCCGTCGGCGCAGTTCTCGTCCGTCAGGGCCCGCTCGGGCCGGTGATCGTCGGCGCGGGCCGCTCCGGCGACGGTGGCCGCCCGCATGCCGAGCGCTACGCCCTCGCCGAGGCCGGCGGCGAGGCGGAAGGGGCGACGCTCTACGTCTCGCTCGAGCCGTGCTCCCATTTCGGCCGCACCCCGCCGTGCGCCGACGCCCTCGTCGGGGCGCGGATCGGCCGGGCGGTGATCGCCATCGAGGACCCCAATCCGATGGTGTCCGGCAAGGGCACCGAGAAGCTGCGCGAGGCGGGTATTCCGCTGACGTTCGGCGTGCGGGCGGACGAGGCGCGGCGCGACCTCGCCGGCCACATCACCCGCATGACGCTCGGACGCCCCCATGTCCGCCTCAAGATGGCGGTGGACGCCGAAGGGGCGGTGGGACGGCGCGGCGCCGGCCAGGTGGCGATCACCGGGGCGCTCGCCAACACCCGCACCCACCTGCTGCGTGCCGAGTGCGACGCCATCGCGGTGGGCGTCGGCACCGTGGTCGCGGACGATCCGGTGCTCACCTGCCGCCTGCCGGGGCTCGCGCGCTGGTCGCCCGTGCGCGTGGTGTTCGACAGCGACGCCAACGTGCCCCCCACCGCCCGCCTCTTCGCCGACGCGGCGACGATCCCGGTGATCGTCTTCGTGGGGGAGGGGGCGGACGCCGGGCGCATCGCCGGCCTCGACGCCGCCGGCGCTGAGGTCGAGCGCGTCGGGCGCGGCGCCGACGGGCGCATCGATCTCGCCGCCGCGCTCGCCTTGCTGGCGGCACGCGGCATCACCACACTTCTGGTGGAGGGAGGGCCGGTGCTGCAGTCGGCGCTTCTCGTCGCCGACCTCGTCGACGCCGTGCACCGCATCGCCGCGCCGACCACGATCGACGGCGACGTGATGGCCCCCATCGACGCCGCCTCCCTCGCCGAGCGCTTCGAGCCCATCCTCTCGCGGCGCTACGGCGACGACCATTGGACCGAATACTGGCGAGACCCATGTTCACAGGCATAGTCACCGACGTCGGCCGCATCGTCGACAAGATCCCCTTCGGCGATGGCGCGCGCCTTGCGATCGAGTGCACCTATCCGGCGGACGGGATCGCCATCGGGGCCTCCATCGCCTGCGGCGGCTGCTGCCTCACGGCGACCACCGTCTCGGCGACCGCCTCGGGCGCGCGCTTCACCGTCGACGTGTCGGCCGAATCGATGGACAAGACGACCATCGGCGGCTGGGCGGTGGGCGACCCGATCAACCTCGAGCGCTCACTGAAGGCCGGCGACGAGCTCGGCGGCCACATCGTCTCCGGTCACGTGGACGGGCGCGCCGAGATCGTCGCCCGCGAGGACGAGGAGGACATGAGCCTCTTCCGCTTCGCCCCGCCGTCCCGCCTCCTGTCGCTCATCGCCGAGAAGGGCTCGGTGGCCCTCGACGGCACGTCGCTCACCGTGGTGGAGGCGTCCGACACGTTCACCGTCGCGATGATCCCCCACACCCTCGCGGTGACCACCTGGCACCGGCGTCGGGTCGGCGATCTCGTGAACATCGAGATCGATACCATCGCCCGCTATGTCGCCCGCCTCGTTGCCATGCGCGAGACGGGGAACTGATCTGCTTTCACTCGGCGCGTGCCATCGTCTATGGTCCGCCGGTTCCGCTGGGATTGGATTGAATGACCGCACGCGCGCTGATCATCGAAAGCCGCTTCTACGACGACATCGCCGACATGCTGCTCGCCGGTGCCACGGCTGCCTTGCAAAAGCGCCGCTTCGCCTACGAGATCATCACCGTTCCCGGCGTCCTGGAGATCGCGCCGGCGCTCGCCATCGCCATGAGCTCGGCCCGCCGCAAGGACATGTCCTACGAGCTCTACGTGGCGCTCGGCTGCGTCATCCGCGGCGAGACGGGGCACTACGACATCGTGGCGGGGGAGGGGAACCGCGCCCTCGTCGACCTCGTGGTGGCGAACCGCCTGGCGCTCGGCAACGGCATCCTGACGGTGGAGAACGGTGAGCAGGCCTACGTGCGTGCCGACCCCGCCCGCAAGAACAAGGGCGGCGACGCGGCCGAAGCCGCCATCGCCCTCTTCGATCTGCGCGCGCAGCTCAACCAATGAAACCCGCGGCGAAACACGGCGCGCGTCCGAAACCGGCCAACAAGCGGGCCGTCGCTCGGCTCGCCGCCGTGCAGGCGCTCTATCAGATGGACGTGACGGGAGCCGGCGCGCGGGACATCATCAAGGAGTTCGAGCTGTTTCGCCTGCGCCAGGAGGTGGAAGGGGAGACCCTGCGGGCGATCGACCTCAACTGGTTCGAGGCCACCGTGTCGGGCGTCGTCGCCCACCAGCGCAAGATCGACAGCGCCGTGGACGAGACGTTGAAGGCGGGCTGGCCGCTCAATCGCATCGACCTCACGCTGCGGGCGGTGCTGCGCGCCGGCGCGTTCGAGCTGCTGTTCCGCGAGGACGTGCCGGTGCGGGCGATCATCGCCGAATATGTGGAGGTGGCGAAGGCCTTCTTCGGCGAGGACGAGCCACGCCTCGTCAACGGCGTGCTCGACACCATCGCGCGCCGGGTGCGCCCCTCCGAAGTCGCGCAGAAGGTGGCGGGGACGCCGTCCGATGGCTGAGCCGATGCGGATCAGCGTCGATACCCCGCGCCTGTCCATTGCCGCGGAGGTGTCGGGGCCGCAGGACGGGGCGCCGCTCTTCCTGCTGCACGGCTGGCCGGACGACGTGCGCACCTGGGACGGCATCCTCGCCGACTGCCACGCCGCGGGCTTCCGCACCATCGTCCCGTGGCTGCGCGGCTTCGGCCCCACGGTGTTCCGCGATGTCGCGACGCAGCGCGCCGGCGACCTCGAAAGCCTCGGTCAGGACGTCCTCGACCTGATGGACGGGATGGGCATTGCCGCGGCGACGCTCGTCGGTCACGATTGGGGCGCCCGCGCCGCGTACGTCGCGAGTCATGCGGCGCCGGAGCGGGTCAAGGCGTGTGTCGGCATCTCGGTGGGCTGGGGCACCAACACCCCCGACCAGCCGCTCTCCTACGAGATGCACCACAATTATTGGTACCATTGGCTGTTCGCGACGCCGCGCGGCGCCCGCATCCTCGCCGACGATCGGCGGGGGCTGACGCGGTTCATCTGGTCGCTCTGGGCGCCGGACTGGCCGTTCTCCGATGCCACCTTCGAGGCGACGGCCGCCGCCTTCGACAATCCCGACTGGGTGGCCATCGTGCTCCACAGCTACCGCGTCCGCTGGGGGCACGCCGCGCCCGACCCCGCCTACGACGATCTGCGCGCCGCCCAGACGGCCGATCCGGTGATCCGGGTGCCGACCCTCACTCTCCACGGCGGGGCCGATCCCTGCAACCTGCCCGAGACGTCGCTGAACAAGGAGCACCTCTTCTGCGCCGGCTACGAGCGGCGCGTGATGGAGGGGCTCGGCCACTTTCCCCAGCGCGAAGCGCCCGCCGACACGGCGCGCGAGGTGCTCGCGTTCATCCGATGAAGGAGCCCGCGATGGACGAGCCGGCGCTCGACGAAGACGGCCTCATCGCGCGCGTCTTCGCGCCGCTCGCCACCGCTGCCGGCGCCGACGCGCTGGGCGACGATGCCGCCACCTTCCTCGCCGGGTCGGAGGACATCGTGGTGACGTCCGATGCTCTCGCGGCCGGCGTGCACTTCTTTGCCGACGATCCGCCCGAGGCGATCGCCGCCAAGGCGCTGAGGGTGAACCTCTCCGACCTCGCGGCGAAGGGGGCCGAGCCGTTCGCCTACCTCTTGGCGCTGGCGCTCGGGGAAGGGTGGTCGGCGAGCTGGGCGGAGCGGTTCGCGGCGAGCCTGCGCAGCGATCATGCCCGCTACGGCGTGACGCTTCTGGGCGGCGACACGCTGCGTGCCTCCCCCGGCGGCGGGACGACCATCGCGATCACCGCGCTCGGGCGCGTACCGCACGGGCGGATCGTGCGGCGCCGGTCGGCGCGGCCGGGCGAGATCATCACCGTCACCGGCACCATCGGCGACGCCGCGCTCGGCCTGCTCTGCCGCCTCGGCACCGACGGCGCGCCCTTCGGCCTCGACGCCGAGAATGTCGCGGCCCTGCGCGAGGCCTATCTGTGGCCCGACCCGCCGGTTGAGGCGTGGCGGGCCGTCCAGCGCCATGCGATGGCGGCGATGGACGTGTCGGACGGGCTCGTCGGCGATTTGCGCAAGCTTTGCCGCACCGCCGCTATCGGTGCCCGGATCGAGGCCGACAGCGTGCCGCTCTCGCCGGCCGTGCGGGCGGCGGTGGAGAACCATCCCGCCGCCTTCGACAAGGCGCTCACCGGCGGCGACGACTATCAGATCCTCGCGACGTTGCGGCCCAGCAAGGTGGAAGCCTACATGGCGGAACTCGCCGAGCTCGGGCTGTCGGCGACCGTCATCGGCGAGATCGTGGAAACGCCGGGTTTGTCCATCCGTCGCCGCGGCGTACCGATCGACATTACCGACGGTCGCTTTCAGCACTTCTAAGGCAAGTACGGACTGGTGAGAGACGGCGCCGAAGGATATCACTGAACGATGAACCAGCCGTCCGACCGCCTCGCCCGCAAGAATGCCGTCGTCCTCGCCATGGCCCAGGCCATGGGCGGCGCGCTCACGTCGATCACCATCTCCCTCGGCGGTCTCGTCGGCGTCTATCTGTTATCGCAAACCGGCAAATTGGCGACGCTGCCGGTCACGACGATGGTCGTCGGCACCGCCTGCGGCACCATTCCCGCCGGTATCCTGCTCGCGAAAATCGGCAAGCGGCCGGGCTTCGTCCTCGGTGCCTTCCTCGCGACGCTCGGCGGCCTGGTCGCCTTCCTGGCGATCCACCTCGGCAGCTTCGCCCTCTATTGCGCCGGCACGTTCCTGAGCGGCTCGTCCTTCGCCTTCACCCAGCAATATCGCTTCGCCGCGGCCGAAGGGGCGAGCGATGCCTTCCGTCCCAAGGCGATCTCGATGGTGCTCGCAGGCGGCATCTTCGCCGGCGTCATCGGGCCGCAGACGGTGATCGCCACCAAGGATCTGTTCCTCCCCGTCGCCTACGCCGGCGCCTATCTCGCCCAGGCGGGTCTATCGCTCATCACCATCGCCATCCTGTTCTTCCTCTACCGCCCGCCCTCGCCGACGCTCAAAGCCGCGGATGCGCCCCGTGGCCGGCCGCTCCACAAGGTGTTGACGCAGCCGGCGGTGGCGCTCGCGATCCTGTGCGCGCTCACCTCCTACGCGGTGATGAGCCTGGTGATGACGGCGGCGCCCCTCGCCATGCGCGATTGCGGCTTCACCACCGCCAACGCGGCGCTCGGCATCCAGTGGCACGTCATCGCGATGTTCGCGCCGAGCTTCTTCACCGGCACGCTGATCACGCGCTTCGGGGCGCAGACGATCTCCGCGTGCGGCCTTCTCCTTCTCGCCCTCTGCGCCGCGACGGCGCTGTCGGGGATCACGCTCGGCCACTTCTACGTGGCGCTCATCCTCCTCGGCGTCGGCTGGAATTTCGGCTTCATCGGCGGCACTGCCATGCTGACGGCCGCGCTCCGCCCGGAGGACAAGGCGCGCGCCCAGGCCGCCAACGATTTCATCGTGTTCGGCTGCGTCGCCTGCGCCTCGCTGTCCTCGGGCGTCCTGTTCTCGTCGGTGGGCTGGGCGAGCATCAATTGGGCGGTGTTCCCGGTGCTCACCGTCCCTCTCGTCCTGATCGCCGTGGTTCTTCTCACGACAAACCGTCGCCCGCACGACCGGGTTGCTTGACGCCATATTGCAGGCGCGGCACAAGTTTGCTGCACTGCATGGCTCAGCCAAAAACAAATAACAACGCGCTTCAATAATAAACACGACGCGCTGGAGGAAAACGAATGACTGCGACGCTGATCGTCATCGCCTGTGGATTGGTCTCATTGCTCTACGGAGGGTGGGCCGTCCGGAGCGTTCTGGCCGCACCGAGCGGCTCGGCGCGCATGCAGGAGATTGCCGGGGCCATTCAGGAGGGCGCATCCGCCTATCTGGCGCGCCAGTATCTCACCATCGCCGTCGTCGGGGTGGTGATCTTCATGGTCGTCTTCTGGCTCCTGGGCGGCTTGGTCGCGATCGGCTTCGCCATCGGCGCGACCCTGTCGGGCGTCGCGGGCTACATCGGCATGCTCGTCTCGGTCCGCGCCAACGTGCGCACCGCGCAGGCGGCGTCCGTCAGCCTGCAGGGCGGGCTCGACATCGCCTTCAAGTCCGGCGCCGTCACCGGTCTCCTCGTCGCCGGCCTCGCGCTCCTCGGCGTGTCGGTCTACTTCTTCATCCTCACCACGGTGCTCGGCTACGACGCCACCTCGCGCACGGTGGTCGACGCGCTGGTGGCGCTCGGCTTCGGCGCGTCGCTGATCTCGATCTTCGCCCGTCTCGGCGGCGGCATCTTCACGAAGGGCGCCGACGTCGGCGGCGACCTCGTGGGCAAGGTGGAGGCCGGCATTCCGGAGGACGATCCGCGCAACCCCGCCACCATCGCCGACAACGTGGGCGACAATGTCGGCGACTGCGCCGGCATGGCGGCCGACCTCTTCGAGACCTACGCCGTGACCGTCGTCGCCACGATGGTGCTCGGGGCGATCTACTTCGCGACGTCCGAGTTCCTCGGCTCGGCGATGCTTTATCCGCTCACCATCGGCGGCGCGTGCGTGCTCACCTCCATCGCCGGCACCTTCTTCGTGAAGCTCGGCGCCTCGCAAAACATCATGGGCGCCCTCTACCGCGGCTTCGTCGTCACGGCGGTGCTGTCGCTCATCGTGCTCTTGCCGGTCACCTACCTGGTCTTCGGCTCCTTCGGTGCGGTCATGACCACCGCGGGCGGCACCTCCTTCACCCCGTTCGACCTCTATCTCTGCGGCGTCGCGGGGCTCGTGATCACCGGCCTCATCATCTGGATCACCGAATATTATACCGGCGTCGGCTATCGCCCGGTGCGCTCGATCAGCCAGGCTTCGGTGACCGGTCACGGCACCAACGTGATCCAGGGTCTCGCCGTGTCGCTGGAGGCGACGGCCCTGCCCGCCATCGTGATCATCGCGGGCATCCTCTTCACCTACTCCTTCGCCGGCCTCTACGGCATCGCCATCGCCGTCACCACGATGCTGGCGCTCGCCGGCATGGTCGTCGCCCTCGACGCCTTCGGCCCGGTGACCGACAACGCCGGCGGCATCGCCGAGATGGCCGACCTTCCGGCCGAGGTGCGCTCGACCACCGACGCCCTCGACGCCGTCGGCAACACCACCAAGGCGGTGACGAAGGGCTACGCCATCGGCTCCGCCGGCCTCGGCGCCCTGGTGCTCTTCGCCGCCTACACCGAAGACCTCCAATATTTCATCAGCCATCCGGAGCAATATCCCTACTTCGCCGGGGTGACGGCCGAGACGCTGAACTTCTCCCTCGCCAATCCCTACGTGGTGGTGGGCCTCTTCTTCGGCGGCCTGCTGCCCTTCCTCTTCGGCGGCATCGCGATGACGGCGGTCGGCCGCGCCGCGGGCTCCGTGGTGGAGGAGGTGCGCCGCCAGTTCCGCGAGAAGCCCGGCATCATGGAGGGCAAGGACCGGCCCGACTACGGCCGGGCGGTGGACATGCTCACCCGAGCGGCGATCCGCGAGATGATCATCCCCTCGCTGTTGCCGGTGCTGTCGCCCATCGTCGTCTACTTCGTCATCTTCGCCATCGCCGGAAAGGGCGAGGCCTTCGCCGCGACCGGCGCGATGCTTCTCGGCGTGATCGTGACGGGCCTCTTCGTGGCGATCTCCATGACCGCCGGCGGCGGCGCCTGGGACAACGCCAAGAAGTCGTTCGAGGACGGCTTCGTCGACCGCGACGGGACGCGGCACCTCAAGGGCTCTGAGGCTCACAAGGCCTCGGTGACGGGCGACACGGTGGGCGACCCTTACAAGGACACCGCCGGCCCCGCCGTGAACCCGATGATCAAGATCACCAACATCGTGGCCCTGCTCCTCCTCGCCGTGCTCGCCCATTAAGGCGGCCGGCGCGGAAATTGCTGGGATGGAAGCGCCGCCCACCGGGCGGCGCTTTTCGCGAGGGGAGGTCCGTCCGGCGTGGCGAACTATCTGGTGACGGGGGCCTTCGGCCTCATCGGCAATCGCGTGCGCACAATGCTCGAGGCGGCCGGCGACCGCGTCGTGCCGATCGATGTGGTGAGGGAGACCGAGGACGGCCTGCCGATCGTCCGCGCCGACGTGCGGGACATTCATCGTCTCCACGCCGTGGCGATCGCGGAGGGGCCATTCGACGCCATCATTCACTGTGGCGCGCTGTCGGGGCCGATGCTGGCGCGGGACGAGCCGACCCTCATCGTCGACATCAATTTCGGCGGCACGGCGGCGCTGTTGGAGCTCGCCCGCATCCACGAGGTGCCGCGCTTCGTGGTGTGCTCCTCGACGAGCGCCTACGGTCCGACGCCGGCCGGCCTGCCGCTGGTGCCCGAGACGGTGCCGCTCAGCCCCAACACCGTCTACGGCGCCACCAAGGCGGCGCTCGAGGCGCTGCTTCACGGCTACGCCAGCGAGCACGGCCTTTCCGGCGTCGCCCTGCGCATCAGCTTCGTCTACGGCCCGCGACGCACCACCGACTGCGACATTCGCGAGATGATCCTCTCGGGCCTCGGCGGGCGCACCTACCGGCGCGCGGCGGGGGCGGACTTCTACCGCCAGTTCATCCACGTGGACGACGCGGCGCGGGCCTTGATCCTCGCCGCGAAGGCCGAGACCACGGGCGCGCGCATCTACACCGTCACCGGCGGGTCGCGCCACACCATGGCGGAGATCGTGGAGATGGTGCGGGCGGCCGTTCCCGCCTTCGAGGCCGAGATCGGGCCCGGCATCGGTGCCGGAGACACCATCTTGGAGCGCTTCGACATCAGCGCGGCGGCCCGCGATCTCGGCTATCGGCCGAGCGTCGACCTCAAGGAGGGGATCGCCGCCTACGCCGCGTGGCTCAGCGCCCGCCGGGAAGGCGCACCCGCAGCACCCCGATCGCCACGGTGAGGCCGAAGGTTGCGAGAACGGCGCCGACCAGCTCCATCGAGGTCGGCAGCTCGCCGGTGATCGGGATGCCGATCACGAGGGCCACCGCCGGCACGAGCGCGGGAAAGAGCGCGGCCCGCGAGGCGCCGAGCGCGTCGACCGCCCGCCCATAGGCGACGACGGCGAGGAAGCCCGCGCAGACGCCTTGCACGAGGATCTGCACGAGCAGGGTCCCGATACCGATCGCGGCGAGGCGCTCGAAGCTGTCGAGCGCGATGAAGCTCGGCACCACGAGTGCGCCGGAGAGCACCGAGACGATCGCCGTCGCGGCAAGCCCGCCGACGTTCCAGCGTTTCAGGAGCACCGTGAAGACCGCCCAGCACAGCCCCGCGGCGGCGAAGAGGAGGTCGCCGACCCAGGTGGCTTCCCCCGTCTCGCCCGGATCGCCGGAGGCGATCAGCACGAGCCCGACGATGATGACGCCGATGCCGAGCGCGCGGCCGGCGGTCAGCCTCTCGCCGAGGAAGAGCCAGGCGATGGCCATCGCGGCGAGGGTGACCGTCGCCGGCTGCACCACCGCGCCGTGGGCGAGGGGGGCGAAAGTGTAGCCGGTGGCGCCGAGGATGATGAAGAGCGGTCCCGCGGTGAGGGCGAGGAGTATGCTGCGCGGGACACCGATCCGCAGGAGCGAGGCGTGGCGGAAGCGGATGAGCCAGGGCAGGGTAAGGGCCGCCGCCGGCGCGAAACGCAGGAAGACGATGTCCTGCGGCGCGAGGCCGATTCTGATCCCGGCGCGGGCGAAGCTCAAGTAGCCCGCCCACATGACGACCGCGGCGAGGCCGTAGCCGACCCCGCGCATGAGGCTGGCGTCGGGCGCCGCGGTCTGCGCGCGCGCGGTCGTGGCAATGGGCATGGAGGTCACTCCTCTCGCGGAACGGGCGGCGGTACGTCCGTCGCGAGACGCAAGATATTCATCCCCGCCGGAGCGAGAACGTGGCGCGTCCACATGATGTCTATTCCGCAAAGGTATGGACCGATCGTCGAGGAGCAGCCGAGTTCTGCGGGCGGTGCTGGGAGAGTGCCATGGTCGGCGAGACTATACCCCAACGGCGGCCAAGCGCACGAAAGCGCTTCGCCGTCGTCGATCGCCCGGCACGGCGATGCGAGGCCGCGACGGCGGGCCGGCGCGACGGTCGGGGGAGGCGTCGCCGCCGCGACTCACGGTGTCGCGGGCGTGCTTCGGCGCAGCGCCGCGAGCGCGCTGAGGATATTGACGGCGACGAACTCGTCGCCGAACGAAGCCTCGGTCAGCGACATCGCGATCTGCGCGTTCTGGCTGATGACGAACGTCGCCGGCATGGGAGTGATGGACGCCGGCCCGTCGCCGAACAGGCCGTAGGCCGCCGCGACGCGCGATCCGGCGTCGTGGAGCACCGCTGCCCCCGGCAGCACCGCGCCGTCGGTCGGGAAGGTTGGCGACAGGACCAGGAGCGAGGCTCCGGCCTCGGCGATGCGGGCCGCCCAGCGGCCGAGCGCGCGGTCCGCCTCGAAGGTGTGCCGGGAGCCGACGAACGCCAGGACGACCGGGCCCCGCTGGAGCGCGCCCGACAGCGTCACCACCGCCCCCGAAGCATCGTCGAGACCGGACGGTGGGGCGCGATCGCCGGCGCGCGGCGACCGCTGCCGGCGCACGTCGTCCGCAAGACCCTGCCGCTCCCAGCTCTCGCCTGCGGCGCGACGGCGCTCGCTGTCTCGGGTTCTACGCATCGCGCTCGCCCCTGGCTTCGATCGCGAAAACGATGGCCATTCCCAAGACCCTAGGGCAGTATGCTGATCACCATACTCATCATTCCCGGAAGGCATGGGGCATGGACCGCATGGCGGCGATGGAGGTCTTCGTTCGGGTGGTCGAGGCCGGCTCGTTCTCCGCTGCGGGGCGCAGCCTCAATGTGGGCCAGCCGGCGGTGTCGAAGACCGTCGCGCAGCTGGAGAACCGGCTGGGCGTCAAGCTGCTCGTCCGCTCGACGCGCGGCCTGGCTCCCACCGAGGCGGGGCTCGGCTTCTACGAGCGGGCCTGCCGCTCGATCGAGGAGGCGGACGAGGCGGACCTTGCCGCCCGCGGGGCCGGCGCCGGGCTGAGCGGGAAGCTGCGCGTGTGCGCGGCCGTGACGTTCGCCCGCATCCATCTGATGCCGCATGTTCCGCGCTTCCTGGAACAGCATCCCGAGCTCGACATCGAGGTCGTGCTCGACGACCGGAACATCGACCTGCTGCACGAGGGGATCGACGTCGGGCTGCGCATGGGGCGCTTGGTCGATTCGGCGCTCACCGCCCGCAAGATCGCGAGCAGTCGGATCGCTGTGTTGGGGACGCAGGCCTATTTCGAGCGCCGCGGCGTGCCCGCGACCCCCGGCGATCTCGTCGCCCACGACGCCGTCGTCTATGCCCAGCGCGGCGGCGGTGCGGTCTGGACCTTCCGTCGCGACGACGCGGAGCTCTCGGTGACGGTGCGGAGCCGGTTGCGTGTCACCGCGGCCGAAGGGGTGCGGGCGGCGGTGCTGTCTGATGCCGGGCTCGCCGTGGCGTCGGAATGGATGTTCACGCCGGAGCTCGCGGACGGAACGGTGCGCTCGGTGCTGACCGACTGGGAGCTGCCGCGGCTCGACCTCTGGGCGATGTTTCCGGCCGGCCGCACGGCGACGGCCAAGGCGCGGGCGTTCGTACGCTTCGTGGAGGAGGTCATGGCGCAAGAGCCGCGGTCGGCGTCCCCCGTCGCGCCGTTGGCCGAATAGCGGGCCGCAGTGAGCCACGGCACGGAGCCGCCGTGCGCATCACGGCGGCTCCGTGTCTTGCGCGGCGGTGGGGTCAGGCGCGCACCGAGGCGGCGCGGTCGAGGGTCGGAAGCATCTCCTGCGGATCCGGCCGCTGCGTATAGTCCGGGTTGACCTCGGCGTAGAGGATCGTACCGTCCGGGGCGATCACGTAGCGGGCGGGCATCGGCAGCGTCCAGCTCGGATCGCCGTTGAAGGTCGGCAGGTCGTTCTTCAGGCTCTTGTAGAGCTCGACCAGATAGTCCGGCAGCGCGAAGCGCAGACCGAAGGCGTCGGCGACGGCGTTGTTCGGGTCGGACAGGATCGGGAAGTCGAGCTGGTTCTGGCGCACCGACTTGCGGCTGTTGGGAGCGGTCTGCGGCGAGATCGCCACGAGGCTGCCGCCGCGCGCTTCGATGTCCGGCAGTGCCGCCTGCAGCGCCGCGAGGTCCATGTTGCAGTAGGGGCACCAGACGCCGCGGTAGAAGTTGACGACCAGCGGGCCCTTTGCGAGGAGGGCGACGGAAGAGACGGCGTTGCCCTCCGCGTCCTTGAGGGTGAAAGGGGGCGCCGTGTCACCCACCGTCTTGGCGCTCTCCGCTTGCCCGGACGCGATCAGCTCGGCGGTGGCACGGTGCATCGTCTCGATGACGCTCGGGGGTACGTTGTAGGGCGGCTTGCCCGCCTCGAAGTCCGCTTTGAAGGCGTCGAGTTTCGTTTGCAGTGACATCGAAGGTGTCCTCCGGGGTTGATGCCGCCGAAGATGCGTCGAGCCTCCCGACCCCGGAACCGAGGCTGTGGGACTAGGTTTCATTCCCACCCGGCATGGCGCCGGGCCGGCGTGGTGGCTGATGCCGGCACCGAGACGCGCCGCATGAGACTATGACGTCGCGTTGTTGCCAATCGTCGCCACGCCGTCGTCGCGCGGCCGACGGACGTTGCGATCGGCCGCGGACCCATCGGCTCGGTGCGGATGCCTTGTCGGGCGGATCGGGTCGCGCTCCGACCCGATGGCGGATGGTCAGGCGGCGCAGACCGCGGTGAGGAAGTTGTCGATCCGGGCGTTCATCGCGCCGGCCTGGGTCGACAGGCTCTGGACCGAGAGGAGGAGGCGCTGGGCGGCGCGCTCGGTTTCCTCGGCGTCGTCGCTGACGCTGGAGATGTCCTGCGTCATCGAGCGCGAACCCTGCTCGGCCTGCTGGATGTTGCGTGAGATCTCGCTCGTCGCCGCCGACTGCTGACGCACGGCGGCGGCGATGGAGGTGGCGGTCTCGTCGATCCGCGCGATGGTGCCGCGGATGACCTCGATGGCGCTGACGGCGTCCTTCGTCTCGGACTGGACGCGCAGGATCTGCTCGCTGATCTCTCCGGTGGCGTTGGACGTCTGCTCGGCGAGGGACTTCACCTCATGCGCCACGACGGCGAAGCCCTTGCCGGCCTCTCCCGCACGCGCGGCCTCGATGGTGGCGTTGAGAGCCAACAGGTTGGTCTGCTCGGCGATGCCGCGGATCATATCGACCACGCTGCCGATCTGCTTGGCCGCTTCGGCGAGGCCCTGCACCTGATTGTTCGCGCGCCCGACCTCGTCGACGGCGGAGCGGGCCATGGTGGTCGAGTCCGACACCTGCGCGCCGATCTCCGAGGCGCTGCTCGAGAGCTGCTCGGTCGCCGAGGCGACGGTGCCGACGTTGGCGATGGACTGCTGTGCCGTCGACGCGAAGTTCGCGCTGCGCCCTCGCGTCCGCTCGGAGATTTCCACGAGTGCCCGGGCCGTCGCCTCGAGCTCCGAGCTCGCCGCGAGCACCGCGCCCACCACGTCGCCGATGTCGGCGCGGAAGCGTCCGGCGACTTCTGCGAGCCCCTTGCGCTTCTCCTCCTCGGCGCGGGCAGCGAGCCCGTCATTCTCCTTGCGCACCCGTTCCGCCTCGACGCCGTTCTGCCGGAGCACCTCCAGCGCGCGGGCCATGCGACCGATCCCGTCCGTGCGGTCCATGTTCGGAACGGTGACGTCGAGATCGCCGTGCGCGATGGTGTCCACCGTGTCCACCATGCGGGCGAGGGCGGACACGATGCTGCGCGTCACGAAGTAGAGAAGCGGCATCAGCAACGCGATGGACACGGCGAAGGTCGCGAGAACCGTGGTCACGCCGAACTTGGCGGTCTCCTGCATCCGCTCCAGGGCATTGCTGAGCGCCGTGTTGCCGGCCTCCCGGATCTTGCTCAGCGCTTCGGAGACCCGTTCGCCGCTATCGTCGATGACGTCGTCGAGCTTTGCGAAGGCCTCCGGGCCGGCGCGCGTCACGATCGCGTGCGCGAGGTCCACCTCGACGCCGCGGGCGACCGCGTTGAAGTCGGCGAGGAAGCCTTCGGCGAGCCTTGCCAATCCCGTCAGCTCCGCCACGCGACGCAGGGCGGGAACGCCGGCGCGGACGGTCGCGATGGAGTCTGCGATGATCTTGACCCGCTCGGGCTGAACGGCGCCTTCATCCTTGTCGATGATGGAGTCCATCGCCGCGAGCACCAGCTCGGTGTTGGCGAGCTGCATGTTGGCGACGATGTCGATGTTCTCCTGCAGCGCGTGGCTGACGTCCGTCGCCTCGACGACCGAGCGCGCCTGAAGCACCTGGATGACGCAGAAGGCACTGAGCGCAACGAGCGCGCAGGCCGCCATCACGATCATCCGCGCAGAGAGGGAAAGTCGATTGATCATCGTCGAAGCCTTGTTCACACGCCTCGGCTCATTCTCGCCTCAATGGCTCGCGCGTGGCTGGCCTTCCCATCGCCGTTCCCTCGTCGGCCTGCCGCGGTGCGCGATGTCTCGCGGGGGCGCGAGCGAACGCAGGGGAGGGGCCCTGCCTTCCGTCCACGTCATGGGGTGGCTCGGCGAGCCTCGCGACTATCGACGGGACCGCCCGCCGACAGGGCGATTTCCGGCGGCGACGGCGGTCGGTTGCGCAGGGGCGCCGCGGGCGGACGCGGTCGGCACCTCGTCGGTCGTGCCGGCACAGGGGTGAAAGCGGATCACGACGCGCAGGCCGATGGGCCAGCTGAGCGGCGTGCGCGTGCTCAGCACCACTTCCCGCACGTCCCGGTCGCTCTTTTCGGCCGGGTCGTCGCTGAGGACCGTGCGGCGCCCCATCACGGGCTTCAGCTCCGTGACCGAGGCCTCGGCGGCGACGCCGGGGTAGCCCTCCGCCGTCACCACCGCACCCTGATGGAGGCAGATCGCGCCGAGGTCTCTCTCGTCCACCTCGGCGATCACCCGCGTGCGCCCAAGCCCCGTGATCTCGAAGAGGGTGCGCGGCGCGACGGTGCTGACGAGCTCGCCCACCGTCACGTGCTTGCGCAGCACCATGCCGGCGATGGGGCTGCGGATGGTGCAGAGGTCGAGCGCGGCCTCGAGGCGTCCGATCTGCGCGGCGGCGGCCGCGGTGCGCGCTTCGGCGGCCGCGATCACTTCCGGCCGCTCGCCGTTGTGCAGCCGCTCCGACGCATGCGTGGCGATCGCGAGCTCGGCACGGCGGGCGGCGAGCTCGTTGAGACTGCCGGACAGCCGCGCCCGGCTCACGCTGCGCCCCGAGGTGAGGCGGCCGAAGCGGTCCGCTTGCTCCTCGGCCTCGCGCAGGACGGCCGTCGCCCGTGCCACGTTGGCCTCCGCCTCCCGACGCTCTTCGACGCGAGGCCCGTTGCGCAGCCGCTGCAGGTCCGCCTGAAGCTCGGCGTGGCGATGCCTCGCCTCCTCGAGCGCGTATGCCTCGGGCTCGCACGACAGCGTGGCGAGCTCGGCGCCGACATCGACCCGGTCGCCCTCGTCGACGACGATCCGCGCGACGATCGCCGTCGTGCCCGCGCCCACCCGCACGGCGTCGGCCGATCTTGCCACCCGCCCCGGCGCCGCGGCGACGAACGGCCCGTCCGCCCCGAGGGAGAGCGACGGTGCGAGGGCGAGCGCCGCCGCGAGAAGGAGGCGGGAGGCTCTCATCAGGAGACGATCCGTCCGTCTTCCATGGACAGGACGCGGTCGGCGAAGGGTGTCAGTCGCTCGTCGTGGCTGACGAGGACGAGGAGGCGCCCCTTGCGCACCACCAGATCGCGCAGCAGCTCGGCGACGCGAAGGCCGCTCTCCCGATCGAGGCTGGCCGTCGGCTCGTCGGCGAAGACGTAGGCCGGCTCGTGCAGCAGTGCTCGAGCCACCGCGACCCGCTGCTTCTCGCCGCCCGACATCTCGTTCGGACGCAGCCTCGCCTTGCCCGACAGACCGACGGCGTCGAGCGCGGCGTCGATCGCGCGACGCGGCAGATGCATCTGCCTCAAGGCGAGGGACATCGCCAGATTCTCGGCCGCCGAGAGCGCGTCGAACAGCCGGAACCCCTGGAAGACGAAGCCGCAGTGCTGCCGACGGAAGGCGGCGAGAGCGCCCTTGTCCATCCCCGAGATCTCCCCGGCCGAGGTGACGACGGCACCCTCGTCGGGGCTCAGGAGGCCGCCGATCACCGAAAGGAGGCTGGTCTTGCCGCTGCCCGAGGGGCCGCCCACGATGGTGAACTGACCGGCCTGGAACTCGGCGAAGACGCCTTGCAGCGCCATCGTGCGCGCGCGGCTCTTGCCGAACGACAGGCTGACGCCCCGCACCGATATGCTAGGCGCGGAAGACACGGGCGGGCTCCGCATCGAGTGCCGGACGCGCCGCGATCATGGCGGCGAGGAGGCACAGGAGAAGGATCGTCAGGAAGACGGCCGGATAGATCCAACGGGGGGCGACGGCCCAGGTCACGATGTTCTGCGCGAGCTCCGCGCTGGGGCCGACGAGGGAGAGGCCGCACAGCGCGCCGATCGTGCCGCAGAGAAGGGATTGCAGCGCGACGATCCGGAAGACGAAGCCGTCGGTGCCACCGAGCGCCTTGATCGTGGCGTAGGCTTCGACCTGCTCCGACGTCGCGCTGTAGATCGTCTGCGCCACGACCGAGAGGCCGATCAGGAAGCCGAGGACGGCGGCGAGAGACAGCGCGCCGCCCGCGCCCGTCTTGAGCAGCCAGAAGACGCGCGAGCGCCGCGACAGCGCGTGTCGGGTGAAGACCGACACATTGGGAAAGCGCGCCGCGAGCGCCGACGCGACGGCCTCCGGATCCTCGCCCGCCGCGACCGACACGACCGCGAAGCTGACCCTTTCCGCCGCGTAGCGCGACAGCCGCCGGGCGTCGCGCAGGTCGGCGATGACGTAGGGTGTTCCGAGGAAGGAGGCGAGGCCGTCGGTGACGAGAGCGATGTCGGCCCTGAGGCCGTTCACCTCCACCTCTGCGGGTGCACGACCCTCGCCGCCGCGCAGCACCGCCGCGTCGGTGCTGTCGACCGCGATGGGCGTTTCGACCGCGGCCGCTGCCATCACCGTGGGCCGCACGCGCGGAAGGCGGCCGGCGAAGCGGTCGTCGACGCCGACGAGAAACACCGTGGTGAGGTCCCCGTCCGGCTTTTCGAAGGGGACCCAGCCGGCGATGCCGGTGCCGGCGTGCGCCACCCCCGGCGTTCCCTCGGTGAGCCAGGCGATGCGCTCGGCGATCGGCGACACGAACTCGAAGGCGGGAACGGCCCGGCCGACGATCCAGATGTCCGCCTCGACCGCGTCGACGATCCGGCTTGCCGCCATGGTGAAGCCGTAGAGAAGGCTCACCTGCAGCGCCATGAGAAACGCCGCAAAGCCGATCCCGACGCAGGCGATGGCGAAGCGCGGCGGATGGGCGACAAGGTTGCGCCACGCGAAGCGGACGGATGAGGCGGACCAGCCGGTCAACATCTATACTCGACGGAGGAATGCGGCAGAGCCGGGCTCATTCGAGCCGACCGTGCGCTATGTCGGCTCGAGGACGTCGTCTCGCTCCACCCTCTCCCGCGCGTTCTTCGCGATGTCGATGAACCGCTCGATCTGATCGATCGTGTGGTTGGCCATCATTTGAATTCGCCAGCGGCAGGAGTTTCGCGATACGCCGGGGTATTCCACCGAGTTGACCAGCGCGCCGCCCTCCAGCGCAAAGCGCGTGATCAGGCGGGCGAAGCGGCTCGTGCCAAGCAGAACGGGAACGATGGCACTCGGCGCTCCCATCACTTCGAAGCTCTCTTCTTCGAGCCGCTTCCGCATGTAGAGGATGTTGCGCATGAGCCGCTCGCGCAGTTCGGCCCCCTCTGACGACCGGATGATGTCGAGTGCGGTCGAAACGATCGTCGCCTGCACTGGCGATATGGCGTTGGTGAACATCAACGGCCCGCATCGGCACAGGAGCGCGCGCCGCAGCGCCGGTTGATTGGTGGCGACGAAGCCGCCGTTCGAGGCGAACGTCTTGGAGAAGCTGCCCATGACGAGGTCGACGCTTCCGACCATTCCCTGGCGTTCCAGGTAGCCTCCGCCGGCCGCCCCGATGGCGCCGAGGTCGTGAGCGACGTCGACAAGCAGCGTGGCGCCGTACTTGGTGCAGATCGCTTGCAGCTCAGCAAGATCGGGCACGTCACTGTCCATCGAGAAGACGGATTCCGTCACGACGAGAATGCCGGCCTCGGTATCCGCCTGCCGCAGCCGCCTCAGCCGCCGTTCGACGGCCGCATTGGAGAGGTGTGGGAACGTGTGCACGTTGCGGGTGGCATTGTGTGCGCCTTCCTGCAGGCACGCATGAGCGAGGACATCGATGACGATGTGGTCTGTCGGACGGACGAGCGTCTTCACCGTGCCGTAACCGGCTCCCCAACCGGTCGGAAAGACGATGCAGTCGCGATAGCCGAGGAAGTTGGCGAGCGCGCTCTCCAATAGGACGGATGCGGAGGTGTTTCCCATCAAGGCGGCGGAGCCGGCACTGTGGACGCCGAAGCGATCGATCGTTGCTTTGGCCGCGGCGCGGACGGCGTCGTGCGACGCAAGGTTCAAGTAGTCCTGCGAAGCGAAGTTCACGCCGGCATAGGTCGCCCCATCCCGCGTGCGGGTCTCGCACTCGGTGCTGATTGGACCGAGCGTGGTGCGCGCGAACGGGTCGACCCGATGCTGTAGCCGCTCGTCCCACCACGCTTGGTGTTCGTCCCAGCGGGCAAGCAGATCGGGCGAATCGGCGACAAAGTCGGTCGTCACACCGCCCAATGCCCGCTCGGAGCCTGACAAGGGGTTCGTCGCGGTCATCGGGCCGCTGAAGGCGTTCGGGTGACGTCGTGTCGGGGTCCGTCATCTGACGGCGTCGAGGCATCCCGGGAGAGGGGGAGTTTCCATGGCATGGGGCGTCGGTACCTGTCCTGCACTCTCGGACAGAAGAGCACCTCCGTAGGGGGCTCAGCATCACCTGAACGGGTGATGCGAGGCCCTTCATTTCCTGCCAGGTCGCTACGAAATCGGTGGGTTGAGGTGGGCTGTCTTGCGGACGAGCTCGCCGCGGGAGGCCACGTGGGCCTTGGCGTAGATCGAGCGGGTCTGGGTCTTCACGGTGTTGATGGATACGGCGCGCATCTCGGCGATGGTGTCGAGCGGGTGGCCTTCGAGGAGGAGTGCGGCGACGGCGTCCTCCGCTTCGGTGAAGCCGCACAGGAGCGACAACGTTCCCGACGGCAGGTTCGGCGGCTTGTTGGGGTCGATCAGCGTCAGGAGAGCGCCGCCGAAGGCGGTCTCGAACTCGCCCGCGCTGTCGCGCAGCGGCGACACCTCCAGAAACAGCGGCTCTCCGCCCCTCGGATCCGGGACGTGCAGGCTGGTGCCGGCGCGGCCGTGGATCTGCCGGGCCGTCGCGACGGCGCTGTCGATCGCCGCGTTCAGCATGACGCCCACCCCCGGATCCTTGGCCACGAGGCGCTTGGCCCGGTTCACGACGAGGCCGGCGCTGTCTTCCAGGATGCGCTGCGCCTCTTCGTTGGCGATCAGGATCTCGGCGCTCGCATTGGTGACGCAGAGGCCGATGTGGACCTTGTCGAGCACGGACAGGACGAGCTTGTAGCGAGCGATGAGCTGCGACACAAAGCGGCGCAGCTCGAGCGACTTCGCAAGATGAGGGGCGAGGAACGCCAACGGCTCCCGCGAGGACTGCGGCACCTGCCGGACGGTGTCGGGGAAGTGGACGATGAGGCCGGCGTTCCAGCCATGATCCGGCGACAGATTGACCCCGGCCCGCAGGAAGATGCCGCTCTTCTCTCTCGAAAAGACAAAATCCTCACGTTCGAACAAGTTTTCATTAGGCCAGATATCGAAATCACTGATGACGCTATATCGTGGCGTTCTAAACAAAAAATCACGCCCGACATTATCGTATTGTCCAAATCGTTCCATGAACTGAATGACCAAGTCGGCGTTATCGATCCAAAATGTACTGGATTTTGTCATCGAGTATTCGAGATCAGTCTGATCGACGCCGAAGATGAGAGCGCCGCTGGCTGTTGACGCCGAGACGATCGCGTCGAGAGTGGGAAGCCAATGCTGTTCGTTCGGTGACACGTCATAGATCGCCGGCAATGCGGCGTAGGCCATCTCCATATGAGCCCCATCGGTTTGTAATCACATACCGAAAGTAGACCACTTCAGCATTATTTTGCAAAGTACAGACAGGATATTTGTCCTGTCGTGTGGAGCGTTGGAGAGGCCTGCTCGATGTCGGAGCCGCAAATGGGAGACGTTCGGCGATAAGGCTCCGTCGTCGCGCCGTCAGTTCCGCGTTGCGAACGGCGATGTGGCCGAACAAGTGGCGCGGCGGCCTGTTCGCCGGCGACGACATCTAGCCGTCTCATGTCGTGCTTCGGCCTTGTACGTCGGCCATGTTGGCGCTCTTCGGCGAGAGCGGGATGATCGGCACGAGCGGTGTTGTCGTGATCAGCCTCGATCCCGTTCATCGATGGCGACGGAGGCGACATCAGGGGCCATGGTCGAACAGGCCACTAACGAGGTCCGGGACGGCCTCGACCGCATCGTCGATGGGACGAGCCGCATCCAAAGCGTTGTCGATGAGGCCATCGGCGGACCGGGGTGTTGCGTCAGCTTCAGTCGTTCGCCGTAACGTTCGACTACAGCGGCGAGGCGCGGCAGACGCTCATCGAGCACCCCAACTCACCGCCCGGACAGGAGATCTTCAACGCCGTCAAGACCGGCAACAAACCGCTGGGCAACACCGTCGACGTCGTCAATGAGGCGGTGGATCTGGCCGACCGTGTCATCGACACGGCGGGCGTTCTTCAGGATCCGCTGGAGGTTGTTCGGCGACCCGCCGAACCTCGACGGGATCGGGGACTTCGCGAGCATCCTGCAATGCCTGGAGGACAAGTTTCTCGGCCCGACCAGCGCCGAGGCCGACGCGGCGCCTCATGACGACGGCGCCAGGCTCGCGGGCTCGTCCGAACGGGTGCGTCCGCCGGGGTCGGAGAGGTCGATCGTCCCGTCGGCGGAGCGGGGCGCCCGTGTTCCCGCCTCGAAGGCGCCGCGCATCACGCGCGAGGGCGCCTGCGGATGGAGCGGGGCGATGCAGGCGAGCTCAAAGCCTTCCTGAAACCGGGGATTGCGCTCGAGGAAGAAGGCGAGATCGGGCTTCGTCTCGATCGCCTGTGGCGCGATCCCCGCAATGTCGGCCCGGAGACGGCCCTGCTCCTCCGGCAGCCGCACGAGCCCGCTCGGGTCCCAGACCGCGCCGAACAGGGTGCGGCCCAGGCCATCGACGAGCGACGCGATCTCGGGAGGCGTCGCTTCCTTCCGGTTCGGATAGATGGTCCGATACGCTCCGCAGAAGATCCGGAAGGTGCGGTAGCCGCCCATCAGCGTGAAGTGGAAATGCGGCATCGACGGTGCACGGGACCAGACGTTGCCGAGAAAGCGCATGACCGCCGGAGCCATCAGATTGCGGCCCCAGTAGGCCTGGTCGACCACGGTGTCGCCGCTGTAGATGATCCGCGCTTTGCCGCCCGGCCCCTCAATCCAAGGATGCTGGAACACCTTGAGCGCCATGAAACCCAGAAGGGGACCGCAATCGTCATGGACGACGACGACGTCGGTCCGGTCAGCCAGATCGCTCGCAAAGACGTCTTCCCGCGCACCACTGTAATGCCGCGCATATAGCGCGAACATCTCGCGTTCCAGTGAATTGTCGATCGCGGCAACTGACAGAGATTTAAACTTCGACATCACTTTCTCTGATTGCACCTTGGAAGGCCGAGGCTCGGTTATTATAATGATATTCCGCATGGCGTGGAATGAATGTTCGGTGAGAGAGAATTTGTTACATTTTGGTTGGCCATGACCGGTGCTGAAGACCGTTCTCCTCGATCGCGGCCCCGCCATCTGCTGCCGCCGGGGCCGCGGCTGCCGGGGATCATCCAGCTTTTGTGCGAGACCGGGGTCAATTGGCGCTATCTGCAGTTGCTCAGACGGCGCTTCGGCCCGGTGTTCACGATGACGGCGGCCTTTCACGAGCCGGTCGTCGTTGTCTCCAGTCCCGAGACGGCGCGGCGTGTGTTCGCGCTGACGCGGGATGATTTCACGCACGCCAACGCGACCTCCTCGCTCGAAGGCGCGATGGATGGGCGCAGCATCTTCTTCATCGATCGGGCGGACCACCAGGCGATCCGCAGAGCCCTTGCGGTGCCGTTCAGCCGCCGGCACGTCGCCGGCGACGCGGCGCCCCTACACGACCTGATCCGCCGGGCGGTCGCAAAGCTGCCGGAGAGGGGGCCGGTCGCGCTCGTCCCGTTCGGCGAGCGGCTGGCGACCTGCGTCGTCGTCGCGCTCATCTTCGGGGGCGCTGCGGACGACCCGCGGAACGAGGCTCTCGCCGACCTCGCCGTCGCGGGTCTCGAGCGCTCGGGCAGCTTCCTCGAGCGGCTCTCCGTGCTGGTGCCGCCGCTGCAGCGGCTGGCGTGGCTCAACCCGTACAAGGCACGGCATGCCGACGAGGCCGGCCGTTTCGCCACCGTCATCGCCGAGCGTGTCGCTGCGCGTCGGGCCGAGGGGCCTTCTGCGGATGGGCCCGTCCTCGACCGCCTCCTCCTCGCGCGCTGGAGCGACGGGCGCCCGCTCGACGACGAGGAGGTGGCCTCCCAGATCCTGGCGCTCATCGTCGCCGGCAACGAGACGACGGCGTCGGTGGTCGCCTTCGCGGTTCGCTGGCTGTTGATGAACCGGCCCATTCTGGAGGCGCTGCGCGATGCGCTCGACGCGCTGGGACCCGAGCCGTCCGCCGACGCGCTCGCCGCGGTGCCCCTCCTCCAGGCGGTGTGCGCCGAGACGCTGCGGCTCTCGCCGCCGACGTGGTCGGTCGAGAACCGCCGCCTCAGGCGCCCGCTCGATCTCGGCGACCACGTGCTTCCGGCTGGCACGCGCGTCACCGTCTCGCCGGTCCTCGTCGGCCGCGACGCGGGCCTCTACCGCGATCCGGAGCGGTTCGACCCCTCCCGCTTCCTCGCGCTGAGCCCACCGCCGCACGAGCAGCCCGCGTTCGGCGGCGGGCTGCGCCTGTGCCCCGGCCTGTGGCTCGCCACGCTCGAGATGCGCCTCCTGCTCGCCGAGCTCGTGCGTCAGCGCGATCTGACGCCCGTGCGCCGCACCCGGCCGATGCGGGCAGGCCTCGTCGTCGTTCCCTCGCACGGGATGCCGGTGCGGGCTCGTCCCCGTGTCCGAGCGTAGCCATGTCCGAGCCTAGAGTGCACTCCGGCCCGTCAACCCGGCGTCCTGGCCTGCGCCGGGGACGCCGGGATCGCGCCTTTGGTGATGAGGCCGGGAGGGATCACCGCGCCGGCGGCGACGCGCCCGCCGGTCTCGATCCCCGCGGCCGGCCCGATCACCGCCCCGGACCCGATGCGGACGAGCGGTCCCATCAGGACGCCGGTTCCCACCTCCACACGCTCGCCTATCCGCACGCCGTGCGCGATCATCGAGCCCGCCCCGATGAGACAGTCCGCCCCGATCTTGACCCGCTTCACGTGGATCCACTCCACCCCGTCGCGTTTGAAGATCAGATGGCTCGACACCATGCAGTCGGTCCCGAACACGGTCCTGTCCCCGACCTCCATGAGGCTGCGGTCGAGGATGCGCACGCCCGGCGCCCAGAACACGCGCGTCCCGATGCGGCTGCCCCAGCCTCGCAGCCACACGCTGTAGAGGCCGGGGACCACGCGCAGGAGCGCCTCCAGAAACGGCAGATAGCTGTAGCTCATCTGCAGGAGGAGACTCGCCATCCACGGCTCGAACACGGGCTCGGAGAGGTTTGCGCGGCGCTCGTCGAGGCGACCCGAAGCGGCGAGCAGCCGGTGCGCCGCGGGCGGCACGACGTAGGCCGCGGCGAGGAGCGCTGCGAGCGGCAGAAGCAGCCTCACGCCGAACGGCGTCGCGAGCGTCCAAGCGAGGGCGGCCAGCATGAGCCCCACGTGAAGGGCCGGGAGGCAGGCGGTCACACGGTAGAGGAGCGTCACGGCCGAGCGCGCCTCCGTGGGGCCCAGTTGCTGCGACATCGCCGGATGGCGGCGGCGGCGCCGGGTCGGCTCATCACCAGGCGGCCGGGCCGGGCCGAAGCGGGATATATCTGATGGCGGGTGTCGGGATGCCGCCTCCGGCGGGTCCGAAGAGCGCCGGTGGTCGACCGGATCGGGTCGAAGACGACGGCCGCAAGCCCAACCAATCCGCATCTCCCGGCATTCGACTGTTTCACCGACCACCGCGACGCAACGCACGGGCCGGCATGATAGCGCCCGCGTGCGGCGAGAGAAGTCGCAAATTGCAACCGTGCAGCGAGGGAGCGTCGTGGGATCGCGACGCGGGCTCTCACCTCGGTGGCGGGTCGTGACGGCGCGCCCCCGTGTCGGCCCTTGGCGCACGATGTCGGCGGCCGCTCTGGAGCGGACGATAAGGGTGTTGTGCGGGCCGGACCTCGCCCGCCTGCGCCGGGCGCTCGATGCACCCGAAGCGGCGCAGGCGCGCGTCGCGCAGGCCGTCGCGCGCGACCTCGCCCGGACCGAATATGGCCGGCGCCACGGCGTGTCGTCGACGGACGGACGGCAGACGCTCCTCGATAAGCTCCCGGTGGCGCAATATGAGGACCTCCGCCCCCTCGTCGCCCGGCAGATCGCCGGCGAACGCGCCGTCCTCACCACCCACCCCGTGCAGCGCGTGGAATACACCTCCGGCAGCAGCGGCGCCGCAAAGCCCGTACCGATGACGGCGCCGCTGATCGCCGCCTTCTCCCGCACGGCGCGGCTCATGTTCGCCGACGCGCTGGGGGCGGGCCTCACTCTGCGCACCGGCCGCCTGTTCGCCAGCATCTCCCCACCCGCCGGCCGGCCGGACGACGCCACCAGCGACGACACCGGCTACCTCACCGGTCTCCTGCGGCCGATCGCGCGGCACATCATGGTGCTGCCGCCCGACTACGGCACGGCGCAGACCGTCGAGGCGTTCCGCGACAGCCTCGCGCTGACGCTCCTGTCGGCGCGCGACCTCGAGGTGGTCTCGGTCTGGAGCCCGAGCTACCTTCTCGCGCTCCTCGATCACATCGTGCGCCGGCGCGACGCGCTGGCGCACGCGCTCGACCCGGACCGCGCGGCCCTCCTCGCCCGCGCCGAGCCGGACTGGACGGCGATCTGGCCCTTTCTCAGCCTCCTGTCGTGCTGGACGCACGGCGCCGCCGCACGGCTGGCCGCGGCGCTCGCCGACCGGCTCCCCGGCGTCACCATTGCGCCGAAGGGGCTGCTCGCAACCGAGGGACCGGTGACGGTGCCGCTGCGCGCCTATGGCGCGGTCGAGCCGGTGCCCCTCGTCGACACCGTCCTCCTGGAATTCCTCGACGACGACGGCCGCTCCCACCCCGTCCACCGTCTCGATGCGGGGGGAGACTACGACGTCGTCACCACCATTCCCGGAGGCCTTCCGCGATACCGGCTGGGCGACAGGGTCAGGGCGTGCGAGCGCATCGGGGCGACGCCGAGCCTCGTCTTCCTCGGCCGCGCCGGCGAGGTCGCCGACCTCGTGGGTGAGAAACTGAGCGCCGACTTCCTACGCGCGGCGCTCGACGGGATTCTCGCCGACGTGCCTTCGCCACCGCTCGTGGTGGTGCCGGTGCGCACCGCGAACGGAGGCGCCTACCACCTCCTCGTCGATGCCTCGCCGGACGAGGCGACGCTCCTCGCCGACCGCCTCGAAGGGGCGCTGTCGGCGGCGGTCCACTACCGGGCGGCGCGTCGTCTCGGCCAACTCGAGCCGCTTCGCGCTCGCTCGGTGCCGCATCTCTCCGCCCGCCTCCAGCGCTTCCACATGGGCGAGGGGATGCGCCTCGGCGACATCAAGGACCAGCTGCTCGTCACCGACCCGGACCGCGCCGCCGCCCTGATCCACAGCCTCGGAGCGACCTCGCCGAACGACAGCGCCTGAGAGGGAGCGTCGCACATGACGAGGAGCCCGCCGTGTCGGGGCAGACGCCGCACGGGCGGTGAGGGCTTCTCCAGATCAGCTCTCCCCGCCTCGAAGCGCGCGAACGTCCGGCTCCCACTCCGCTCTCGGCTACGGATCATCAGCCGATGCGGCGGCAATGGCGGCATGACCCCGTCCACACTCTCGGGGGTACGATCATTCCTCCTCGATCAGCAGCGAGCCGGTCGGGTGGACGGTGGCGCGCTGGCCGGGGAGGAGGAGGGTGGTGCTGTCGAGCTGGGTGATGATCGCCGGCCCCTCGAGCACGCTTCCCGCACCGAGCCGGGCGCGGTCGTAGATCGGCGCCGACACCACCCCCTCGGCAAAGGAGACGGGCTGATCGCCGACCCGTGCCGAGGCGACGTCGGTGTGGGAGGGGATCTCGGGCAGGGTCAGGGGCGGCAGCTTGCCGACCGCGTCGACGCGCAAGGTCATCGCCTCGATGCGCACCTCGTCGAGGCGGAAGCTGTAGAGGGCTTCGTGCGCGGTGTGGAAGGCGGCGACGACCTCGGCGAGCGCGGCCGCGTCGACATCGCCGGGCCACGGCACGGTGAGCTCGGAGCCCTGCCCCTCGTAGCGCAGGCTCACCTGGCGCGTCATGCGGCGGCTTTGCGCTGGCACCCCCTCGCTCTCGAGCCACGCTTCGGCCTGCGCCGAGAGGGCGGCGAACACGCCCGCGACGTCCTCGAAATCGAAGGCGTCGTCGCGCTGGAGACAGCTGCGGGAGAACTCCGCCCTGAGGTCCGACGCCAGGAGCCCGAACGCCGACAGGACGCCCGGCGCCGGCGGCACCAGCACCCGCCGGCAGCCCGCGAGCCGCGCCAGCGGTCCGCCGTGAAGCGGCCCCGCCCCGCCGAAGGGCAGCAGCGTGAAGTCGGCCGGATCGTGCCCGCGCTCCACCGACACCACCCGGATCGCACCCACCATCGTGTTGTCGATGATCTCGAGGATCCCGCGCGCGGCGGCGTCGACGCTGAGACCCAGAGGCTCGGCGATGCGGGTGCGGATCGCGTCTTCGGCGAGCGCGCGGTCGAGACGGTAGTCGCCGTCGAGGAGGGCTTCGGGAAGGTGGCCGAGGACGAGGTGGGCGTCGGTCACGGTGGGCTCGGTGCCGCCGCGACGATAGCACACGGGGCCGGGATTGGCGCCGGCGCTGTCGGGGCCGACCGTCAGCACGCCGCCCTTGTCGACCTTGGCGATGGAGCCGCCGCCCGCCCCGATCGTGGTGAGGTCCACCATCGGCAGCGGGATCGGCCAGTTGCCGATGACGGAGCGGGTGGTGAGGCCGAGCGCCCCGCCCCGGATCAGCGCGATGTCGGCGGAGGTGCCGCCGATGTCGACGGTGATGATGTCGCCGATCCCGGCCGCGGCCGCCACGATGTTGGCGCCGACGATGCCGGCCGCCGGGCCCGACAGCGCCGTTTCGACGGGCTTGGCGCGGACCGTGTCGGTGCCCGCGACGCCGCCGTTGGACTTCATCAGGAGAAGGGGGGCGGCGATCTTGCGGTCGTCGACCCGCTCCTCGAGCCGGCCCACATAGCGCGAGACGACGGGCTTCACATAGGCGTTGAGGGCGGTGGCGAGGCCGCGCTCGTATTCGCGCATCACCGGCAGCACCTCGGCCGAGATCGAGGTGAGGGCGGCCGGCGTCACCTCCGCGATGATCTCGCGGGCGCGGCGCTCGTGGGCGGGGTTGGCGTAGCTGTGCAGGAAGACGACGGCGACGGTCCCGATGCCGACCTCGGCGATGGCCTCGGCGGCGGCGCGCAGAGCCGCCTCGTCGAGCGCCTCCACCTCGCTGCCGTCGGGGTCGATGCGCCCGCCGATCTCGAAGATCTGGTCCGGCGCGATGGGCCGCTGCGGCTTGCACCAGGCGAAGAGGTTGGCCCGCCGGGGGATCGAATGGCGGCCGATCTCGAGGAGGAAGCGGAAGCCGCGATTGACGATCAGCGCCGTCGGCGGGCCCTTCTGCTCGAGGATCAGGTTGGTGGCGACGGTGGTCGCGTGGAGCACGCGGTCGATGTCGGGCCCGCCGAGGGCGGCGACCTCGAGGACCTCGGAAATCCCGTTGCCGAAGCCTTCGGACGCGTCGTGCGGCGTCGACGGGGTCTTGGCGAGGTGAAGCCGGCCCGAGCGCGGATCGAACAGAACGATGTCGGTGAAGGTGCCGCCGGTGTCGACGCCGATGATCGGGCCGGTCATTGGATGCTGTCCCTGTAGTGGCCGGTGTGGAAGGTTTGGGTCGCCGGGCGCGTCGCGCGCCGGGCTTCGGTGGCGGCCGTGTCGACGGCCCGCCCGCCCGCGGTGAGGACGACGCCGTAGTCGGCCTCGGCGCTGCGGGCGGAGACGAAGCCGCCCTTCACGTCGGCGAGCACCCGCTCGGGCTCGCGGTCGAAGGGGTGGCCCCAGCCGCCCCCGCCGCCGGTTTCGAGGCGCAGGATGTCGCCGCGCCGCACCAGGGTGCCGTCGCTGAGCGGGGGGACGTGCACCTCGCGTTCCGTGCCCGGATTGATGATGCAGCGGCCGGTGCCGGCGCACTGGCCCCCGCCGGCGCCCCAGGGGGGATGCTCGATGGCGTCGAGGCGCACGAGGAGGGTCGCCTCCTCGGCGAGCACCTCGATCTCGCGGATGACGCCGCAACCGCCGCGCCAGCGGCCGGGGCCGCCCGAATCGGGGTTCATCGCGTAGCTGAGGATGCGCATCGGGTAGAAATTGTCGACGAACTCGGCCGGGTAGTTCTCCTGCGCCACCAGGTAGACGGCGTCGTGGCCGTCGGCGAAGGGGCGGGCGCCGTAGCCGCAGGCGACGCCGTCGGACATCAGGAAGCGCTCGCCGCCCGCGTCGGTGCCGCGGAAGGTCCAGATGGCGTAGGGGCTGTGGGAGGCCGACGCGCCCCCCTTCGAGGCCGCGTTCAACAGCCCAAGATAGCCCGACAGGTTGCGCAGCATCGTCACGCCGCGCTGGCCGAGGGGGGCGGGAAGGCGCGGCTGCAGGATCGAGCCTTCGCGCAGAATCACCTCGTCGAAGAGCCGCTCGGCGCCCGCGTTCAGCGATAGATCGTGGCTGTCGCCCAGGAGATAGGCGCCCACCAGCATGCCCGCCGATTTGGGGTTCAGGATCAGGTTGATGGGGCCTTTGGTCTGATCGTCGGTCTTCGAATGGTCGAGGATGAAGCGGCCGTCCTCGGTGGCGGTGAGCGTGTAGCGCAGGGCGATGGGGCCGTTGCCGTGGCCGTCGCTGTCGACCCATTCGGTGAAGGCGTAGGTGCCCGGCTTCACGAGGGCGGCGAGACGCTCGCGCAGGACCGTCGCGGTGCGCTCGAGGAGCGCGTCGAAGGCGCCGGCGAGCTCGTCGCCGCCGAAGCGCCGGGCGAGCTCGGTGAGGCGGGTGCTGCCGAGGGTGACCGCCGCCATCAGCGCCCGCATGTCGCCGCGCACGTTGGCGGGCTGGCGGGAGTTGCGCACGAAGAGGCGCATCAGCTCGTCCTGCATGCGGCCCGCGGCGACGAGGCGCACGGGCGGCACGATGGTGCCCTCCTGGAAGAGGTCGGTGCAGTCGGGGGAGAGGGAGCCGGGGCGCATGCCGCCGATGTCGGTGAAGTGGGCCCAGGTCTGGGAGAAGCCGATGAGCCGGCCCTCGAAGAATACCGGCGCCACCAGCACCTGGTCGGGGGTGTGGGTCACCGCGCCGTGGGAATCGTAGCAGTCGTTGTACCAGTAGACGTCGCCCGGCTGCATCGTCTCCGGCGGGTAGTATTTGAACACCGGGGTGACGAGGTCGGAGGTGAAGGGCAGCGCCTTGCCGGCGATCATCCGCCCCGCGGGGTCGTAGAGGCCGGAGGCGTAGTCCTTCTTTTCGCGGATGAACGCCGACATCGCGGTGCGTTCGATCAGCATTTCCATTTCCGACTGGATCGCGCGCAGGGCGCCGCGCACGATCTCCAGCGTGACCGGGTCGATGTCGGCCGGCGTGGCGTCGGACGCCATGGCGCGGAGGTCCTTTTTGGGCATGTGAGGATGTCCCTCGTTCGGTGTCTTGAGGGTGGGGGAGAGGGTCATGCGAGGGATCCGCCCCGGACGCGGCGGTTGTCGCCGGGGCGCAGGCGCAAGCCGTCGCGCAGGTGCTGGAAGGGAAGGCCCGCTGGGTCCACCACCACCGGCCCCGGCGCCACGATCACGATGATCGTCTCGGCGATGGGCTGGTAGTCGGCGCGGAAGTGGACGCTGGACTTCAGGGCGACGATCTTCTCGCGCGCCGGCTCGATGCCGACGTGGCGGAACAGCGCCTGGTCCACCGCCTGCATCTTGCGGCTGCACACGATGGCGCGCACGCCGCCGATGCGGATGAGGGCCGTCGGGCCGACCTTGCGGGCGTTGCCCTTGGCGTTGGGGCCGCTGCCGACGAAGTTGCCGTCGGCGAGCCGCTCCACCACCGCGGTGACGGCAAGGGGGTGGCCGTCGCTGACGCCGCCGAGCTCCAGCGTCACCGTCGCGCCGACGCCGGCGGCGTGGCAGGCGGCAGCGCTCGCCGCATCGTTGATGGAGCCGAGGACCGCCCCGTCGGCGTTCTGCGCGATCAGCGCGGCGAGGAGGCCCATGGTGTCGCCGTAGCCGCCGCCGCCGGGGTTGTCCTGGGTGTCGGCGAGGACGACGGGGCGGGTCGCGCCGGCGGCGATGCGGATCGCCTCGGCGACGCCGTCCTCCACCTGCTGGACCATGGAGGAGAAGGCCATCTCGCGGCCGGCGACGTCGGCGGCCATCGCCTCGGCCATGATGTCGGCGAGGTCCTGGGTGTCGGCGTAGGCGGTGGCGGCCATGCCGCAGCCGGGGAAATCGGCGTAGGGGAAGCCGTAGCAGAAGCCGACCTCGGCGACGCCGGCGGTCTCCTGCAGGCGGGCGCGCTCGGCCATCACCTCGGCCATCGGCCCCGAAATGGTGCATTGGGCCGGCAGCGGGGTGAGGAAGTCGAGGGCGCGGTAGGCCTTCGCCGGGCGCTTGCCCGAGCGGATCATTTCGAGGAGCAGGCGACCGGCGTGATCGCCGCAGGGCTTGTGGTCGACGTGCGGATAGGTCCGGTAGGGGACGAGGAGGTCGGTGAGCTCCACCAGCCGCTCGGTGAGGTTGGCGTGGGGGTCGAGGGTCGCGACGATCGGCAGATCCGCCCCGACGACACACCTGAGGCGCCGCACGAGCTCGCTTTCGGCGTCGGGGAAGGCGTCCGTCATCATCGCGCCGTGGAGCTCGAGGAAGATCCCGTCGACCGGCCCCTCCTCGAGCGCGTCGGAGAGCTGCGCGACGAGGAGCGCCACGATCCGCTCGAACGCCTCCGGCGTGACCGGGGCGGAGGGAACGGCGTAGGCCCAGATCAGGGGCGCGAGGTCGAAGCCCTCGGCCTCCGACAGTTCGATCATCGCCGTGCAGGAGGCGTTGGTGGGGCGCAGCGCCTCGATCATCGTCGGCGCGCGCTGCATCTCGATCTGGCTGCCGGGGGTCTTGAACTCCTCCCAGCCCGCCCGGTGCGAGGCGAAGGAGTGGCTTTCGTGCCGGAAGCCGGCGATCGCGATACGTGTCATGCGCTGTTCGTCTTTCAGAGGGGCCGCGGGGGCGGGGCCGGCGCGGGCTGATCTCGATGGCCTCCGGGCGGAGCGGCCCAAACACCGGAGGCACTGGGAGGCACTGGGGGCGGGCTAATCGATCTCCAGAATGATTTTCCCCGCGAACGCGCCGGTTTCGGCGGCCACGTGGGCGTCGGCGATGCGCTCGAGCGGGAAGGTGAGGCGAGGGGGATGGTGCAAGGTGCCGGCGGTCGCCATCCGGCCGATCCGCTCGACCGCCTCGCGCAGCATCGTCTCGGTGAGGAGGGAGCCGCGCACGAAGCGCACCGTCACCCCCTTCCATTGCAGCGGATAGTAAGGGATCGCCGGCTCCCGCTCGCTCGAGGAGGAGTAGGTGGCGATGGTGCCGTTGTTCGCGATCACCTCGACGTCGAGGGCGAGGTTCGCGGCGAAATCGACCTCGACGATGCGCTCCACCGGCCCGCCGGCGAGCGCCAGGACGCGCCGGGCGACGTCCTCGGTGCGGTAGTCGATGACGGCGTCCGCGCCCGCTTCGAGCGCGAGCGCGCCCTTTTGCGCCGAGCTGACGGTGGCGAGGACGAGCCGCGCCCCGTCGGTCTTGGCGAAGTTGATCGCATATTGGGCGACGGCGCCCGCGCCGCCGGCGACGAGGACGGCCTTGCCCGCCACCGACCCGTCGCCGAACACGGCGCGAAACGCGGTGAAGGCGGGGACGGGGAGGCCGGCCGCCTCGGCGAAGCCGACCGTGTCCGGCAGGGCGAGGGCCTGGGCCGCGGGAAGCGCGCAATATTGGGCGGCGGTTCCGAAGGCGCGGCCGGCGTCGCCGTCGTAGCCGCCCTGGGCGCCGTAGACGAACACCCGTTCGCCGACCCGGCCCGGCGCAACCTCGGCCCCGACGGCGACGATCTCGCCCGCGCCGTCCATGTGCGGCACGATCCGCCGATGCCCGAGCGCAGTGCCGAGCCAGCCGGAGCGGCGCTTATGGTCGGCCGGGTTCACCGCGGACGCGCGCACCCGCACCAGCACCTCGTGGGCGGCGAGCGTCGGGGCCGGGATCTCACCCACGGTCAGGACCTCGTGGGCGGGCCCCGTGCGCTCGTACCAGGCCGCTTTCATCGGCCGGCGTCCTGTCGACGGGCGGGGGGCGCGGGGGTGCTCATCAGGCCGCCTCGTCCGCCGGGCGCAGCAGCGCGGCACCGGGCCAGCGGCCGGGCTTCGCCATCAGGTAGGGCATCGGGTAGTCCGCCTCGACGCCGAGGCGCTCGGCCGCGTGCCAGCTCCAGCGCGGATCGTCGAGAACCCCGCGGGCGAGCGCCACCATGTCGGCGTGGCCGTCGGCGATGATCTCTTCGCCCTGCTCGGGCGTCAGGATCAGGCCGGTGACGAAGGTCGCGATCCCCGTCGCCGCGCGCAGCTTCGAGGCATAGGGGACGAGGTAGCCGGGGGAGGCTTCGATCCGCGCCTCGGCCGAGATGGCGCCGGCGGAGACGCACACATAGTCCGCCCCCGCCTCACGCAGGAGGCCGGTGATGGCGATGGTGTCCTCGAAGGTGAGGCCACCGTCCACGTAGTCGTGGGCGTTGAGGCGGATGCCGAGGGCGCGGTCGTCGGTGAGGGTCCGGCGCACGTCGGCGATGATCTCGGCGACGAAGGCGGTGCGGGCGGCGAGGGAGCCGCCATAGCGGTCCTCGCGGTGGTTCGACACCGGCGACAGGAAGGTGTGCAGCAGATAGCCGTGCGCGCCGTGGAGCTCGACGAGGCCGAGATCGACCCGGTTCACCCGCCCGGCGGCCTGCCGGTAGGCTTCGCGCACCCGGGCGAGGCCCGCGTCGTCGAGCGCTTCGGGGACGGGCCACTCGCCGCCGAAGGAGACCGGCGACGGGCCCCAGGTGCGCCACCCGCCCTCGTCGAGGGGAAGGGGGCCGCGGCCGGCGGTCGGAAGGCGGCCCGACCCCTTGCGGCCGGAATGGCCGAACTGGATGCCGAAAGGGGTCGCCGAATAGGTGCGGATGCGCGTCAGAAGTTCGCGCAGCGCCGCTTCCTGCCGGTCGGTGTGGAGGGCGAGGCAGGTGGCCGAGCCCCAGCCCTCCCGCTCCACCGAGGTGGACTCGATCATCACGACGCCGGGGCCCGACACCGCGAAGCCGCCGAGGTGCTGGTCGTGCCAGGGCGTCACCGCGCCGTCGTCGCCGTTGTACTGGGCCATCGGCGAGATCGCGATGCGGTTGGCATAGGTCTGCCCGCGGACTTCGAAGGGGGAGAAGAGGCGCGAGGTCACGAGGCCCTCCGAGCGTGTTGCGGGTGGATGGCGGGGGTTCGCCCCCCTGTGCGGTGCGGCGTCCGGTGCAGCGTTCGGCGGGTCATGCGACCACCGGCGGGGCGCTGAGGAGGGGGTTCTCGCCGTCGGCGAGGTCGTTGAGGTGGCAGGCGGCGAGATGGCCGGCGGCGACGGGGCGCAGCTCCGGCACCTCCGTGCGGCAGCGCTCTTCGACGAAGGGGCAGCGGGTGTGGAACCGGCACCCCGAGGGCGGGGCGATGGGGCTCGGCACGTCGCCCTTGAGGAGGGGCTCGGTGCGGCGCATCGCGGGGTCCGGGATCGGCACCGCCGACATCAGGGCGCGGGTGTAGGGATGGCGCGGCCGGCGCAGGATCGCCTCGCGCGGGGCGATCTCGGCGAGCTTGCCGAGATACATCACCGCCACCCGGTGGGAGATGTTCTCGACGATCGCGAGGTCGTGGGAGATGAACAGGAAGGCCGTGCCGGTCTTCTTCTGGATGTCCTTCAGAAGGTTGACGATCTGCGCCTTCACCGACACGTCGAGCGCCGACACCGCCTCGTCGCACACGATGAGGTCCGGATCCGAGGCGAGCGCGCGGGCGATGCCGATGCGCTGGCGCTGGCCACCGGAGAACTCGTGCGGCCAGCGGTGGGCGACGTCCTCCGACAGCCCCACGATCTGCAGCAGCTCGGCCACCTTGCGGTCGCACTCGGCGCGGGTGCGCACGAGGCCGAAATTGCGCAGCGGCTCGGCGAGGATGTCGCGGATCTTGCGGCGTGGGTTGAGGCTGCTGAACGGGTCCTGAAACACCACCTGGATGCGCTTGCGCAGCTTGCGGAAGGTCTCGGGGGAGAGGTCGTCGATGCGCTCCCCGTCGAGCACCACCTGGCCGTCCGTCGGGGTCTCGAGGCGCAGGATGCAGCGGCCGACGGTGGACTTGCCGCAGCCCGATTCGCCAACGAGCGCCAGCGTTTCCCCCGCCGCGATGGTGAACGACACGCCCGACACCGCGTCGACCTCCTGGGTGGTCCCGAGGCCGAGAATGCCGCCGCCGAGAACGAAGCGCTTCTTCAGATCGTTCACGCAAAGGAGGGCGTCAGACATGGTCGGCACCTGTCGCATTGTCGGGGAAATGGCAGGCGTGGGAGTGGCCGTCTTCGGCCGGGCGCAGGGCCGGGCGGTGCCGGCGGCATACGTCCTTCGCCTTGGCGCAGCGGGGGGCGAAGGCGCAGCCCTCCTGGCGCGAGAACGGGCTCGGCACCTGGCCGGGGATCGAGGCGAGGGTCCAGTCCGGGTCGTGGAGCGAGGTGCCGAGGCGCGGCATCGCCCGCAGGAGGCCGCTCGTATAGGGGTGATGCGGGCGGGCGAAGAGCTGGGTCGCGCTCGCCTCCTCGATCTTCTGCCCCGCATACATGACCGCGACCCGGTCGGCGACTTCGGCGACGACGCCGAGATCGTGGGTCACGATGACGACGGCGGCGCCCGTGCGCGCCTTCAGCGAGCGCATCAGCTCGAGGATCTGCGCCTGGATCGACACGTCGAGGGCGGTGGTCGGCTCGTCGGCGATGAGGAGGCGCGGCTCGCAGGCGAGCGCCATCGCGATCATCACCCGCTGCCGCATCCCGCCGGACAATTTGTGCGGATAGTCCGACATGCGGCGCGCGGCGGCGGGGATGCCGACGAGGTCGAGCATCTCGGTCCCGCGGGCGAGCGCCTGGCGCTTGCCGAGCCCCTGGTGGAGCATCAGCGCTTCGGCGATCTGGGACCCGATGGTCAGGACCGGGTTCAGCGCCGTCATCGGCTCCTGGAAGATCATGCTGATGGCGTTGCCGCGAATGCCGCGCATCTCGTCTTCGGAAAGGTCGAGGAGCTCGCGGTCCTCGAAGCGGATGGAGCCGCTGACCCTCGTGGTCTTGGTGGGCAGGAGGCGCAGGACCGCCATCGAGGTGACGGACTTGCCGCTCCCCGATTCGCCGACGATGGCGAGGGTCTCGCCGGCGTTCACGTCGAAGGAGACGCCCTCCACCGCCCGGCTGACGCCGCGGGGCGTGCGGAAATGAACCTGCAGATCGGTGATGCTCAGGAGCGGTGCCATCAGCCGTTCCCCGCCTGTCGAGGGTCGAGAAGGTCCCTGAGGCCGTCGCCGACGAGGTTGATCGCGAGGATGGTCAGGGAGAGGAACAGCGCGGGCAGGAAGATCATGCTCGGCTTGAGCTGCCAGATGGAGCGGCCGTCGGCCATGATGTTGCCCCAGGTGGGGATGCTCGGGGGAATGCCGGCGCCGATGAAGGAGAGCACCGATTCGAGCAGCATCGCCGAGGCGCACACATAGGTGGCCTGGATGATGATCGGGGCGATGGTGTTCGGCAGGATGTGGCTGAGGAGGATGGTGAGCGAGCGGCTGCCGGAGGCGACCGCGGCCTCCACATAGGCCTGCCGGCGCACCGACAGGACCGTGCCGCGCACGAGGCGGGCGACGCGCGGCACCTCCACGATGGTGATGGCGAGGATGACGTTGCCCATCGACCCGCCCGAGATCGCCATGAACGCGATGGCGAGGAGGATGCCGGGGATCGACATCAGCGCATCCATCAGCCGCATGACGATGCCGTCGAGGCGGCGCCAGTAGCCGGCGACGAGCCCGATCACGAGCCCGATGATGGAGGAGAGGGCGGCGATCACGAACCCGACGAACAGCGAGATGCGGGCGCCGTAGAGAACGCGCGAGAAGAGGTCGCGCCCCAGCATGTCGGTGCCGAACGGGTGGGCGAGGCTCGGCCCCTTGAGGCGTTCGAGGGGGGCGATGGCGGTCGGGTCGATGGGCGTCAGCCACGGCGCGCACACCGCCATCAGCGTGATGACGAGGACGATCGCGGCACCGATGACGATGGCCTTGTGGGCGAGGACGGCGGCAAGGGCGCTTCGCCGGCCGCGGTCTTCGAAGAGGTCGGGCAAGGCGGGGGCGACCAGCACCTCACCGTCGCCCACGGCGACGCTCTCCCGATACGATCCAGTGCTCAATACTCAATCCTCGGGTCAAAGAAGGTGTAGGCGATATCCACGAGGAGGTTCACGAGGACGTACATGAAGCTGAAGAACAGAACGACGCCCTGGATCACCGGATAGTCGCGCTGAAGAATAGCGTCGACCGTGAGCATGCCGATGCCGGGAATGGCGAACACGCTTTCGGTGACGACGGCGCCGCCGATCAGGAGCGCGACGCCGAGACCGATCACGGTGAGGATCGGAACCGCCGCGTTCTTGAGCGCGTGCACGAACAGGATCGTGCGGTGCCCCTGGCCCTTGGCCTTGGCGGTGCGGATATAGTCCTGGTGCAGGACCTCGAGCACCGCGGTGCGGGTGATGCGGGCGATCAGCGCGATATAGACGCTGGCGAGCGCCAGCGAGGGCAGGATCAGGTGCACGAACCAGGTGCCGACCCCGTTCGCGAGCGGCGCATAGCCCTGCACCGGCAGCCACTGGAGCTTCATGGAGAAGATCCAGGCGAGGAGGTAGGACGTCGCAAACACCGGCACGGAGAAGCCGAGGACGGCGCCCCCCATCAGCGCCCGGTCGAGCCACGTGCCCGAGCGGCTCGCCGCGAACACCCCCATGGGCACGGCGACGACGACGGCGATGAGGGTGGTCAGCACCATCAGCGACATGGTGGGCTCGAGCCGCTGGAGGATCAGCGTCACCACCGGGATGTTGGAGAACACCGACACCCCGAGATCGCCCTGCAGGAGCTGCCCCGCCCAGGCGGCGAAGCGGATCGGCAGCGGCTGGTCGAGCCCGAGGGATTGGCGGATCGCCGCAATCGTTTCCGGGCTCGCATGGTCGCCGGCGATCACTTCGGCCGGATCACCCGGCGCGAAATAAAGAAGCGCAAACACGACGACGGCAACGAGCGCCATGACCGGAATGGTCGCCAATATCCGCTTGACGATATACGTTCCCATTCAGTCGATCCTCTTGCGGGTGTCGGCGTTGGTCGCATGGTTCCATGCGGCGAAGGGCTGAGAGGCTGGAAGCCTTGGCGGGTCATTGAAGGTTAGGCGCACGAGATGCGTCTCCTCAACTTCCAAGGGCGCAAGGAGGGCTTCGCAACGGGAATGCGTCGCCGGGGGCGCGCCGCGCGGGGGAGTGGGTCGGGCCTTCTCACGCCACTTCCGACAGCATCGAGCGGAACATCGTCTGGGTATCCCGCTCCGCGGTCGCGGTGACCCAGGCGAGGAAGGCGCGGATCTTGCGGTTCATGGGGATCGCCTCCGGCCACAGCGCGAAGTAGCCGACGTCCCGCTTGAGAGGCTGGGTGCCGAGGCGCACGAGCCGGCCCTCCTCGAGCTCGCGCGACAGGAACATCATCTGCCCCATCGCGACGCCGAGCCCGGCGAGGGCGGCCTGATAGGCGAGCAGCGAATTCGGAAAGCGCATGTATTCACAGTCGTCGACGGCGATGTGGTTGTGGGCGAGCCAGTCGGGCCAGTCGCGGCTGCGCAGTCCGGTTTCGATCATCGGCACCTCTCTGAGGATGTCCGACACCTTCGCCGAGCCCACCCGCCGCACGACCTCCTTGCTGCACACCGGCTGGATGACGTCGGGGAAGACGGGGCGCGCGTTGACGCCCGGCCACATCCCGTCGCCGAGCTGGATCGCGAGATCGACCCGGTCGCGGGAGAAGACCACGGGGGCGGTGGCGGTGCTGACCTGCACCTTGATCTCGGGATGCTTGGCTTGGAAGTCCGGCAGGCGGGGGATCAGCCACTGCGCGGCGAAGGTGGTGTAGACCCTGACGCGCAAGGGGCTCGCCTCGCGCTGGTTGCGGATCTCGTCGGTGGCGGACTGGATGCGGCTGAAGGCGGCCGTCACCTCGTCGCGATAATAACGCCCCGCCTCGGTGAGGGCGGTCCCCTCCTTGCCGCGGGTGAACAGCATGACGTTGAGGCTCGCCTCGAGCGCGGCGATCTGCCGGCTCACCGCCGACTGGGTGATGTTCAGAACGCGCGCGGCCTTGGTGAAGCTCTCAAGGCGCGCCGCCGCTTCGAACACGTGAAGCGGGTTCAGGGGTGGCAGCGACGTTCGTTTGGCCAAGCACTCACCCTCACGTTGCGGATCGGCGTCCTATTTGAGCAACGACCCTCGTTGGCGTCGGTTTAGGCGAGAAGCGACGCGCCGATAGGCCGTCGCGGCGCTTCTGAAGATCCTTCGCGGTCCGCCGTTGCGGGAGGATTGCCTCGGGGACCGCCGGACCAGGCTTCGAAGTCCTGGCGGTCGAGGGCTGGGGGCGGGGTCCCGTGCCCTCTTGCCGGTCGGGCGTCCCCATCCGCGTCGCGGTCCGGCGCTAGCCGTTTCTGTACGTATAGGCGTATCCGTTGAGGGCCGGGGCACCACCGAGATGGGCGTAGAGCACCTTCGAGCCTTCCGGGAAGAAGCCCTTGCGCACGAGGTCGATCATGCCCTGCATGCTCTTCCCCTCGTAGACGGGGTCGGTGATCATCGCCTCCGTCCGCGCCGCGAAGCGGATGGCGTCGCTGGTCGCAGCAGACGGCACACCGTAGGCGGGATAAGCGTAGTCGGGGTTGATGTGGATCTCGTCGTCGCTGATCGTGCGGCCGAGCTCCACCAGCTCGGCGGTGCTGTCGACAATCTGCCGCACCTGGGCGCGGGTCTGGTCGACGGTCGCCGAGGCGTCGATGCCGATGACGTTCTGGGCGCGCCCGTCCTTCGCGAACCCCACGATCATGCCCGCCTGCGTCGAGCCGGTGACGACGCACACGATGATGTAGTCGAAGCGCACGCCCATCTCGGCTTCCTGTGCGCGGACCTCCTCGGCAAAGCCCACATAGCCGAGCCCTCCGAGCGGATGCACCGAAGCGCCCGCCGGGATGCCGTAGGGCTTGCCGCCGGCGTCCTTCACGGACTGGATCGCGTCTTCCCAGCTCTTGCGGATGCCGATGTCGAACCCTTCTTCGACGATGCGGCTGTCGGCGCCCATCAGGCGGGTGAGCATGATGTTGCCGACCCGGTCGTAGACGGCGTCCTCGTGCGGCACCCAGCTCTCCTGGACGACGACGCACTTCATGCCGAGCTTCGCGGCGGTGGCGGCGACCATGCGGGTGTGGTTGGATTGCACGCCGCCGATCGACACCAGCGTGTCGGCGTTGGAGCGGATCGCGTCCGGGACGATGTATTCGAGCTTGCGAAGCTTGTTGCCACCCAAGGCGAGACCTGAGTTACAGTCGTCGCGCTTGGCCCAGATCTCGACCTTGTTGCCCAGCGCCTCGGTCATCCGGGGCAGGAATTCGATCGGGGTCGGGCCAAAGGTCAGGGGGTAGCGCTCGAATTTTTCTAGCATCGTAGGTCCTTTCGCGGAGCGCGATAAACCTAGCTTTCATGCGGTGAAATGTGCTCTCAAAATGACGCGTAGGAATGAGAGTAGCTCTTGAAGAATTCCAAATAACTGGTGAAAGCTCTCAAGAATCTCGGAATTTATGGAAGATTACGACGACACGCCTGGGCTCGATCGGACCGACCGGGCGATCTTGCGTGAGCTCCAGAAGGACGGCCGGCTCAGCAACGCCGAGCTCGCCCAGCGGATCAACGTCAGCCCCGCCACCTGCCACCGCAGAACGCAGCGCCTGTTCGAAGAGGGCATCATCACCGGCGTGCGGGCCCAGATCGCCCCGGACCGGGTCGCGCTCGGCGCGCTCGTCATCGTGGGCGTGGTGCTCGACCGCTCGACGCCGACGAGCTTCGCGATGTTCGAGGCGGCGATCACGGAGCTGCCGTTCGTGCTCGACTGCCATCTGGTGGCGGGCGACTTCGACTACTTTCTGAAGATCCGCGTGCGCGACATCTCCGACTTCAACCGTCTGCACGGCGAGAAGTTGATCGCGCTGCCCGGGGTGCGCCAGACCCGCACCTTCTTCGTCATGAAGGAGGTGACGAACGACAAGGAGCTGCGCTTCTGACCGCCGCACCGGGGCCCGATCCGAACCCGGCACCCTGGCTGACTTGCGAGCGGACATGCGAGCGGACATGAAAAAGGCGTGCCGGGAGGCCCGGCACGCCTTTTCGTCGGTTGGGTGCCTCGGGGGCGGGGCCCCGAGGCGGCGCGTCAGCGGTGAACGCTCCACATCGCGGGCATGACCACGTTCACGAAGTCCTTGAGGTCGGAGCGGTAGGCCGACGAGCGGCTGTACTGGCCGAGGATCAGGAACTTGACGTCCTCGAAGGTGAGCTCCTGGATCTTGCGGGCGAGGGCCATCTGGTCGTCGGGGGCGGTTGCCTCCTCGAACTGGGCGATCAGGTCGGTGATCTCCGGCTTGCAGCTCCAGCCCGGATAGGCGTCGGTGCAGTTGTTGACGATCGCGTAGTTGGTGAAGGGCGAGGCGAGGTCGTGGCCGGACCAGGTGATGGGCATGATGTTCCAGCCGCCGTTCTCGGTGGTTTCCTTCGACCAGCGCATCTTGGCGACCGTCGGCCAGTCGCCGCCGGTGACGGTGACGTTGAAGCCGGCCTCCTTCATCAGCCCCTCGAGAACGAGGCCGAGACGGTTGTGGTCGTGGACGGCCGAGGCGACCAGGAGGGTGACGGGCTCGCCGTTGTAGCCGGATTCGGCGAGCAGCTTTTTCGCGGTCTCGACGCTGCCTTCGGGAAGGTCGGCGACGCCGGCGTCGTTGCCGAGCGGCGAGCCGCACATGAAGACCGACTTGCACGCCGTCCACTGGTCCTCCCCGAGGCCGAGGCCGGCCATGAACTGGGCGGGGATCGCAATCGCCTGCAGCGCGCGGCGGACCTTCGGATTGTCGAACGGGGGGATCGCGTGATTGATCACCGCGCCGGCGATGTACTGATCGGTGCCGGTGTAGTTCTGCACGGTGATGTTGGGGTCGGCCTCCATCAGGGGGACGAAGTCCTGGGGGACGGACTGGAGGTAGTCGACCTCACCGCGCTGGAGGGCGGCGACCTGGGTCGAAGAGTCGGGGATGCCGACGATCTCGACCGTCTCGATCTTCACGTCCTTGCCGCCGGCAAGGCCGCTCGCGGGCTCGGAGCGGGGCTTGTAGAGGTCGTTCTTGTGGAAGGTGGCCTTGCTGCCGGGGGTCCAGTTCTCCGAATCGAACACGAACGGGCCGGAGCCGATGTACTCGGTGACCGCCTTGTTGGAGGGGGTCGCCGAGGCGATGCGGGCGGGCATGATCACCGGCACGACGCTGCTGGGCTTGCCGAGCGCCTGGATCACGTGGCCGAAGGGGCGCGAGAGGGTGAGGGTGAAGGTGCTGTCGCCGGTGCTCTCGAGGCTGGCGGTGGCGGCCTTGAGGCGCTTGCCGAAGGAATCCACCTCCCACCACCGCTTGATGGAGGCGACCGCGTCCTCGGCGACGACCGGGGCGCCGTCGCTGAACGACAGTCCGTCGCGCAGGGTGAAGGTGTAGGTGAGGCCGTCGTCGCTGACGTCCCAGCCTTCCAGCATCTGCGGCTTGAAGTTGCCGTCGGCATCGATGGCGATGAGGGTGTCGTAGACGAGATAGGCGTAGGTGCGGGTGGAGATCGCCGACGTCAGGATCGGATCGAGGATCGTCAGCTGGGCGGTCAGGACGAGGCGGATGGTGTCCTGCGCCGCCGCCGCGGGGAGGGCCGAGACGCACTGTGCTCCGATCAGGCCCAGGACGAAGGCCGTCTTGGCCAGCGCTGATTTCAATCTCATTCGGTGATAGCCTCAGGTTGGCGCGCCACGATGTTCGATCACCGGCACGATGCTGGATTTGGTCAGAACGCGAGACGATTGCGTATTGGACAAGCGTCAACACTAGGGTTGGCCCGCATCGCGCCTCAACTTCCAGAAAATCAACAAGCGATTACAAATAGGAATGCAGCGCTTCGCCGGGCTCGATCCGACGGTGCCCCGAGGAGGAGCGCCGCGCCGCGATTGCTTGCTCTCCGATCCCGTCACCTTCCGCCGCACCGCGGGGGCCGGGGGAGAACCTCGGTGCCGCCGTCTTCGGACGGATGGCCTTCTCGATCACGCAGTCGCCGATCCGTATGGCGATCGTGTGGCGGCGGACCTTGTCGCCAACGCCGCCGAGGATTTGTCGTCTGAACGGGACGAGGGCGGACGCCGGGCGCTCAACGGCGGAGGCAGACGGACACCCCTGTGGTGTGCTCGGGCTTCCCGAACTCTGCGGATCGTCTGAACGTCAGGACCGGTGCGGCGGCCACCCTCAGGTGGTGCCGAGAGGCCGACTGCCGCCGGCTGCTCCGGAAGGTCAGCGTTCTTGCGGGCGTCTGAGTATCCGACGTGAGATCCTGTGCGGCGTCCGAGTGGGGCGTCGGGAACCGGTATCCAGTTCCGGGGTGTGGTGGCGCATCATCGACCCGGACCCGTCGGTCGGCACGTCTTCGGCGGCCTCCGCCGTGCCCGCGGGCTCGAGCATCGGCTCGCCAAGCCGGATCATCCGGATGGCGCGCTTCCCCATCGGGATCATGGCCGCCGGCGCGAAGCACGGTCCGCCAGAGGGTGAGCCTTGCCCGTCTCAGATCCCGGAAGAGAGCGTCAGCCCCGCCTTCTCGAGATGTCGGCCGACGCGCAGGCCCGTCGCCTCGTCCCAAGGCCGGGTGATGATCTGGAGGCCCACCGGCAGCCCCGAAAGCCGCATCGGCGCCACCGTAACGGGCAGACCCGCAAAGCTGATCGGCTGCGTCAACAGTCCGATATTGGGCCGCGCCGTCAGCGTTCTGCCGTCGATCTCGATTTCCTGCTGGCCCGATCTCAAGGCGGGGAAGGGTGTCGCGGGGGCGATCAGCACGTCGATCTCCTCGAACACCTTCGCGACGGCGGCTCGATAGGTCGCCCGCACGCGCTGGGCGTTGGTGAGCCACACCGCGGGCGAGGCGACGCCGGCGAGGAACCGGTCGCGCGTTTCGGGATCGTAGTCGGCCGCGCGCCGCTGGAGCCGGGTGAAATGCATCCCGGCCGCCTCGAGGTTGGTCAGCACGTAGGCCGCGGCACGGGCGGCGGCGGTGCCGGGCAGCTCCACCTCGCGCGTCGCCTCGAGCGCCTCGGCCGCGAGAGCGAGCGCCCGTTGCGCTTCGGGCGTCAGGCCCCGCTTGAACCAGCCCCCGGCGACCGCGATCCGCAAGCCGTCGGGCGCCTCGTCGAGACCGGGCAGGGTGGCCGGCGCGGGGTGGGGGGTCTGGTGGGTGTCCTCGGGGTCCTCGCCGGTCATCGCGTCGTAGAGGGCGGCGAGGTCGCCGGCGCTGCGGGCCATGGGGCCCGTGTGGTCGAGGGCGGGCACGAATGCGAAGGTGCCCGAGCGCGAAAGCCGCCCGAAGGTGGGCTTCAGCCCCCAGATGCCGCAGAACGAGGCGGGCACCCGGATCGAGCCGTTGGTGTCGGTACCGAGTGCGGCGGGCACCATGCCCGACCCCACCGCCGTGCCCGATCCACCCGACGACCCGCCCGACATGCGTGTCGGGTCGAGCGGGTTCAGGGAGTGTCCGTCGTGGGCGTTCTCGCCGGTGAAGTCGTAGGCGTATTCGCCCATGTTGAGCGCGCCCACCAGGATCGCGCCCGCCGCCTCCAGGCGTCGCACGAGAAAGGCGTCGGAGCTCGCGGGGGGATCGTCCCGGTTGATGAGGGAGCCGGCGCGGGTGACGATCCCGGCGACGTCGTAAAGGTTCTTGACCGCGAAGGGCACGCCGGCGAGGGGCGCGTCGGGCGCGCTCGCGCGATCGCCCGCGTCGGCCTTGGCGAGGGCACGCTCGGCGAGGATGTCGGTGAAGGCGTTGAGGGGACCGTTCAGCGCCGCGATGCGTTCGAGCGCCGCCTCGACCACCGCCCGGCGGCTCACCGTGCCCGTCCGCACCGCGGCGGCAATGGCGCGCACGCCCTTGTCGAGAAGGGCAGTTGCGGTGGTGGATGCGGCCATCGTCGGTTCTCGGAGTGGGCAGGTGTCGTGAGGGAGCGGGCCGCTAGGCCCGGAAGATCGCGGCGGGGAGGTCGTCCTCGTCGAGATCTTCGGCGAGGACGAGGGCCGCCATCTGCCTGTTGATCTCGTAGGTGGCCGCGATCGCCGGAAGCCACTCGGGGTGCACCTGGACCCCGAGTTCGCTCAGCCGGTCGAGGACCAGCGCTTCGGTGGCGGTGAGCCCGGCGTCGATCGGTGACCGATCCTCCGTCGCGCCCGCCGTGTCCGAGCCGTCCGCGCTCATTCGGCGGAGGGGAGGAAGCTGCGGTCGACCACGCTGTCGGGATCGATGCGGTCGTCGGCGTAGTCCTGCGAGGTGGCGACCCACTGCCACGTGGTGGCCACGAGCTCGGGGGTGAGGGTGCCGAGGCCGTCCTTTTCGGAGATCTCGTTCCGCACCATCGGAGTCATTTCCTGAATCTGCTTCAGGTTGGTCGCCTCGTCGGTGGTGCTGACCATCCCGTGGACGTCGGCCGCGGCCTTTTCGGGGTTGGCGAGCACGAACTCCACCGTCTTCTTGTAGGCACGCACGAAGCGCTTCAGCACCTCGGGGCGCTCCTCGATGAAGTTGTCGGAGGCGACGAGCGACCAGTTGTAGCCCTCATAGCCATAGTCCGACCAGGGGAGCACCTTCATGGTCTTGCCGGTCTCTTCCAGCATCGGGACATAGGCGAGCGCGCTTGTGCGCCAGCCGATCACCGCATCGACCTGGCCGGTGGCGAGGATCGAGCCGACGGCGTTGAAGTCCACCTTCGTCAGCGGCACGTCGTCGGCGTCGATGCCGTTGAGGGCGGCGATGCCGGGCCAGATCGTGTTGGAGCCGTTGAAGGTGGCGGTGCCGAGCTTGCGGCCCTTGAGATCGGCGATCTTGTCGATGCCGCTGCCGTCGTAGGTGACGATAGAATCGGGCGCCTTGGTGTAGATCGCCATCACGGCCTTGGCGGGAATCGTGCCGCCATTCTCGGCGGCGGCGGCCATCAGAGCGCCCATGCTGGCGTTGCCGACGTCGGCCGCGCCCGAGGCGATACGCGTCACCGCGTCGGCGCTGCCGCGGGCGATCTCGATCGAGACGTCGAGGTCTTCCTCGGCGAAGAAGCCTTCCTGCACACCGACATGGGTGAAGCCGGTGTGGCCTGCCGGGTACCAGTCTACCACGAACACGACCTTGTCGGCAGCAAGGGCACTGCCGGCCACGAGCGCGAACGCGCTGGCGAAGAGGCCGGTTTTCAGCAGGTAAGCCTTCATGTCGCTCATACCCCGTGTGATGTGAATGGTTTGTACGGTCCTGATGCTAGCCACGGCATCGGGACGGCGTGAGAAAATTTACGACGGCGACAGGGTCAGTTTTTCTGAATTTGGGCCGGGGGTTCGCGAATTTAGGAAATCTGAATCAAAGGGGAGAATTGATGACTTCGCGCGGTTGTGCCGCTTTCCTAAGCTTTGCGGGATGCGTCATCCTCGTGTGGGCCGCCGTCCAGCGATGCCGCGCCCCACAGGATAGAAGTCTCGCCATTGCCCTTATCTGACAGTTCATCCGAGGTCGCTGCGGCCGGGTCGAGTGCCGAACCCGTGGCCGTGTCCCTTGCCGGTGTCAGCAAGCATTTCGAGCGGGCGCGCGGAGCGCCGGTGGTCGCTCTCGACGACATCAACCTGACGGTTCTTCGCCACGAGTTCGTGGCGCTGATCGGCCCGTCCGGCTGCGGCAAGTCGACGATCCTGCGGCTTCTGGCGGGGCTGATGCCGGCAACGTCGGGCTCGACCGCCATCTTCGGCTATCCGATGGAGAAGCCACGCGACGACATCGGCATCGTTTTCCAGCGGCCGACGCTGTTGCCGTGGCTGTCGATCCGCAACAACGTGCTGTTCCCGATCCGCCACAAGCGACGGATGGTGACGCCGGCTCTGAAGCAGGAGGCGGACCGGCTCCTCGAGGTGGTGGGCCTCGCCGACTTCGCCGAGAGCCGGCCGTCGGAATTGTCGGGAGGCATGCAGCAGCGGGCGGCGATCGCGCGCGCGCTCGTCCAGAACCCCGACATCCTCTTGATGGACGAGCCGTTTTCTGCCCTCGACGCGCTGACGCGGGACGAGATGGCGCTCGAGCTTCTGCGCATCTGGGCGGAAAGGCCCAAGACGGTGGTGTTCGTCACCCACTCGATCCCCGAGGCGCTCTTGTTGTCGGACCGGATCATCGTGATGTCGGCCCGGCCCGGACGGATCGTGCGGCAGATCAACGTGCCGTTCGCGCGCCCCCGAAGCCTCGCGACGATGGAAGACCCGGCTTTCAATAATATGGCCAACGACATCCGCCGCGGCGTGTTTTCCGCCGAGGCCCGAGCGTGAGCGCGCGCGGCGAAAGCGCCGGCGGGCGCATCGCGCAGATGCTGGGAGAGGCGTTGATCGCGGTGGCGCCGGTGCTCACTCTCGTGGTGCTGGTGATTGCGTGGGAGATCGTGTGCCGGGTGTTCGCGATCCCGAGCTTTCTCCTGCCGCGGCCCACCGCGATCTGGCGCGCGGCGATGGATTTCGGGCTCGCGGAGTGGTGGGAGAACATCTACCACACCCTCAGCATCGTCTTGGCGGGGTTCGCCATCTCGATGGCCTTCAGCCTGCCGCTCGCGGCCCTTCTGGTGGGCTCGAAATTCCTGAACCGGACCGTGGTGCCGCTTCTGGTGGTGGTGCAGTCGACGCCGATCGCGGCGGTGGCGCCGCTGATCGTGGTGGCGCTCGGCTCGGGCAGCCGGTCGCGCATCCTGATCACGGTGCTGATCACCTTCTTCCCCATCGTCGTGGCGGCGACGACCGGCCTCAGGGAGACGCCGCAGGAGCTCATCGAGCTCTCCCGCTCGCTCGATGCGCCGGTCAGCCGGCAATATCTCGAGATCCGTTTTCCCTTTGCGCTACCCTACATCTTCGGCGCGGCGAAGGTGGCGGTGACCCTGGCGGTGATCGGCGCGGTGCTGGCCGAATTCGTCGCCTCGAGCGCGGGCCTCGGCTACCTGCTCCTGAACTCGGCGGCAATGTTCAAGGTGCCGCTCGCCTACGCGTGCCTCATCGTGCTGATCGTCCTGTCGCTGACGATGTACGGTGCCATCGCCCTCGTCGAGCGGCGCACGGCCGGCTGGATGCGGTGATGAGGGGCGGCGGCGGGGTGGCGCGCGCTCAGCCCACCTCGACGGGCGCGGCAGGGGTAGGGATGAGGCCGATCTTGCCCACCACCTCGCGCGCAGTCTCGATCAGCCGGTCCGTCATGATGTTGGAGCGGCGGCGCTGCGGGCGGATCGCGACGAGGTTCGCGGGACGGGTCTCGCCGCGGATCGGCTGGTAGGTGATCTCGGTGTCGCCGGGGGCGGAGAAGTTCAAGAGCGAATAGCCGAAGCCGTGTGCCACCAGGCTGCGCACCATGTCGGCGCTCGCCGCGCGGTAGGCGACCTTGGGGGTGAGCTTCTGATCGCTGAAGATGGCGAGGAAGTATTCCCGGGTGCGCGCCATGTCGAGCATGATGAAGGGCTCGTCGACGAGGTGGGCGAGGTCCACCGGACCACCCGCGAGGGGGTGGGATTTGGGGAGGCAGCAATAGGCCGGTGTCTGCTGCAACACCGTGACGTGGGTCGATGGGGAGCGCTCGAAATCGAGCGCCAGCACCATATCGAGGGCGCCGTCGTCCATCTCCGTCATCAGCCGGTCGTAGTCCGCGGTGGTGATGCGCAGGTCCGCGTTGGGGTAGAGCTCCTGGAAGGTGCGCATCAGCGGCGGCACGACGCGCGTCGCCACGTCCCCGAGGCAGCCCAGGAACACGCGCCGGTTCACCTGACCCGCGCCGCGCAGCCGCAGCGCTTCGATCTCCTTCACCCGGTCGATGATGTCCCGCGCCTCGAACAGGAGATGGCGGCCCGCCTCGGTCATCATCAGTCCGCGGGCGTGGCGGCGGATGAAAAGCTGCTCGCCCAGGATCGACTCCAGCGCCGAAATCGCCCCCGAAATCGCCGGCGGCGACACGTTGAGCTGCTCGGCCGCGCGGATCGCGCTTTCGTTGGTCGCGGCGGCCACGAAATACACGAGCTGGCGCATGGTGATTCGCGGGATACCGGTGGGCTGGTCGTTGCGCGGGGCCTCGGCGTCTTCGGAGAAGGCGAGGTTGTACGGCAGCATCATGCTTTTCATGAAGAACCCTCCTGCATGGCTCGCCATTCGCGAAGGGGCGTTGCCTCGACCATTTTCTGGAATTGATCGAAGTCAAGAGCAGAGCCTGCCCTGCTTATGCAAGATCGGGCGCAGTTGGGCCACGATCAGGTGGTCGCAGGCAATTCGCCGCGAAACCGTGGCCGGCCCCGGCAGCTGGGTGGGCCGACCGGACCCGCCCAGTCTGATCTGCCCAGCGTGATCTGCCTAGAGGGCGGCCAGATGTGCCGCGAGCGCCAGAAGCTGCGGCTCGCCGAAGCGCGGGGCGATGAGCTGCAGCCCGAACGGCAACCCCTTTGGCGTGCGGCCGAAAGGAACGGAGATGGCCGGAAACCCCATCAGCGTCACCGCGTAGGTGGGAGCGATCCAGTCGACATAGTCGTCGAGGCGGTGGTCGTCGATCTCGCTCGGATAGTTCTGCTCGATGGGGAACGGGTCGCAGGGCACGGTCGGGGTGAGGAGGACGTCGACCGTCTCGAACAGCGCCCGCCAGCGATGCCAGAGCGCGGCGCGGGTGGCGCAGGCGGCGGCGAGGTCTTCGGCGCCCAGCGCGCGGCCCGCAGCGATGTTGCCGGCGAGTGCGGGGCCGAGCTTGTCCTCCTGCCCGCTGAGGGAGGCGTATTGGGTCGCCATCCAGAACCCGCGGATGACGCGGTAGGCGGCGCGGCTTTGCGGAACGGTGAAGCCCTCGTGGGCGATCTCGAGCCCGGCGCCGGCCAATCGTTCCAAGGCCGCTGCGAAAGCGGTGCGCGGCCCCGGATCGAGCCCGATGCCGGCAAGGTCGGCCGTCACACCGAGGCGGAGACCCGCCGGGTCGATGGCCGCGATCGCTGCGCCGAGGTCGGCCCAGGGGAGGGGGGCGGACACGGCCGAGGCCGTGGAGGGGCCGGCCATCACCGAGAGCGCCAGCGTCAGATCGTCCGCCGAACGGGCGATGGCGCCGTGGACGCGGCCCATGTCCCAGGGGTCGGGGACGGGGTGGCTCGGCACGAGGCCGGCGGTGGGGCGCAGGCCCATCACCCCGCAGAAGGCGGCCGGCACCCGCAGCGAGCCACCGAAATCGGTGCCCTCGGCGAGCGCGAACATGCCCGACGCGATCCCTGCAGCGCCCCCGCCGGTGGAGCCACCTGCCGACAGGGCCGTGTCGTGCGGGTTCACCGTCGCTCCGAACACGCGGTTGACGGTGTTGGCGCCGGCGGCGAATTCGGGCGTGTTGGTCTTGCCGATCAGGATCGCATCGGCCGCCAGGAGCCGCTCAACCACGAGCGCGCTCGTCGTGGGCACATGGTCGGCGAAGAGGGGCGAGCCGAACGTCGTGCGCACCCCCGCGACCGGGGTCACGTCTTTGACGCCCACGGTGACGCCGGCGAGCGGCCCCACCGGCTCCCCCGCCGCGATGCGCGCCTCGAGACGACGGGCGGTGTCGAGGGCGGCCTCCGCGGTGAGGGTGACGACGGCGTTGATGGTGCCGTTGACCTCGCCGATGCGCTCAAGGTGCGCCTCCACGAGCGCCACCGGGCTCACCGTGCCCGCGCGCACCTTGCGGGCTGCTTCGGCGGCGCCGAGGTCGGTGAGCGTGCTCATTGGGGGTCCTCCGGGTTGAAGGGGAAGAGATGCGCGGAGAGATCGTCGAGCCACCCGCGGGCGAGCGAGGCGAGGATCAGCGGGTCGAGCAGGATCGAGGTGCCGTGCTCGACATCCTCGATCTTGAGGCGTGGATCGTGGCCCTGGTGGTCGACGGAGACGCGCACGGCCGCGAACTCGTTGCCGATCAGCCAGGTGTCGGCCGGCTTGGCGCCGGTATCTGATGCCATGACGGGGGTCCGGTGAGAGGCGGGCGGGGCGGTCAGAAGAGGAAGGCCGCCGCCGGCAGCGGCTCGTCGCTCATGAGGAGGCTCACCTTCTTGTAGCCGATGCGCCAGTTGTCTCCCGCGCGGTGGAGACGGTAGGTCACGCGCGCGGGGTAGAGCGTCTGGCGATGGCGCGCGAGCTCCACCAGCATCATCACGCAACGGACGTTGACGACGCCGTCCCCCTCGTCCTCGACCTCGACGTTGGTGATCGCCCGATGGGTGCGTGAGGCGGGGATCTGGGCGTAGGCGTGGCCCGAATAGAGCCGATCGATGCGCTTCTTCAGCATCGTCATGTCGTCGTGGATGATCGAGACATGCTCGTTGGGGTCGTAGTCGCCGCTGCCGGCGGGCACCCAGTAGATCGCCTCGGGCAGGAAGAGCTCATACCAGGCGTTGAACTCGCCGCTATCGAGAAGGTGCGCCTCGCGATAGAGGGCGGTCTCGATGTCGTGTCTGAGGTCGGCCATGGGGCTCACTCCGCCGCCTCGGCGATGCCGGGGGTGGCGGCGGTCATCATCGCCATCCAGTTGGCGTACATGCCCCGGTGCTGGGTCTCGTCGGACATGAAGCCGTGCATGTAGCCGTTGCGCATCTCCTCCCGATCGAGGCCGCGGGAGAACTCCAGCCAGTCGACGGCGCTGCTGTTGAGCCCCTGCTGGGTGCGCTCGAAGATGTCGAGATCGTCGGCGAAGAAGGTTCCGGCGGCGCCGAACTCGAACTCCTGGTCGCGCATGCGCTGGAGGTTCACCGCCTCGTCGACGCCCTTCAGTTTGACGACGCTGGTGATGATCTCGGTGCGATCGACCGCGATGGGGCGCACCGTGCGGATCTGGCTGCGCAGCACGATGAGGTTGGGGAAGATCACGAGGTTGAAGCCGCCCGACAGGCTGGCGTCCACCGGCATCGGGCCCCAGTCCGTGTGGTCGGTCACGCCGTGGCCGTCCATCGCGATCACCGCGCCCTTGCCCTGGCGGTAGATGGCCAGCGCCTCGGGGGTGACGGCCGAGGCGTGCAGCGCGCCCACGTGGTAGGGGTCGACGCCGTTCTCGAGCTGGAACTTCCAGTTCCCGCTGTAGACGCACTTCTGGTAGCCCTTGTAGACGCCGATCTCGCCGGTGGGCGAGGTCGCGACATAGGCGTCGAGGAACTTGCGCACCCCGCCGAGGTGATCCTCGAGCGTCGGGCCGTGGGCGCTCATCGAGCCGAAGATGAAGCCGGCATAGCTTGCGACCCGCGCGACGTGCACGAGGCCGAGGCGGGACTTGTCGAAGTCCGCCCCATAGCCTTGCGGCATCGGCACGCCGACGAGTTCGCCGGCGTTGTTGTACGTCCATGCGTGATAGGGGCAGCGGAAGAATTTCGCGTTGCCGAGCTCGTTGCGGCACACCGTCGGGCCGCGATGGCGGCAACGGTTGATGAAGGCGCCGATCTCGCCCTCGTCGTTGCGGTTCACGATCACCGGATGGCGACCGATGGTGGTGGTCTTGTAGTCGCCGGGCGAGGGGATCTCGCTCTCGTGCGCCAGGAACACCCAGGTGCGGTCGAAGATATGCGTCATCTCGCGGTCGAACACGGCGGGGTCGCAATAGACGTCGCGATGGATCGCGCCGCGGCGGATCAGCTGCTCAATGGGGCGGGTCAAATCAGTCTCCGTGTCGTCCCCGGTCATCGGGCGAGAGGAAGGCAATCAGCGGCGCAATGTCGGGCATCTCCTCGAGGCGCTCGACCATCAGAAGGATGCGGTCGGCGCGGGCGAGGCTGGCCGGATCACCGTCCGGGGCGAGGTTCGAGCGAAATTTCCGGGCGATGTCGTCGAAGCTGAGGGGGCGGTCGGGATGGCCTTGCGGCACGGCCCGCCCCCCTTCGAGGGTGCGCCCGTCGGCGAGGGTGAGGACGAGGCGGGCCGCTTCGAGCCCCCTCGGCGCGGCCATCGCAGGATCGAGCCGGTGGGTGATGCGCCGGGCCATCGCGAGGGTCGCGGGATGGGTGCGGCCCTCGGGGGTCATGTCGGAGAGCGCGACGCGGCCTTTCACGAGGGCGTTGGCGAGGAGGAAGGGGATCGAGTTCATGGCGGTGGAGGCGGTTTCCGGCGCACGGCGGCTCGCGGCCGGCTCGCACATGGCCTTGCCCCAGGGGCCGACGACGATCTGCGCGCCGACGATGTCGTCCCCCGTCAGCCCGTGCTCGGCGCACAGCGCGAGCCCCGCCTCCACGAAGGCGTGGGCGACGAGGGTGCCGGGCATCGCCTTGATGCAGCGCTGCAGCGAAAGGAACTCTTCGCCGAGCCCGCCGGTGAGGCGTTCGGCATCGAACCGGCCGCCGAAGAAGGCGGCGAAGAGGCCGGCCTCGCCTTCGAGCGGGCGGCCGCGGGCGACGACGCCCGCCTCGGCGAACAGCGCCGCCTGCAGGCCCCCGTCGACGCTGAAGCCGGCATAGATGCATTTGCCGACGCTCTCGGTGGCATGGACGACCATCTCCTCGGTGCCGCCGGCCTGCATCTGGGCGAGGCCGATGGCGCTTTCCATCGCCTCCGTCGACAGGGCGAGCGCGCGCCCCGCCGCCGCCGCCGCGCCGAAATAGCCGAACACCTGCGTCGGCAGCATCACCGGAAAGCGCGAGGCGTCGTGATAGGGCGCATAGGCGAGGGTGAGGCGGGTCTGCATCTCCGCCCCCGCCGCGATCGCCTCGATGAGGCGCCGGCCGCTGATCGGCCCTTCGCGCTGGGCGGCAAGCTCGGCGGCCGCCACCGCCGCGGGCACCGTGCAGACCGACACGTGCACCTGCGGGAACACCATGATGTCGTCGTAGTCGTGGGCACGGGCGTGGATCGCATTGCAGAAGGCGGCGCGGCGGGCCTCGATGCGCTCGCCGGTGGCCCAGATGGTCGCCTCGGGGTTGCCGGAGGCGGCCTTCATGGCGGCCACGGCGGCCTGGTGGCCGTCGCCCCGGTTGGCCCCGACGATGGCGGCACCCACCGTGTCGATCAGCGCGATCTTGGTCTGGTCGCGCACGGCGGCCGGAAGCGCCGAAAGGCTCGCGTGCGCCAGCCAGGCGGCGAGGCGTGCGCTCACCGCGTCGTCCGCCTCGGGGCGGGGTGCTGCGGTCACGGGGCCGTTCACCGGAGGGGGTCCGTCTTCGGCATGCGCCTTCCTGCTCGTGTCGTCGGCCGGCCCCACTCGGCAAGGCGGGGTTCCGGGCGCATTGGCAGGCTAGAAAGGCTGGGCATTCGGAAAAACAACGATCCTCCCGGCCGAGGATTCAGCTTTTCTTACTCAGGCCCTCGTCGTCCCTTCGCCGGGCCTCAGACGTCGAGGACGAGACGCTTCGACAGCGCCCGCGACACGCAGGGGCACATGACGGTGCCCGAGTCCCGCTCTGCCGGCGTCAGCACATAGTCGCGGTGGTCGGGTATGCCGGCGAGGACCTTGGTCATGCAGCTCCCGCACACCCCCGCCTCGCATGACAGCGGCAGCATCACCCCGTCCGCCTCCAGCACCTCGGCGATCGAGGCGCCGGGGGGAATCACATAGACCTTGCCCGAACTCGACAGCTCCACCTCGAAGCTGCCGTCGGCGTCGGCGGCTTCGGGCGCGGAGGTGTCGGTGGGGACGGTGAAATACTCCCGGTGCACGTGTTCTGCCGGCCACCCCGCCGCCTCCGCCGCGTCGATCACCGCCCGCATGAACCCGTCCGGTCCGCACACGTAGACATGTGTGCCCGCCTCGAAGGGGCCGAGGAGGGCGGCGATGTCCGGCCGGCCGTCGCGGTCGTCGAGATGAAGCTGGGCGTGGCCCTCGAAGGGCGCCTCCTCCAGCCGGTCCACGAAGGCGGCCGCAGCGGCGTTGCGGGCGCAATAGTGGAGCGCGAACGGTGCGCCACGTGCGGCGAGCGCCTCCGCCATCGAGAGGAGTGGTGTGACCCCGATGCCGCCCCCCACGAGCAGATGGCGCCGGGCATCCGCGGCGATGGGGAACATGCACCGCGGCGCCTCGATGGCGATGCGGTCGCCGGCGCGCACGTTGTCGTGGAGCGCCACCGAGCCGCCCCGCGAATCGGGCGCACGCTGCACCGCGATCTCGTAGGCGGGCGCGGCGCCGGGGGCGCGGCAGAGCGAATACTGGCGGATCGTGGGGCTGGACGTGCCGGGAACGTGCACGTCGATATGGGCGCCGGGCTCGTAAGCGGGCAGTGGCGTGCCGTCGGCGGACTCGAGTGTCAGCGCCCGGATGTCGCTGGCCACGTCCACCACCTGCGACACGATCACCTCGATCATTTTGGGCTCCCTCACGGCTTCGTCGGGGGACCCTAACCCCGATGGCCGCGGCCGCTTGTTCAGAAAAGCTGATGCAAAGCTCGCCCTTTCGGATTTGAAGTCCTTCGAAAGCGCCGGCTAACTGAAGTGGAGACAATCAAAGCCGTGAGGGGTGCGTATGCCCGGTGTGGATGAGACCGCCAGCTGGTTCCCGTTGATGGGCTCGGGCGCGCTTCGGGCCGGCGGCTTGCAGCCGGTGCGGCTCGGCGGATACCCCATCGTGGTGTGGCGCTCGGCGTCGGGCAAGCTGTCGGTCTGGCGCGACCGCTGTCCGCACCGGGGGATGCGCCTCTCCTTCGGCGAGGTGCAGGGCGAGACGGTGCTGTGCCCCTATCACGGCTGGTCGTTCGGGGCCGACACCCAGTGCAAGTTCATTCCGGCCCATCCGGAGCTGAAGCCGCCGCGGGCGGGCCGGGCCGAAGCGTTCGAGGCTGAGGAGGCGGCCGGCTTCATCTGGGCGCGTGCGCCGCTGGCGGGCGGCCGCGACGTGCCGGCCGTGCCGGATGCGACGGCGGGCTTTGTGCCTCTGCGCAGCCTGTCGGTGGGGATGGACGCCGACGAGACCCTCGCCGCGCTGATCGAGACCCCGCTCGTCGGTCCGCTAGCCCTCGACCCCGAGGGGGGCGCAGTGCTCGGCGCCGATCACGCCGTGATCGCGGTGCCGCTCGCGCCCGGCCGCACCATGGTCCACCTCACGGTGTCCGAGGCCATGGCCGCCGACGAGCGCGCGGCTCTGGTCGCCGCGCTCCGCCGCTTCCGCTTCGCCCACGCGCCCGCCGCCTGACCCCAACCGCGCAGGAACGCCATGACACGGACAACCGATCCCGTCGCGCTCAACGACTGGTACGTGGTGGGCTACGCCCCCGACATCACCGCCGATGCGCCGCGCCGCACCCGCCTCCTCGGGCAGGATATCGAGGTCTCGCGCGCGCCGCAGGGTGGCTTCGCCTGCCGGGAGATCGGCGAGGACGGGGGCCGCACCGTCCCCCATGTCGAGGAGCGCTACGGCTTCGTGTGGGTATGCCTCGGCACGCCCGCGCAGGACATCATCGCGATTCCCGAGTTCAGCGAGGGGAGCGACCGGCGCTTCCTCCATCGCGGCCGCATCGCGGTGCCGATCTCCGGGTTGAGAGTGATCGAGAACTTCTTCGACCTTTCCCACTTCTCCTTCGTCCACACCGGCACCCTCGGTGGCTACGGCAACGCCGAGGTGGCGCGCTACGATGTGGAGTTCCGCGAGGACGGGACGGAGCTGTGGGCCGTCGGCTGCTCCTTCGTGCAGCCCAAGGCCTCGGCGGCTGTCGCGACCCAGGACACCGTCGTTTATTACGACTATCGCATCCCGCGCCCGTTCATCTCGATCATCTACAAGGATTCGCTGGTGGAGCGGGGGCGCAAGGACCTCATCGGCCTGTTCATTCAGCCGGTGGAGGAGACGAGCTGCGTGGTGCACTCCTTCGCGTTCATCTTCGACCGGACGAACACCGACACCGACATCCTACACTTCTACCACGAGATCTTCGCCCAGGACCGGATGATCCTCATCCACCAGCACCCCCAGGCACTGCCGGTGAGCCCGCTCGGAGAGGTGCCGACGATTTCCGACGCGAGCTCGGTCGCCTACCGGCGCTGGGTGGACCAGTCGGGGCTGGAGTTCTCGGTTCTGCGCAACTGGACCGGCGATCAGATGACCCGCCTCGGCCAGGTGGCCGGTAGCGGCGACGCGGGAGTGGCAGCGTGATCGAGCTCTACGACTACATCCTGTCCGACGACGCCTATAAGGCCCGGCTTCTCTTGTCGTTCCTCGGGCTCGAATACACCGCGCGCAAGGTCGACATGCATCCGGGGCGCGAGCATCTGACCGCCGCGTTCCGCGCCTCGGTGACCCCGCAGTCGCGCCTGCCGGTGCTGCGGGACGGCGAACTCAGGCTGACGGGCCCGCTCGCGGTCCTGAGCTATCTCGCGATGCGGTACGATCCGGCCCGCACGTGGCTGCCGGACGATGCGGTGGAGCAGGCGAAGGTGCTCGACTGGATGGCGTTCGCCGAGCGGGAGATGGCGCCCATCGGTGCCTTGCGGCTCGCAAGGTTCAGCGACGACACGCTGCTCGCCGGCCCCGGTGCGGTGCTGCCGGCTGCCCGGAACGCGATGGCGATCCTCGACGATCATCTCGCCGGCGAAGGGGGCGGGGAGCGCGCCTGGCTCGTCGGCGAGCGGCCGACGGTGGCCGATGTCGCCGTGTTCGGCACCGCGGCCGTCGCGCCCGACGCGGGGGTGATGATCGAAGACTATCCGGCGGTGTGGCGCTGGATGGGGCGGTTCCGCCATCTGCCGGGCTTCATCGTGATGCCGGGTGTGTTCCCGGTGATCCCCGAGCTCGTCGAGCCGGCCTGAACTGTCGCCGAGTCCCGGTTCGACGGTCGCCGCGCCGGATCGGGAGGCGTTGCGGCGCGGCCGGGAACAGTGCGGCCGGGAACGTGCCCCGGTGCAGGGCCTTGATCAGGCGAGCATCATTTCGCGCACGAACGGCAGTACGGCGGCGTTGAACCCCTCGGGGTTTTCCTCGATCACCATGTGCCCGGCGTCCGCCACCTCGACGACGCGGGCGTCGGCCATCACCGCGGCCATCTCTTCGACGATCTCGGCGGTGATCATGTCCGAGATCCCGCCCCGCACGATCAGCGTCGGGCAACGGATGGCCTTGAGGGCGTCCCAGGTCTTTTCGGCCGGGTCGGGGGTCATGCGCGGGTCGAAGATCGCCTTGTCGATGCGCCAGCCGACCGACCCGTCGGCGAGGTCCTCCACCATCCACTTAAGGCGAATCTTCAGGCTGCGCGCCGTGGCGCGGGCGTGAAGACCGCCGAGAAACGCTTCGGCCGCGGCCCGGTCGGGGAAGGCGGCGGGCGTGCGGCCCATCTCCGAGCGCATGCGCTCAAGGCCCGGCGCGGCGAGCACCGGCGCGCTGTCGACGATCACGAGCCGGTCCATCCGCTCCGGGTGTCGGGCGGCGAAGTTGATCGCGTTGGTGCCGCCCATGGAATGACCCACCAGGGTGGCGGTGTCGATGGCGAGGGCATCGAGAAGGCGCGTCACGTCCGCCACATAGGCGGCGGTGGTGTAGTCGCCGTCGGGCGCTTTGCCCGAGCCGCCTCGGCCACGCTGGTCGAGCGCAATCACGTCGAAGTCGCCGGCGGCCACTTCGGTGAACTCATCGAACCAGTGCGCGTAGGCGCGCAGCCCGTGCAAGCACACGAGCACGGGCGCGCCCTTCGGCCCCGTGCGCACGTAGCGCAGCGGTACCGGACCGTCGACGATCCCCTCCTCGAAGGCGATCGTCATGGCATGCGGACAGGGTTGCGGGCGTAGCCGACCTTCAGCTCGATCTCGTAGCCATCGGGGTCGCGCAGATAGAAGGAGGTGCCGAAGCCGTGCGCGCCGTAGACCTCGAGGGGGCCGAAGCTTGGGGTGATGCCCTGGGCCGCGAGCGCTGCGAGCACCTCGTCGAGATCGCCCTCGATGTTGAGACACACGTGCTCGACGCCGCGCTCGGCGGGTGGGGCGAGGGTGTCGCCCTCCTTGAGGGGCTGTACGTCGATGAGGCTGCTGCCGGCGCGAAACTGGTAGAGGCCGATCCGGTCGAAGATCCGCTCCAGCGGCAGGCCGAGAATGTCCTGGTAGAACGCGATGGTCCGATCGATGTCGGTCACGCGCAGAACGACGTGATCGATGCCTTTCACGCGGGCGGGGATGGTGGCCATGTGTTTCTCCGTCGACGGGGGCGAGCCGGGTGTGCCCTGCGTGACGATAGGGTTGCCGCGGGGGCGGAGAAACGAGCGTTGGTCGATGCTTTGGTTCAGTCTTTCTGAACCGGCCGCATGGGATGAGCGGTCGCGGTCCGCGCCGGTCAGCCGTGTGCGAGCGGCACGCAGGCCTGCACGGGCGAGATGGCCGAGGGGGAGCGAAGCGACGGAAAAGCGATCCGCGTCGGGGTCGAGGCGGAAGTCGCTGGCCGCGTGGCGCTGCAGGATGTCGGAAGAGACCCGCCGTCCGCACTGGAAGAGAGAGGACCGCGAACGCTTCATCGGAGAGGGCATGCGGAGGAGCATGTGAGCACCCGTGTGGTGCACTCGGGCTTCGCAAACTCCGCAGAATGTCTGAACTTCAGGACTGGTGCGGCGGCCACCCTTAGGTGGTGCCCAGGAGAGGACTGCCGCTGATCGCGCCAGAAGTTCCGTGTTTCTGCGGGCGTTTTCGTGCCCGGACGAGACGTTGTGTAGCACTCCTGTGGGGGAAATGCCAACCCCGCCATCCGGAATACGATCCGGCGATGACTCGATCGAAGTAGGCTCACGCAGAAGGTGGTGCTTATCCATGTTCCGAGCAGTCTTTCTGGCCTCATTCGGCTGAGCAGGTTTCAACGCAAAGCGAAGTTGGAGTGCTCCCCGTTTCACCGGACATGCCGGCTATTGAAC
>NZ_JAEKJA010000023.1 GCF_016411865.1 Acuticoccus mangrovi | reverse complement strand
TGCTTACGCCAGCTGTCCGGTCGAAATGGGGGGCACTTCAGGCGCATGGTGCAAACGCTTCGTCAACAGAAAGGTAATGGAAAGGTTCCCGAAACCTATCGAGGATTTTGGGAATGAGTTCGTGACTTTACAGGCGAAGCGACACGACGCTGACTATAATCCAGATGCCCGTTTCACCAAGTCGGATGTGGGGACACATTTAGATCTAGCACACGAGGTTATTCGCGACTTCACTGAGTGCCCCATCAAAGACCGCCGCGCCTTAGCCGCGTACGTCCTGCTCTCAGAGAGAGCCATAAAGAGGTAGAATTTAGGCGGAAGGCCACAGGCGCCGCCAAAGACAAGGGCATCTCTCCTGAGGGGGTCTTGCCCGTTTCGGTAAACCCCTCTGTCTCCAGATGTGGACGCGGCTCACCCCTCCTTGCCTGCCGGCGCTCGGCGCCGTTTCGCCCATGACGCTCCCACCCGGCATGACACGCTGCAATATGCCTTCGTCGCGTCATGATAGGCGAAGAGAGCTACACAACCGGCGCACGTGATGGTGAACCGCTCGGCCATGCGAGCCCGTCGCGCCGCCACCTCGCACGTCACATCACAGAACCGCGCATGGCCGGCCTTGTCCGCCCCCAACGGCTTCGCGCAAGCCTCGCACCGCCGGGTGATCCGAGAGTAGAATCTTGCCGCTGCAGCAGCGGCACATGTTGTCCGTAAGGTCTTCAAGCCGCGTCGCGGTCATCCAGCTGGCCGCCGGCGTTGTTCCGGTTGCAGCACGTGGTGCAACCGAACCGCCCACCCGGCGTCTGTGCCTAGAATGGGCGGCCGCAGTGCTCGAAAGGTCGCTTCGGCGCTTTCGTAGCCGCACGGTGAACCACCCGCGGCGACTTCGGGCTCAGCGGTTGGTGCGCTTGAAGACCAGCATCGTCAGGTCGTCGTCGACGCGGGCGAAGTCGGCGCGGACGCGCTCGCCGACGGCGATCGGACCGTCCTCGTCGAGACGGGCGGTGATCCGCGGGCCCTCGTCGAGCTCCACCTGGATGACGTTGTAGGGCACGTCGGCCGAGAAGGCCGGGAACCACTCCTTGTGGACGACAACGAAGGAGGAGATCGTGCCGAGCCCGCTGGCGTCGCGCCATTCGAGCCGGTCGGAGAGGCAGTAGGGACACACCGGCCCCGGCGGCAGATGCGGCTTGCCGCAATCGAGGCAGAACGGCAGGCGCAGTACTCCCGCGCGCAGCCCCTCGAAGAGAGGCGCGTTGTCGGGACTGATCCGAGGGCGGGGCTTGGTGATGATGCGGTCGCTCATGATCTTCCTCTCACGCAGCCAGAAGAACCGAATCGCCCCAGCACGTGCCCCACTGGAGCACCGACGCATCGGGGATCTGCCGCTCGCCGGCCGTGCCGCGAAGCTGGCGGACCATCTCGCGGATGTGGTTCCAGCCGCCCACATGCGCCTCCGAAAGGAGGCCGCCGTTGGTGTTGATGGGCAAGGCGCCGCCCGGTCCGATCCGGCCGTCCTTGACGAACTGCCACGCCTCGCCCGCGCCGCAATAACCATAGCGCTCCAGCACGAAGAGGATGAGCGGGGTGAAGGCGTCGTAGGTATAGAGCCCCTGCACCGCCTCGCGGCCGATGCCGGAGGTCTCGAAGATCTCCACGTCGACGGGCCGTGACGCGACGTCCGTCGTCGGCTGCTGGCTGATGCCGAGCCCCGGCGGCGCGAAGATGAACTCGTCGCGGCTCGAGCGGATGCCCTGCATGCCGGCGATGCGCACCGGCTTCTGCTTCAGGTCGCGCGCCCGCTCCTCGGTGGTGACGAAGGTGACGACGGCGCCGTCGGTCACGAGGCAGCAGTCGAAGAGGTGGAGCGGATCGACCACCATGCGCGACGCTTGGTGATCCTCGAGCGTCAGCGGCTTCTTCATGATCGCGCCGGGGTTCTTCAGAGCGTGCTGGCGGATCTGGATCGGCACCTCGGCAAGGTCGGTGCTGGTGACGCCGTAGCGCGCCATGTAGCGCTGCATCGACAGCGCCGCCCCGCCCGCCGGTGCGGTCAAGCCATAGGGCGGCGCCTCGCCGTGGGTGCCCCCCTCCTCCCGGTTGCCCTCGATGTCGCCGGGGCCGCCGAGGATGTCGCGCTCGCGCGTGAAGGAGATCGCGGTGAAGCAGGCCACCACGTTGGCAAGCCCCGCCGACACCGCGAGCGCGGCGTGCTGCAGCGCGTTGGTGACGAAGCGGCCGTGGAGCCACGACTGGTTGACGTAGCGGATGTTGAGGCCGAGGCCTTCGGCGACGCGGTCGTAGTCGAGCCCGACCGGCCAGCCCATGTGGATCGACAGCCCGTCGATGTCCTCCCGCTTCAGCCCGCTGTCCTCCAAGGCGGCCTTGAACGCCTTGGCGCCGAGGCGGAGTTGGCTGTCGGGCAGGTAACGTCCGAATTCGGACGCACCGACCCCGCAGATCGCCGCATTGATCTTCATTGCAAAACTCCAGGCTTCAGGACGAGACGGCCGGTGACGCTGCCGGCCTCCATGCGCCGGTGCGCCTCCGCCGCCTCGCCGAGGGGAAGCGCCGCCTCCACGACGGGTCGCACCTTGCCGCGGGCGACGAGAGCCAGGCACGCGGCGAGCTGCTCGCGCGTGGTGGAGGTCGCCGCGAGCATCGAGATCCCCCGCAGGAAGAGCTGCGCCGGATTGAAGGGAACGAAATCGCCGGTGAGCTGGCCGATGATCAGCCAACGGCCGCGCAGGGCGATGGACTTGCGCGTCGGCTGGAAGAGCAGCGTGCCGACATTGTCCACCGCGACATCCACCCCGCGGCCGCCCGTCAGCGCCCGGACGGCGCTAGAAAAGTCCTCGCCGCGGCCATGCACCACGACCTCGTCGGCGCCGAGCTCGCGCAGCAGCGGCTCGGCGGCGGGCGACGTGGTCTGCGCGATCACCCTCGCCCCCTGGGCGGCACCGAGCTGGACGGCGTGGAGGCCGAGCCCGCCGGAAGCACCGGTGACGAGGATGGTCTCGCCCGCCTTCACCGGACTCACCCGTGTCATCGCGTTGTAGACCGTGCCGAGCGTGCAGGCGGTGATGGCGGCCGCCTCCAGCGCGACCCCGTCCGGCACGTGGCAGACATTGTCGTCCTCCACCGCCACATACTCGCCGTAGCCGCCGACGAGGCCGTGGTCGCCGAGGAACTTCTTGTCCGGGCACAACGGCTCGTAGCCCTCGCGGCAGTGCTCACAGGCGCCGCAGATATGGTAGCGCTGCACCGTCGCGACGCGCTCGCCCCGCCGGAACCGGGTGACGGCGGAGCCGACGTCGGCGACGGTCCCGGCGATCTCGTGCCCGAGGATCAGCGGCATGTGCACGCCGGCCTTCAAGGTGCCGTTGCGGGTGACGATGTCGTGGTAGCAGACACCGCAGCTGTCGACGGCGATGACGACGTCCTTCGGCCCCGGCACCGGGTCGGGGACCTCGCGCATCTGGAGGACCTCCAGACCGCCCGGCGCATCCACCACCACCGCTCTCATGACGCGTCGGCCGGGCGGAACTTGAGGAGGACCACGTCGTCTTCGGCCACGAAGGCGGCGCGGACGCGCTGGCCGGTGTGGATCGCCTCGTTCGGCGTGTCCACCATGTTGGAGAAGAACTCGACGCCACAGTCGAGCTTCACCTCGACCACGGCGTACGGCATCTCCGCCGCGAAGCCCGGAAAGTACGACTTGTGGAAGACGCAGAAGCTCTGCACCGTCCCGGTCGGCTCCACGGCGACCCAGCGCGCCCCCGCCTTGTGGCAGGCGGGGCAATAGCGGCTCGCCGGAAAGCGCTTGGTGCCGCAGTGATCACACTGCTGCACGCGGATCTTGCCCTCGGCGAGGCCCTCCCAGAACGGGCGCTCGGCGCCGTTCTTCGGCGGGCGCGGCTTGGCGATTGCATCGGTCATGACGGATCCCGCGAGTAGACGATGGAGGAGCAGACCGGCGAGGCGCAGCCGTAGTGGATGTTGGTGGCCCCGGCGACCTGCCGGTCGCCGCACTCGCCGCGAAGCTGGCGCACCGCTTCGACGTTGAGCGCCCAGCCCTGCATGTAACTCTCCGACAGGTGGCCGCCCGAGGTGTTGGTGGGGTAGCGGCCGCCGAGGCGCAGCGGCCCTTCGGCGACGAACGGTCCCGCCTCGCCGACGCCGCAGTAGCCGAGGCCCTCCAGCGAGAAGAGCACGGTGGGCGCGAAGTTGTCGTAGATCATCAGCGCGTTCATGTCCTCGCGCGTCAGGCCCGCGTCGCCGAAGGACCGCGCCGCGACGTCCGCGAGCGGGGCGTTCCAGAAGTCCTCCGGCGGAAACATCGAGCCGACGAAGGCGGTGCGCAGCGCACTGCCGCGGATGTAGACCGGCGGCTTCTTCAGGTCGCGCGCATGCTCCGGCGTCGTGATGATCAGGGCGACACCGCCGTCGTTGATCAGGCAATAGTCGAAGAGGCGCAGCGGCTCGCAGATCCAGCGCGCGTCCATGTAGTCGTCGAGGGTGATCTCCTTGCGCATCACGGCGCCCGGATTGAGCGAGGCGTGGTGGCGGAAGGTGATCGCGACCTCGGCGAGCTGCTCCGGCCGGGTGCCGTAGAGCTCCATGTGACGGCGCATCATCAGGGCGTGGAAGGCGCCCGGCGAGGTCATGCCGTAGGGGAACCAGATCGCGCCGCCACCGGAGCCGTAGCTGTCATCCGCCCCGCCATAGGCGACGCCCGCTGAACGACCGTTGTTGCCGTAGACGAGCGCGACGGTGCGCGCGCGTCCGCTCATCACCAGTGAGACGGCTGTGTCGATGCAGATCGCCGCGAACCGGCCGTGCCCCGGCGAGATGGTGACGTAGGCGGGATCGATGCCCGCGATCTCGCAGAACCGCTGATAGTCCGGAATGCGGTTGATGATGACGGCGTCGATGTCCTCGAAACCGAGACCCGCGTCGTCGACGGCCGCAGACAGGGCGTCCATCCCGAGGTCGTAGGCGTCGTAGTCCGGAAGCCGGCCATATTTCGTGTTGCCGACACCGGCGACTGCCGCGTTGAGCTTCATTACGCCTCCCCGTCCCCTACCGGGACGTCCAACGCCGGTTTGCCCGGGCGTTCTCGTCGTTGCCGCTCCAAGAGGGGCGGTGTTGCAGGCTTCAGCGTACCGATCGGACGGGGTTTGGCCAGAACCTCAACACTATCGGTTGCAGGGGCAAAACCCGTCGGCCGGCGTCGAAACCTGCAGTTCTACTGTGCGATTGGACCATTCGACTTGCGCCCAACCGGTGTCGGCATAGCCGTTAGCGCGTTCCGCGCGGCTCACACGGTGCCCGCCGCGCGCAGCGTCGCGATCGCCTCGCCGTCGTAGCCGAGCTCGGCGAGGATCTCCTCGGTGTGCTCGCCGAGCGTCGGCGGCGGCCGGTCGATGTGCCCCGGCGTCTCGGAGAACTTCACCGGAAAGCCGATCTGCGGCAGCCGCCCTTCCACCGGATGATCGCAATAGAGGAGCATGTCGCGGTGGCGCATCTGCGGATCGTCGAACGCCTCCTCGAACGAGTTCACCGGGCCGGCCGGAATGTCGTGCTCCCACAGGATCCGCACCCATTCGTCGCGCGGCTTCGTCGCAAAATGCTCCGCGAGCACGGCGCGCGCCTCGAGCGCCTGCTCGCGCGGCGGGAACGGCTCGGCCGGAAGGCGATCGTCGTCGAAGAGCTTCAGGATCCGGTCCCAGAAGTGATCCTCGATGACGCCGAGCGTGACGTACTTGCCGTCCGAGCAGCGATAGATGTTGTAGGGCGCCGATCCGCCGGCGACCCGCTGCACGCCGCCCTCCGGTTCGGTGCCGCCGATCAGCCATTCGGAGGCGTGCGAGTGCATGTAATGCATCGAGCCGTCGGTCATGGAGACGTCGACGAACTGTCCGCGGCCGGTGCGATCGCGCGCGATGACCGCCGCGAGGATGCCGTAGATCGCCATCATCGTGCCGCCGCCGATATCGGCGAACAGCGGCCCCGGCACCAGCGGCCCCGTCTCCGGTCGCGAGATGAGCTGCAGCATCCCGGTGATGCCGAGATAGTTCATGTCGTGGCCCGGCACGTCGCGGTACGGCCCGTCCTGCCCGTAGCCGGAGATCGAGCAGTAGACGAGCCGCGGGTTCACCTCAGACAGCGCCGCGTAGCCGAGGCCGAGCCGGTCCGCGACGCCCGGCCGGAAGCCCTCCACGAGGACGTCGGCTTCGCGCGCGAGGGCGGTGACGATCGCCTTTCCCTCCGCCGCCTTGAGGTCGACGGTGATCGAGCGCTTATTGCGGTTGCCGATGAGGAAGGTTCCCGAATCTCCCTTTCCCTGCGGCGGGAAAGCCCGCATCGGATCGCCGATGCCGGGCTGCTCGATCTTGACGACGTCGGCGCCGAGGTCGCCGAGCATCGTGGTGGCGAGCCCGCCGGGCAGAAGGCGCGACAGCTCGATCACCTTCAGCCCGGACAGCGCGCCGCTCACGGCTGCGTCGCCTCGGCGACCTCGCTCAGTCCGCCCCCCGCCCCCACGGCGTCCACCGCGGCGGAGAGGCGGGCCGCACCGTCCGCGCCGAGCGTCGCGCTCGCCGCAGCGTCGAGCCGGGCGCGGACCATCGCGCGGTCCGCGGCGACGACGTCCGGAAGGGTCGCGAGGCGCGTGGTGCCGTCGGTCAGCGTCAGCCGGACCCGCGCGCCCTGCTTGGCCGGATAGGCCACCTGAAACGAGGGCTCGATGTTGAGCTTCGTCACCCCGGCGAGACGCATCACTTCCGGATGGTCCTGCGTGCGGTAGTTCGCCTCGGCGATCTCGCCGGAGACGAGCACCGCCGCGACGGAGAATTGAAGGCTCATCTTGGCGTCGAGCGGGCCGGAGAACGGCCCCGGGTTGTCGCAGCCCGGGTAGCGCACCGCGTGCGGGAAGGAGTCGATGTCGATGCTCACGACCTCGGCCGCGCGCACCCCCTGCTGTACGAGCTCCAATGCCGCCTGGCAGGGCGTCTGAACGTAGTTGCAGGCCGGCGCCGGCTTCCAGTAGACGGACAAGATCTCGTACTCGTCACGCCCGAGCGGCTCCACCGCGTCGGCCCGCTCCAACCGCTCGTAGGCGGCGAAGAGCCCGGCCCGGCCGTCGATCGCGGTGTCGGAGATCGTCGTGCCGCACGCCGCGAGCTGCGCCGCCGTCAGCGCGTTCCGCGCGGCAAGACCGGCATGGAAGAACATCTCGTTGCCGCCCGCCCACGGCCACTCGTTGAGCCCGCAGGCCGCGTTGGCGGCGAACCCGATCGCCGCCTGGGTGCGCTCCGCATCGAGCCCCATGAGGCGCGCTGCGGCCGCCGCCCCACCCATTGCCCCGACGGTGCTCGTGGGACGGATCTTGGCGGCAAGGTCGGCGTCGAAGAGCTCGCGCCCGACCGAGGCCGCCACCTCGTAGCCGACGACGGCCGCGGCAAGGACGTCCTCCGCGTCCACCGCCTTCCATTGCGACAGGGCGAGAAGCGTCGGCCACACCACGACACCGAGGTGCGAGCAGCTCGGCACGTGCATGTCCTCGCGAACGAGGCCGTGGCCGATCGAGCCGTTGGCGAATGCGGCGTCGAGCGCGGAGCGCTTCAGGGAGGTGCCGACGACGGTGCACGGCCCCTCCGGCATCGCCTCCACGAAGGCGACCGCCTGCCGGCTCCACGGCAGGTCGCCCGCCTCCAGCGTGCAGGCGAGGAAGTCGGCGAGGCAGCCGCGTGCCTTCTCGATCGCCTCGTCGGGGATGTCGGCGCGGCGGGTGTCGACGGCGAAGCGGGCGAGACGGGCGCTCGCCGTGTCGCGCTGAGCTATTTTGCGTTCCGGGGCAGCCATAGGACGATCTCCGGCCAGATTGTCAGAATGATGATTCCAAAGAGCAGGATCGCGACGAACGGGAGCGCGGCGCGGCTCACCTCCGCGAGGGTGGCGCCCGGCATGAGGCCGCGCACCGTGTAGAGGTTGAGCCCCACCGGCGGGGTGATGAGGCCGATCTCGAGGATGAGGACGAGGATGATGCCGAACCACACCGGGTCGAAACCGACCTGCACGATGATCGGGAACACGACGCCGAGGATGAGGACCATCATCGAGATCGCGTCGATGAACATGCCGAGAAAGAGGCAGAGCACGACGATGGCGGTGAGCACGCCGTAGTCGGACAGCCCGAGTTCGGCGATGAGGCCCACCGCCGCCCGTGTCGCACCGAAGGAGAACAGCGCGAAGGCGAAGATGTGCGCCGACAGGATGACGAAGATCAGCATCGCCGTGAAGCGCACGGTGGAGCCGAGCGCGGTCAGGAACACCTTCGGCGTGAGATCGCCGAACACCACGCCGATGAGCACCGCGCCCGCGACGCCGATGGAGGCGACCTCGTTGGGCGTCGCCCAGCCGAGATAGATGCCGAGCACGATGAGGAGGATGAGGAGCGCCACGGGGATGATGTGGACGCTCGAGGCGAACCGCTCCGGCCAGGTGGCGCGCGTCTGCTCCCCCGGCACGGTGCGTCCGGAGCGAACGATGACGTAGAGCGCGAAGAGCGTCGTGATGAGGATGCCCGGCAGGAAGCCCCCGAGGAACAGCGCACCGACGGACGTCTCGGTCATCGCCCCGTAGATGATCATCGGGATCGAGGGGGGGATGAGGATGCCGAGCGTGCCGCCGGCCGTCAGCGTGCCCGCGATCAGCGACCGGTTGTAGCCGAGCCGCAGAAGGTCCGGGATCGCCGTCGTCGAGATCGTCGCCGCCGTCGCGACCGAGGAGCCCGAGATCGCCGAGAACACCGCCGACGCGCCGATGTTGGAGTGGAGGAGCCCGCCCGGCAGCCAGCCGACCCAGAGCGACATCGCCCGATAGAACTTCACCGCCACGTTGGAGCGCTGCACGATCTCCCCCATCAGGAGGAACATCGGCACGGCGATCAGCGTCGTGGAGTTGGCGTTGTTCCACAGCGCATAGGCGGCGCCGCGCAAAAGACGCGGGTTGTCGACGATGATCCACGACAGCCCGGTCAGTCCCAGCGCGACGGAGATCGGTAGGCCGACGAAGAGGAGGACGACGAGGCTGCCGAAGATGCCGAGAAGCGCGCTCATGGTGCGCTCTCCACGACGGGCCAGCGCCGGATCGCGCGCACCAGGGCGACGAGGAGGCGCAGCAGCATCATTGCGAGACCGAAGAGAAGCACTGCCTGCGGGATCCATAATGGCGTGCGGGTGATGCCCTCGGAGCGCACCCCGTCGAGCCAGGAGGTGTAGGCGAGTCCCCAGAGCGTATAGATCAGCGCCGCGACGTAGACGGCGCTCACCGCCGGCGAGATCAGGAGCTCGATCTTCCGGCGCAGGCTCTCGCTCATCATCAGCACGACGAAGTCGGCGGTGAGATGCTCCCGGCGCCGCGTCACCTCCGGCAACGCCAGGAAGGTGAGCGCGGCCATCAGGAAACCCGTCGTCTCGGAGACAAAGGGAAGGCTACCGCCAGCGAGACGCAGAATGATCTCGGCAAGCTGGAGGACGAGGATGGCCAGCCCCGCGAAGCACGCGAGGCCGAACAGGGTGCGGTCGAGGAGCGCCACGGTGCCGCTCTACATCCGCTCCTTGGCGCCGAGCGCCTCGAGCACGCCGTTCACCACGGGCTTGCCGCGGTCGGCGCCGACGCGCTCGATCCAGTTGGGCCACACCGCTTCCTTCGCGATCTCGCGAAGCGTGTTGTAGTCCTCCTCGCTCGCGTAGGTGATGGTGAAGCCGTACTCCGACTTCAGCAGCTCGTGCATCTCCTCCTCGCCGGAGGCCATGTAGTCGAGGATCTCGCTCGTCGCCGCATCGACCTCTTCCTTCAGGATTGTCTGATACTCTGGCGGCAGACGGTCGTAGGCCTCCTGCGAGACGAGGATGAGGCTGATCGTCAGCTTGAAGTTGGTGATGTAGCCCGCCTTGAGGACCTCGCCCCACTTGAGGCCGGTCATCGAGGTAGAGGCGGTCACGACCCCGTCGAGGGTGCCGCGCTGAAGCGCCGAGTAGACGTCGGGCGCGGTCATCGAGACCGGCGTCGCGCCGATCGCCTCGGTGAAGTCGACACCCTCAGCGGAGAACTCGCGAATCTTGAGGCCCTTGAAGCCGTCCGGACCGTCGATCGGCTTGGTCAGCCAGTGGTTCTGCGGCGCCCAATAGAAGCGGGAGAGCTTCACCGCGTCGTGACGCTTCAGGATGTCGTCGAGCGCAGCGGCGACGTCCTCGCTCGCCCAGGCGCCGTCCATCGCCTTGATCATCTCGGTCGCATCGGTGCGCGAGGGAGCGAGGAAGGGCAGCTCGGGGCCGGAGAGGATCGGATAGGTCGACGTCGAGTAACCGAGCAGCCACTCGGTCATTTCGACGAGGCCGTCGCGCATCAGCTTCTCGGCTTCGGCGCCCTTATAGGGCGTCTCGCCGAAGTAGACGAGGTTGATGTCGAGATCGCCGTTGGTGCGCTCCTCGATCGCGTCGAAATGCTTGGTGAGGATCTGCGCGTAGGGATGGAGCGGCGGGGCGACGGAGAAGTACTGCCACTCGAACTCGGCGGCTTGCGCCTGGAATGCCGCCATCGTGAGACCGGCAGCCAACACGGCCGCGGCAAGCGGACGTCCGCGGCGAGAATTCGCCACAGGATCGCTACTAAACATGGTCGCCCTCCCTGTAGAGAACGCATTTATCTGCGTTTTCGCATCGCTTTTATGCTTGCGGCGACCGTCACACACGGGCCGCGGGGAAGTCGACTGCAGAGTTAGCATAACAGGTTTCAGGAACGCTGCCTCGTCGTCCCCAGCCAACCTTGCAACAATCGTTCGCGTGAAAACTGTTGTGCCATATGCATCGCGCCGGATGGGGTGCCACCCGGCCGATGCCGCCGAAGGAGCGAGCCGTGGATAGGCTCCTGGCCGGAAAGCGTGTCGTGGAAGGAGCGGCCTTCGTCGCCGCGCCGTTGTGCGGGCTGACGCTCGCGCAGATGGGCGCGGAGGTGATCCGCTTCGATGCGATCGGCGGCGGACCGGACTATTCCCGCTGGCCCCTCACGGGAGGCGGTGCGAGCCTCTATTGGGAGGGGCTCAACAAGGGCAAGAAGTCGATCGCCATCGACCTGCGCAATCCGCGCGGACGCGAGCTCGCGATCGAGATCGCCACCGCGGCGGGCGAGGACGGCGGCCTCTTCGTGACCAATTACCCCGCGAACGGCTTTCTCTCCCACGCCGCGCTCGCCGAGCGGCGGCCGGACCTCATCTCGGTGCGCGTCATGGGCTGGCGCGACGGCGGCAACGCGGTCGACTATACGATCAACGCCGCACTCGGCGTGCCGATGATGACGGGACCGGCCGATCATGAGGGCCCGGTCAACCACGTGCTGCCCGCCTGGGACCTCTCGACCGGCCTCTACGCCGCGCTGTCGCTCGTGAGCGCTGCCTGGCGGCGCTCGGTCACCGGCGAGGGGGCGGAGATCCGCGTGCCGCTCGGCGATGTCGCGATGGCGACGCTGGGCAATCTCGGTCAGGTCGCCGAAGTCGCGGTCTCGGGTGCCGATCGCCCGCGCATCGGCAACGATCTCTTCGGCGCCTACGGGCGCGACTTCCGCACCGCCGACGGGCGCTATGTGATGCTCGTCGCGATCACCGCGCGGCAATGGCGCGACCTCGTGACGGCGCTCGGGATCGAGGCCGAGGTGGCCGCCGTCGAGACGCAGTGCGGGGTGAACTTCACCGCCGACGAAGGGGCGCGCTACGTCCACCGCGCCGCCCTCAACGAGATCGTGGAGGCGCGCACCACGGCCCTCGCGCTCGCCGACCTTGCCACCCGTTTCGAGGGCACGGCCGTCTGCTGGAGCCCCTACAACACGCTCAGCGAGGCGCTGCGCGACGGACCGTTCGCGACGAGCCCGCTCTTCCAACCCACCACCCATGCCTCCGGCGCGACCTACCCCACACCGCGCTCGCCGGTGGAATTCGTCGGCGCCGAGCAGCACCCGCCGGGTCCCGCGCCCGCCCTCGGCGCCCACACCGACGAGGTGCTGACCAGCGTCCTAGGACTGTCCCGCCATGAGATCGATCGGCTGCACGACGACGGTGTCGTCGCTGGCGCGTCAATGTCGAGGTCCTGACCATGACAACAGCATCGCTCTCCCGCGATCTCGATTTGCCGGATCCGTCGGTTGTGCTGGAGCGGTCGGCGGAAGCGCTCGCGGCCGCGGAGGTCTATAGCGGCCGCGTCCGCGCCGCCGTCCGCGAGAAGGTCGCCGGCCAGGGCCCGGTCAAGGGCGCCGTGCTCACCAAGTACCAGCGCGCCGTCCACGGCCTCGCCTGGGTGGAGACGACCGTGCGCACCCTCGCCGCGACGCTGCGCTGGGCGAGCGGCCTCGCCGAGCGCCAGCAATTCGGCATGGGCGAGGAGCTCGTGCTGCGCGTCGGCTTCGCTGAATATCTCGGCCAGCTCATCGGCGGCATCCCCATCAGCCAGTCGGAGCTGATCCGTCCGCGCGACTTCGGCCTCGCCGATGCGGCCGACGAGCTTGCCGCGAAGGTCGCCCCCTTCCTCGACGACGAGGATGGCGGGATCGAGGCGCGTGCGGCGCTGACGCGCTACCTCGCCTCCGGCCACACCATCGCCGATTCCACCGGCGACGAGCTTCTCGACATGGTCCGCGAGCAGTTCCGCCGCTTCTCCGACGACAAGATCGCGCCGAACGCCCACCGCTGGCACCTCGCCGACCGGCTCATTCCCGACGAGCTGATCGGCGAGCTCGCCAAACTCGGCGTCTTCGGCATCACCATCGACGAGGCCTATGGCGGCCTCGGGCTCGGCAAGCTCGCGATGTGCGTGGTGACGGAGGAGCTGTCGCGCGGCTGGATCGGCGCCGGCTCCCTCTCCACCCGCTCCGAGATCGCGGGCGACCTCATCGGCGGCGCCGGCACCAAGGCGCAGCGCGACTACTGGCTGCCGAAGATCGCCTCGGGCGAGGTGCTCCCCACCGCCGTGTTCACCGAGCCGGGCTCGGGATCGGACCTCGGCAGCCTGCGGACGGCCGCGCGCCGGACGCCCGTCGGCTCCTGGCGCCTCTTCGGTGCGAAGACGTGGATCACCCACGCTGCGCGCTCCGATCTGATGACCGTCCTCGCCCGCACCGACTCCTCCACGGAAGGCTATACCGGCCTTTCGATGTTCCTCGCCAAGAAGACCCGCGGCACCGAGGACGACCCCTTCCCCGATGCCGGCCTCACCGGCAGCGACATCGAGGTGCTCGGCTATCGCGGGATGCGCGAGTACGACCTGATGTTCGACGGCTTCGAGGTGGCCGCCGACGGCCTCCTCGGCGGCGTCACGGGCGAGGGCTTCAAGCAGCTCATGCAGACCTTCGAATCGGCCCGCATCCAGACCGCCGCCCGGGCGACCGGCGTCGCGCGATCCGCCCTCGACCGCGGCCTCGCCTACGCCCTGGAGCGCCAGCAGTTCAGCCGCCCGATCGCCGATTTCCCGCGCGTGTCGGACAAACTCGCGGTGATGGCCGCGGAGACGGTGATGGCGCGCGAGCTCACCTACTATGCCGCCCGCGAGAAGGACAACGGCAAGCGCAGCGACGTCGAGGCGGGGATGGCGAAGCTCCTCGCCGCCCGCGTCGCCTGGTCGAACGCCGACTGCTCGCTGCAGATCCACGGCGGCCTCGGATACGCGCTCGAGAGCGAGATCAGCCGCATCCTGTGCGACGCGCGCATCCTCAACATCTTCGAGGGCGCGGCCGAGATCCAGGCGCAGGTCATCGGACGCGGCCTCCTTTCGGGAGCCAATTGATGCAAACCTACGACCTCTACATCGACGGAGCGCGTCGCCCGGCCGAAGGCGGCCGCACCTTCGACACGGAGAACCCCTACACGGGCAAGGTCTGGGCGAAGATCGCGCACGGCACCGAGGCGGACGTCGACGCCGCCGTCGAGGCCGCCGACCGGGCGCTTGCCGGCGAGTGGGGCACGATGACCGCCACCGCCCGCGGCAAGCTCATGATGCGTCTCGCCGACCTGTGCGAAAAACACGCGGCCGACCTCGCGGCCACCGAGGTTCGCGACAACGGCAAGCTCCTCGCCGAGATGGGCGGGCAGACCCGCTATATCGGCGAGTGGTACCGCTATTTCGGCGGCCTCGCCGACAAGATCCAGGGCGCGGTCATTCCGACCGACAAGAAGGGCATCTTCAACTTCACCCGGCGCGAGCCGCTGGGCGTGGTGGCGATGATCACGCCCTGGAACTCCCCTCTCCTCCTCCTCGCCTGGAAGCTCGCCCCGGCCCTCGCGGCGGGCAACACCGCGGTCGTCAAGCCGTCCGAGTTCACCTCCGCCTCGACGCTGGAGTTCGCCGAGCTCTTCAAGGAGGCGGGCTTTCCGGACGGCGTGCTGAACGTCGTGACCGGCTTCGGTCAGGACGTCGGCGCCGCACTCGTCGCCCACCGCAAGGTGGCGAAGATCGCCTTCACCGGGTCCGACGCGTCCGGCGCCAGGATCTATCAGCGCGCGGCGCAGGACCTCAAACACGTGACGCTCGAACTCGGCGGCAAGTCGCCCAACATCGTGTTCGAGGACGCCGACCTCGAGGCGGCGGTGATGGGCGCGATCTCCGGCATCTTCGCCGCCACCGGCCAGACCTGCATCGCCGGCTCGCGCCTTCTCCTCCAGCGCTCGATCAAGGAGCGCTTCATGGAGCGCCTGATCGAGGTCGCGAAGGCGGCGAAGATGGGCGACCCGATGGACGAAGGCACCAATGTCGGCCCCATCACCACCCCACCGCAATACAAGAAGGTGCTGGAATATATCGACATCGCCAAAGGCGAAGGGGCGACCTGCGTCCTTGGGGGCAAGCCGACGAGCGTCGAAGGCTCCACCGGCACGATGTTCGTGGAGCCGACCATCTTCACCGGCGTGCGCAACGAGATGCGCATCGCGCAGGAGGAGGTGTTCGGCCCGGTCCTCGCGGTGATCGACTTCGAGGACGAGGACGAGGCGGTGCAGATCGCCAACGACGTCGACTTCGGCCTCGCCGCCGGGGTGTGGACGTCCTCCATCGGCCGGGCGCTCCGCATGTCGGAGCGGCTGAAGGTCGGCACCGTGTGGGTGAACACCTATCGTGCCGTCAGCTACACGTCCCCGTTCGGCGGCTATAAGCGCTCCGGCCTCGGCCGGGAGAGCGGCATCGAATCGGTCAACGAGTTCCTGCAGACGAAGTCCGTGTGGATCGCGACCGAAACCTCGGCCGCCAACCCCTTCGTGATGAAGTGAGGGCGCCGGTCGCTCCCCTCTTCGTGCCGGGCAACCGGCCGGAGCGCTTCGCCAAGGCCGCGGCGACCGATGCCGACGCGGTCATCATCGACCTCGAGGACGCCGTCGACCCGGCCGACAAGGCCGCGGCGCGCGACAACCTCGCCGCGCACGCGATTTCCGACAAGCCGGTGATCGCGCGGCTCAACGGGGCGGAGAGCGAGTGGTGGGAGGACGACCTCGCCCTCGTCCGCTCCGCCCGGCTCGACGGGGTGATGGTGCCCAAGGCGGAGGACGCCGACGCGCTGAAGGCGGCGGGCGCCGGCGGCCTCGCGGTGATCGCGCTGGTGGAGACGGCACGCGGCCTCTCCCGCCTCGCCGACCTCCTCGCCGTGAAGGGCGTCGTCTGCGTCGGCTTCGGCAGCCTCGACTTCGCGCTCGACCTCGGCTGCGAGCCCGACTGGGAAGCCCTGTCGCTCGCCCGCTGCACGTTCGTCTACCAGTCCCGCCTCGCCGGCAAGTCCGCCCCGATCGAAGGGGTCACGCCGGCCTTCGACAACCCGGCCCTCGTCGAGGAGGAGGCGCGCCGGGCGCGGGCGCTCGGCTTCGGCGGCAAGCTCGCCATCCATCCCAAGCAGGTCGCACCGATCCGCGCCGCCTTCCGCCCCGACGAAGCGGCGATCCGCTGGGCCGAGGCGGTGGTCGCGAGCGCGACATCCGGCGCGGCGGTGGGCGTCGGCGGCGCGATGGTCGACAAGCCGCTCGTGGAACGGGCCAGGGCGATCCTGGCGACTCGGTGAAACAGATAAAAACGGAGGAGACCCATGGAACTCAAAGACGCCGACAAGGAGATGTTCGAGACCGGGCTGGCGATCCGCAGTGCGGTGCTCGGCAAGGAGTATGTCGACAAATCGATCAACTCGGCCGACGCGTTCAACCAGCCGATGCAGGAGCTCGTCACCGAGTATTGCTGGGGCCGGGTCTGGGGCCGCGACGGCCTCGATCGCAAGACCCGCTCGTTCCTGAACCTTGCGATGCTGTCGGCGCTGAACCGCCCGCACGAGATCAAGGTGCACGTGCGCGGCGCCGTCAACAACGGCCTGACGCGCGAAGAGATCTGCGAGGTCTTCCTCCAGGTCGCGATCTACTGCGGGGTCCCCGCAGCGGTGGATTCGTTCCGCCTCGCCAAGGAAGTATTCGCCGAGATGGACGGCAAGGCTTGAGCCTGAAGGACGCACTGCAATGAGTGACGAAATCGGATTCATCGGCCTCGGCAACATGGGTGTGCCGATGGCGAAGCGGCTGATCGGCGGCGGCGCCAAGCTCGTCGTCTACGACGCCAGCGAGAGTGCCCGGGCAACCATGGAGGAGGCCGGCGCGCGCTGGGTCGGCTCGTCGAAGGAGGTGGCCGACACGGCCGAGACCGTCTTCGTCAGCCTGCCGACGCCGCCGATCGTGGAGGCCGTGCTCACCGGCGATGTCATGTCCGGCAGCGCGGTGAAGCGCGTCGTGGACCTGTCCACGACCGGTGCGACCACCTCGATCCGGATCGCGAAGGCGTTGGCCGAAAAAGGCATCGCCCACCTCGACGCCCCCGTTTCCGGCGGCAAGGGCGGCGCGGAGAAGGGCACCCTCGCCGTGATGGCGTCCGGCCCGCGCGAGCACTTCGAGATCGTCGAGCCGCTGCTGAAGCACATCGGCAAGGTGTTCTATATCGGCGATCAGTCCGGCCTCGGCCAGACCATGAAGCTCGTCAACAACCTCCTCTCCGCCACGGCGATGGCGGCGACCTCCGAAGCCGTCGTGATGGCCGTCAAGGCCGGCATCGACCCGACCATCGCCTGCGACGTCATCTGCGCCGGATCGGGTCGCAATACCGCCGCCCAGGACAAGTTCCCGAAGGCGATCATCCCGCGCACCTTCGACTACGGCTTCACCACGGGCCTGATGTACAAGGACCTCAAGCTCTGCATGGCGGAGGCCGAGGAGCTCGGCGCGCAGATGCTCGTCGCCAACGGCGTGAAGCAGCTCTGGCAGATCGTCCACACCGAGCTCGGCCCCGAATCCGACTTCACCCAGGTGGTCCAGATTCCGGAGAAGTGGGCGGGTGTCGAAGTCCGCTCCAAGGACTGAACCCGTGAACGACACGTATAAGATCTACATGATCCGATACGCCCGTCAGGATAGAAATCGGCCGGCAAACTTCTACGGTGGTGATCCGCACGACACCCCGATGCCGATCGATTACTTCAATTGGGTGATCACCAACGACGAGCGGACCTTCGTCGTCGACACCGGCTTCGACGCGGCGGGCGCGATCCGGCGCGGTCGGGAGATGCTGAAGCCGATCGACACGGGCCTTGCCGCGCTCGGCCTGCGTCCCGACACGATCGAGAACGTCATCATCACCCACATGCACTACGACCACGCCGGCAACACAGAGATGTTTCCGGCAGCGCGCTACCACATCCAGGAAAGCGAGATGTCGTTCGTGACGGGCAAGTGCATGTGCCACGAACTGCTGCGGCATCCGTTCGAGGAGGAGGACGTGGTGGCGATGGTCCGCAAGGTCTTCGCCGGCCGCGTCGACTTCTACGACGGCGACTACGAGATCGCGCCGGGGATCTCGCTGCACCGGATCGGCGGGCACTCGCGCGGCCTCCAGTCGGTGCGGGTCAAGACGGCGCGGGGACCGGTGGTCCTCGCCTCCGACGCCGCGCACTACTACGAGCACCTCGAGCAGGACCGCGCCTTCGCCGTGTTCGAGAATCTGTCGGACCTTCTGGAAGGCTATCGCATCCTGCGGCGTCTCGCGCCGACGCCGCAGCACATCGTTCCAGGTCACGACCCGCAGGTCTTCCAGCGCTATCCGGCGGCGGAGAACATGGAGGGCTGGGCAGTCAGGGTGGACCTGCCGCCAATCCGCTGAGGGCCAAACGTCCGGCCCCCGGCCTCGAAGCATGACGCCCAACCTCTGGGCGCCATGCTTAGATTTGTCGCAAGCCTAATCAGGCGGTATCGTATGGTGGGTTCGGCGAACCCGCCCCCCGGCTCGGACGAGAGGCGGGTCCAACCGAGCGCTCCGACAGAGAGCGCCGGCCGGAATGGGCACCCGTATGGGTTGCCGGGAGGGACGGGCATGGAGATCAAGCAACTCAAGTATTTTCTCGCCGTGTCGGAGTGCGGCAGCTTCTCGAAGGCGGCAGTGCTCTTTTCGGTGGCACAGTCGGCGCTGTCGCGACACGTGAGGAGCCTCGAGGAAGAACTCGGCGCCGCCCTGTTCTACCGCAACGGGCGCGGCGTCGTCGTCACGGAAAGCGGCAACCTCCTCATCGACTATGCGCGCACGATCGTCGACTCGGCGAAGGAAGTCAGCCAGAAGATCGAGATGATGCGCGAGGCCCCGGGCGGCCAGCTGGTGCTCGGCGTGCCGCCCACCGCCAACGCGATCCTCTCCGCCCCCCTCGTCCATCGCTTCCGGAAGGACTTTCCGCGCGTCAAGCTCAAGGTGCAGGAAGGCTTCTCCGGCCACGTGCTCGAATGGCTGTCGACGGGGCGGATCGACGTCGGCGTCCTCTACGACGCGCCGCGCACGTCGACACTCGTGACCGAGCCGCTGATCGAGGAGGAACTCTTCCTGATCGGCCCGCCCGACGTGCCGGCCCGCCTCCTCAAGGGCTCGGTCTCCGCGGCCGAGCTCGCCCGGCTGCCGCTGATCCTGCCATCCCATCCGCACGGCCTGCGCCGCCTCGTCGACAGCGCCTTCTCCGACGCGGGCGTCGAGCCCAACATCGAATGCGAGATCGACAGCCTGCCCTGCACGCTCAACCTCGTCGCGCAGAGCGTCGGATATACGATCCTACCGCACGCGAGCATCTTCCTGCGCGGCGGGGCACCGCTGTCGGCGACCCGGATCGAACCCTCGATCACCCGCCAGCTCGTCCTCGCGACGTCGACGCAGCGGCCGATGACCGGCGTGACGCGCTCGCTCGCCAAGGCCATCGTGACGCTCGTCGACGAGCTCGTCGCCGACGGCGTGTGGAAGTCCACCAAGAAGGACGCCCCCTCCGCCGCGACGGGCGGCGCGGCGCAGGAGCCCACCTGCGCGTCGGCGCCGCGGGCGGCCTGAGACGGACCGGCACGGCGTCCGGCGCACGGCCGTCGGACCGCCAGGAGCCTGTCGCAACGGTCATAACTGCTATCAGGCCGATCCGTAGGCCGGTCCCTTTGTGACGGTCCGGCGTCGGCCGATGATGGGTCGACCGCCACAAAGAACGGCGGCACCAGGAGGATCCCGTGCCCAGCATCGATTCCCACGCGCACGTGTGGGGCGCCGGCTTCGTCCCGCCGGCATTCTTCCGCAAGGCCGCCGAAGGCTGGGCCGCCAAGGCGGACGCGCGCACCCCCGAGATGATCATGCCCCGCCTCCTCGGCGGCATCGTCGACGAGAGCGGCGACGACTTTGTCGCCAACATGGACCGCGCCGGCATCGACGCGACGATGGTGATGATGATCGACGTCGGCGCGCCGCTGTTCGGCGAGGAGCCCGAGACCCCCGTCGAGAAGCAGATCGAGTTCTACGCCGAGCTCCAGCGACGCCACCGCGGCCGGCTCTACGCGCACGTGTCGATCGACGCGCGGCGGCCGAGCCACCTCGCCCTCACCCGCTCCGCCATCCTCGACCACGGCCTCGTCGGCATCGGCGAGATCACCCCCGCCGGCGCCTCGGTGGCCGACGAGATCATGCGCCCGATGATGCGCCTCGCGGCCGAGCTCGGCGTGCCGGTCCAGGTCCACACCCGCACCGGCGTGTGGACCGACTTCGCCGGCATCGACTTCACCGAGGCGAACCCCGTCCACCCGGTACACGTCGCCCGCCTCGCCCGCGAGCTGCCCGACCTCAAGCTCATCCTGTGCCATGCCGGCTTTCCGCACTGGTGGCAGGTGGCGGCGGAGGCGATCGCGGATCTACCCAACTGCGTCCTCGACATCTCGAACTGGAACGAAGGCTTCCACGAGGACGAGGCGGAGCTGATCGCCCGGCTCGCCACCTGGCGCTCCCTCGTCGGTGCCGAGCGGATCCTCTTCGCCTCCGACCAGGCGTCGGGCGCGCGCTTCACCGGCGAGCGCTCCACGCTGCGCGAGTGGGCCGACTTCATCCGCAACCTTCCCGCCAACGCCGCCCGCTGGGGCACCCGCTTCACCAACGAGCAGGCCGCCGCGATCATGGGCGGCAACGCGGCACGCGTTTACAACATCTGAGGATGCCAAACATGGAGATGCCGCAGGCCCGAACCGTTTCCGGCCTTCTTATCGAACAAGCCGAGCGATACGGCGACATCGAAGCCCTCGTCGGCGCCGGCCAGCGCTACACCTACGCCTCCCTCTGGCAGCGGGTGCGCGCCTTCGCCAAGGGCCTCTCGACGCTCGGCATCGGACGCGGAAGCCGCGTCGCGATCCTCATGGGCAACGAGCCGGAGTGGATCATCGCCGATCTCGCCATCTGCACGCTCGGCGGCACGATGGTGGCGGTCAACACCTGGGTGACGACGCGCGAGCTCGCCTACATCCTGAAGCACTCGGACGCCGACGGTCTCGTCTTCGCCGACCGCTTCCTGAAATACGACTACGTCGCGATGCTCGGCGAGATCGAACCCTTCGCCGAGAACGTGCCCCGGCTGAAGACGCTCATCCATCACGGCGCGCGCGGCTATGGCGACAGCATCCCCTTCGACGAGATCTTCGAGCGCGGCCGGGACGTGCCCGACAGCGTCATCGACGACGCCGTCGCCGCCTCGCTGCCCGACGACATCGTCTACCTCCTCTATACCTCCGGCTCGACGTCGACGCCGAAGGGCGTGCAGATCCAGAACTACGGCCTCATCGAGAACATGTGGGCGCTCGGCAACCGCATGCACGTGGTGCCGGGCGACAGGCTCTGGCTCGCCGTCTCGCTCTATTGGGGGCTCGGCTGCGAGAACGCACTCTTCAACCTCCTGACCCATGCGGGGTGCGTGGTGCTGCAGTCGGCCTTCGAGCCCGGCGAAGCGCTGCGGCTGATCGAAGAGGAGCGCTGCACCCTCTTCTACGGGACGGCGAACATGGCGCAGGCGATGGTCGAGCATCCGGACTTCGCCAACCGCGACACCTCCTCGCTTCGCTCCGGCGGCACGGTGGGCTCGCCCGATCAGATCGCGCGCGTCATCCAGCTCGGCGCCAAGGAGATCTGCCATATCTACGGGCTCACCGAGACCTACGGGAACTGCAACGTCTCCGACGGCCGGCTCGATCCGCCCGACAAGCGCCACGCCTCGGTCGGGCGACCGCTCGAGGGCGTCGTCCAGCGCATCGTCGACCGAGACACGGGCGAGCCGGTCCGCACCGGCGAGGTCGGCGAGGTCCAGGTCAAGCGGTTCGTCATGTGCGGCTACTACAAGGACGAGGAAAAGAACCGCGAGGCCTACACCGAGGACGGCTGGTTCCGCACCGGCGACCTCGGCTTCTACGACGAGGACGGCTATCTCTACTTCCGCGGCCGCATCAAGGAGATGATCAAGACGGGCGGCATCAACGTCGCGCCGGCCGAGGTCGAGGAGCGGCTGATGGCGATCCCGGGGATCAAGCTCGCCTACGTGGTCGGCGTGCCGGACGCGGTGCGCGACGAGGTGATCGGCGCCGTGATCATCCCCGAACCCGGCACGACGCCGGACCAGACGGCCATCAGCACCCGCCTCAAGGCGGAGCTCGCCGCCTACAAGATGCCCCGTCGCTACTGCTTCATCGCCGAGCGCGATCTGCCGCTCACCACCACCGGAAAGGTGCACAAGACGAAGCTGCCGGACCTCTTCGCTTCCGCCGACTGATCGGCGTTCTGCAGGGGAGCCGCCGCCGGCGGCTCTCCTCTTCGGAAGGTGCGGAAGGGGTTGGAGAGCAGACGGCGAACCTCTACCCGGCGGCGACGCCGTAGAGAGGTTCGGCGAGGCCCGGCACGTCGCCGTCGATGGCGATCACCCCGCCGGCCATCGGCTGGCGGGCGAGATCGGCGGGGTCGGTGCGGAAGCGGGCGGTGGTGACGTAGAGCGTCGTCAGGTCCGGGCCGCCAAAGGTGACGTGCGTCGGTTTGTCCACCGGCACGGAAACGATCTCATCCACGGAACCGTCGGGGGCGAAGCGGATCAGGCAGCCGCCGGCGAACCGTGCGTTCCAGAGATACCCCTCCGCATCCACGCTCGCGCCGTCGCAGTCGCCCGGAAGCGCGCTGGTGTCGGCGAAGAGCCGCCGATTCGTGATGGCGCCGGTGGCGAGATCATAGTCGTAGGCGTGGATGAGGTTGGTGTGGCTGTCGCCGAAGTAGAGCGTCGTGCCGTCCGGGCTCCAGCAGATCGCGTTGGGCAGGAAGATGTCCCCGTCCTGGACGAGCGTCGTCTCCCCCTCGCTCACCTGCCACATCCGCCCGTTCGGCCCGGCGAGGCGCTTGTCCATCGAGGCGATCACGAAGCGGCCGTCCGGCCCTACCCGGCCGTCGTTCAGAATATTGTCCGGACGGTCCGCCTCCGGGCTCGACAGGCGCTCGAAGCGGCCCGTCCACGGCTCCCAGAGCGCGATCCCGCCCCGGCCGCCGACGATCAGTGCGCCCGACGACGTCACCCCGTAGGAGCCGAGCTTCTCCGGCGGCACCGCCGTCCGGATGTCACCGCTCGTTGTTTCGAGCACATGGAAGGCGGGCTTAAGAATATCGATCCACGACAACGTCCCGGCCGCGCCATTCCAGACCGGAATCTCGCCGATGACATCTTCGGTCTGAGCCACGAGCCGCGGCTTGCCGAGCCTCAAACCCATACGTCCCCACCCCTGATGCTGATTTTCTATTGCGTGCGCACGGAACCGCGCCCGTTTCCTCGTTCACCATATACGCAAACGAGGACCAAAACCGCGATAGCAGCTATACGAGCCGCTTGATTGACTGCTTTCCGCTGATTGTCATTCAATCCTACCAGGACGTCCGGCAAAAGATGGCGAATAAGCCGTGAGAGCGACCACCGGCCGTCTGTCTGGGAGGACGAATGAACCGGGTCGAACGCGGCCGCTCGGGCGGACCGCCTGTTCCTGCAGCACGTCGGACAGTCGGGGTTCAAGCCCGATGACCGAGAACATGATCCTAGCGGAGAACATCCTCCAGGCGCTCGCCGCGGGCCTCCTGGTCGGATGTCTCTACGGACTGATGTGCACGGGCCTCGGCATGATCTTCGGAATCATGCGCGTCATCAACTTCGCCCAAGGCGATCTGATGATGCTTGGCATGTACTCCACCTGGTACCTGTTCACCGGCTTCGGCATCCTCGCCTTCATGGGCGCCATCATCGGCCCGATCGTCGCCGCGATCCTCGCCGGCCCCATCCTCTTCGTGATCGGCTACTACATGCACAAATTCCTCGTCGCCCAGGTGACGGGAATTCGTGTCGCCGGCAGCGAGGGCGAGGGCCACTACGCCCAGCTCATCCTGACCCTCGGCATCGCGCTGATCCTGCAGAATGGCGGCCTCATCGTGTTCGGCTCCGAGCCGGTGTCGATCCGAACCCCGCTCTCCTCCTCCGCGGTCATCCTCGGCCCGTTCTGGGGGGACTTCGTGGAGGTGTTCGTCAACAAGGCCCGCCTCGTCGGCGCGGGAGTGTCGATCGCGGTCGTCATCGTCCTCTTCCTGTTCGTCACCCGCACGCGCATCGGCAAGGCCCTCCAGGCGGCCGCGGACAACTCGGAAGCGGCGCTCTACATGGGGATCGACGTCGACCGCGCGTACCACATCGCGTTCGGCATCGGCACCGCCGTCACCGCCATCGCGGGCGGCCTCGTCGCCACCTACTACCCGTTCCAACCCTATGTCGGGCTCGAGTTCGTCATCGTGATGTACGCCGGGGTGGTGCTCGGCGGTTTCGGATCGATCATCGGCGCCTTCTGGGGCGGCATGATCATCGGCCTCGTCCAGCAGATGTCCACGCTCGTGTTGCCCATCCAGCTCCAGAACACCGCCATCTTCGTGGTGTTCCTGCTCGTCATCTTCCTGCGCCCGCAGGGCCTCTTCGGCCGCAACGTGGAGCGCGTGTAAGATGGGGGGCTCGTTCACAAAATCGCTGGGCGCCTTTGCGCTCTTCGCCGCCGCCTACGTGGCTCTCGTCTTCCTCGCGCCGGACGAATATTACCAGCTCATGCTGACGCTCGTGCTCGTCTGGGCGATCATGGGCATCTCCTGGAACACGCTGTCGGGCTACTCGGGGCTGATCTCCTTCGGCCACGCCTCGTTCTTCGGCCTCGGCGCCTACACCGTCGTGCTGCTCCAGGTGTACTACGGGTTGACGCCGTGGCTCGGCATCCCGCTCGCCGGGTTCGTCGGCGCGCTCGCCGGCGTCGTCATCGGGCTGCCGACGTTCCGCCTGCGCGGCCACTACTTCGCCTTGGCGATGCTCGCCTACCCGCTCGCCCTCCTCTACATCTTCGAATGGCTCGGCTTCCAGGAAGTCGCCATCCCGATGGAGCGGGAGAACCCGGCGGCCTACCTCCAGTTCAGCGACATGCGCGCCTATGCGCTGATCGCCCTCGCGCTGCTCGCCTGCGCCTTCGTCGCGGTCCGCCTCATCGAGTCGAGCCGCTTCGGCATGAGCCTCCTCGCCATCAAGCAGAACGAACTCGCCGCCGAGGGCGCGGGCATCCACACCCGCAAGTGGAAGTTCTACGCGATCGCCGCGTCCGGAGCGATCGCCGGTGTCATCGGCGGCTTCTACGCCGTCATCCTGCTCGTGGTGACGCCGCCCACCGTGTTCGGCATGCTGACCTCGGCGCAGGCGCTGATCGTCACCCTCTTCGGCGGCATCGGCACGGTGTGGGGGCCGATCATCGGCGCCTCCATCCTGATCCCCCTCGCCGAGACGCTCCACGCCGAACTCGGCAACGTCCTGCCCGGCATTCAGGGGGTGGTGTTCGGCGTCGCGATCGTCGGCGTCATCCTCATCGCCCCGGAAGGGCTCTTCTGGAAGGTCCGCGACCTCCTCTATCGCCGCCGCGGCGCCGACGCGGGGCCGGCCTACACCGTCTCCGACGTGCCGCTGATCGGCGAGCGCCGGCACGACCTCTCCGGCCGCACGATGCTGGAGGTGAAGGGTATCTCCAAGGCGTTCGGCGGCGTTCAGGCGGTGGACGACGTGTCCTTCACCGTGCCCGAGGGATCGATCATCGGCATCATCGGGCCGAATGGCGCCGGCAAGACGACCCTCTTCAACCTCCTCAACGGCTTCCAGAAGCCAGACAAGGGCGAGGTCCTCTTCGAGGGGGAGAACATCGTCGGCCTGCGCCCCTCGGCGGTCTGCCAGCGCGGCATCGGGCGCACCTTCCAGGTCGCCCGCCCGTTCACGCGCCTTTCGGTGCTGAACAACGTCCTCGTCGGCGCCTATGTCGCGAGCGCCGACGACGACACGGCGCTGAAGCATGCGCGCGAGGCGATCGCCCTCGTCGGCCTCGAGGGCCACGAGGACCGCATCGCCGGCGGGCTCACCAACATCGAGCAGCGCCTCCTGGAGCTCGCCCGCGCGCTCGCCGGCCAACCGCGCCTCCTGTTCCTCGACGAGATCCTCGCCGGTCTCGGCTCCAGCGAGGTGAACGCGATGATCGCCGTCATCCTGCGCGTCTCGGAGGCGGGCAAGACGATCCTCATCATCGAACACACGATGCACGCGATGCTGAAGCTCGCCGACCAGTTCGTGGTGCTCGATCACGGCTCTCGCGTCGCCGTCGGCAAGCCGTCCGAGGTCGTGCGCGACCCGACCGTCATCGAGGCGTACCTCGGCAAGAAGTGGGCAAACCGTGCTTGAAATCGACAACATCACGGCCGGCTACGAAGGGGTCATCGCGCTGAACGGCGTCACCGTCCGGGTCGACGAGGGCGAGTTCGTCTCCATCGTCGGTCCGAACGGGGCGGGCAAGACCACCCTCTTCAAGGTGATCGCGGGCACCGTTCCCGCCCGCTCCGGCTCGATCCGCTTCAAGGGCGAGGACCTTCTGAAGATCCCGGCGCATCGCCGCCCCCATCTCGGCATCGCTCACGTCCCGGAAGGCCGGCAGGTGTTCCCCTCCCTCACCGTGGAGGACAACCTGCGGCTCGGCGCCTACACCGACGCCGGCCGGCGCGACTGGGACGAGAATTTCGAGACCATCATCACGCTGTTCCCGATCCTGAAGGAGCGGCGCCGGCAGCTCGCCGGCACGCTCTCGGGCGGTCAACAGCAGATGCTCGCCGTGGGCCGGGGACTCGCCTCCTCGCCCTCGATCCTGATGCTCGACGAACCCTCGATGGGGCTCGCCCCCGCCGTCGCCGACGCCATCTTCGAAAGCGTCGTCGAGGCGCGCAAGCGGCGCAACCTCACCGTGCTCCTCGTCGAGCAGCGCGCCGTCGAGGCGCTGGAATCCTGCGATCACGGCTACGTCCTCGAGACGGGGCGCGTCGTGCTCTCGGGTCGCCAATCGGAACTCTTGTCGGACGATCGTGTCCGGCAAGCATACCTGGGGATGTAGATCCCCCAAACCAATAATAGGAGGATCAACGTGCTGGGACGAAGGGAACTTCTGAAGACAGCGGCCATCGTCGTCGGAGCGGCGGTCGTCGCCGCGGGCGGCCCGGCCTTGGCGCAGGACCAGGCCGTCCAAATCGGGCTCATCGCACCGATGTCCGGTCCATGGGCGCGCCAGGGCGAACTGATGCGGCTCGGCGGCGAGCTCGCCGTCAAGGACATCAACGCGGCGGGCGGCATCGAGTCGCTCGGCGGCCGTCCCATCGAGCTCGTGATCTTCGACGCGGGCGATTCGGCGGAGAAGGCGAAGAACGCCGCGCAGCGCATGGTCTCGCAATATCCCGACCTCGTCGGCGTGACGGGTGCGTGGCTCTCCTCCTTCACCCTCGCGGTGTCGGAGGTGACCGAGCGGGCCGAGATCCCGATGCTCACCCTCTCCTACTCGGACCAGATCACCAACCGCGGGTTCAAGTACATCTTCCAGATGCCGATGACCGGCAACGAGCAGGCCAAGAATGCCATTCCGGCGCTGCTTGAGGTCGCGAAGGCCGCCACCGGCGAGCAGCCCACCACCACGGGCATCATCGCCGACAACACCGCCTCGTCGGAGAGCTTCGCCTCGCCGATCCGCTCCGGCGAGATGGACGAGCTCGGCCTTCAGGTGAAGTTCGACGAGACCTTCACTCCGCCGCTCGCCGACGCGACGGCGCTGGTGCAGCGCGCCCGCTCCACCCGGCCGCAGTTCATGCTGATGCTCGGCACCGCCGTGCCCGACGACAAGCTGCTCCTCGAGAAGGTCAACGAGTTCGGCCTCGGCGGCGGGCGCATGCCGATCATCTCCTCGGGCGCGCACATGGGCGCCCCCGAACTCCTCAAGAGCGTCGGCCCCGATCTCCTCGAAGGCGTGATGACCGTCGTCGGCAACTGGGCCGGCAAGGGCTCGGAGGAGATGATCGCGCGCTTCAAGGAAGTGACGGGCGAGCCTTGGATGACGCAGGACTCCATCGCGACCTACGGCGACATCATGGTGTTCAAGGAAGCGCTGGAGCGGGCCGGCAAGGCCGATCCGAAGGCCGTGGCCGACGAGATCCGCGCCATGGACCTCACCGACGGCCCGGCCCAGTACTACCCCGGCGGCGAGATCAAGTTCGACGAGCGCGGCCGCAACACCGGGGCGGACCTCGTGATCATCCAGTGGCAGAGCGGCCAGCCGGTGCCGATCTACCCCGACAACATCGCCGTCGCCAAGCCGATCTGGCCGACCAAGTAAGGCGCCGAGGCGACCTCAGCGACCCGCGGCGGGCCTTCGGGCCCGCCGTTTGCGTTCCGGGGCACGCCGCGCGGACTGAAATCCTGCCGGCGCGGGAAGCGCGTCCGGACGACAATGCGGCAAAGGGAGGACACCCGCCGATGCAGATTTCCATAGCCGAGGCCGAAGCGCTCCTGAGGCGGGCGTTCATGAAGCTGGGCTACGCCGAGAGCGATCTCGATTCGCCCGTCGCCCACCTCATCGACTGCGAGCTGAGGGGGCTCGAATATGCCGGCTTCTCGCGCATCCTTTCGATCTCCGAGCGGCTGAAGCGCGACGGCTTCTCCACCCGGCCGATCACCACGACGCGGGAGAGCCCCGTTTCCGCCCACCTCGATGGTGCCGACAATATCGGCTACATCGTCGGCCAGCGCGCCACCGACATCGCCATTGAGAAGGCGCTCGAAAGCGGCATCTCGATCGTCGGGGCGTCGGACACCTGGTACACGGGCATGCTGTCGTTCTTTGCCGAGCAGGCGACGGCGCGTGATCTCGTGGTCCTGATCTTCTCCAACGCCGCCCCCTGGGTCGCCCCCTATGGCGGGACGGAAGGAAAGTTCGGCACCAACCCCGTCTGCTTCGGCTTTCCCTCCGCCGAGGAGCCGGTGATCTGGGACATCGGAACCTCGGAGATCATCCACGCGCAGGTGGTGCTCGCGCGGCGGCTCGGGCGGGAGCTCCCCGTCGGGGTGGCGTTCGACGAGGCGGGCAAGCCCACCGTCGACCCCGTCTCCGCCCTCTCCGGCGCGTTCGTGGCCTGGGGTGGGCACAAGGGAAGCGGGCTCGCCATCGCCGTGCAGCTCTTCGGCATCCTCGCCGGCTCGGCGGTGATCCCGGACGACCTCGGCAAGTTCGGCATGGTCGTCATCTGCGTGCGGCCGGACCTCCTCGGGGACACCGAGACGTTCAAGCAGGGCGTTGCCGAATATGCCCGTGAGGTGCGGTCGACGCGGCCGGTGGAAGGCGGCTCGGCGGTGCGCATGCCGTTCGACCGCTCCCGCCAGGACCGCGAGGCCCGCCGCCAGGGCGGCGTGCTGGAGGTGCCGGAGGTGCTCGTCGACGCGGTCCGCGCCCTCGCCGACGGCTAGCTCACGCGCTGCGCCATCGAACGCTGGATAGACCGGCACCTCGGGAGCGGGGAGCTCCCGCCAACCCTATCGGAATGCATGGGGAGGCGCTCGCCGACGCGTCGCGTCCGGGCGAGACCGTCGCCCCGGCGCGACGTCGATTCGCGGCGGCGGACCCGGAGGCAGGCGCGGTCGAGACGGGGTTTGACCCGGCCGCGCTCCCCACGCGGCCGGGCGTCAGCGCTTGGCCGCAGGGGTTGCCGCCGGTTCGGTGAGGCTGTTGCGGGCGCCCAGGATGTGGGCGCGCATGACCGCCTCCGACCACGCGCCATCGCGCGATTCGATCGCCATCAGCAGCTTTCGGTGGTCGGAGAAGCTGCGGGCGATCTCGCTTTCGTCGAAGTTCGCGTAGGTGTTGATCAGAAAGCCGATGTCCATCAGGCGCTCCGCCGATTCGCGCAGCGTCGCATTGCGCGCGGCGTCGAGAATCGCCACGTGGAACGCCTTGTTGAGCGAGGACAGCTCCTCGACCGCCGACGCCCCGGACGCGGTGCGGCCCGCCGCGCGGCGTTCGAGTTCGTCCTGAATCCCCCGTAGCCCGGCAAGATCGTCGGCGTCGTGCCGCTCCGCCGCGAGACGGGCGGCCATGCTCTCCAGAACCGCGCGCACGTCGTAGATCTCCGCGATCTCGCAGGCGGTACGCGTCTTCACCACCGTTCCCGAGCGCGGGGTCATCTCCACGAAGCCGTCGCTCGCGAGGCGCACGATGGCCGAGCGCACGGGCGTGCGACTCGCGCCGAAGCGCTCCGCGAGCACCTCCTCGGTGATCCGCTCCCCCGGCCCGATCAGGCCGGTGAGGATCTCGCGACGGATATCCTCGTACACCCGGTCGGCCATGCGCAGGCCAGGCTTATCCGGACGATTAGCTGTCATACGAGATCCCATTGGACACAATTGTCGCTCTTTGATGCCCCTGCCACCACGGATGCTTGACCGATTGGATACAAGCGGCATAAGTAATGACATGGTTTAGGAAGAAAGCGCCGGCCACAAGGCGCTGGCGCCGCGCGTGGGAGGATCGACTTGAAGCCATTGGCCGGAATCCGTGTAATCGAGATGGGGCAGCTGATCGCAGGGCCCTTCTGCGGCCAGCTCCTAGCCGATTTTGGGGCCGATGTGGTCAAGGTCGAGCCGCCGAAGACCGGCGATGCCATGCGTCAATGGGGCCGCACGGACGAGGAGGGCCGCACCCTCTGGTGGCCGGTCATCGCCCGCGGCAAGCGGTCGATCACGTTGGACCTGCGCAAGAGCGAGGCGCAGGACATCGTCCGCGAGATCGTCGCCAACGTCGATATCCTGATCGAGAATTTCCGCGTCGGCCGCATGGAGGCCTGGGGCCTCGGCTACGAGGCGCTGAAGGCGATCAACCCGCGCCTCATCATGGTGCGCGTCACCGGTTTCGGGCAGACCGGCCCCTACGCCGACCGGCCGGGCTTCGCCTCGGTGTGCGAGGCGATGGGCGGCATGCGCTACATCGCCGGCTATCCTGATCGGCCACCGGTGCGCGCCGGCATCTCCATCGGCGACACCCTCGCCGGGCAGAGCGGCTTCCAGGGCGCCCTCCTCGCCCTCCATCACCGCGACAAGACCGGCGAAGGACAGGTCGTCGACGCCTCGATCTACGAGGCCGTCCTCTCCGTCATGGAAAGCCTCATCACCGAATACGACCGGGGCGGCTACATCCGCGAGCGCTCCGGCAGCTTCCTGCCCGGCATCGCCCCCTCCAACGCCTATCCGACGAAGGACGGCAACACCGTCATCATCGGCGCAAACCAGGACAGCCTCTTCAAGCGGCTCTGCCAGGTCATGGGTCAGCCGGAGCTCGCCACCGACCCCCGCTTCGCCTCCCACCAGGCACGCGGCGCCAATCAGGCCGAGATCGACGCGATCATCGGTGCGTGGTCGGTCGAGCACGACGCCCAGGAGATCGTCGACCGCCTGTCGGACGCCGCCGTGCCCGCGGGCCTCACCTATCGCGCGCCCGACATGCTCGCCGACCCGCACTTTGCCGCGCGCGAATCGATCACCCGCGTGGACGATCCCGAGCTCGGGCCCATCGCCATGCAGAACGTCTTTCCGAAGTTGTCGGCAACGCCCGGCGCCGTGGAGAGCACCGGGCCGAAGCTCGGCGAGCACACGGACGAGGTGTTGCGCGACTGGCTGAACTACGACGACGCGCGGATCGCAGCGCTGCGGTCGGGCGGGATCGTCTGACACCCCATTGTCGGCCGCTCTCGCAAAGCGGGCGGTCGATGTCGAAGTCGCCCGTAGGGCGCGCCGAAAAACCCGGTAAGGGAGGAAGAAAGACCGTGACAATTGCTCGACTTGCATCGATTGCTCTCGTCGGCGCCGCGGCCGCGATGGGCGGCCTCGCCATCGCGACGCCCGCCCACGCGACCGACTGCATCGCCCCGTCGGATCCGGGCGGCGGCTGGGACTTCACCTGCCGCACCGTCGGCCGTCTCCTGACCGAGACCGGCATCATCGATAGCCCGGTGCAGACGACCAACGTTTCGGGTGGCACCGGTGCCGTCGCCTATGCGCGCGTCGCCTCGAGCCGGGCCTCGGACGAGGATCTTCTCGTCGCCACCTCGTCGGTCGCCATCACCCAGATCGCCCAGGGCAAGTATCCGGGCGGCACGGACATGATGCGTTGGCTCGCCATGCTCGGCGCCGACGTCGGCGTCATCGTCGTGCCGGCCGACAGCGACCTCAAGACCCTCGACGACTTCCTCGACGCGATCCGCGAGAACCCCTCGTCGATGACCGTCGGCGGGTCGAGCGCGGCGGGCGGCTGGGACCACCTGCGCCTCCTGATGCTCACCGAAGAGGCCGGCATCGAGCCGGACGCCTACAAGGGCATCCGCTGGGTCAACTTCAACTCCGGCTCCCCGGCCGTGACGCAGATGCTCGGCGGCCAGGTCCGCGCCGTCGTCACCGACATCGGCGAGATCGGCGGTTTCGTGCAGTCGGGCGACATCCGCATCCTCGTCGCGATGTCCGACGAGCCGATCCCCGCCTTCTCCGACGCCCCGACCACCGCCTCCCTCGGCTACGAGATGACGGGATACAACTGGCGCGGCTTCTACGTCGGCGGCGACGTGTCCGACGAGGCCTACGAGAAGTGGGTCGCCGACCTCAAGGCGCTCTACGACACGCCCGAGTGGAAGGAAGCGGCCGAGGCCAACGGTCTCATTCCGATCTGGCGCGGCGGTGAAGAGTTCAACGCCTATGTCGACGAGCAGGCGGAGCAGACGGAAGCGATCTCCCGCGAGATCGGCGTGATCAAATGAGCGACCGGATCGTCGGCCTGCTCTTCCTGGGGCTGTCGATCTGGTACGGCTACACCGCGGGTTCCTACGAGGCGAGCTTCGGCGACCCTCTAGGGCCTGCGGCCTTCCCGCAGATCATTAGCGTCCCGGCGGCGCTCGTCTCGCTTGGTCTCATCTTGCGGCCGGACCCGGACCCGACCTGGTCGCGCGGTGTCGTGGCGCTGCGCCAGATCGGCGCCCTCGTCCTCTTCGTCGCCTACGCCGTTCTCCTCATCCCGCTCGGCTTCGGGCTGTCGACCTTCCTCGGCGTCATGCTGTTCGCCATGCTCATCGGGGCAAGCTGGCTCAAGGGGGCGCTCGCCGGCATCATCATGGCGCCGGCGCTCTTCATTCTCTTCGACGTCCTTCTGGGACTGCCGCTTCCTCTCGCCCCATCGCTCTGACCGGACTTGGGTTCAATGGACACACTTGCCTATCTCGCCCAAGGCTTCTCCGTCGCGATGAGCCCCACGAACCTCGCCCTCGCCCTCTTCGGGTGCGTGGCGGGGACCATGATCGGGTCGCTGCCCGGGCTCGGCCCAGTAAACGGCGTCGCGATCCTCATTCCGCTCGCCTTCTCGCTGCGGCTCGATCCGACGTCGGCGCTGATCCTCCTCTCGGCCGTCTACTACGGGGCGATGTATGGCGGGCGCATCTCGTCCGTCATCTTGAACATCCCGGGTGACGAGCCGGCCATCATGACGACGCTCGACGGCTACCCGATGGCGCTGAAGGGCAAGGCCGCCGAAGCCCTCGCGGTCTCCGGCGTCGCCTCCTTCATCGGCTCGACGGTGGCAACGCTCGGCCTTACCCTGTTCGCTCCGCTCCTCGCTCAGGCGGCGATCTATTTCGGCCCCGCCGACTATTTCGCCCTCTACGTCCTCGCCTTCGCGACGATCGGCGGCGTCTCGGGCATGAACCCGCTCAAGACTTTGCTCGCCGCCTGCATCGGGCTGATGCTCGCCACCGTCGGCCTCGACCCCGGCACGGGGACGGCGCGCTACACCGGCGGCATGTTCGAGCTCTACGACGGCTTCGATCCGATCGTCGCGATCGTCGGCCTGTTCGCGATCTCCGAGATGCTGATGCTGATGGAGACGCGCATGGGCGAGGTCACGATCCCGAAGGTCGGCCGGGTCGTCCCGCGGATGAAGGACATTCTCTTCAGCCTCGGGGCGATGATCCGCGGCTCGTGCGTCGGCTTCATCGCCGGCATTCTGCCGGGTGCCGGCGCCTCGCTCGGCGCCGTCATGTCCTACTCGGTGGAAAAGCGGGTCAGCGACAAGAACAAGACCTTCGGTACCGGCGACCCGCGCGGCGTCGCCGCGCCCGAAGCCGGCAACAACGCCGCCAGCGGTGCCGCTCTCATCCCGATGCTCACCCTCGGCGTTCCCGGCTCGGGCACGACGGCGGTGATGCTCGCGATGCTGATCTCCTTCAACGTCCAGCCCGGACCGCTGCTCTTCGACAATCAGCCGGAGATCGTCTGGGGCCTGATCGCCTCGCTCTACATCGCCAACGTCGTCCTCCTGATCCTGAACATTCCGATGATCGGGCTGTTCACACGCATCTTGATGCTGCCCCAATGGGCCCTGATGCCGTTCGTGCTGATGGTGAGCTTCCTCGGCATCTTCGCCATCTCCAACTCGACCTTCGGCCTGTTGGTGATGATCGCCTTCGGCGTCCTCGGCTACATTTTGCGCAAGATGGAGTTCTCGCTCATCCCTGTGGTGCTCGGGGTGCTCCTCGGCGGCGACATGGAAGACAATCTACGCCGGGCGTTGTCGATCTCCGGCGGTGATCCGATGATCCTGGTCCAGAGCTGGATCTCGGTGGCGCTGTTCGCCCTCACGGCGATCCTTCTGGTGGTAGCCTTCGTGTTCTCCGACAGGTCGCACCGCAAGGCGCCAGACATCATGGAGTAGGCGGCGCGCGCGTCGATCGATGCGCGCCGCCGGCGGCCCGCGACCCGGGCCGCCGACTGACATCGGTTTCAATCCGCGCGACCCCACAGCGCGGCACGGAGGATCCGCCATGAATGAGCCCGATCAACGGACGGTTACGCTTCTGGAGGTCGCCCCGCGCGATGGATTCCAGTCCATCCGCGAACCGCTTCCGACCGGCGAGAAGATCGCCATCATCGAGATGCTGGTCGACGCGGGCGTGAGCCGCATGGAGCTCGGCTCCTTCGTCAGCCCCAAGGCGATCCCGCAGATGGCCGACATGGCCGAGATCGCCGCCCACTTCCGCGGCGAGACGGACTGCCGCATGTCCGTCCTCATCCCCAACGTGAAGGGGGCGCTGCTCGCCCTCCAGAACGGCTTTTCCGATCTCGTCTTCGTCCTCTCGGTGTCGGAGGCGCACAACCGCAACAACGTGCGCCAGAGCGTCGCCCAGTCGCTCGACCAGCTCCGCGACGTGGTGCGGGAAACGTCGGGCTCCGACGTGGCGCTGCGCGTCGACCTCGCCACCTCGTTCGACTGCCCATTCGACGGGACGGTCCCTCTCGACGACGTCCGCCGCGTGTTCGCCGAAGCGATCACCATCGCGCCCGACGCCGAGTTCGCCCTCTGCGACACTACGGGACGGGCCGACCCGATGACCGTCGGACGGCGCTTCAAGACGATGATGGCCGAGGCGCCCGACACGACGGTATGGGCCTTTCACGGCCATGACACCTTCGGCATGGGCGTCGCCAACGCGCTCTACGCCTACGAGGCGGGTGTCGGCATCATCGAGAGCGCCGCGGCCGGTCTCGGCGGCTGCCCGTTCGCGCCGGGCGCCACCGGCAACACGGCGACCGAGGACCTCCACTTCGCCTTCGAGGAGGGCGGCGTCGCGACGGGCATCGACCGGGCGATATTGCTCGAGGCGGCCGACCGCATTGCCGCGCTTCCGGGCGGCAAGACGGCGAGCCACCTGCGCGAGGTGCCCCGCGGCCGCGCGATCGCCTCGCGCCCGGAAGGCAACCGAGACGCCGCCTAGGCCGGCGCGATCGGCGGGCGCGCCTCGGAGCGCAACGGCAAGGTCGCGGCCTCATAGGCCGCGGCGACCGACAGCAGCGCCATGTCGGCGAAGCGCTCGCCGACGAGCTGGATCCCGACGGGAAGCCCGTCGGAGCTGACGCCGCAGGGCACGGAGACGGCCGGCCAGCCGAGCGCGGTGAACGGCCCCGTGTAGCGCCAGCGCAGAGCGTCCCCCGGCTCGGGTCCGTCCGCGATCGGGCTTGCACGGTGCGGCGTCGTCGGCGTCGCAATCACGTCGACGGACGCGAACACCGGCGCCAATTCCGCCGTGATCCGTTCGATGTCGGCGTGGGCGCGGGCGATCTCCGCCGGACCGTGCCTGCCTCCGCGCGCGATGAAGTCCCGCACGGAGGGCCCGAACGTCTCGGGCCGCGCGGCGTGGGCCTCGGCGTGGAAGGCCGCCGCCTCGGCCTGGGCGATCACCGACTGGGCGCCGTTCAGCGCCTCCATGCCGGCAAGCTCGATGGGGTCGACGCGGGCGCCGAGCGCGCCGAGGACTTCGATCGCCGCATCGAACGCGGCGCGTACCTCCGCCTCGCAGCCGTCGAAGAAGAAGTGCCGCGGCACGCCGACCCTCACCCCGTCGAGGCTCGATCGCGGCGCGAAGCCCGCTTGCCACCCCGCCGGCGCGCGGCTCGCCGGATCGCGCGCGTCGAGACCGCCCAGAACGGAGAGGAGAAGCGCCGCGTCGCCCACGGTGCGGGTCATCGGCCCGACATGGTCGAGCGTCTCAGACAGCGGCATCGCGCCGTACCGGCTGACGAGCCCGAACGTCGGCTTGAGGCCGACGAGGCCCGTCACCGCGGCGGGCTGCCGGATCGAGACGCCCGTGTCCGTGCCGATGGCGGCGAGGGCGAAACCCGCCGCGACCGCCGCCGCCGAGCCTCCGCTCGACCCGCCCGCATGACGGTCGAGCGCCCACGGATTGTGGACCTGGCCGAAATGGGGATTGGCGTTGAACGAGCCGAAGGCGAACTCGTCGAGGTTGGTGTAGCCGATGATGATGGCGCCCGCCGCCTCGAGCCGCTCCACCACCGCGGCGTCCGCACCCGCCGGCCCCTTGATGAAGTGCGGCGATCCGAACGTCGTCGCCCGCTCGCGCGTGGTGAAGAGGTCCTTGATGGCGATCGGCAGGCCGTGGAGGGCGCCGACCGGGTCGCCGCTGCGCCGCTCTCGCGCCGCCCTGCGCGCATCGCGGCGCGCCCCCTCGGCGCGCACGGCGATGAAGGCGTTGATTGCCGGCTCGTATGCCTCGATGCGTGCCAGACACTCCTCGACGAGGCGTTCCGGATCGAGCGCGCCGGCCTCGAGCGCCGCACGCGCCGCCGTGAGCGACAGGAACGGTGCGTCGCCGGCACCAATCGAGATCACCCGCTCCTCCTCACGTCTCACCCGAATAGAACGGGTTCGCCGCGGACGCCGCCGCCGCGTCCCGCACCGTCTGCGCCGGCGGGTCGAACGCATTGAGGAGCGCCGCCTTGATCGCGAGGCGATTGTTCGCCTCCACCTTCTGCGGGTCGTCCGCAAGAGGGTTGACCCAGACCGCCGCGACGACGACCCAGTTCTCGGCGGCGTCCGGCGGCAAGATGCCCTCCGCGAGCGCCTCGTGGACGCCGCGCGCGACGCCGGCCTGCGCCGGACCCCAGGTCATGCGGGCGATCTCTGGCGTCACCGTCGCGACCTTGTTCACGAACAGCGTGTCGGGCTTCACCATCACGTTGGGCCGCAACACCGCCATGAAGGAGACGTGATCACGGCTCGGGGACGCGAGACTCTGCGCTATCGTGGCGCCCAACTCCTCCCGCCGGCCGACCATCACGTTGGGATGGGCGTTGTTCGGCACGTCCCCCACGAACGCCTCTCCGATCCGCACCGGCAACCCCTCCATACGCACGCGTAACATTCTCAAGCGCTAAGGATATTTATCGAGAACCATCAAAGTGCTCAAGCACGATGCGCTCGAGGATGTGGGCAGCGGCCGCGTCGAGCGCCGCCTCCAGCAGGCCGCCGTCGCGCGCCGCGATCCGAACGACGAAGCCGGCCCCGCCACGCAGCGGGCTCGCCCCGCAATAGATCCCCTTCTCGGCGCCCAGCAGATCGACGACGCTCAGATGCAGACCGCGATCCGCCAACGCCTCGCAGAAGGCGAAGACGTAGAGCGAGCCGAACGCCGCGAACGGCCCGTTGACGCCGGCGACCGGCGCCGCCATCGCGCTCCCGTGCGTTGCGCTCCGGTCGCGCAGGATCAAGCTGCCGTCGGGTCCGAAGAGGGCGACGTCGTTCCGATAGGCCGCGAAGGTGCCGGAGCTGCCCTGCGGCACATGGGCGAGAAAGCCGTCGCGGACCATCACCAGCGACGTCGCGTCGATGCCGACCCGGATCTCTTGGGAAAACCGGCTGCCCGGAAAGAGGATCTGAAGCCGCGGCAGGTAGGCGAGGATGCTTTCAGAGCGCGCATCGAGCGTCATGGACTGGACGGCGCCGGGACCGTCGCGGGCGGCGTGCACCACCGTCGCCGCCGTCGTCTCCACGCAGATCCGCGCCGCCTCCCCCGCGCGGACGATCCCAGCGATGCGCTCGCCCCCATAAGCCCCGCCGGAAGCCGATTGCAGCGGCGCCGTGACGAACCCCGCCGCCCCCTCGTGCAGCGGGCCGAGAGAATAGGGATAGCGGACGATCCGGCGCACCGGCGCGGTCCGCCCGCCGCGGCCGGTCACGCTCAGGTCGAGCTGCGGGCGATGGGTGGCGCCGATCGCCCCGACCGTCACGCCTCGGCCGCGCCGGGCTGAAGCACGTCGGCGAAGAGCACCTCGCGGCGGATGGCATCGACGACGGCATCGATCCCCTCCCCGGTTCGGCAACTCGTGCCGATGAGCGGCCGTCCGTCACGCACCTGCGTCGCCTCGGCCATCATCCGCGCAAGGTCAACGTCTACTTGCGCATGGAGGTCCACCTTGTTGATCACGAGGAGGTCGCACTGGATGACGCCCGGCCCCCGCTTGCGCGGAATGTCGTCGCCGCCGGCAACGTCGATCACGAAGATCCAATAGTCCACGAGGTCCAGCGAGAAGGTGGACGCCAGATTGTCCCCGCCGCTCTCGATCAGGATGAGATCGAGCATGGGAAACCGCCGATCGAGCGCGTCGGCGGCCTCCATGTTCAAGGTGGGGTCCTCGCGGATGACGGTGTGGGGGCACGCCCCCGCCTCCACCGCCACAACGCGCGCCGGATCGATGAGGCGCTTCTCGCGCAAGCGCCGCGCGTCTTCGTCGGTTACGAGATCGTTGGTGATCACCGCGACTTCGACGCCGAGAGCCCCGAAACGCGGCAGCATCCGTTCAAGGAGCGCCGTCTTGCCGCATCCGACCGGACCGCCGATCCCGACGCGCGCGGCACCCTTCCCGCTCACACTCATCGCAGCATGTACTTTCTGTTGAGGGGAACGACCGGCGCCGGATCGCAGATCAGGAGCTGCCCGTCGGCGCGCACCTCGAACGTCTCCGTGTCGACCTCGATATGAGGCATCGCGTCGTTGCGCACCATGTCGCGCTTGCCGAGACGGCGCACCGAGCGGATCGGCAGCATCCGCTTCGCGACGCCGAGCCGACGCGCCACGTCGTTGTCGATCGCGAGCTTGGAGGCGAAGGTCACGCCGAGATGCGTCTTCGCCCTGCCGAGCGCCGCCCACATCGGGCGGTGGACGAACGGCTCGGAGCCCACCAGACTGCCGTTGCCGTCGCCCATCGCGGCCCAGGCGATGAAGCCCGACTTGATGACGTGCGACGGCTTCACCCCGAAGGAGCGCCTCGGCCACACGACGAGGTCGGCCATCTTGCCCGCCTCGATCGAGCCGACGTGCTCGTCGATGCCGCATGCGATGGCCGGGTTGATGGTGAGCTTTGCCACATAGCGCTTGATGCGCTCGTTGTCGGCGTCGGCCGTCGTCTCCTCGGCGAGGCGACCGACGCGCGCCTTCATCACGCTCGCGAGCTGCCAGCACCGGGCGACGTTCTCGGCGAGCCGCCCCATCCCCTGGGTGTCGGTGGCGAAGATCGAGATCGCCCCGAGATCGTGAAGGAAATCCTCCGCCGCCATGGTCTGCGGGCGGATGCGGGATTCGGCGAAGTGCACGTCCTCGGCGAGGCGGTAGTTGAGGCGGTGGCCGATCATCGTCATCGGCACGCCCTCGTCGAGCGCGTAGGCGGTGAAGGGGTTGGTCGGATTGGTCGACGACGGCAGGACGTTCGGATAGGCGTTGACGACGAGCTGATCGGGAGCGTGGCCACCGCCGGCCCCCTCGACATGGTACATGTGCACCACGCGCCCGCCGATCACGGCCATGGTGTCTTCACAGAAGCCGAACTCGTTGATGGAATCGGTGTGCACCTTGACCGAGAAGTCGTTGGCGTCCGCCGCCCGCAGCGTCGCATCGATGACCGCCGGCTGGGCGCCGAAATCCTCGTGGATCTTCACCCCCAGCGCGCCGCCGGCGACGGATTCCTCGACCGCGCCGACATCCGACGACGCGCGCCCCAGGAAGCCGAAATTGAGGCAGTAGGCGTCGGCCGCGCGGATGATCATGCCGACGGAGTTCGGGCCGGCGCAGCTGATGTCGAAGTTCGGCCCGATCCCCATGCCGACCATCGTGGTGGTGCCGCCGGCAAGGGCGTGATCGCACTGCTGGGGGGACGAGAAGTGCGCGTGCACCTCGATGGCACCGGCGGTCACGATGCTGTCCTCGCCCGGCAGCACGGCGGTGTTCGGCCCGGTGCGCAGCTGCGGCGAGACCCCGTCCATGATGTCCGGATTGCCGGCCTTGCCGATCCCGACGATCGTCCCGTCTCGGATGCCGATGTCGGCCTTCACGATGCCGGCGACGGCATCGATGATCGTCGCGTTGGTGATCACGAGGTCGAGCGCGCCGTCGGCATAGGTGGCGCGCGCTTGGAACCCCTCCCCGTCGCGCAGCGACTTGCCGGCCCCCGCGGTCAGCTCGTCGCCATAGCGAGTGAAATCGTGCTCGATCTCGGCGAGGAGCGTCGTGTCGCCGAGCCGCACCCGATCACCCGTCGTCGGCCCGTAGATCGAGGCGTAGTGGGCGCGCGTCAGGACGGTCATCGTCAGGCGCCCCGGTAGCCGCGCGCGCGAGCGGCCGCAAGCGCTTCAGCGCGGACGCCGTCACGCCGCGTCGAGCCCTGGGTGAGGCCGGCTTCGCCGTGGACCTCGCCCGTTCCGCCGAGGGGAACGAGGGTCACGCTCTTGCGCAAGCCCGGCTCGAAGCGCACGCCCACGCCCGAGGGCGCGTCGAGCTTCATGCCGAACGCCTTGGCACGGTCGAAGTCGAGCGCCTTGTTGACCTCGAAGAAGTGGGTGTGGCTGCGCACCTGGATGTCCCGGTCGCCGGTGTTGAGGACGTCGAGCCGAACCCGCTCGCGGCCCGGCAACAGCGCGATCTCGCCCTCCCGGCACAGGATCTCGCCGGGCTGGGGCGGCGCCGGCCCGGCCGCCTCGCCCACGCCGATGGGATCGAACACCACGAGGAGCTTGGTGCCCTCCTCGAAGTTCCCCTCCACCATCACGTGGGGGATCATGCCGGCGACCCCCGGCTCAACGTCGTCGGCGCTCAGAAGCTTGCCGGCCATGTCGACAATCTCGGCATAGGCCATCCCCTTGCGCGCCGCGTGCAGCATCTCGTCGGCGATCAGGGCGACGGCCTCCGGGTGGGACAGGCGGATGCCGTCCCGCCGGTTGCGGCGGGCGAACTCGGCGGCGCTGAAGATGGTGAGGCGCTCGAACTCGGTCGGCGTAAGGTTCACTGGTCTGCCTCTCGATGGGACCCACCGGGGTCAATTGGAGAAAAGGCGGCTCGGACGGGCGTCGTGGCGCATCATCGCGATCTCCGTCAGCGGCGAGAAGGCGGCCGCCTCGTCGAGCGGCGGCGCGGGCCGCGCGAGCGCCGCGGCAAGGGCGGGATGGACGGCGACGAGGGCGGCCTGCGCGTCGAGGTGGCTCACCTTGCCGAGCCGGACCGCGGCCGAGCAGAGGCTCGACAGGACGCCGTAGGCCGCGCAGGCGGCGACCTGACTGATCGCGAGGCCCGACGCGGCGAGCATCGCCCCCTGCACGATCGGCTGATGGCCGGGCAGTCCGTCGCGCTCGACGCGCGTCCTGTAGTCCGCGGCTCCCGCGGTTCCGAGCCGCGCGTGGACGCCGAGAAGCGCCCGTCCGGCCCGCTGCGAGGAGCGACGCTGCAGGTCGCCGACGGTCAGCGCGTCGACCGTCTCGTCGAGCTCTGCGAGCCGATCGGCATCGTCGTGGGCCGCGGCGGCGGCCTCCACGAAAGCCCGATCGAAGGGCAGCCACCGGCCGGTGAGCTGACCCATGAGGAAGGCGCCGAGGTCCCCACGGGCGAAGTGGCCGTCGGCGCAGAGCGTCTCGAGCCCGCCGGAGAAGGCGAAGGCGCCGCTCGGAAACTGCCCGTCGCCAAGCCGCAGACTGGTGAGGAGCCCGAGGACCGCCTCAGCCGACGGGTCGGACACGATCATCCTCGAGCAGCCGCTTCAGCCGCGCCCAATAGGCCTCCTCGTCCCCGTCGACGGCGACGAGGAGGTCGCCGGCCTCGAACCCGACGCGCCAATGGAGGTGGCCGGCGAGATGGCCGAGCTCCAGCGCGGCATCGCGATCGACGGGGCGAAGCCGCAGCCGCCTCTGCTCGCCCACCTTGAGGACGATGGCCCTATCGGCACTGAAATAGAGCACCGCACCGTCGAAGAGGACGGCATCGCGCGGCAGGCTGATAGCAACGTCCGTCCCCCCGTCGGACCGGGCGCGAAAACGGCGGCGTTTGAGGTTGGCGGGCTCGATGAAGACGAACTCCAGCCCGCCCGCATGGACGACCTCGTGCAGCCGTTCGTGCCAGTCGCCCGCCGCGGCATCGCCGAGCACGCGTTCCACGAGGAGCACATCTGCCGGCGCCTCAGACGCAGGCGACGTCATGGGCGGGCGCCGCGCCGCGTCGGACCATCCGCCCCAGAGTGACGGCACGGGCCGTGGTCGGTGGGTGCCATCGCCGTCCCGCTACACCGACTCGTCCGCCAGCGGTTGCACGTTCAGCCGGCCTGCGCGGAAGAAGTCCAGGATATCGTCCTGCATGTGCGCGCGCGGGTCGTAGCAGATCGATAGGATTCGCGCGTCCTCCTCGCTGACGGAGATGAACATGTGCCCCATCGCGCTGTCGAAATAGAGGCTTTCGCCTGCGACGAGCCGCGTCGGCGCATAGAACTCGGTGTACATATCCACGACGCCGGAGAGGACGTAGACGAATTCTTCGCCCTCGTGCTTGTTCCAGTCGTCGAAGTCCTCCGGCTTGCGGGCGAGGACGGTCATTTCGAGCGGGATCATCTCCTTCTTGGACATGTCCGTGGCGTGGGCGCGGTAGATATACTGCGGGCAGCCGAACTCCGACCCGTCGGCCGCGCGGGTGATCGAGCGCCGACCCGGGGCGAACTTCTTGTGATCGGGGTTGATGATCTCCTCGATCGGGATGTCGAGCCCGTCGCAGATGCGCTTGAGCGTGTGGTAGGAGACCGACACCTGCTCGTTCTCGATCTTGGAGAGCGAGGAACTGGCCACCCCCGTCTTCTGGCTCACGGCCGCGAGCGTCATCCCCCGCCCGGTGCGCCAGGAGCGCAGCCGTCGGCCGAGCTGGCCCGCCGATCCGTCGCCCTTCATCCCTGCGGGCGTTTCTTTGCTAGCCATTGGATTCCCCTCTTTCGTTCCCCGACCCTAAAGGAATCTGCTTTCTCTCGAAAGGCGTTTACTGAACGAAACAAGCCTTGGCGCCCGAACTCGTCCCTGCCATGCCGTGTGATTTTCCGTCGCCGCGACCGTACATGGGGTTTTCCATTCATCAAATCAATCGGTTAAAAACCGAAGCGCAACATCTAGGTCGCCTCTCGATCGGAATCACACGCCGGGTGAAACTCGATCCACCATATTGCATGAGAGAAAAATATGTCTATGAATTTAGCGTATAGGAAATAGCCGGAAACCCCATGCCCCTTCCGCGACCGGACATTCATTTCGTGGCGAACGGCCTTCGCCGGACGGCGGCGCCCTATGGTGCACTGAAACGCTACGTCAGTCGTGCCCTCGCCGAGGAGGCCTTTGGCGAGATTTCGGCGTGGCGGGGCTATCGCCCCACACCTTTGATCGATCTGCCGAAGCTCGCCGCCCGGTGCGGCGTTTCGGACATCCGCTGCAAGGACGAAGGGGACCGCTTCGGCATCGGCAGCTTCAAGGCTCTCGGCGGCGCCTATGCCGTGGCGCGGGCGCTGCGCATCGCGGCCGGCGGCGCTTCGCCCGCGTCGATCACCGTCGCCACCGCCTCGGACGGCAACCACGGCCTCTCGGTCGCCTGGGGCGCGCGTCGGGCGGGCTGCCGCTGCGTCGTCTTCCTTCATGCGGGCGTCTCGGCCGGCCGGCAGCGCCTCATCGAGGCCGAGGGCGCGACCGTCGTCCGGGTCGACGGCACCTACGATATGTCCACCGCGACGGCCGCCGCGACGGCGGAGCGGAGCGGCTGGCTCCTCGTCCCCGACACGGCGCCCCAGTTCGACGAGATCCCGCGTGACGTTATGGCCGGCTACGGCACCATGATCCTCGAGCTGCAGGACCAATATGGCCCGCGCTTCGACCCCACCCACGTCTTCCTCCAAGGCGGATGCGGTGGGCTCGCCGCCGCGGTCTGCGGCCTGATGCGCGAGGCGGACAATTCGGCCGAGGCGCCCACCATCGTCGTAGTCGAGCCCGACAAGGCGGACTGCCTCTACCGCTCCGCTCTCGCCGGCACGCCGGTCGTCGCCGATGGAGCGCTCGACACGGTGATGAGCGGCCTCTCCGTCGGCGAGGTCTCGGCCCTCGCATGGCCGGTGCTCGCCGAAGGGGTGGACGTCTTCATGACCATTCCCGACGAGATGGCGGTCTGGTCGATGCAGGCGATCACCGCCGGCGCGTTCGGCGATCCGCCGATCGGGATCGGCGATTCCGGCGTCGCCGGGCTCGCGGGGCTGATCGCCGCCTGCGCGCACCCTGCCGCCCGCGAGACGATGCGTCTCGGTCCCGACAGCCGGGTCCTCGTGATCGCGACCGAAGGCGTCGTCGACCGCGAGAGCACCGCTGAGATCCTCGCCCGCGACCTCCGCGCCGAGGGCTACCCGGCCTCGGCCGAACTCGAACCGATCGGCGCGTGATGGTGACGAGAATGGCGGCCCGATGCGTGCTCGTCGACGCCTCCCGAGGGGGTGCGACGCGGTGAGTTGGACCCTTGGTATCGACGTCGGCGGCACCTTCACCGACGTGTGCGCCTACGAGCCCGCGACGGGCCTCACCCACTACCACAAGCGCCCCTCGACGCCGCAGAACCCGGCCGAGGCGATCCTCGCCGGCATCGCCGAGCTGTGCGAGGCGACGGGGCTTCACCCGCGCGACATCGGCCGCATCGCCCACGGCACCACGGTCGCCACCAACGCGCTCATCGAGCAGCGCCCGTGCCGGGTCGCGCTCGTCACCACCGAGGGGTTCCGCGATCTCCTCGAAATCGGCCGACAGGTCCGCCCGAGCATCTACGATCTCCAGAAGGACAATCCGCCTCCCCTCGTCCCCCGCCATCTGCGCTTCGAGGTCGCCGAGCGGGTGACGCGCGGCGGTCGGATCGTCCGCCCGCTCGAAGCTGAGGAAGTCGACCGCGTCGCCGCGGCGGTCGCCGCCGCCGAGCCGGACGCCGTCGCCGTCTGCCTCCTCTTCTCCTACCTCACGGACGCGCACGAGCAGCGCCTCGGCGAGGCCCTGCGCCGCGCGATGCCGGGCATCGAGATCTCCCTCTCGTGCGAGGTGCGGCCGGAGTTCCGCGAATATGAGCGCCTCTCGACCACCGTTCTCAACGCCTATCTGCAGCCGATCATGAGTGCCTATCTGGGGCGGCTCGAAAGCGGCATCGCCGAGGCGGTCGGGCCGGTGCCGCTCGGCATCAACCAGTCGAGCGGCGGGCTGATCTCGGCCGCCCGCGCCCGCACCTTCCCGATCCGCACCGCGCTGTCGGGGCCGGCGGCGGGCGTCGCCGGCGCCGTCCATCTCACCCGGCAGATCGGCGAGCCGAACGCCATCACCCTCGACATCGGCGGCACCAGCTCCGACGTCGCCCTGTTGCGTGGCTTCGCCGCCAACACCGTCCACGAGCGCTGGGTCGAGGGCTATCCGGTCCGCATGCCCTCGGTCGACATCGACGCGATCGGCGCCGGCGGCGGCTCCATCGCCTGGGTCGACACCGACGGGCTCGTCAAGGTCGGCCCGCGCAGCGCCGGCGCCGTTCCGGGCCCCGCCTGCTACGGACGTGGCGGCACCCAGCCGACTGTCAGCGACGCCAACCTCGTGCTCGGCCGGCTCTCCGCGGGCGGCCTCCTGAGCGGCAGCATGCCGATGCAGGTGGAGGCGGCCGACGCCGTCATCGGCGAGCTCGCCGCGGCGACCGGCCTCTCGCCGGAGTGGACGGCGCTCGGCATCATCGACATCGCCGTCGCCAACATGGTGCGCGGCATCCGCGCGATCTCCGTCGAGCGTGGCCACGATCCGCGCGACTTCACCCTCATCGCCTATGGCGGCGCCGGGCCGCTCCATGCCGCTTCCGTCGCGCGGGCGCTCGGCATCCGCAAGATCATGGTGCCGCGTCATCCGGGCCTCCTGTGCGCCCAAGGCCTGATCGTCGCCGATCAGCTCGAGCACTTCGTGCGCACCGTCCACCTCCCGCTCGACGATCGGCTCGGCGACGCGCTCGCTCCCGTCCTCACGGAGCTGCGGGCGGAGGCGGGCGCATGGTTCGCCGCCCAGGACGTCGCCGCGGGCGACGCCCGCACCGAGGCCACCCTCGAGATGCGCTATCTGGGGCAGAATTTCGAGCTCGCGGTCCCCTACCCCGACGACGGCGCGGCCGACCGCGCGGCGCTCGAGGCGGCCTTTTCCACGGCGCACGACGAGGCCTACGGCTTCCACAACCCGGGCGCACCGATCGAGATCACCAGCGTGCGGATCGCCGCCTCGGGCCGCCACCACCGCGACGTCGACCCGGTCCACACCGAGCCCGGGGCGACGGCGCCGCCGACACCGATCGCGACGCGGCCCGTCTGGTTCGACCGGTCCGGCGCCGTCGAAACGGTGATCTACGACCGCGCCCGCCTCGCCCACGGCCACCGGATCGTCGGGCCGGCCATCATCGACCAGCTCGACACCACCACCGTGATCTTTCCGCGGGACGTCGCCACCGTCGACCTCCGCCACAACCTCCTGATCGAGGTGAGCGCATGAGCCGGCCGCCCGAACTCGCCCCCGAGACGCAGCTCGACCCCATCACGCTGGAAGTCATCCTGAGCGGCCTGCGCTCGGTGACCGACGAGACGTACATCGCGCTGATGAAGAGCGCCTTCTCCACCAACATCAAGGAGCGCAACGACCACTCCACCGCGCTGATCGACCCGGCGGGCCGGATGATCTCGCTGTGCGAGCGCTCGCAGCCGATCCACCTCAGCTCGATGCTCGGCCTGACCGGCGCGCTGCTGCGCAAGTATGACCTCGACGCCTTCCGGCCCGGCGACATCTTCGTCTCCAACGACCCCTACACCGCCGACGGCTCGCACCTGCCCGACATCAACTTCTCGATGCCGGTCTTCGTCGACGGCGAGCTGCTCTGCTTCATGTGCAACATCGCCCACCATGCCGACATCGGCGGCATGGCGCCCGGGTCGATGTCCGGCGGCATGACCGAGATCTACCAGGAAGGGCTGCGCATTCCGCCCGTGCGCCTCTTCGCCGAGGGCCGCATGGTCGAGGACCTCTTCGAGGTGCTGCTCCTCAACGCCCGCGTGCCGGACGAGCGGCGCGGCGACTACTATGCGCAGATCGCCTCCTGCAAGCTCGGCGAGCGGCGCATCCAGGAGCTTGCGGCAACCCACGGGCGCGCCCGCCTCGCCGCCGCCTTCGATCAGCTCATCGCGCGCACCCACGCCCGCATGCTGAAGGCGATCGCCAACGTGCCGCCCGGCGACTACGTCTTTAAGGACGTGATGGACGACGACGGCTTCGGCGCCCAGTCGATGCCGATCGCCATCAAGGTCACCGTCGGCGATCCAGCCCTCGAGGGCCGCATCCGCTGCGACTTCGCCGGCTCCTCGCCGGCCGTCCTCGGCAACATCAACGTGCCCTTCCGCGCCCTCCAGTCGTCCGTCGTCTACGCGATGCGCGCCCTCCTCGATCCGGACGTTCCGAGCAACCAGGGCATGCTCGACGCGATCGAGATCGACGCCCCGGCGGGCTCCATCCTGAACGCGGCCTTCCCCGCCGCCGTCGCCGGCCGCGCCAACACCTGCCAGCGCGTCATCGACGTGGTGCTCGGCGCGCTCGCCCCGGCGCTCCCCGACCGCGCCGTCGGGGCGGCCAACGGGGCGAACACCGCCGTCATCTTCTCCGGCACCGACGGCGAGACCGGCCGGAGCTACGTCTATCTGGAGACGGTGGGCGGCGGCTTCGGCGGCCGCGCCACCAAGGACGGCAAGGACGGGGTTCAGGTGCACCTCATCAACACCTCGAACCTGCCGGTGGAGGCCATCGAGACGGAATATCCGTTGCTGGTGGAGGCTTACGGCTTCGTGCCGGATTCGGGTGGCGCCGGGACCCATCGGGGCGGCCTCGGCCTGCGCCGCGTGGTCCGCCCCGTCGGCCACACCACGGTGTTCACCGGCCAGGGCGAGCGCTTCCTCAACCCGCCATGGGGCGTCTTCGGCGGCGCGCCGGGAGGCACCGGCGGCTTCAAGCTGCGGGAGGCCGACGGGACCGTCCACGACATGCCGACGAAGCCCGGCCTGACGCCGATCACTCCGCAACAGGCCCTCATCGTGGAGACGGCGGGTGCCGGCGGCTACGGCCCGCCCGAACAGCGCTCCCCCGCAGAGCGCGCCGAGGATCTCGGCTCGGAGAAATTCACCGCCAACTTCATGGCCAAGCACTACGGCAAGGATAAATGAGCGATTCTGCAACGACGGTCGGCACGGCCGGCGGACCAGAAAAGGTCCTTATCGTGGGCGCCGGCATCATGGGGCTCAGCATCGCCTGGGCGCTTGCCCGGCAAGGACTGTCCGTCGAGGTCTTCGACCAGGGGCCGATCCCGAACCCCGTCAGCTCCTCCCACGACGAGCACCGCATCAACCGTCACGCCTACGGCAAACTCACCGGCTACGCGCGGATGATGCCGCAGGCCTTCAAGGCGTGGGACGCGATGTGGGCCGATCTCGGCGTCAGCCATTTCGAAGCGACCGGCGGCGTCTACGTGCTGCGCCACGAGGATGGCTGGTACGAATCGACGAAAGAGCAGCTCGGCGAGCTCGGCGTCCCGTTCAACGACCTCGCCCTCGACGAGGTCGTCGCGCACTATCCGATGCTGCGGCCCGACGGCATCGAGCGGGCGGTCTTCGTCGGCGGCTCCGGTCTCCTCTTTCCGACGCGCATCCTCACCGACCTCGTCGTCCATCTGAGCGAGCTCGGCGTGCGCTTCCATGCCCGCAGCAAGGTGAGCGAGGTGGATCCCGAACGCGGCACCGTCACGACCGCCGCCGACACCTTTTCCGGCGACGCCGTGGTCGTCGCCGCGGGTGCCTGGGTCGGCCGCCTGGTTCCGAGCTTCGCCGCGAGCGTGACGCCGTCGCGCCAGGCCGTGCTCTATCTCGCGCCGCCACCTGAGATGGCGAAGGCCTGGCGCACCGCGCCGGTGATCGTGGTGCGCGAGAAGGACGCCGGGCTCTACGCGCTGCCGCCACGCCGGGGAACCCGTCTCAAGATCGGCGACCACCGCTTCTCGCTGACCGGCGACCCCGACGAGGATCGCGCGGCGACGGAGGAGGACATCGCCCCCGTGTGGAACGCCCTCGTGCGCGCCTATCGCGACATGGACGCCTATACGATCATCGATCCCAAGGCGTGCTTCTACACCGTCACCGCGGACGAGACCTTCAAGGTGGCCGCCCTCGGGGGCCGCGGCTGGGCGGTAAGCGCGTGCTCCGGCCACGGCTTCAAGCTCGCGCCGCTGATCGCGTCCGGCACCGCCGCCGCCGTGCGCGGCCTCGTACCGAGCGAGGACGTCTCGGACTGGGCCGCCGCGCGGGCGCCGCACCGGCTCAAGCTGTTCGACGAGTAGTGAGGCTGCGGCGACGATGGGGCGCCCGACCCATCGTCCGCCGATTTGATCGAGGAGGCCCGACATGACCGACACCGCTACCGCCCAGCGCGATGCGCTCCATCCGCTGGATCCCCTCACGCCGGCGGAGATCGAGGCGGCGGTCGGGATCATCAAGCGGTCGGGCGAGGTGAGCGGTGACGTCCGCTTCGTCTCCGTCAGCCTCGATGAGCCCGACAAGGCCGCCCTCGCCGCCCACAACGCCGGCGCGAGGGTGCCACGCCGCGCCTTCGTCAACGCGCTCGACATCGGCCGGCAGCACGTCGTGGAGGCGAGCGTCGACCTCGACGCGGGGGTGATCGCGGCGGTGGAGTTCCTGACGGGCGTCCAGCCCGGCATCGTGCTCGAAGAGTTCGTGATGTGCGAGGAGACGGTGAAGGCCGACCCCAAATGGCGCGAAGCGGTCGCCCGCCGCGGCGTCACGGCGTTCGACCGCGTCATCGTCGACCCCTGGTCGGTCGGCGCCTATGGCGACGAGCGCTATCCCGACAAGCGCCTCGCCCGCGCCCTCGCCTACGATCGCGAAAGCGGCGACGACGTCGGCTACGGCCGCCCGATCGAGGGAGTGGTCGCGCTCGTCGACCTCGAGGCGATGGCGGTGCTCGAGGTCATCGAGGACGAGGTGATCCCGCTGCCGCCGAACTCCGGCTACTATACGGCGGCGAGCGTCGGGCCGCTCCGGGAGGATCTGAAGCCGCTCGACATCGTCCAGCCCGACGGCCCGAGCTACACGGTCGAGGGCAACGAGGTCGCCTGGCAGCGCTGGCGCTTTCGGATCGGCTTCACCCCGCGCGAAGGCCTCGTCCTTCACAACATCGCCTACGAGGACGAGGGTCGGCTCCGCCCGATCGTGGCGCGCGCCTCGATGTCGGAGATGCTCGTCCCCTACGGCGACCCCGCCCTCACCCAGAACAAGAAGAACGTCTTCGACAACGGCGAGTACGGCGTCGGCCGCATGGCCAACAGCCTGGAGCTCGGCTGCGACTGCCTCGGCACGATCCACTATTTCGACGCCCATCTGTGCGACATGGCCGGCAACCCGCAGACCATCAAGAACGCCGTCTGCATGCACGAGGAGGACTACGGGACGCTGTGGAAGCACACCGACTGGCGCACCCGGCACACCGAGGTCCGGCGCTCGCGGCGGCTCGTCATGTCCTTCTTCGCGACCGTCGGCAACTACGACTACGGCTTCTTCTGGTACTTCTACCAGAGCGGCGACATCCAGCTGGAGCTCAAGCTGACGGGCGTCCTCTCCGTCGGCGCCATCGCGCCCGACACCACGCCGAAATACGGCACCCTCGTCTCGCAGCAGCTCTACGCGCCGATCCACCAGCACCACTTCATCTTCCGTCTCGACATGGACGTCGACGGCGAGGGCAACTCGATCTACGAGGTGAACACGGTGCCGAGCCCCGAGGGGCCGGAAAACCCCTATGGCGCAAGCTTTTATTCCGAAGCGACGCTGCTCGAGAGCGAGAAGGCGGCGGCCCGCGACGCCGACGCGCGCGGCGGGCGCACCTGGGCGGTGGTCAACCCGAACGTGCGCAACGCGCTCGGCCAGCCCACCGGCTACAAGATCTATCCCGGCGCGGACGTCGCCCGCCCGTTCGCCGCCCCCGATTCCAGCGTGATGAAGCGGGGTGGCTTCATCGCCCACACGCTGTGGACCACCGCATACGACCCCAAGGAGCTCTACGCCTCCGGCCCCTACATCAACCAGCATCCCGAGCCGAACGGACTCCACCGCTGGATCGAGCGGGACAAGCCGTTGGAGAACGAGGACCTCGTCGTCTGGTACAACTGCGCGACGCATCACGTTCCGCGGCCGGAGGAATGGCCAGTGATGCCCGTCGCCTATGCGGGGTTCATGCTGAAGCCGTTCGGCTTCTTCGCGCGCAACCCGGCGATGGACGTCCCGCCGCCGGCGCTGCGCCACAGCTGCTGCACCTCGCGCGAGCGCTAGACGCGATTCAATGAACTCGCGTTCACCGAACCTGCTCCAGTTTCCTTGTCTGCGCGCGTTCGGAGCAGAAAACCGGCACCACCTTTCCTAAACGCGCTCCAGCGGGTGCCGGGTCGCGTCAGAACCCGGCGACCACGCCGTCCCGGCGCGGATCGCTCGCCCCGATGAGCACGCCGCGCTCGTGGTCGATCTCGATGACGTGGCCGCCGCCGAGCGAAACGGACGGATAGACGACGGAATGCCCCCGTGCCTCGAGCGCGCGGGCACGCTCCGGCGGATGGATCGCCTCGAGCTCCAAGGAGCCTGACTGGCACAGGCTGCGCGCCCGGTTGAGCGCCTCTTGCGGGTCGAGCCCCTCGGCGAGCATCGAGTGGAGCACCATCGTGTGGCCGACCGGCTGATAGTGACCGCCGACGACGCCGAAGGAGAGGCTCGGCCGACCGCCCTTCATCGCCATCGCCGGGATGATGGTGTGGAGCGGCCGCTTGCCCGGCGCGATGGCGTTCGGGTGCCCGGGCTCCAGCTTGAAGCCGGCCCCCCGGTTCTGCAGCAGGATACCGCTGCGCGGCTCCACCAGCGTGCTGCCGAAATCGGAGAAGATCGAGGAGATCAGGCTCACGGCGAGGCCGTCCCGGTCGACGACGGTGACGTAGCTCGTTTCGGGATGGGCCGGCATCATTTCGGCGACGGACGTGCGCGGGGTGGCGCGGGCGCGGTCGACGCGCGCGGCGAGCCGGGCCGTCGCCTCGGGCGTGAGCCAGCGGTCGACGTCCATCGGCGAGGCGACGGGATCGGCCACAAGCTCATCGCGGATCGCGAAGGCGATCTTGCTCGCCTCGGCGAGGAGGTGGACGCCGTCGGTGCTGTCGAGCGTGCCGTCACCGAGAAGGGCCTCGAGGAGCCCGATGATGATCAGCGCGGCGATTCCCTGGCCGTTCGGCGGGCACTCGTAGACGTCGTGGCCATGGAAGCGCCGCGAGATCGGGTCGACATAGGCGCCGTGGTGATCGGCGAAGTCGGCGAGGTCGTGGGCGCCGCCGAGCGAGCGCAGATAGGCGACGATGTCCTCCGCGACGGGGCCGCGGTAGAAGCCGTCGGACCCCTTCGCGGCGATCGCACGGAAGACCGTCGTAAGGCCCGGCAGGTGATGACGGCTCCCCGCCACCGGAGCGCTGCCGTCGCTGCGCAGATAGAAACGCGATGCGTTGTCCTGGGCAGCGAGCAAGTCGGCGCTCATCGCCCAGTCGTGCGCCACGCGGCGCTGCACGACGTAGCCGTTCTCAGCGTAGCCGATCGCCGGGGCGAGAAGCCGCTCGAGGTCGAGCGAGCCGAAGTCCGCATGGAGCCGGCACCAGGCCTCCACCGCTCCGGGAACAGTGACGGCGTGCGGGCTCGTGCGCGCGATGGCGCCGACGCCCTCGCCGAGGAGCCGGTCGAGCGACAGCCCCATCGGCGCCCGGCCGGACCCGTTGTAGGCGACAGGCACCGCGTCCGGCCGGGCGACGAAGGCGAAGCAGTCCCCGCCGAGCCCGCATTGGGAGGCTTCGACCACGCTCGTCACGGCGATCGCCGCGACGGCCGCGTCGACGGCGTTGCCGCCTTCGCGCAGCACGTCGTAGCCGGCAAACGTCGCCTGCGGCGTCGCCGCCACGACCATCGCCTCGGAGGCGATCACCGATCGCCGGCTCGGCGACTGAAACCATTCATCGCTCACATCAACCACCGTGCGCCAAGCATCGCGAAACTCACTGCCAGCCTCCCGAAATTTTCGAATCAGAAACTAATGTTCCTATCGCGCACATCATGCGGCGAGACACTCCACTCTCCTGTCGACCCGCGGCGCGACATCTTCCGGCCCGCGCGAAGGTCAGAACAGGGCGTCGGGGAGCCACAGGACGAGCTGGGGGAAGGCGACGAGGATCGCCCCGGCGAGACAGGTGAGGAGGAAGAAGGGAAAGGCCGCCTTGGCGAGACGCCCGAGGCTCAGCCGCGTCAGGCCCTGCAGCACGAAGAGATTGAAGCCGATCGGTGGGGTGATCAGCCCGAGCTCCGTCACCACGATGAGGAACACGCCGAACCAGATCGGATCGTAGCCCGCCGCCGTCACCAGCGGCAGGACGATGGGCAGGCTCATCAGCATGATGGAGATGCCGTCGAGGAAGCAGCCCAGAATGATGTAGAAGAGCGCCAGAAGCGCAACGAGCTGCAGCGGCGTGATGTCGAGCGCGCCGATCGCGGTGGCGACGTCCTGCGGCACGTGCATGTAGCCGAGCGCGGCCGACATGAAGCTCGCCGCCGTCATCAGGGTGAGAATCATCGAGGAGGTACGCACGGTGCTCATCAGCGCCTCGATGAAAATCTTGACGGTGAGCTGGCGCGTCACGATCGCCACCACGAGCGTTGCCGCGAGCCCCATCACCGCCGATTCCGACGGCGTCGCGACCCCCGTGTAGATGCTGCCGAGCACGATCACCACGAGGAGCATGATGGGCGCGAGGTCGACGAGACCGCGCAGCCGGTCGCCCCAGGAGGAGGTACCCGCCGCCGGTGCCTTGGACGGATCGAGCCCGCAGCGCAGCGCGATGTAGCCGCTGTAGAGCGCCGCCAGAATGAGGCCGGGAACGACGCCCGCCGCGAACATCTTCGCCACCGACACCTCCGCGATCACGCCGAAGATGATCATGTTGATCGACGGCGGGATCATCAGTCCGAAGGTGCCGGCGCCGGCGAGCGAGCCCAGCGAGAGGTTGCGGTCGTAGCCGCGCTTGTCGAGCTCGCCGATGGTGATCTTGCCGATGGTCGCCGCCGTCGCGACGCTCGAGCCGCTGATCGCCGCGAAGATGGTGCAGCCGCCGACGTTGGCGTGGAGCAGCCGCCCGGGCAGGCGATCGACCCAGGGCGAGAGCCCGCGGAAGAGGCGGCGGGCGATGTCGGTGTGGAAGATCAGCTCGCCCATCAGGATGAAGAGTGGGATCGCCGAAAGCTCCCACGACGAGGCGCTGCGCCACATCACCTGGGACATGATGGCGCCGATCCGCGCGGGGTTCATGTCGACCACGAAGAGGAGGCCGAGCGTGCTCACGAGCAAAAAGGCCGAGAACAGCCAGGCACCGCATCCGAGCAGCACGAACATCGACAGGATGACGAAGGCGGAGCTATCGAGAATATTCAAGGACCATGCTCCCGTGGCGTCCGATCGCGACCGCAGACACTATTGGACGCCAGCCTCCGCCTGCGGATCGGCGCTCGGAGGGATCTGGCGCAGGGCGACGCCGAGCCCGTAGGCGAGGACCTGGAGCCAGAAGACCACGAGGCCGACGAGCATCATCCCCGTCGGGATCCATTGCGGCATGTTGGACATCGTTCCGCTGGTGTAGCCACGCGTGAACTGCCGTTCGACGTTGCCGTAGAAGTAGGAGATGAGAAAGCCCGTGACGGCGAGCGTCGCGAGCACCAGCACGACTTCGAGCACGAGGCGGGCGAGCGGCCAGCGGGAGAGCGGCTGCAACAGCAGGCTCACCCGCAGGATGTCGCCGCGCTCGAACGCATGGCCGAGCGCCAGGAAGCCGATCGCCGCCACCAGGTAGCCGACGATCTCGTTCATCATGAACGTCGACGTCGCGAAGAATGTCCGCAGCACGATCTCGTAGATGATGAAGCCGGCGACGATGAGGACCCCCATCGCCGCCAAGCCCGCGCTCGCCAGGGAGATTAGGCTGACAGCGCGGCGAAAGTGGACGACCAGGCGATAACCCACGGGCATGCGGACCTACTCGCCGGCGACCTTCTTCTGGTAGAGGTCGAGCAGCATGTCGGCCTGCGGACCGAAGCGCTCCTTCCAGTCGTCGATGGCGGGCTGGGAGGCTTCCCGCAGCGCAGCCTTGAACTCCGGCGAGACCGTCTCGACCACGGAGACGCCGAGGTCGCCCATCTTGGCGAAGTTGCCGGCCACCGTCTCCTTGGCGATCGACCAGCCGTAGTCCCCCGCCTCGGCGGCGGCGGTGAGGACGACGAGCTGCAGGTCCTCGGGAAGATCGGCGAAGGCGTCCGCGTTGACGTGCACCATGTCGACGCCCACCGTGAAGCCGACGGCGGAGAAGCTCGTGAGGCCCGCTTCCGGGAACTTCGCCGAGAGGCCGCCGTCGTCGGAGGTGAGCACGGCATTGATGGAGCCGGTGGAGAGGGCCGGCAGCGTATCGGCCCAGCTCAGCTGGATGGCGTCCGCGCCGGCCCGCTTCAGCGTCTGGACTGAGGCGAGATCGACCACCCGAACCCGCAGATTCTTGAGGTCCTCGACCGATGCGACATCTTCCTTCGCCCAGAAGCCCTGCGGTGTCCACGGCGCGGTGAAGAGGATGAACTGGTCGTTCTGCTCCATCTTGGCGTTGTAGAAGGGCCGCATCAGCTCGTCGAGCGTCTGCGCCTCGTCCAAGGTCGACTGCAGGAACGGCAGGGCCTGCATCTCGAAGATCGGGTAGATGCCGTTCATCCGGTTGAACGGTGTGTCGGCAAGCTGCAGCGCGCCGTCCTCCACCGCCGTATAGTGGTCGGCGGCCTTGAAGCCGAGGGCGCCGCTATAGTGGACGGTGATGTCCATCTGCCCGTCCGACAGCTCTTTCACCCGCTCGGCGAAGTAGGCGTCGGCCCGGCCGGGCAGCGACGTCGGCGCGTATTCGGTGGAAAGGTCCCACTTGACCGTGTCGGCCGCCGACGCCGGCGCCGCCGCAAGCAGAACGCCGACACACAGCGCACCTGCCGACAGAGTGATAGGTCGCATCCTCGATCTCCAAGCTGACGTCTCGCAATTCAGCCATCGAAGCTAGCATGATTTCTTATGAGAAAAATACTTTCTCATGCACAAAGTTTGGAAAGGTATGCGGAAAAATCAGGCGTCCGTGTCTGATTATTAGGCGCGAGATGCCGCCCGCTTGGGCGGCAAACACTTCATTTGCGAGCGAAAACAGGCGCATAACCATGGGATCACCGTGCTGAATCCTCGCCGCTCGCAGCGGCCGGGCTGGCGCCTTCGGGATCTCGGCAACGTCAAGCGGCGCTGGGGAGAGCGAGGGAATCCTCGTTAGTGAAAGTGATTTTCGTAAGCGATAACAAAGTTTCTTATTCGCTTGACAAATGTCACATTGCCCGCAACCGTCAGGGGCATCGGGGGCGACCGCTGATACATCCCAAACAGCTTCGACGAGCGGCACGGCGATCCCGACAAGAGAGGTGTCTCACGATGCGTGTGAAATTGACTTCGTTCGCCTTGCTCGCCGTCGGGCTGTTGGCCGCCGCGCCGGCCCAGGCCGCCGACGATGCGAAGGACCCCATCCTGATCGGCATGGCGATCGCCAAGAGCGGCTGGATGACCGCCTTCGACGACGACCCGTCCAAGGCCGCTCGCATCGCGGTCGACGACATCAACGCCGCGGGCGGCGTGCTCGGCCGTCCGATCGAGTTGATCGAGGGCGACACAAAGACCGATCCCACGCAGGCGTTCAAGGTCGGCACCGAGCTCATCGACGAAGGCGTCGACTTCCTGATCGCCTCGTGCGACTTCGACATGGGCGCCCCCGCCGCCCTCGCGGCGCAGAACGCCGGCATCGCCACGATGTCGATCTGTTCCGGCTCGCCCAAGTGGGGCCCCCAGGGCATCGGCCCGCTGGTCTACACGATCTCCGTCGCGGTCCAGGCGGAAAGCTATCTCAGCGCCGAATGGGCCTACGAGAAGATGGGCTGGCGCAGCGCCTACGCGCTGAAGGAGACCGACTACACCTTCACGCGCTCCCAGTGCTCGGGCTTCAAGCACCATTGGGGCGAGCTCGACGGCACCGAATTCCTCGGCGAGGACACCTACAAGATCGCCGACAGCTCGATCGCCGTGCAGATCACCCGCATCAAGGCCCTTCCCGAAGAGCCCGACTTCATCATGCTGTGCTCCACGATCACGGCGATGCCCTCGATCATCCGCCAGCTGCGCGCCGCGGGGATTAATGCACCGCTGATGACGAGCATGGGCGCCGACGGCGACTACTGGCTCGAGAGCCTGCCGCACCTGTCCGATTTCTACCTGCCGGCGCACGGCTCGCTCTATGGCGACGATCCCAACCCGAAGGTGCAGGAGTTCATGGCGCGCTTCGAGGAGCGCTACGGCCGCCTGCCGACCACGAGCCTCGCGATGATGGGCTACAGCGTGGTGCAGGCCTTCGCCATCGCCGCGGAGCGGGCCGGCACCGTCGATTCCGAAGCGATCGCCGCCGAGCTCAACAAGTTCGACAACGAGCCGCTCCTCATCGGCCCGCGCACCTTCACCGAGGACGTCCACATCCAGACCCAGGTCCGCGGCCTGATGATGGAGGTCGAGGACGGCAAGATGCACTCCCTCGGAGAGTACTACACCAACAAGACGCCGGTCCCCTTCGAGATGCTGTTCCAGGAATAGAGATCGACGACACGACCCCGGTCGGCGCGCTCCGGCCGGGTGGCGGCTTGCGGCGCGCCTCGCCCCACGGACGGCGCCGCCCGCACGCCACAGGCAGGAGAAACGAGTTGAGCGGCGACCGGTTGGAGATCGATGACATCAGCGTGCAGTTCGAGGGCATCGTCGCCCTCGATCACGTTTCCTTCGCGCTGGAGCCCGGTCAAATCTGCGGCCTCATCGGCCCGAACGGAGCGGGCAAGACCACGCTCGTCAACGTCATCACCGGCTTTCAGCGCCCCACCACCGGGCGCATCCGCCTCGGCAGCCGGGACCTGACGGCGGCGCGGCCCGAGCTGCGCTCCCACCTCGGCATCGCCCGCACGTTCCAGGCCGTCAGGCTGTTCCGCGGCTTCACGGTGCGCGAAAATCTCACCGCCTACGCCCTCGGCGCGGAAAAGAAGTCGGCCGCCGCCAAGGACCGCGCCGAGGCCGTGCTCGACTGGACCCGGCTCAGCGCCGTGGCCGACCGGCGGGCCGATACCCTCCCCTACGGCGTGGAGCGGCGGGTCGGCATTGCCCGCGCCCTCGCCGGCGATCCCCGCTTCCTGCTCCTCGACGAGCCGGCGGCCGGCCTCAACGAGGAAGAGTGCGACGACCTCATCCATCTCATCCAGGAGATTCCGAAGCACTTCGGCTGCGCGGTGCTCCTCATCGAGCACAACATGCGCGTCGTCATGAACGTCTGCGACCGCATCTGCGTCATCGACTTCGGCAAGAAGATCGCCGAGGCCGCCCCCCACGTGATCATGAAGGATCCCGTCGTGCGCAACGCCTACCTCGGCGAGGAAGCGCTCTAGCATGCTGAACGTCGAAAATCTGCGCATCAGCTACGGCCGGGCCGAGGCGGTGCGCAACGTCGATCTCACCGTGTCGGAGGGCGAGGCGGTCGCCATCGTCGGCCCCAACGGCGCCGGCAAGTCCTCCACCATGCTGGCGATCGCCGGGGCGATCCGCTCCACCGGCCGCATCACCCTCGGCGGGCGCGACCTCGGCGGCCTACCGCCCGAGAGCGTCTGCCGGCTCGGCCTCGCGATGGTGCCGGAAGGGCGCGGGATCTTTCCGCAGCTCTCCGTCGAGGAGAACCTGATGCTCGGCACCTCGATCCGGCGCGACCGCGAGCAGGTCGGCAAGGACCGCGCCGACGTCTTCCATCGCTTCCCGATCCTGGAGGAGCGGCGGCGCTCCGATGCCGGCAAGCTCTCCGGCGGCGAGCAGCAGCAGCTCGCCATCGCCCGCGCCCTGATGATGCGGCCCAAGCTGCTGCTCGTCGACGAGCCCTCCCTCGGCCTCGCGCCGATGATGGTGGCGACCGTCTACAAATTCCTCGAGGAGCTGCGCAGCGACGGCATGACCATGCTGATCGTGGAGCAGAGCGTCACGCGCGCCCTCGCCTTCAGCAACCGCCTCTACCTCCTGCGCGAGGGCCGGGTTCAGCTTTCCGGCTCGAGCGAAACCCTGAGCGCCGACCGGCAGGCCCTGGAAGAGGCGTATTTCGGCTTCGAGCACAAGAGGGAAGCGAGCGTCCCGTCGTGACCACGTTCATTCAGATCTGCATCGATGCGGCGAGCCTCGGCAGCCTCTACGCCCTCGCCGCCCTCGGCATCGGCCTCCTGTGGGGCGTGATGAAGCTCATCAACTTCGCCCACGGCGACTTCATCTCGGTCGGTGCCTACGCGCTGATCGTCCCGTCCTCGGCGGTGGTGCCGACGCTCTTCATCGGCGCCTGGCCCGCCCCGCTGATGATCCCCGCGGTGATCCTCGTCGTCGCCAGCATCGCCCTCCTCGCCGAGCGGCTGATCTTCCGCCCGCTGCGCACCGCCGACCCCTCGACGCTGCTCGTCGCCTCGTTCTCGCTCAGCTTCTTCCTTCAGTATCTGATCCTGATGATCTACGGCGCGCGGCCGAAGGCCGTCACCGTCGGCAGCACGCTCAACGCCGAGCTCACGCTCGGGCCGCTGCGCACCACCTACATCGACGTCGTCACGATCTCGGCGACGGCGCTCCTTCTCGTCGCCGTCGCCCTGTTCATGACGCGCACCCGCTTCGGCATCCAGATGCGCGCCGCGACGCAGGACTTCCGCATGGCGCGCATGCTGGGCGTGCGGGCGAACGCGGTGATCGCCACCGCCTTCGCCATCAGCGGCATATTGGCGGCGATCGTCTCCTTCCTCATCGTGGCGCGCACCGGCACGCTGGCGCCGCGCATGGCCTCCCAGCTCGTGATGGTCGGCTTCGTCGCCACCGTGATCGGCGGCATGGGGAGCCTCGTCGGCTGCATCCTCGGCGGCTTCGTCGTCGGGGTGGTGAGCGCCTTCCTGCAATTCGTCCTGCCGGAGGATCTGCGGGCCACCCGCGACGCCTTCGTGTTCATCGTGGTGATCCTGATGCTGCTCGTCCGGCCGGAAGGGCTCGTCCGCCTGCGCTCGCAGAAGGAGCGCGTGTGATGCGGCGCGCCACAGTAAGCCCGGCGGCGTTCCTCGTGCGCCACTCCACCGTCTTCATCCTCGTCGTCCTGATGGCCGCGATGGCCGTCGTCACCGTCGCGGTGGGCGACAAGACGCTGGTGCGCACCGTCGCCGAGATCTACATCCGCACCGTCATCGTCGTGGCGCTCTACATCTTCATCGGCAATTCCGGCGTCATCTCCTTCGGCTCGATCGCCTTCGTCATGATCGGCGCCTACGCCTCGGCCTGGCAGACCTGCTGCAAGGCGCTCAAGCCCATGAGCATGGTCGGCCTGCCCGACTTCCTGCGCCTCCACACCTACCCCGTCTTCTTCGCCTCCATCACCTCGGCGATCCTCGCCGCGCTCGTCGCCTTCGTCGTCGGCATCCCGATCCTGCGCCTTTCCGGCATTCCCTCCAGCATCGCGACCTTCGCCCTCCTCGCCATCGTCTTCGTCATCTACTCGAACTGGAACAGCGTCACCCTCGGCCTTCTCTCGGTGGTCGGGCTCCCGCTCTACGTCGACATCTGGGTGGCGCTCGGCTGGGCGGTCGTCGTGATCGTGGTCGCCTATATCTACCAGAGCTCACGCTATGGCCTGCTCCTGCGCGCCACCCGCGAGGACGAGGTGGCGGCCGAGGCCGGCGGCATCAACATCGCCCGCCAGCGGCTGATCGCCTGGGTCATCTCCGGCTTCTTCCTGGGCGTCGCCGGGGTCCTCTACGGCCACTTCGTGGGGGTGATCTCGGTGAAGATGTTCTATCTCGACCTCACCTTCATCTCGCTCGCGATGCTCGTCGTCGGCGGCATGCGCAGCCTGACGGGGGCCGTCGTCGGCGTGGTCGTCCTGTCGACGATCACCGAGCTTCTTCGCCGCGCCGAGTCGGGCTTCCACGTCGCGAGCCTGCACATTCAGGCCCCGGTCGGCAGCCAGGAAGTGTCGCTCGGCATCATCATGCTGCTCCTCCTCATCTTCCGCCCCAACGGGCTGACCAACGGGCGGGAGATCGCCTGGCCGCGCGCTCTCACCCGCTCGGCGCGCTCCGGCGGCGGCAACGCGGACCCCTCGCCCGACACGGCCGAGCAGCATGCCGGTTAGCGATCGGGCGGACCGCCCCGCCTCCGATGTCGTCGACCTCAGCGTCATCAACCCTGGCGTCGTCGACCCCGGCGTTCTCGCCCGGGCGGCGGACCGGCAAGAGGGGGCCATCGTCGCCTTCAACGCGGCGATGCGCGGCCACGTCCTGGCGCTGATCGACGATCGCCTCATCGCCGAGCACCGCGACCACCCCTTCGGCCCGCACGGGGCGGCGCTCCAGAGCGTGCTCAACCACTTCCGCAGCGCCGGCATCGAGAAGAAGCTCGCGATCCTCGCACTGACGCCCTTCCAGGCCTACATCCTCGTGGCGCTCTCCGGCGTCCGCGGCGTCCTGCCGACGCGCGTCACCGAGGAGGTCTTCGCCACCACGCAGGACGCCGAGCATGCGATCTTCCTGCGGCGCGTCGCAGCGCTCAGGCAGGCGGGCTGAGCGCCATGGCCGCGGACGTGCCGATCGGGCGGATCCATCTCCACGCCTACGCCGAGCGCCTCAGCGTGCGGGCGGGCGAGAGCGTCGACATCATGGCGAGCCTCGAGGGGGCGGATCGCGCCGAGGCCCGGCTCGTGCGCCTCCGCCACGGCGACGCCCACCCCGATGGTCCGGGCTTCCGTGAGGAGGAGATCGACCATCCCGTCAACGGGCCGATGCCGCTGCGTCACCAGCCCGTGCAGCAGGGCAACTTCCTGCGCGTGCCCGACCCCGATGCGCGCCTCGCCCCGGAGGGCGCCTTCACGCTCCACGCCTTCGTCTTCCCGGGGCTTCCGGGGGACGATCGCCAAGAGATCATCTCGCGCGGATGCGCGGCCCGCGGCTACGGCTTGCGGATCGACGGCGGCGGCCACCTCGCATTCTGGCTCGGCGACGGCCGCTCCACCGAAGAGATCGCCGCCCCGAAGCGGCTGTTGCGGCACATCTGGTACCTCGTGACGGCGAGCTTCGACCCTCGCACCCGGCGCGTGCAGCTCACCCAGAAGGCCGTTGTCGGTCGCTACAACGCCATCTGGTCGAAGATCGTCCCGTGTGACTACGACGCCGTCGTCGAGACCGAGGCGACGATCGGCCTCCACCATCTCGGCGGCACCGAGGTGCTGGTCGGCGGACTCGAGGAGCGCGGCGAAGAGGGCGGCACACGTGTCGGACACCTCTATAGCGGCAAGATCGATCGGTTCGGCATCAGCCGTGGCGTGATGGGCGCGGCGGAGCGCGACGCACTCGCCGCGGGGGCCCTCCCCGCCACGGCGGACATCCTCGCCTACTGGGACACGGCGCGCGGCTATGGTGCCGACGGAATCGGCGACCAGGTCGAGGACATCGGACCGCACGGCCTCCACGCCCACGGCGTCAACCGCCCCGTCCGCGGCCAGACGGGCTGGAACTGGGACGGCCGCTCCGACAGCTTCCGCCTCGCGCCGGAGCAATATGGCGGCATCGAGTTCCATGCGGACGCCCTCGCCGACTGCCGCTGGCAGCCCTCCGCCTCGCTGCGCCTCGGCGAGGATCTGCACAGCGGCGTCTACGCCCTCCGCCTGACGGCCGAGCACGGTGGGGAGGTCGCGACCGAGCGCGCGGTGTTCTTCGTGCGCCCCGCCCGGCCCCGCGCGGAGATCTGCTTCCTGGTGCCGACGGCCACCTATCTCGCCTACGCCAACGGGCCCAAGGGCTTGGAGGGCGACGTGGCGCAGGCGGTGATGGGCCGCGCCCCCGTCCTCACCGCGACCGACCTCGAAGCCTGCGCCAACGGCTACCGGTTCGGCCTGTCGACCTACGACCTCCACGCCGACGGTGCGGGCGTCTGCTACTCCTCCGCCCGCCGGCCGATCTTCACGATGCGGCCCGACTACCGCCTGCCGGGGCTTGCGGCTCCCTGGGGCCTCGGCGCCGATCTCTCCGTCCTCGCCTGGCTCGACCATCACGGCTACGCCTACGAGATCATCACCGACGAGGACCTCCATCGCGACGGTGCGGCGGCGCTCGCCCCCTATCGCGTGGTGATCAACGGCACCCATTGCGAATATTATTCGGAGCGCATGCTCGACGCGACCGAGGACTATCTCGCCGCGGGCGGCCGCCTCCTCTACCTCTCCGGCAACGGTTACTATTGGGTGGTCGCCTTCCGCGACGACGAGCCGTGGATCGTCGAGGTGCGCCGCGGGCAGGCGGGCTCGCGCGCCTGGCAGGGCCGCGCCGGAGAAGGCCACCTCGCCACCTCCGGCGAGCCGGGGGGCCTGTGGCGCAACCGCAACCGGGCACCGCAGAAGCTCGTCGGCACCGGCTTCGCCTCCGAGGGCATGGACGTGAGCGTGCCCTATCGGCGACGGCCCGACAGCCGCGCCCCGGAAGCCGCCTGGATCTTCGACGGCGTGGACGGCGACGTCGTCGGCGACTTCGGGCTCGTCAACGGCGGCGCCGTGGGCCTCGAGATCGACCGCTACGATCTCTCCCTCGGCACCCCGCCGAATGCCCTCCTCCTTGCCTCGTCGGAGCCGCTCACGCGAAACTGGCCGCTGGCGCAGGAGGAGGTGATGTTCGCCCATCCCGCGCTCGGCGGCGACGAGAACCCGCTCGTGCGCTGCGACATGGTCTATCTGCGCACGCGCAACGGCGGCGCCGTCTTCTCGCCGAGCTCCATCGCCTGGGGCAGCGCCCTGCCGTGCAACGGCTTCGACAATTCCGTCTCCATCATCATGAAGAACGTCGTCGACGGCTTCCTTCGGCGCGACCTTCCACCCGAAGGCTGATCGGCGATGCGCGTGAAAGAGGTCGACTACATCGTCGTCGGCGCCGGCTCGGCGGGGTGCGTCGTCGCCAACCGGCTCAGCGAGCGGGCGGAGGATCGCGTGCTCGTGCTCGAAGCGGGGCGCCGCAACGATTCCCTTCTGGTGCGCTGGCCGGCGGGCTTCGCCAAGCTCCAGAACGAGCGGCACCGCTGGGAGTGGGCGACCGCGCCGCAGCCGCACGCGGCCGACCGGCGCGTGCCGATGGCGCAGGGCAAGATGCTCGGCGGCGGCAGCGCGGTGAACGGGATGGTCTATATCCGCGGCAATCGGCGCGACTACGACCACTGGGCCGAGCTCGGCAACGACCGCTGGTCGTTCGCCGACGTCCTCCCCTTCTTCAAAGCGGCCGAGGACAACATGCGCCTCGTCGACGCCTATCACGGCGCCGGCGGCCCGCTCGGTGTCTCCGACCAGCCCTGCCCGAGCCCCCTCACCCGGCGCTTCGTGCGCGCCGGCCAGGAGGCGGGCCTTGCCTACAGCTCCGACTTCAACGGCGCGTGTCAGGCGGGCGTCGGCTTCTATCAGGTGACCCAGCGCGACGGCCGGCGCTGCAGCGCCGCCCACGCCTACCTCTACCCGGTCATGGAGCGGCCCAATCTCGAGGTGCGGACCAAGACGACGGTCCTGCGCCTCCTCCTCGAGAACGGTCGGGCGGCCGGCGTCGTCGTCGCCCGCGGTGCGTCGGGAAGCGAGGTGATCCGTGCGCGCAAGGAGGTGATCCTCTCCGCCGGCGCGATCAACTCGCCGCGGATCCTGCTGCTCTCGGGGATCGGCAACCCCGATGCTCTCGGCCGGATCGGCATCGCGCCCGTCCATCCGCTCCCCGGCGTCGGGCAGAACCTCCACGACCACGTCGACGCCTACGTGCTGATGCGGCTCAACCGGCCGATCAGCTACACCGGGCAGGAGAAGGGGCTCGCCGCCGTCCGCCACGGGCTCGAGTTCATGCTGTTCGGCACCGGCGCGGTAACGAGCAACGCCTGCGAGGGCGGCGCCTTCTTCAGCTCCGAAGGCGACGACGGGTGGCCCGATGTCCAGCTCCACTTCATGCCGATGGCGCTCGAATCCCACCAGTCGATGGAGGGCCACGGGGTGACGGTGCTCTGCTCCGCGCTGCGCCCCAAGAGCCGTGGAGAAGTCCGCCTCGTGTCGAGCGACCCGAAGGTTGCGCCCCTCGTCGACCCGGCCTTCCTCTCCCATCCCGACGACCTCCGCCACAACGTGGCGGCGATCAAGCTCGCGCGGCGGATCATGGCCGCGCCGAGCTTCGCCGACGTCAGCGCCGGGGAAGCCTTTCCCGGCCCCGCCGTCGTGAGCGACGATGAGATCGGCGACTACATCCGCCGGACGGCCAAGACCGACTACCACCCCGTCGGCACCTGCAAGATGGGCGACGACCCCATGGCCGTGGTCGACCAGGATCTCAAGGTGCACGGGATCGAGGGCCTGCGCGTCGTCGACAACTCGATCATGCCGCACATCGTGTCCGGCAACACCAACGCGCCGGCGATGATGATCGGCGCGCGCGGCAGCGCCGCGATCCTCGGCGAAGGTGCTCCCCCACCATCCTGACGGGCGCCGGCACGCCCCATGTCGCCTCGCACGATTTCTCTATAGGGATGGGGGGTGCTTAAGAGGGAGGTGGCGATGCACACCGTTTCGATCGACCCCTGGCGCCATGACCACGTATTCCTTGGCCGGGATCACAGCCGCAACGAGCGGCGCACCCTGTTCGTCATCGCGCTCACCGCGACGATGATGGTCGCGGAGGTGATCGCGGGCCTCGCGTTCGGATCGATGGCGCTTCTTGCCGACGGCATCCACATGGCGACCCACGCCGGTGCGCTCGGCGTCGCCGCATTCGCCTACGCCTACGCCCGCCGTCACGCCCACGACGAGCGCTTCACCTTCGGCACGGGCAAGGTCGGCGACCTCGCCGGCTATTCGAGCGCCCTCATCCTGGCCGTCATCGCGGCGGTGATCGCGTTCGAATCCGTCGTCCGCCTCATGTCCCCCGTCGCCATCCGCTTCGACGAGGCGATCGTGGTCGCGACGGTCGGCCTGATCGTCAATCTCGTCAGCGCTGCCCTCCTCCACGCCGGCGACGGAGGCGGCCACGAGCACGGTCACTCTCATGGTGGAGCCGGCCATCACCATGCGGGGCACGCCCATCACGGCGGTACCCACCACCACGAGGATCACAATCTCAGGGCGGCCTATTTCCACGTTCTGACCGATGCGCTCACGTCGGCGCTCGCGATCGTCGCCCTCTTCGCCGGACGCTTCTACGGGTGGGTGTGGATGGACCCGCTCATGGGGATCGTCGGGAGCGTCGTGATCGCGCGCTGGGCGATGATGCTCCTCAAGGAGTCCGGCGCCGTGCTCGTCGACGCGAGAGCCGATCCGTCGATGGCTGCGCGCATCCGCGAGGACCTCGAACGCGGCGGCGACCGCGTGTCCGACCTGCATCTTTGGCGCGTGGGGCCCGGCCATCTCGCGCTCGTCGTGTCGATCGTATCCGACCGGCCGCAGGCGCCCGCGGCCTATCGGGCGCGCCTGCGGGACGCCGCGACGCTCTCCCACGTCACCATCGAGGCCGTCCTCTGCGACCACGCCAAGGCGGCGTAGGGCCGGCTGGCCCGTCCGCCGCGCTCACTCGATCGGGGCAACCGCCAGCTCGGACGCCTCGTCGAGCCCGCTGAGGATCGCCTCGGCGACCTCGGCGGCGAACTCCTCGTGCACGCCGAGCTTGCCGTGCGGCAGGACCGTGGGTGAAACTTGGGCGGCCGCGGCGAGCATGCCCATCTCGGCCTTCGACTTCGGCGGTGTCTCCGCGCCCCAGACGAGCCCCAGCCGGCCTGGGGGAATGGCGGCCGCCGCAGCCTGGAACGCAGCCGAACTCTCGAACGGATCGAGCGCCCCGGTCACGAAGCGGACCGAGGCGAACCGCGCCCCGCGCGCCTGCGCCACGCGGCGCTTGTCGTCCATCGCCGAGCGATCGAGCCAGGTCCGGTCGGAATAGACGTGCTCGCGCGCCATCGCCCGGATCACCACGTCGTTGAGATTGAGGGCATAGAGCGCCGGCCCCAGCACCGGCCGATCCATCGCCGCGCGCACGGTCCGCAGCCAGGCCGGCCGGCGGCCCATCATGGTGGGGAGCGGCCCGCGCCAGGTGGGGGCGACGAGGGCGAGGTGGGACACCTCCTCCGGCGCGCTGGCGAAGTGGCGCAGCACGTAGCCGGCCGCATGGCCCGCGGCGACGATCAGCGCGGGGCGGGGAGCGAGCTCCCGCAACACGTCGGCGAGAAACTGCGCCAACGCCGCCGACGTCCAGTCCCGCCGGGGCTTGTCCTCGGTGCCGAAGCCCGGCCAGTCCACGGCGATCGTGGCGAAGCGCCGGGCGAGGCGCTGCTGCAGCGGCCACATCTCGCGCCGCGTCGAGATCGAGGAGAGCGCGGGCAGGAGGAGAGCCGTCTCCCCCGCGCCGAGCCGCGTCACGCCGCAGCCGATCGGCTCGCCGGCGCCCGTCCAGACGAACTCCGTCGCCTCTGCGACAGGATCGGCATCGACCGACATAGGCCCGCCCGTCATGACTCGGCCCCCAACCCCGCAACCTCTGCGCCTTCGACCTCGGCGATGGGCTTCGCGATGCGCCATTGCCGCAGGCGGCCGTCCGCCTCACGCACCGTTATCACCGTTTCGACGGGCGGGCAGCCCGGCTCCGCGCAGCGCAGCTCGGCGACGGTGATCGCGGCTTGATCGGCAACGTCGAAGCGGGCCGCGACGAGCGCCTTCACCCGCCGGACCGCCTCCACGTCGGGCCGCTGGCGCTTAAAGAGCCCCAGCATAGTGGGCCCCTTTATCGAGGGGCAGCCACAAGAGGCCACCGTCCGCGTCACCGATCAGGATGTGGGAGTGCGAGGCGGTCACCGCGAGCGCGGTCACTTCGACGCCGGTGGAGCCGCGGACGACGAAGCCGTCGACATCGTCCTTCAGCTCGCTGAACAGCACCGCGCCGTCCTGGAACCCGACGAGGACCGCCGACTTTCCCGGCATGCCGACGACGGCGGTCGCGAGCTGCTTGCCGCCATAGGCGACGCAGAGCGGGCCGCGCCCCATCGGACCGTCCTTGCCGCCGAAGGGCCAGCAGATCGCCTGGTCGGCGCCGCTGGTGACGAGGTAAGGCACCTCCCCCACCCAATCGACGGAGCGCGCCTTGCTCGGATAGCCGGACATGCGCATGTCCGCCTTGTCGCGCAGACGCCACCCGTGCAGCGCGTTCTCCTGCATGGCGGTGACGACGAACTTGCCGTCGGGGCTCCACGACACGCCGATGTGGGATCCGGCCCACACGAGCCGCGTGGACGTCCACCGCCGGCCCTTGCGCTCCCAGACCGTGACGCCGCCATAGTGGGCGACGGCGAGGCGGCCCTTCCGGTCGAAGGCGAGCCCGCCGACGGTGCTCGGGTGCTCCAGCATCTCGGTCTTGCCGCCGTCGCTCGAGCGCACATAGGCGTGTTTGCCGGCCGAGCATGCGAGGAGGCCCGTCGCCGGGCCCGCCGCGACGCAATCGACCCATCGCGAGCCGAAGCTCGCGATCTCCTCGACCTCCCCTTGCGCGGAGATCCGCAGAAAGCGGCCGTCGTCGCCGCCGGTGACGAGGGCGTCATCGCCCGCCCGCGCCATCGCGAGGACGGCGCCGCGATGCGCCGGCACCACCATCGGCTCCGCCCCTTTCCCCGCCGCGAAGAGGCGGACCTCGCCGTTTCCGTGTGCCGCCGCCACCACATCGCCGAGCCCCACGGCGGCGGTGACGTAGGCGCCCGTCTCGATCGGCCGCCCGCCGCGCTCGAGCTCCGTCGGGGGAAAGCCTTCGCGCGTGCGCAGATCCGCGCTCAGACCGCCTTGCATGCGGCAAAGCCTTCGGCGAGGTCCATCTTGTCGAGCTCGCGCCCAATGAAGACGAGGCGGGAACGGCGGGTGTCGCCGGCCGGCCACGGTCCCAGGAAGTCGCCGTCCATGAGCATGTGGACGCCCTGGATCACATAACGATCCTCCGCGCCGGCGATGTCGAGAATGCCCTTCGAGCGCAGGATGTCCTGCCCCCGCTCCTGCAACAGCTGCCCGAACCAGGTCTGGAACTTGTCCGGATCGAGCGGCGTATCGGCCTCCAGCGAGACGCTGGTCACCGCGTCGTCGTGCTCATGCTCGTGCGCGGTGTCGAGGAACTCGGGCTCGATCTCGAGGACGCGCTTCAGGTCGAAGGCGTTCTGCCCCAGCACCGTCTCGAGCGGAACGCCGCACTTCTCGCTGTGGACGATCTTGGCATAGGGGTTCATCGCCCGGATGCGGGCTTCGACCTCGGCGAGGGCGTCCGCATCGACGAGGTCGATCTTGTTCAACAGGATGATGTCGGCGAAGGCGAGCTGCTCTGCCGCCTCGTGGCTTTCGGCGAGCTGGCTCTCCAGATGACGCGCATCGACCACGGTCACGATCGCGTCGAGGCGCGTCTTGTCGGCGACCTCCGCGTCGACGAAGAAAGTCTGGGCGACGGGGGCGGGATCCGCGAGCCCGGTGGTCTCGATCAGGATCGCGTCGAACCGGTCGGCCCGCTTCATGAGGCCGCCGAGGATGCGGATGAGATCGCCGCGCACGGTGCAGCAGATGCAGCCGTTGTTCATTTCGAACACTTCCTCGTCGGCGTCGACGACGAGATCGTTGTCGATGCCGGTCTCGCCAAACTCGTTGACGATGACGGCGTATTTCTTGCCGTGCTGCTCGGTCAGAATCCGGTTGAGAAGTGTCGTCTTCCCGGCGCCGAGAAAGCCGGTGAGGACGGTGACAGGCACCTGTGCGACCATGATCGCCTCCATGAGTTCGGCCGACCGGGCGCGGGATCCGTGATCCTCGCGTGCCTTGACGCACCGCGCCGCCGTCGACCGGTCCATCGATATGGTACGCTATAATATAACGCAAGGCCGCCCGGCGTCACCGGCGGCACGTCGCCACCCCTCAGGGGGTGGCCCGGCAGCCGCCGGCGTCCGGGGCCCGCGCCTCCGGTTCGGCCTAGCTCATCTGCATCTCGTCGACCGGATCGATAGAGAGGAAGAACCGCGTCACACCCGCCTTGATGGGCGGCGAGCGGTGGACGATCGCGCAGGGCTCGCGCTCGGACCAGAGGCGACCGCGGACGAGCGCGACGGCGCCGGCGGGCGGCCGATAGGTCGACGTCGGCGCGCCGTCGGCCCCGAGGGGGCCGAACTCCGTCGCCGGCCCGCGCAGGGTGGAGAGCAGGCGGCAACGCACTCCGTCGACATGCCATTTGGGGCACGGCTGATCCTCGGCGACCTCGAGGCGCAGCTCGATCAGCGGCGATCGCATCACCTCCGCGGCGAGGCGCGCGAGGGCGCTCACCGCCTCGATGAAGGCCTCACGCTCGGCGCATTGAGGCGTCTTCGCCCTGCGGCACGCCTCTCGCACGGTGCCCCCGACCTCGGCGGCGGAACAGCGTTGCCGCATCGTCGGAAACCGGGCGGCAGGCAGCGCCTCCAGCCACGCCTCGAGCGCGTCCGGAAGCTTGCGCTGCCAGACGGCCAGCGCCACGCCCGCCTCCGCGACGGAGCCGAGGACGAACGGATCGTCCGAAACATTCATCGTCGCGGCCACCTCAGGACGCATGGACCTCTCCCCGTGATGCGATGGAACGCCGGCCCGCCTCGAACCCGCCGACGAGCGTCGATTTCATGATGTTATAACGTTACGATCAAACCGCCAATCGGTCCGATCGCCGTTGTCCTCCAGCTGGATTCCGAGCGCCTGGAGCTGGGTCCGCAGCCGGTCGGCCCGCTCGAAGTCTCGATCCGCCCGGGCCTCGGCGCGCTCGGCGACCAGCGCCTCGATGCGCACGCGATCGGGCTCCCCCTCACCCGTCGCCGACCGGCGAAACCACGCCTCCGGCGCGTCCTGCAGCAGGCCGAGCTCCGCCCCGCCCCGGACGAGCGCCGACCGGAGGGCGCTGCGGATCGCGGGTGACGTCTCGTCGCGGGCCGACCGCGCGAGGCGGAAAAGCTCGGCGAACGCCGCAGGGGTGTTGAGATCGTCGTCGAGGGCGGCATGGAACGCCGCGAGATAGGGCGCCGGATCCCCCTCACCCTCGGCCCCTTCCAGGTGACGCAGCGCGCCGTAGAGCCGATCGAGGCTGCGGCGCGCCTGATGCAGCGTCTGCGACGTCCAGTCGAGCGGCTGGCGATAGTGGGCCGACAGCAGCGCGAAGCGGATCGCCTCCCCCGGCGCTTCCTGGAGCAGATCGCGCACGAGGAGCACGTTGCCGATCGACTTCGACATCTTGTGCCCCTCGACCGTAACGAAGCCGTTGTGGAGCCAGTAGCTGGCCCGGGTCCCCTGCGCGATCTCGTTCTCATGGTGGGGGAAGATCAGATCCTGACCCCCGCCGTGGATGTCGATCGAGGAGCCGAGATGGCGCTCGATCATCGCCGAGCACTCGATGTGCCAGCCGGGCCGCCCCCGCCCCCACGGGCTATCCCAACCCGGCTGATCCGCGCTCGAGGGCTTCCACAGCACGAAGTCGGCCGGGTGCCGCTTGAACGGGGCGACCTCCACCCGCGCCCCGGCGATCATCTCCTCCGGGCTGCGTCCGGACAGCGCGCCATATTGGGCGAACGAGGGCACATGGAAGAGGACGTGCCGCTCGGCGACGTAGGCGTTCCCGCTGCTGATCAGCCGGCCGATGAGGTCGATGATCTCGGGCAGATGATCCGTCACCTTCGGCTCGACGGTCGGCGGCGCGACACCGAGCGCCGCCATGTCGGCGTGATAGGCCGCGGCGTACCGCTCGGCGATCACGCCGATCGAAACGCCCTCGCGCCGCGCGGCGGCGTTGATCTTGTCGTCGATGTCGGTGAGGTTGCGGACGTAGACGACCTCGCCGAAGTGGCGGCGCAGCACCCGCACGAGCACGTCGAAGACGACGGCCGGGCGGGCGTTGCCGATGTGGGCGAAGTCGTAGACCGTGGGCCCGCACACATAGAGCCGCACGCGGTCAGGCGTCTGCGGAACGAAGATCTCCTTGTGCCCACCGAAGCTGTTGGTGAGTTGAATGGCCATGGTCTGCTCGGATTGTCGTTGAGGTGGCGGGAGGGTGACGGCGTGTCGCTCGGGCGCGTCAACAGCCGGCGTTCGCCGCCTCGCGCGACAGGCAGTCGGCGCAGGTTCCCTCCAGCTCGATCACGCGGCGTCCGATGCGAAAGCCGAGAAAGGCGGCATCGTGCGCGACCTGCGCCTCGATCTCGGCGCTCTCGATCTCCACCGACGCCCCGCACGTGTCGCAGATGAAGTAGACATAGGCGCGGTTGCGGTGCGGCCGGGCGCAGGCGACGAAGGCGTTCTTGGTCTCGATGCGCGCGACGAGCCCCTCCTTCTGCAGGAACTCCAACGCGCGGTAGACGGTTGGTGGCGACAGCTGCCGCGTGAGCGTGCCCTTGAGCTCGCGCATGAGCCCGTAGGCGCCGACCGGCTGGCCGCGCCGCCACAGATATTCCAGGATTGAGCGCTGCACCTCGCTCAACTGAAGCCCCCGCTCTGCACAGACCTCTTCGGCCGAGAGCGGACGCCCCTCGGGGCATTGGTGCGCGGGCTTCCGTTGGAGGAGGGTATTCATCGAAACCACGTTCCTTCCACGCGTTGTTGCGACTGGATCGTTATGTTATAACATTTTGATCGAGAGCGACAAGGCATGTCCGAAGGAGCCGCAGATGGCGGGTAGTCGAGCGCGGCGTGGCGGACGTGGACGCCGCACGCCGGCCGCACCAACCTCACGGCGCTTCGGCTCGCCGGGCCCGACGCGTCGCTGGGCGCGTGACGGCGATCCGGCGGACGGAAGCCTGGGCTTGCGGCGGGTCGCCCGCCGCCGGCTCCGTCGCGCCAGACAGGAAGATCGGATGGCTGAGACCCAACCTCCCTTTGCCGCACGCCGCACCGTCGAAGAGGTCGAGGAAGGCAGGCTCCTCGCGCCCAAGTTCGGCCCCGACGGGCTCCTCCCGGTGGTGACGACCGATGCCCACTCGGGCGAGGTCCTCATGATGGGCATGATGAACGCCGACGCCCTCCTTCGCACCATCGAGACGGGCGAGGCGCACTATTGGAGCCGGAGCCGCCAGTGCCTCTGGCATAAGGGTGCGACGAGCGGCCTCGTCCAGAAGATCGTCGAAATCCGGGTCGACGACGATCAGGACGCGATCTGGCTCCGCGTCGAGGTGACCGGCAACGCGAGCTGCCACGTCGGCTTCCGCTCGTGCTTTTATCGGGCGGTCTCGACGGACGGCGACGCACGCCCCATCGCGCTCGACTTCACCGAGACGGAGAAGGCGTTCGATCCCGTCGCCGTCTATGGCGACGCGCCGAACCCCACCCGGCTATAGTCGGCCGCCGTGGGTCGGGATCGCCGATTGTGAAAGAGGCCTTATGATAATGGCGCCGCGCGTCGGCACCGCGTGCACCGAGCCGCCGGTCGATCATGCAGCCGCGATGGGCGAAGCGCTGATGCTTGCCCGCTCGATGCAGGGCCACGTCTGGCCGAACCCGCCCGTCGGCTGCGTGATCGTGCGCGACGGGCGCGTGGTGGGACGCGGGCGCACCCAGGTCGGCGGCCGCCCTCACGCCGAGCGCGTCGCCCTCGACGACGCCGGGCCGGCGGCGCGCGGTGCGACGCTCTACGTCACGCTCGAGCCCTGCTGCCACTACGGCAAGACCCCGCCCTGCGCCGACGCGATCGTCGCCGCCGGCGTCGCGCGGGTGTTCGCCTCGTTGCAGGACCCCGATCCGCGGGTGAACGGTGGCGGGTTCCGAAGGCTGCGCGAGGCCGGCGTCGCCGTCGAGATCGGCGCGGGGGCGGACGAGGCGCGGCAGATCATGGCGGGCTTCTTCCATCGGATCGCCCATGGCCGGCCGCTGATCACGCTCGGCGACGCGCTGCGCCCCCGTCGCGGCGTTCCCGACGGGTTCGATGGCGTCCTCCACAGCGACCACCGCGGTGTCCATCTCCTCACCCGCAGCGGCGGCGACGACCGTGTCGCGAACCACCCGCCCCTCGGAACTGCCGCCCCCCTCCTCGCGCTCCTCGGCGCACGTGGCCTCACCAGCCTCTACGTCCCCCTCAACGACCCCCTCGCCCAGACCCTTTCACCGGTCAGCACCAACGAGAGGCACGAACCCCGCACCTGCGACCAGATCTCGGCGCCGGTCTTCTAGGGCGCGACCTTCTTTTGCCGTGATCCTGATGCTGATCGCTGGGAGCTAAGCCGACGCAGGCCTTCGATACGGTGTCGGGCCGTGTTCCTGCACGCTCACAGGCCGCATCTACCATCGCGGCGGACTTGCGGCGGGAGCGACGATCACCGAGCCCGCCATGATCGAGCAGAACGACGCCACCTTCTGGATCGTGCGCGGCCCGACGGCCCAACTCGACGAAGTCGGCGACATCCTGATGACGAAGTGAAGCCCGCTCGGGATACCTCGCTCGACCCGTCCAACGGCTCCGCAGGACGTCGGGGGCCGGGGTTCGCCGCAGCGGTCGAAGGTTTTGACGGTCCTCGGAAACGTCTCGAGACCTGTAAGGACAGCGCCGCCGTGGCGCCGGATCGCGCCGCGGGCGCCTTCAAGCCGCGCGCCGTCGGAAGGTGCACCACATCGGTGCGGCGGAGTTTGCAGGGATGCTCCATCATCCCGCCGCGCGCAGTGGGGTGTAGTCGGAGAGGTCGAGCGTGCTGTCGGCCCAGCGGCGCGCCATCGTCCGGTTGTGGGTCACGAGCACGAGGCCGACGTTCGACTGGCGTGCGATCGCGCCGATCACCTCCATCACCTGGCGCTGGGTGACGGGGTCGAGGCGGGAGGTCGGCTCGTCCGCGAGGATCACCGCCGGCTGAAGCAGGAGCACGCGCACCAGCGCGAGGCGCTGCAATTCGCCGCCCGAGACGGCGTCGGGCCGACGGGCGAGCAGCCCCGGCGAGAGCCCCAGCCGCTCGAGCAGCATCTCACGCTCGGCACGCGAGATGCGATGCCGACGCTCGAGGTCGCGAAAGCTCTCCGCCAGCGGGACGCGCGGCGCGAACGCCGCCGGCGGATCCTGATAGAGCTTCTGAACCGCGAAGGGCGCGGCGCCCCGACCGAGCCGCCGCACCGCTCCGCCGGCGGCCGGGATGAGGCCGGCGAGCGTATCGAGGAGGGACGACTTGCCCAGTCCGCTCTCCCCCACCACGGCGATGCGCTGGCCGGCACGAAGGCTCAGCCCCACCCCGTCGAGAAGCAGCCTGCGGCCGCGGGCGATGCCGAGCCCCTCGGCAACGAGCACCGGCTCGCCGCCCCGTTGCGGTATGATATGCGGCCAGTTGGCGGGATCGGCGGCGATCAGCGCCTGCCCATAGGCACTCTTCGGCGCGTGGAGCACCTCGGCGGCGGCGCCGTGCTCGACCGCCTCGCCGTCCTTCAGCACCATCACCTTGCCGCCGAGCGCACGGGCGACGGCGACGTCGTGGGTGATCGTCAACAGAAGATGGCCGTCCTCCACGTAGCGCAGGAGGAGCGCCGTCACGTCGTCGCGCCGGGCCTCGTCGAGGCCCTTGGTGGGCTCGTCCGCGAGCAGCGTCCCGGCGCCGGCGGCGGTCGCCGCGGCGAAGGCGACCCGCTGCGCCATACCTCCCGACAGCGCGCCGGGCCACGCCGCCATCGCCCGCTCCTCAAGGCCGAGCCCCGACAGCGCGTCGTGCGCCCTCGCCTCCGCCGTCTTCCAGCCCTCGCCGGCAACGATCGCGTGGCTTTCGGCGACCTGCTCGCCGCTCCGCATCAAGGCGTCGAGCGCGCGCCACGGCTCCTGCGGCAGCATGGCGATCTCGTGGCCCCAAAGCGCGCGGCGCTGGCGCGGCGGCAGCGTGTCGAGCCGCCGTCCGTCGAGCGTGATCGCCCCCTGAGCGGTGAGCCCCTCGGGGAGCGCCCCCATGATCGCCTGGGCGAGGAGGCTCTTGCCGGCGCCGGTCTCGCCGAGGATCGTCAGCGGCTCGCCCGCCTCGATGGCGAGGGAGATCGGACCGACGAGGCGCGTCGAGCCGGCATGCACCGAGAGCTCTTCGACAGTCAGACGCATTCTCAGCCCTCCGATCCGGCAGCAAGACGCAGCGACAGGACGGTGGCCGCGAGCGCCACGACGGGAGCCGCGATCGCCCACGGCGCCTCGCGCCAGCTCGGCAGAAGCTCGGCCATCATGACGCCCCACTCCGGCGTCGGCGGGCGCAGCCCCACCGAGATGAAGCCGAGCGTCGCGAGCGCCGTCACCACGGTCGCGGCACCGAAGGCGGCGAGCGTCAGAATCTGCAGGGAAAGGTCCGGCCAGAGGTGGCGCCGCACGACGTGCCAGCGGCCGAGACCCAGGAGCCGTGCCGCCTCCACCGCCGGGGATGCGGTCAGAACGCGGGTGCGGGCGCGCGAGACGCGGAAGAACTCGACCCAGAGGGTGAGCGCGAGGCCGGCATAGAGCGTCCACCAGCTGTCCGGCCGGATGGCGGCGAGGAGGAGCACCAGGAGAAGCCCCGGCAGCGCGAGCACCGCGTCGGACAGCGCCCCGAGCAGGCGATCCGTCACCCCGCCGCGCCAGCCGGCGAGCATACCGAGGCCGACGCCGAACGCCGCCGCGCTCGCCACCGCGAGCGCGGCGAGGCTCAACGTGATCTGCGCGCCGCCGAGAATGCGCGCGGCGATGTCGCGCCCGAGATTGTCGGTGCCGAGAAGATGGCCGTCGGTTCCGGGCGGCAACAGGATCGCCCGCAGATTCTGCTTCGCCGGATCGAAGCCGGAGAGGCTCGGGCCGAGGATGGTGAGGACGGCGATGACGAGAAGGCACACGAGCCCGACAAGACGCGGGAGCCTCATGTGTTGAGCCTCGGATCGAGCGCACGGCAGGCGAGGTCGGCGAGGAAGGAAAGGAGCACGAACATCAATCCGAGGGTCAGCGCGGTGCCCTGCAGCATCGGCACGTCGCGCTCGAAGATCGCATGGGTCAGGGCGTGGCCGATGCCCGGCCAGGAGAACACGCTTTCGACGACGACCACGCCTTCGAGGAGAAGCGCCATCTGGACGCCGAGATAGGCGACCACCGGCACGGCGGCGTTGCGCACGCCGTGGCGCAGGAAGGCGGCGCGCATCGGCAGGCCCTTGTGGAGGGCGAATTGGAAGGCGTCGCTCGCGACCGTCGCCGCCACCGCGTTGCGCACCACGCGCGTCAGAACCGAGGCGAGGACGATCCCGAGGGTGAGCGCCGGTAGGACGAAGTTGCCGCCGTGGCCATGCCCCGCAGCCGGCACGAGGCCGAGCTCGACGGCGAGAACGAGCATCAGCACGATGCCGATCAGGAAGGCCGGCATGGCGCGCACCACGATCGCGAGGGCGGCGCTGATACGGTCGAAGAGGCTCCCTGGCCGGAGCCCGGCGAGCACCCCGATCGGCACGGCGATCAGGAGCGCCACCGCCACCGCGACGAGGGCGAGCTCGACGGTGTGGCCGAGCTGATGGTCGATGGCGTGGCCAACCCGCTCGCCGGTGACGGCGGATTGGCCGAGATCGAACGTGAATGTCTGCCCGACCCAGGTGAGAAGGCGCTCCGCCGCGGGCCGGTCGAGACCGAGCTCACTGCGCACCTGCTCCGCCGCCGCTCCCGTCACCATGTCGTAGCCGTAGCGGCCGGCGGCGATGCGATAGGCGGCGTCGCCCGGCAACGCCTCCATCATCGCAAAGCCGACCACGCCGACGACGAGCGCGACGATGGCGGCCTGAACGATGCGCCCGAGGGTGAGCTTGCCGAGGCTGATCGCCAAGGCAAGCCCCTCGTCCTCCTCGCTGCGAGGCTGCCTCAACGGGCCCACCGCACCGCGGAAAGGCCATAGGTGCGCTCCAGCGGGTCGACGACGAGGCCTTCGAGAGCGACCGGATAGGCGACGGTGTGCTGGTACCAGGCGATGGGGATCACGGGCAGCTCCTGTTGCAGCGCGCTCGCCACGGTGTGGATCGCCGCACTGCGCGCCTCCGGATCGCTCTGGCGCAGCGCGGCGGTGAGCGCCTCGGCAACCTCGGGCGCATCCCAGTTCATCGCACCCCAATCGCCCCCGCCGGTACCGAAATCGTCGACGGTGTTGACCACCGGGTCCGGCGTCAGCCCGTAGTTGCGGGCATAGAGGGCGACGTCGAGCGAGCCGTCCTGATGGCCGGCCGGGATCTCGGAGGAGTTGCCCACCGAAACCGCGAGATCGACGCCGATGGCGCGCCACTGATCCTGCAGGGCCGCGGCGATCAAGGGCAGCTCCGGACGGTTCGGAAAGGTGCGCAGGGTCAGCGCGAAGCGCGCGCCGTCGCGCGTCAAAATGCCATCGTCCCCCTTCTCCCAGCCGAGGCCCGCGAGGAGCTCGGCCGCGCGCTCCGGGTCATAGGCGAGCGGGGGAAGGTCGGCGTCGTACCAGCCCTTGAGAACGGGCGGGAAGAGCTGCGTCGCGGCGGCGTCGGGGAAGCGCAGGATGCCGGCGGCGATCCCTTCGCGGTCGATCGCGAGGCTCAGCGCCTCGCGCGCCGCCTTGTCGGCGAGCGGTCCGCGGGCGAGGTTGAGCTTGAGCACGATGCTGCGCGGGATCGAGACGGCCTCGACCGCGATGCCGTCGACCCGCTTCAGCTGCGCGTAGCCGGCGGGATCGAGGGTGACGGCGACGTCGGCGTCGCCGCTCTCGGCCATCAGCGCCCGCGTCTCGGCGCGGGAGGCCGAGAGGTAGCTCGCCGCCTCGATCGCCGGCGCCTCGCCCCAATAGTCGTCGAACCGCCGCACCGCCAGCGAGAGCGGGGTCTCGACCTTGTCGACGGCGAACGGCCCGGTGCCGATGAAGGCGACCACGTTGCCCTCCGCATCGAAGGACGCCGGGGCGAGGATCATCGTCGTATAGTTCGCGAGCACCGCCGGGACGGCGGAGAACGGCTCGGAGAGGCGCACGACGACGGCGTTCCCGTCGGCCTCGATCGCCTCGAGCGGCACCGAGGAAAGGATGCCCGGCCGCGTCATCGCGCGGTTGAGGCTCGATGCCGCGGCCGCTGCATCGAGCGCGCTGCCGTCGTGGAAGACAACATTCTCGCGGATGTCGAAACGCCAGGTGAGGCCGTCGTCGCTGACCGTCCAGTCCGTCGCGAGCCCGGGGCGCAGGGCGCCCGTCGCGTCGGCGTCGACCAGCGTCTCGCCGACCTCCATGCGCTGGAAGGTGTAGCCGTCCTGCGCGGGATCGATGCCGGAGACGTGCCAGGGGGCGGCCACCGCCACGTCGGTTCGGGTCTGAGCGTAAGCGTCGGGAAGGCCGATGCCGGCTGCGACGAGAAGCGCAAGAGCGAGCGCATGAAGGGGCTGCTTCATCGAACTGTGTCCAAGCTGAGAGGAAGAACGAATGCATCGGCGGGTGGCCCCGCCGCAAGCCGTCGCGGGAGTGCCGTCCGCTCCTAGCGGCGCGACTCGGGCTTTGGGCAAGGCGCCCGAGGGGCCGCGCCGACGACAGCGCAGCCCTTCGGTTTCAAGCGGCCCATACCGGCCTCATCTTGCGCAAGAACGATGCGTAAGGGGTCTCGCAGCATGGAACCGGCACCTTGTGTGTTGCGCTCGACGCGACATTTTTTTGATGGTGGGGCGCGTTCGGCGCGAAACGTATGTTATATCATCTGAAGTCGCAAGCGTGTCGCTAAAGCGGCGGCGCGCGCTCGGTCGCAACGTCCGAGCGACGGGCAATTGGCTTGCACCGCCGCGCGGAGGCTGCTAGTCGACTGTTACAGTATAACATAAAACAATACCGATCAGGTGCACATGTCAGGGCTGAGTGAACCGCTCGCTTCAATGGCCGCTCTACCGCGCGGCGGCGCACGGGCGGCCGACCGACCGACCATGCGGGCATGCGAACGGAGGCACCCATGAAGCATCGCTCCACGCTGCGCGCCTCGGCCACCGATCGGCTCGTTGTGTCCGCCCTCCTCACCGGCGCCATCTGGATCGGCGTCGCCTGGGCGCTCGGGTGGGTCGGCGTATGAAGGCCCCCGCGATCCAGTTCGACGACGTGACGCTCGCCTACCGGCGTCACCCGGCCGTCCACCATCTGTCGGGAACCTTCGAGCCCGGCTCGCTGACGGCGATCGTGGGACCGAACGGCGCCGGCAAGTCGACGCTGATCAAGGCGATCATCGGCGCGATCCGGGTCGACGAAGGTCGCATCCACGTGCGCGACATCGATCCGCGCGACATCGCCTATCTGCCGCAGCAGAGCGAACTCGACCGCAGCTTCCCGATGGAGGTGCTCGACCTCGTCTCCATGGGGCTGTGGCGGCGGGTCGGCCCGCTGCGGCGCATCGACGGCGAGCATCTCGACCGCGCCGTCGAGGCGCTCGCCGCCGTCGGGTTGAAAGATTTCGAGCGGCGCGCCATCGGCACCCTGTCGGGCGGGCAGATGCAGCGCGTCCTCTTCGCCCGCATGCTCCTGCAGGACGCGCGCATCCTCCTGCTCGACGAGCCCTTCACCGCGATCGACAGCCGCACCACCGCCGACCTCCTGGAACTGGTGCAGCGCTGGCACGGCGAGGGACGCACCGTGGTCGCGGTGCTCCACGACCTCGAGATCGTGCGGCGCGAGATGCCGAACACCCTCCTCCTCGCCCGCGAGCCGGTCGCGTGGGGGCCGACGGCCGAGGCGCTGACCGCTGAAAATCTCCTGCTGGCGCGGCAGATGAGCGAGGCGACTCTCGAAGGGGCGCCGGTCTGCCGGCGGGCGGCGGCATGAGCCTCTACGAACTCGTCGTCGAGCCGTTCGTCAGCTACGGCTTCATGCGGCGCGCCCTCATCGGCTGCGTCGCCCTCAGCCTCGGCTCGGTGCCGCTCGGGGTGCTCCTCATCATCCGCCGCATGAGCCTGATGGGCGACGCCATGGCGCATGCGATCCTGCCCGGGGCGGCCGTCGCCTTCCTCTTCGCCGGCCTGTCGCTGTGGACGATGACGATCGGCGGCGTCGTCGCCGGGCTCACCGTGGCCCTCCTGGCGGGGCTCGTGTCACGCATGACGCCGCTGCGCGAAGACGCGAGCTTTGCCGCCTTCTATCTGATCTCGCTCGGCCTCGGCGTGCTGCTCGTCTCAACCCGCGGCTCGAACGTCGACATCATGCACGTCCTGTTCGGCACCGTGCTCGCCCTCGACGACGGCTCGATCCTCCTCATCGCCATCGTGACGAGCCTTACGATCAACGTGCTCGCGATCATCTACCGCCTCCTCGTCGCCGAGTGCTTCAACCCGGATTTCCTGCGCAATGTCGGCGGGGCCGGGCGCGCGGTCCACCTCGTCTTCCTGACGCTCGTCGTGCTCAATCTCGTCTCGGGCTTTCAGGCGCTCGGCACGCTGATGGTGGTCGGGATCATGATGCTGCCGGCCGCGGCCGCACGCTTCTGGTCCGAGACGATCCCGGGTCAGTTCATCGTCGGCGTCGTGATCGGCATCGGCTCCTCGCTCGCGGGGCTGTTGGTGTCCTACCACGCGCACCTGCCCTCCTCGCCGGCGATCATCCTCGGTGCGGGGACGGCTTACGCCATCTCCGTCCTCGTCGGACCGCGCGGAAGCTTCCTGTCGCAGGCCCTGCACCTCCCCCACCTCCAGCGTTAGCAGTAAAGGATATGCCATGCTGACACGCCGCACACTCATTGGAGCGGCCTCGGCGCTCGCCCTCACGGTCTCCGCCGCCGGCGGAGCGCTCGCGCAGGACAAGCTCGACGTCGTCGCAAGCTTCTCCATCCTCGGTGACATGGTGAGCGAGATCGGTGGCGATCAGGTCTCGGTGACGACCATCGTCGGACCGAACGGCGACGCTCACGTCTACGAGCCGACCCCCGCCGACGCGAAGGCCCTGTCGAAGGCCGACGTGCTCATCGTCAACGGGCTCGACTTCGAAGGCTGGCTCCCCCGCCTCGTCGAGGCGGCCGAGTTCTCCGGCCTCACGGCGACGGCGACCGACGGTGTGACCCCCATGACATGGGACGAGGAGCACGAACACGAGCATCATCACGACGATGATGACGATGACGACGACCACGATCACCACGGCGAAGAGCACGCCGAGCATGAGCACGGGCACGAGGGCCACCACCATCACGGCGACTTCGATCCGCACGCCTGGCAGGATCTCGCCAACGGCGTGATCTTCGCAAAGAACATCGCCACCGCTCTGGAGGAGGCCGACCCGGCCCACGCCGACGCCTACGCAGAGCGGGCCAAGGACTACATCGCCACCCTCGAAGCGCTCAACGCCAAGCTGAAGAGCGAGTTCGGCGCCCTGCCCGACACGCAGCGCAAGATCGTGACCTCGCACGACGCGTTCCGCTATTTCGGCCGCGCCTATGGCCTCGAGTTCATCGCCCCCGAAGGCCTCAGCACCGAGGCCGAGCCGTCGGCGGCCGACATCGCCCACATCATCGACCAGATCCGCGACGAGCAGATCGCCGCGGTCTTCGTGGAAAACATCACCGACAACCGCGTGGTCGAGCAGATCACCCGCGAGACCGGCGCCAAGGTCGGCGGCGAGCTCTATTCGGACGCCCTGTCGGGCCCCGACGGCCCGGCCTCGACCTATGTCGACATGTTCGAGAACAACGCGAAGACGCTGCTGAGCGCCCTCAGCGCTAGCTAAGGCGTTCGCCTCGCACCACGTTAACAGTGGGGGCCGCCGCGCGGCCCCCGCACTCGTTGGAGATATCGCCGTGACCGCAGCCGCACCCGACACCGGAACTCGACAGGACGCCGAAGCGAAGCGACCGGCGCGCCCAGACGGAGCGCCCACCCCGATTCTGATCCTCACCGGCTTCCTCGGATCGGGAAAGTCGACGCTTCTGCGCCGGCTCCTAGCGCAGCCCGAATTTGCCGGCACCGGCCTCGTCATCAACGAGTTCGGCGACGTCGCCGTCGATCACGACATCCTCGCCGAGGGCCGGCCCGACGTCGCCGTGACGAGCACCGGCTGTCTCTGCTGCACGGCCGGCAGCGACATCCGCGTCTCGGTTGCAGAGCTTCACGAAGCGGCCCGCACCACGGGCCGCCTGCCGCTGCAGCGGGTCATCATCGAGACGACGGGACTGGCCGACCCCGCCCCGGTGATCAATCAGCTCGTCGCCGGAGCCGTCCCCGCCTTCGGCCTCAGGGACCACACGGTCGCCCGCCACTACCGCCTTGCCGGGGTGGTCACCACGTTCGACGCCATCCACGGGCCCCAGACGCTCGCCCGCCACGCCGAATGCGTGAAGCAGCTCGCCTTCGCCGACCGCGTCCTCCTGACGAAGACCGATCTTCTCGACACCGAGGACAAGGCGCAGCACCTCGCGGAGCTTCGCCGCTCGATCGCCCGCTTCAACCCGCACGCCCCGATCGACGACGTCGCCGACCCCGGCTTCAGCCTCGTCGACGCCTTCGCGCCGCGCCCCTACGCCCCGACCGACCTCGACGGCGACGTTCAGGAGTGGCTCGACGACCACGGCCACACTCACCACGCGCACCACCACCATGATCACGACCATCACCATGATCATGGCGAGCACGACCACGCCGATCATGATCATGAGCACGAGCACGACCTCAACGGCATCAACTCGGTGAGCGTCGTCGCCGACCGGCCCATCGACAAGACGGCGTTCACGGTGTTCATGGACACGGTGAGCATGCTCTACGGCGCCAACATGCTCCGCATGAAGGGCATCATCGCCTTCGCCGACGAGCCCGATCACCCCTACATTCTGCAGGCGGTGCAGCACGTCGTGCACCCCCTCGCGCGGCTCGACGACTGGCCGGGGGAGGATCGGCGAAGCCGGCTCGTCGCCATCGTTCAGGGTCTCGACCCGACGACCATCGAAAAGCTGTTCAACAGCGTGTGCCTGCGCACGCCGGCCGACGTGATGGGCGCTTCGGGGCTCGCCTGAGCCCCCATCCGTGGCGACGGCTCGCGGCGCGGGCGCCGCGAGCCGATGTCCCGCCGGTCCTCTCAGGCGGCGGCCGCCTGCCCCCAGGCCGGGAACGGGTCGGGCAGGTGGCGATAGGCGGCCGGGTCGAACGCTTCGCCCTCGCTCTCCTCGATCAGGCACTCGTCGAGCGCGGCGCGGATCGCCCCCTCGTCCATGTTGGCGCCGATGAAGACGAGCTCCTGACGCCGGTCGCCCCAGCCCGGCGCCCAGTTGCGTTTCAGCATCTCGCGCCACTCCGGATGGTCCGGCCAACGCTCGCGCGGCACGGCGGCCCACCAGAAGCCCATCGCCTCGGTCCGGGCGATCGACCCGGCGAGGCTGAAGTCGGCCACCCAAGCCGGTCGCGTCGCCAGCCAGAAGAGCCCCTTCGCCCGCACGAGGCCCGGCCACGTCCGCCGCGTGAAGGCGGCAAACTTCTGCGGATGGAACGGCCGGCGGGCGCGATAGACGAAGCTCGAAACGCCGTACTCCTCCGTCTCCGGCACGTGGTCGGCATAGCCGTTCAGCTCCTTGAACCAGAGCGGATGCTCCTGCGCCCTGTCGAAGTCGAAGCGGCCGGTATCGAGCACCTCGTTGAGCGCCACGCGCCCGAAGTCGGTCTCGATGAGATGGGCATCCGGGTTGAGCGCCTTGACGACGGCGCGAACGGCGCGGGCGGTCGCCTCGTCGATCTCGCCCATCTTGTTGAGCACGATCACGTCGGCGAACTCGATCTGGTCGACGAGCAGATCGACGAGGGTGCGCTCGTCGCCTTCGCCGGCGGTCTCGCCGCGATCCTTGAGGAAGTCGTGGCTTCCATAGTCCTTGAGGAGGTTGGCGGCGTCGACCACCGTCACCATCGTGTCGAGGCGGGCGACATCGGAGAGCGACACGCCCTCCTCGTCGCGAAACTCGAACGTCGCGGCGACGGGAAGCGGCTCGGCAATGCCGGTCCCCTCGATGAGAAGATAGTCGAAGCGCCCCCCTTCGGAGAGGCGGCGTACCTCGGCGAGGAGATCGTCGCGCAGCGTGCAGCAGATGCAGCCGTTGGTCAGCTCGACGAGCTTCTCGTCGGTGCGCGACAGATCGGCGCCGCCGCTGCGCACGAGGTCGGCGTCGATGTTTACCTCGCTCATGTCGTTGACGATGACGGCGACGCGCCGCCCCTCACGATTGTTGAGGATATGGTTGAGCAACGTGGTCTTGCCGGCGCCGAGGAAGCCGGAAAGCACGGTCACGGGAAGGCGTTGGTCCTTCATGGAACACTCCTGATAAGCGCTGTTCGCTCATCCGCACTCGGCGGTCACTCTTTTTGTATGTTATAATATAACTTACTTCGCAAGCCTCCATTCGCTTCATCGGGTTCTTCGCGCAGGTGTCCCCAGGAACCGCGGTGCCGCGGTGCGCCGATCGGCCGCTAGCGTGGCCCGCAGGAGATCGCGACCGACGCCGGCGACGACAGACCCTCGAAAAAGGCTTCGGCGGAGCTGTCGTAAAGCTGCGGCTCGCACCACCCCGCCCGCATGCCGCGCAGGATGACCGGCTGCTCCTCGACGAGCTCGATGGAGACGGCGCCGCTCGGGTCCTTCAGCTCCACCTTCACCGAGCCGGGCTCGACGGGATGGGGAAGCGACAGGGCGAAGCCGACGGTCACATAGCCGTCCCGCACCTGCGGCTCGAAGCCGATCAGCCGAAAGTTCGCGATCTCCTCACCCGCCGCCCAGAAATAGGTGAAGTAACGCTCCTCGGCGAGGCGCGCCATCATGTCGGCCTGCAGCGCCTGAGCCTCGGCGGCGTCGAAGGCACCGTCGCGATCCTTGTCAAAGTCGTTCAACAGCCCCTGGCTGAAGAAGGAATCGAACGTCCACGTCTCGGCGATGTAGTCGATCTTGTCGTTCTTGAAGTTGAGGAGGATGCGGCAGCGCATCGCGATGTCGGGATGGGCCGAGACCGTGCCCGCGCTCGCAAGGAGCAGCGCGAGGCACAGCGCGAAGGCGCGGCGCACGCCGCTGCGGCGAAAGCGATGGGATCGAGATCCACTCACGGCCGAGGCCTCCCCGCTTCAGGGCTGAAAGACGCGTTCATCGTCCAGACCGGCGGGGACCCCGGGCATGCCGCCGAAGTCGGGGAACGCGTCCGGGCTCGGTATCACGCTCGGCGGCACGACCGGCGGTGCCGGCGGCTTCGGTTTCGGAATCAACGCCGCCCCGCCGAACAGAAGGCCGATCGCCACGAGCCAGCTTCCCACGATGCGCCCGGCGATGGCAAACCAGCGCGCCTTGAAGGCCTGACCGGTGAGGCCGACGATCAGGAAGACCCAGAGACCGGACGCGATGCCGCTCACGACATAGCGGGGGTCGGCGAGGCTCGGGTCGGACACCACCGTCGCGATCGCCAACATCGCCCCGACGACGAAGGATGTCGGCAGCAGGAGCCACACCCTCGCCCACCCGCCGATGATCAACGTCGCGCCGACGAAGAGACAGGCGATCGGCAGCGTCAGATAGTGGTGGGTCGTCGCGCCCGGGATCGTCGCCAACGCGGCGATCAGCCGATCCTGGAGCGCCAGGGCGACCCCCACTCCGAGCCCCCAGGCGGCAAGGCCGATGGGCAGAATGGCGGGGCGCACCAGGCAGGAAGCGATGCCGAGCCCGATGAGCGGGACGACGCGCGCCGGCGCGAAGGCCGACTGGAACACCCAGTCCCTCAGCGAGGTCTCCGCCAGCGTGACGAGGAGGCCGAAGCCCACGAGTCCCGCGACGGCGAGCGCCGGCCCGGCCCACCGCCGCGTGGAGGCTGAGACGCTCGCGATGATCTCAGCGGACAAGGAAATAGAGCCCCGCGATGGCGATGACACCGCCGAGCCCGCGGGACAGTCGGCCGCCATAGATCGGGTTCAGCACGAGGCCGACGGCGATGCCGATGATGTGGATGAGCCCCGTCGCGAGCACGAAGCCGATGGCATAGTCGGCAGGATCGGCCGCGTAGGGCAGCTCGGCGCCGTGCGCGTAGCCATGGCACAGGGCGAACACCGCGATGACGAGAAGCGCGCCCCACTCGGCCGGCTTCCAGGCGAAGCCGATGGCGAGCCCGAGCACGATGATCGAGAGGGCGATGCCGATCTCGACACCCGGGAAGGGCAGTCCGACGATGCCGGCAATACCGCCGAGCACCATGATGAGCGGAAAGGTGACAGGCAGGCTCCAGACCGCGCGTCCGCCCATCTGGGCTCCCCACAGGCCGACGGCGAACATCGCGAGGAAGTGGTCGGGGCCGGTCAGCGGGTGCTCGAAGCCACTGCCGAACCCGCCGCTTTCTCCCGTGACGATGTGGGCCGACGCGATCGCCGGCAGCGCCAGGGTGAACGCCAGCGAGAGCAGTCCAGCGGCACAGCCGCGCACGGGGCGGGAAGACGACGACATCATGGGCCAATCACTCTCAAGGATACGCGAGCAGGTGGCCGCTCTTGAACGCGGTCAAGGGCACGCAACATATGTTATACTGTCCGATATTCTCGGCACTCGGTCGGGGCAAGTGAACGATTGGTTATGGTCCCTGCCCTATCCTCGCCGAGCATAGCGCGGCCTGGAGCCACCCACCAACGCTCATGACGGGGAAGGATGTGAAATGAAGCGTGCTCGCTCCTCGATGCGCAACCACGAGTACATCTACGAGGCGCTGCACGCGGCTGGCGGACCGATGAGCGCCTACGAACTGCTCGACCGGGTGCGAGAGCACGGGATCTCGGCACCGCCGACGGTGTATCGCGCGCTCGACTATCTCGTCGAGAAGGGTCGCGTGCATCGCCTGGAATCGATCAACGCCTACGTCGCCTGCTCCGACCCCGACGGCGGGCACTGCGATCCCGTGTTCGCCATCTGCACAAGGTGCAAGGCGATCGAGGAGCTTCCCGGCGGAGCGGCCCTCGCCGTGATCGATCACGAGGCCAAGCGCGCGGGCTTCGCCGTCCATCACGCCACCATCGAGGTTCAAGGCTACTGCAGGGCCTGCCTCAAGGCGCTCGCCACGCTGGATGCGGCGTCCTGACCACCCGCCGCCCTTCACGACCGGACGCGCTGCCGCACCCCGCTTTCGTTCGTGGACGAACGTAATGTTATAACATAATGAGTTCCCTCAAACGATCTGAGGGAACGTGATGCGTCCAAGCCTAAGAAGACTGACCTGCCTGACGGCCGCTGCGCTCATCGGCACCACCGCGGCCGCCGTCGCGGACGAAGAGATGACCGTCTGGCGTCTCTTCGTCGCCGACCAGGCCGAGCCGCTCGTCACCGTGCTCGATCTCGACAGCGATCGGGAGTGGCACTTCCCGACGAAAGGTCCGGCACGGCTCTATGCGGGCCCCTCCGGCCGCGCCATCGTCGCCGTCCAGTCCGACGACGACACGGTGGCCTTCCTCGACAGCGGGATCGTCCGCGAAGGCCACGGCGACCACGTCGACATCGAGGTGAGCGATCCGACCCTCGTCGAAGACACGATCACCGGGCCGCGCCCGTTCCACCTCATCACCCACGACGACGTCGTCGCGATCAACTTCGACAAGGGCGGCTATGCGAGCTTTCTCGACGAGCACGACATCGTCGCCGGCAACGTCGAGGAGACGACGTTCGCCCAGAACCGAGCCCATCACGGCTTCGCCGTTCTCCTGAAAAACGCCGTCGTCAGCTCGGTCGCGTCGTCGCAGCCCGGCGGCGAGGCGCCCTGGCCGCGCGTCGGCATCCAGGCCTTCGGCGAGAACGGCGCGCCCATCGGCGAGATGCAGCCGTGCACCGACCTCCACGGCGAGGCCTTCTCCGGCCGCTATCTCGTCACCGGCTGCAAGGAAGGCGTCGTTGCCGTCGACGTGCGCGCCGACCCGCCGAGCTTTGCGATGATGCCCTATCCCGACGGCTTCCCCGAGGGTCATACCGGCACGCTCCTCGGCGCCAAGGCGATGCAGATGTTCCTCGGCAACTACGGCAGCAAGGCCGTGGTCGTCATCGATCCCACCACCGCGCCCTACTTCACCCTGATCGAGCTGCCCTTCCGCCGCGTCGACTTCATCCTCGACCCCGCCCACCCGCAATACGCCTACGTCTTCACCGAGGACGGCTCGCTCCACCGCATCAACATGTTGCGGGCCGAGATCGCGGCGAGCGCCACCATCACCGCGCCCTACTCGATGGACGGGCACTGGCGCGATCCGCGGCCGCGGCTTGCTGTCGCTGGCGACGTGATCGCCGTGACGGATCCCGCCGAAAGCCTCGTCCGCCTGGTGGACGCGACAACGCTGGAGGAGGTCGCGACGCGCCCCGTCGACGGCCTTCCCTACAACATCGTCGCCGTCGGCGGTGACGGTCTAACGCACTGACATCGCGGCGCGTCCGCCCGCATCGGCGGCCGGGCGCGCGATCCGCGAGCCGCCTCGCCCCGTCGGACCGGGGCCCCCTCCCGGCCCGGCCTCACCCGCCGGCGGGTGGGCGCGATCGCCGCGAGCCGATCTTGGGCGCCATGGCCGAGCGCCTCCCACCGCGACATTCGCCCCGACTTTCACCCATTGGCGAGTGGACAGCCGTGCCCTCCTCTGAGATGGCTAGAGGCGCAAACCCTGGCTACACAACGAACTATTCCAGCTCCAAGTGGCCGGCGCGCACCAGGAAACCTCACGCCGAACAAAAGAGGATGCTATGCGTGACGCTCGCCAATTCTATATCGACGGCGCATGGGTGGCCCCGCGCGACGGGCAGGATCTCGAGGTCCTGAACCCGTCGACGGAAGAGCCCTTCGCCACCATTTCGCTGGGCGGTCAGGCGGACACCGACGCCGCCGTCGCCGCCGCGAAGGCCGCCTTGCCCGGCTGGTCGCGAACCCCGAAGGCCGAGCGCGCCGCCGCGCTGAAGCGGCTCCTCGCCGCCTATAAGGCCCGCATCGAGGAGATGGCGGAGGCGATCAGCGAGGAGATGGGCGCGCCGATCGCCCTCGCCCGCGCCGCCCAGGCCGCCGTCGGCGCCGCCCACCTTCAGAACGCCATCCAGACGCTCGAGGCCTTCACCTTCGAGTTCCCGCTCGGCGAGCATGCTCCCGGCAGCCAGATCCTGATGGAGCCGATCGGCGTCTGCGCGCTGATCACGCCGTGGAACTGGCCGATGAACCAGGTGACGCTGAAGGTCGCCCCGGCGCTCGCCGCCGGCTGCACCGTGGTGCTGAAGCCCTCCGAGATCGCCCCGCTCTCCTCCTACCTCTTCGCCGAGATGGTGGACGCTGCCGGCATCCCCGCCGGCGTCTTCAACCTCGTCAACGGCGACGGCGCGGGGGTGGGCACCCAGCTCTCGGTTCATCCCGACGTCGACATGGTGAGCTTCACCGGCTCCACCCGCGCCGGCCGGGCGATCACCAAGAACGCCGCCGACACGATCAAGCGCGTCACGCTGGAGCTCGGCGGCAAGGGGGCGAACATCGTCTTTGCCGACGCCGACGAGGCGGCGGTGACGCGCGGCGTGCGCCACTGCTTCAACAACTCCGGCCAGTCGTGCAACGCGCCGACGCGCATGCTCGTGGAGCGCTCGCGCTACGAGGAGGCGGTGGACACCGCGATCAAGGTGGCCGGCGGCACGCAGGTGGCGCCCGCCGGCATCGACGGCCGCCAGATCGGCCCGGTGGTGTCGCAGGTCCAGTGGGACAAGATCCAAGGCCTGATCCAGACCGGGATCGACGAAGGCGGCCGCCTCGTCGCCGGCGGCACCGGCCGTCCGGATGGGCTCAATCGCGGCTACTTCGTCCGCCCGACCGTGTTCGCGGACGTGACGCCCGACATGACGATCTGGCGCGAGGAAATCTTCGGCCCGGTCCTGTCGATCAGCCCGTTCGACAACGAGGACGACGCGCTTCAGCTCGCCAACGACACCGCCTACGGCCTCACCAACTACGTGCAGACCCAGGATATCGAGAAGGCCCGCCGGGCGGCGCGCGCGCTGCGCAGCGGGATGGTGGAGATCAACAGCAAGCCGCGCGGTCCGGGCGCGCCGTTCGGCGGCTACCGCCAGTCCGGCAACGGCCGCGAGGGCGGCGTGTGGGGTCTCGAAGAATTCCTGGAAGTGAAGTCGGTCGGCGGCTGGGGGTGACACCTCGGCGAGCCGCCTCGCCCGAGGCGGCGCATCGGCGGGGCGGCGCATGGCGCCCCGCTCTCCGCCGAGCGGTCCGGAAGGCCGAGCGGGGCCTTGCTGCAAGGCGCGCCCGTCGCGGCCCCTCCCTCCTTTCGCTCCGCTGCGCCTCGAACGAGGCTACACTCGTGGCGGAGAGCGATAGCCGGCAGCTGCGATGACCCAGTGGACGCCCGACCTCAAGACCCTGCGCGCCTTCGTGGCCGTCGCCGAGGCGAAGAGCGTCTCCCAGGCCGCGCAGCGGCTCGCGATCGCCCAGCCCGCCCTCTCCCGCCAGATCAAGCGCCTCGAGGAGGATCTCGGCGTCGCCCTCTTCCGCCGCTCGGCCAAGGGCGTCACGCTGACGGACGCCGGCACCGCCCTCGTGCTGCGTGCCGAGACGATCTTCAACCAGCTCGAGCAGACCTTCCACGACGTCTCCGGACGCACCAACGAGCCGGCCGGCACCGTCACCATCGGCATGCCGCCGACGCCGGGCGAAGCGATCGCCCCCGTCCTCGTCGACGAGGTCAAGGCGCGCTATCCGAAGATCGAGCTGCGCTTCGTGGAGCGCTTCTCGCAGACGCTGGAGCGGATGATCGTCAACGGCGAGGTGGCGATCGCTGTCATGCACGACCCCGCCCCCCACCCCGAGATCACCATCGTGCGC
>NZ_JAEKJA010000022.1 GCF_016411865.1 Acuticoccus mangrovi | reverse complement strand
TCTCGCAGACGCTGGAGCGGATGATCGTCAACGGCGAGGTGGCGATCGCTGTCATGCACGACCCCGCCCCCCACCCCGAGATCACCATCGTGCGCCTGCTCGACGAGCACCTGTGGATCGTCGGCAAGGCCGGCACGCTCGGCCGCGACCACGTGACCTTGCGCGAGGCGAGCCGGCTGCCGCTCGTCATGCCGAGCCGGCCGAACTTCATCCGCGGCATCATCGACCGCGCCCTCGACCACAACACGCAGCTCAACATCGTCCAGCGGGTCGACGGGCTCGGCCAGCTCCGCGCCCTGCTGCGCCACGGGCACGGCTACACCGTCCTCACCTACGGCGCCGTGGTGGGCGACATCCAGCTCGGCCGGCTGGAGGCGGCGATCATCACCGAGCCCAAGATCACCTGGACCCTCGTCGTCGCCATGCGCAACGATCCGAGCCGACGCGCCACCCTTTCCGCGGTCACCGATCTCATCGTCGCCATCACCGGCGACTTCGTCGCCAAGGGCCTGTGGCGCTGAGCCGAGGCCATGCCGACCCGGCATAGTCTGCATATGAAATGAGCATTTGTGTTATCGCTCACGGTCTTTAACGTCCGTGAAAACAAGTCCGCACGGCGGACGGTCACCCGGGAGGAATGTCATGAACAGTTTGCGCGCGGCAGTCGCCGTTGCGGCGCTGGCCCTGTCCGTCGGCGCCAGCGAAGCCAAGACCTACCGCTGGATCACCTTCAAGCCCCAAGGCGCGGGGGACGCGCAGCAGCGCTCCACCCAATGGTTCGTGGACGAGTTCGCCAAGCGCACCGGCGGCAAGCACACCATCGAAGTCTTCTGGGGCGGCTCCGTCGCCGGCACCCGCGAGATCCCGACCGCCCTCGCCTCCGGCGTCGGCGACTTCGGCGACATCATCACCCCCTACTTCCCCGATCAGTTCCCGCTCAACAACGCGGTCGGCTTCTTCATTCCCCAGCCGAACAACACCCGCGAGATCGGCGAGCTGATGGAGAAGTGGCACGCCGAGATTCCGCAGTTCGAGCAGGAGCTCGCCAACAGCGGCATCAAGGCCGTCGGGTTCCGGCCGCTCGAGAGCTACGGCATCCTGTGCACCGAGCCGGTCGAGAGCGTCGCCGACTTCAAGGGCCGCCGCATCCGCTCCTACGGCTTCGCCTATCCGAAGCTCATCGAGGCGCTCGGCGGCTCGCCGGTCTCCATCGCGACGTCGGAGACCTACGAGGCGCTGGAGCGCGGCATCGTCGACTGCACTCCCATCGGGCCGGCGCTCGCCCGCGGCTGGAAGTATGACGAGGTGGCGAAGTACTACATCGAATACCCGATCGGCGCCTCCTTCGGCCACCTCCTCGCGATGAACCTCGCCTCCTACGAGGGAATGGACGAGGAGACGCGCGCCATCGTCGACCAGCTCGGCAAGGACTATCTCGGCGTCTACGCCGACATGCTCGACGACGACGAGAGCACGGTGCGCGAAGCCTGGGAGAGCGAGCTCGGCGTGACCGTGATCGACCCCGGCGTGTCGACCGAGGACATGGCGACCCTCTCCGCGAACGAGGGGATCCAGGAGGTCCGCAAGGACTGGATCGAGCGGGCGACGGCGCTGGGCGTCGATCCCGACCCCATCGTCGCCGAGCTCGAGTTCAAGTAAGCGCCTGACGGGCTCCAATGACCGACGATCGTGCCGTATCGGCCTATGGGAGGGTGCGCTCCGCCTACGGGTGGGCCCTCCTCGTGGCGGGATCCTTCGCCGGCATCGTGACCTTCCTCATGATGCTTCTCGTGGTCGCCAACGTTCTGTTGCGCTCCATCGCCGACGCGCCGATCGACGGCACGCTCGAACTCACCCAGTCCGCCCTCGTGATCCTCATCTTCCTGTCGCTCGCGCTGACGCAGTATGAGGGCGGACACATCCACGTCGTCATTCTCACCCAGCGCCTGCCGGCCCGGCTGCGGACGGCGGTCCGGTTCCTCGCGATGGTGCTGGGGCTCGTCTTCTTCGCCTGGGCCACCAAGGGGGCGTTCGACTTCGCGCTGCGCTCCTACACCATCAACGAGCAGGAGTGGGGCGCCATCCGCTTTCCCATCTGGCCGGTGAAATTCGTCGTCTTCGTCGGCCTCCTCGCGCTCGCGATCCAGTTTCTGATCGACGCCGTGGGGGTTCTCGTCGGCGAGCTGCCAGACGACGAGGACGCTGTGAAGGAAGAGCACCTGTGACGAACCTCACCATCGGGCTCATCGGGGTCTGCGCGCTCTTCGCGTCCATCCTCCTCGGCGTCAACGTCATGGTGGCGCTCGGCCTCGTCGGCGCGGTCGGCCTCACGGTCCTCGTCGGCATCGTCCCCGCCACCTCCATCCTGTCGACGGTCTTCTTCGACACCACCCACTCCTTCCACTTCAGCGTCATTCCGCTGTTTCTCCTGATGGGCTTCTTCGCGATGCGCGCGGGTCTCGGCTCCGACCTCTTCGAGGCGGCGACGAAGTGGCTCGGCGGCATCCGCGGCGGGCTCGCGATCTCCTCCACCATCGGCGCGGCCGCGTTCGGCGCGGCGTCCGGCTCCTCCGTCGGCACGGCGACCGTCTTCACCAAGATCGCACTGCCGGAAATGCTCGCCCGCGGCTACGCCAAGAGCCTTGCCGCAGCCTCCATCGCGATCGCCGGTACGCTCGCGGTGATGATCCCGCCGAGCGCACTCGTGGTCGTCTACGGCATCCTCACCAACTCCTCGATCGGCGGCCTGTTGATCGCCGGCCTCATCCCGGGCGTCGTCTTCGCGATCCTCATCTGCGCCGCGACCTACATCGCGGTGATGCGCCGACCCGCCCTCGCCCCGCGCCTTCAGACCGACGCGACACTCAGCGAGAAGCTCTGGTCGCTGCGCCTTGCCGGCCCCCTCCTCCTCATCATCGTGGCGATCATCGCCGGGCTCTATCTCGGCGTCTTCACGCCCACCGAGGCGGGCGGCGTCGGCGCCATGCTCACGCTGATCCTGGCGCTGGTGCGGCTGCGCTCGTTCCGCAAGCTCGCGCTGATGCGCACGCTCCTCGACACCATCCGCACCTCGGCGATGATCTTCGCGATCATCATCTGCGCCTTGATCTTCTCGCGCTTCCTTGCCCTCTCGGGCCTTGCCAACACCGTGGGCGGCTTTCTGACGACGCTCGACGTCAACCGCTGGGTCGTCGTCGCCATGATCGTCGCCGTCTACCTCGTGCTCGGCATGATGATGGATGCGCCCGCCCTCCTCGCCATCACGCTGCCGATCACCCACCCGGTGATGATGAAGCTCGGCTTCGACCCGATCTGGTTCGGCGTCTTCGTGGTGCTCCTGTGCGAGATCGGCGCGGTGACGCCACCCGTCGGCATCAACTGCTTCGTCGTGCAGGCGGCGTCCGACGGGCGCGTCGCGCTGGAGGACGTCTTCCGCGGCCTCGTCCCCTACGTCATCGCCGGGTTCGTCATGCTGGTTCTTCTGTGCGCGGTGCCCGAGCTCGCCACCTTCCTGCCGGATCGGATGCGATGAGCGGGCTCGTCCTTCACTCCTCCCTCACTTCGCCGTTCGGCCGCAAAGTGAGGATGGCGGCGCACGTACTCGGGATCGAGCTCACCATCGTGCCCGCGAGCACGCTCGATCCGAACGATCCGCTGCGCAAGGTGAACCCGCTCGGGAAGATCCCGACGCTCGTCCTCGACGACGGCACGGTGCTCTACGACAGCCGCACCATCGTCGAATATCTCGACGCCGTCGGCGGGCCGGCGCTCTATCCGGCGAGCCCGGAGGCGCGGGCGGTGGCGCAGACCCACGTCACCCTCTTCGACGGCATCACCGACGCCGCCCTCCTTCTCGTCTACGAGGGCCGCTTTCGCGACGACGTCTCCCACTCCGAGCGCTGGATCGACCATCAGCTCGGCAAGATCGGCCGCGCCTTCGCCGCCGCCGAAGCGCTGACGGCGACGATGACCCGTCTCGACGCGCCGGCGATTTCCCTCGTCGCCGCGCTCGGCTATCTCGACTGGCGTCGCCCCGTCGCCTGGCGCGAGGCCTATCCGCGTCTCGTCGCCTGGCTGGAGGCGATCACGGCCACCGCACCGGCCGTTTCCGCGACCGACCACCTTCTTGGAGATGCAGCATGAGCCGCGTCGTCACCCTCGACCCCGCCACCCTGTCGGACCGTCAGCGGGAGGTCTACGAGGCGATCGCCTCCGGACCACGCGGCGGCGTCCGCGGTCCGCTCGCCGTCTGGCTGGAGCGGCCGGAGCTCGCCGACCACGCCCAGGCGCTCGGCCGCTATTGCCGCTACGATTCCTCGCTGCCGCCGCGCCTGTCGGAACTCGCGATCCTCGTGACCGCGCGCCACTGGTCCGCCGAATATGAGTGGCAGGCGCACAAGCCGCACGCCCTCAAGGCCGGCCTGTCGCTCGCAATCGTCGAGGCTATCCGCGACGGCGCCGAGCCACCCTTCGAGGCCGAGGACGAGGCGGCGACCTACGCCTTCGCCACCGCCCTCCTTGCCACCAAGCGGGTCCCGGAGCCGGTGTGGACGCGCGCCGTCGCCGCCCTCGGACGCGAGGGCGTCGTCGATCTCACCGGAGTGCTCGGCTACTATGGGCTGATCTCGATGACGATCACCGCCTTCGAAGTGCCGGCCCCCGACCCCGCCGCGCCTGAGATGTGAGCCCGTCCGTCACGATGAACACCAACCCCATCACCTATAATCCCTCGCCGAGCCGGCCGACGACGCGGCTGCCCGCGGGGGCCACCGATACCCACTGCCACGTCTTCGGCCCCACCGCGGTGTTTCCGTTCGCCGCCGATGCCGCCTTCACCCCCGGCGACGCGCCCAAGGAGACGCTGTTCGCGCTGCACGACATGCTCGGCATCGAGCGCTGCGTGGTGGTCCAGTCCGGCTGCCATGGGTTCGACAACGCGGTCGTCGCCGACGCCATCGCCGCCCGCCCGGACCGTTATCTCGGCATCGCCCTGCTCCCGCCCGACGTCGCCGACGCGGAGATCGTCCGTCTCACCGGGCAAGGGTTTCGCGGGGTGCGCTACAACTACATGGGCCACCTCGCCGGCGGCGCCTCGCCCGACGAGTTGAGGGCGCTCGCCCCCCGCCTCGCCCGCCACGGATGGCATCTGCAGATCCATCTGGCGCCGGAGCGGATGGAGGAGATGGCGCCGCTCTTTGCCGAGATGCCGGTGCCGGTGGTGATCGACCACATGGCGCGTGTCGACGCGAGCCTCGGGATCGACCAGCCCGCCTTCACCGCGCTGCGCCGTCTCCTCGACAAGGAGCACGTCTGGGTCAAGGTATCGGGCTCGGAGCGCATTTCGGCCGACGGCCCGCCCTGGGACGACGGCGTGCGCTTCGCCCGCGTTCTGGTAGAGGACCATCCGGATCACGTCCTGTGGGGCACCGACTTCCCTCACCCGAACTTTAAGGGCGATCCGCCCGACGACGGGATGCTCGTCGACCTTCTGCCGAAGATCGCCCCGACGGACGACCACCTGCGGCGACTTCTCGTCGACAACCCCGCGCGCCTCTACGGCTTTGCCTGAGGACGGAGACTTCCATGGGACGACTTGACGGCAAGGTAGCGATCATCACGGGTGCGGGCTCCGTCGGCCCAGGCTGGGGAAACGGGCGCGCGGCCGCCGTCCTCTTCGCCCGCGAAGGCGCCAAGGTGGTGGCCTGCGACATCAACGAGAGCGCGATGGAAGAGACCGCCCGGCTGATCGAGGCCGACGGCGGCACCTACGCGCTCGCCCATTGCGACGTGATGGACGCGTCGTCGATCGAAGCGCTGATGGCGACCGCGCTCGAGCGCTTCGGGCGCGTCGACATCCTCGTCAACAACGTCGGCGGATCGGCGAAGGGTGGCGCGGTGGACCTCTCGGAGGAGGCCTGGCGCAAGCAGATCGACTACAATCTGACGAGCGTCTTCCTCACCATGAAGCACGTCCTGCCGGTCATGAAGGAGCAGGGCGGCGGCTCGATCGTCAACACGGCGTCGACGTCAGGGATCCGCTGGACCGGGTCCGCGCAGGTCGCCTATGCCGCCTCGAAGGCCGGGATCATCCAGATGTCGCGGGTGACGGCGGTGGAGTTCGCGCCGCACCGGGTCCGCGTCAACACCGTGGTGCCGGGCCAGATGCACACGCCGATGGTCGAAGTGCGCCTCGCCGGCCAGCGGGAGGGCGGTGACGTCGAGGCGCTCCTCGCCAAGCGCCAGTCGCGCATTCCCCTCCCTTTCATGGGCGACGGCCGCGACACGGCAAACGCCGCGCTCTATCTCGCCTCCGACGATGCGCGCTTCGTCACCGGCACCGAGATCGTCGTCGACGGCGGCATGTCGGTCCGCTGCGACTGATCCCGCCCACGGAGCGGCGTCGACGTCAGTGCGAGGTCGAGAGATCGAACACGATCTTGCCGTGGGTGCCTGCGCGGGCGAGGCGGAGCGCCTCGCCAAAGCGCTCGATCGGCAGCTCGGCGGTGAGCAGCGGCTCGATGTCGAGGCCCTGTTCGAGAAGGTCGCTCATGGTCCGCCACGTCCGCGTGAGGTGGCGGCCATAGACGCCTTCGAGAGCCACCTCGCGCAACACGATCTGCCCCGTCACGTCCACCGACAAGGGTTCTGAGGGAAGGCCGCAATAGACGATCCGCCCGCCCTTGCGCGTCTGGCGGAAGGCGGCATCGAGCGCCCCTTGCACGCCCGACGTCTCGATCACGGCATCGCAGGCGGCGAGCTCACCGAGCGCTTCGGGGCGACAGGCGATGTCCGCCCCCGCCATGCGGGCGAGGTCGAGCCGGGCGTCGCTCGGGTCGACGGCCTGGATGGTGGCGCCGGTCATCGCCCGCGCGGCGGCGACCGCGAAGAGGCCGATCGGGCCGCAGCCGCTGACCATCAGCCTGTCGGCCTCCGCGGCGGCCGCCTCCACGGCGCGGATCGCGATGCCGAGCGGCTCCATCGCCGCGCCGACCCTGTCCGACACGCCGGCCGGCACGCGGCGCAGGAGCGGAACCGGAATCACGGCGAGGTCGGCGAACGCGCCGAGCCCTAGGCGGGTGAAGGTCTTGAGATTGTCGCAGGTATGGCCCCTGTCGCGCCGGCACTGGTCGCACGTCCCGCAGGCAAGGTGCGTCTCCGCCGTCACCCGGTCGCCCACCGCGAATTCGCCTCCCGCGCCGATCTCGACGATGTCGCCGCACAGCTCATGGCCGAGCGCGAGCGGTGGCCGATAGGCGCGCTGCGCCCACGCGTTCCAGCCGATGATGTGCAGGTCGGTGCCGCAGATCCCGGCCTTGCGGATGCGCACCAGCGCCTCGCCCGGACCGACGGCGGGAAGCTCACGCACCATGAGCTCCACCGCGTCCCGCTCCGGGCGGGCGAGAACCAGACTGCGGGTTTCCATCGCCGCTCCTCCTCGGATGGTCACGATCGCCACCGGCGAACCGATCGCGCCGCGATTCTTCTTGTTGCCCCCCTCCCGCGCCAAGGGCGCGAGGGGTGTCGATCTCGCTCTCGCCGCGCGGCTCGCGGGCCAGAGCCTTCGGCGCGTCGCGTCATGCCGTTTTCGTCGCCCCCCGCTTGGCGATCCGGGAGTTGATGATGACGGAGGCGTCGGCCTCGATCTTCGCCGCCGCCTGCTTCAGGAGCCCGACCACCCACGCGAGCCGCTCGCCGCCGAGGCGGTCGGCGATGGCGGCGAGGCTGAGCGCCGCCACTGCGCGCCCGTCGGCCCGGCAGATCGGCACGCCGACGCCCGACATCCCCTGGATGAGACGCCCGTCGTTCATCGTGTAGCCGCGCGCACGCGCCTCTTTCAGCGCCGCTTCGAGCCACGCGTCGTCGATGCCGTAGCTCTGCCGGCGCGCCCGGTCGCGCGCGAGAATGTCGGCGATGAAGGCGTCCTCCTGGAAGGCGAGCAGCGCCATGCTGCCGCCGCCGACGCCGAGCGGCCGACGGTCGCCGAGATTGAGCGTCAATGTGCGGATCGGGAAGGAGCCCTCGCGGCGGTCGACGCACACCGAATCGTCGCCCGACGGCAGGCTGAGATAGATCGTGTCGCCCGTCTCCTTGGCGAGCTGTTCCAGCGGCCCCTCGGCGCAGCGGGCGATGCCGTGGCGCTCGGTGGCCCCCGCCGTCAGCGACAACAGCTTGAGCCCCAGAAAGTACCGATTGGTCTCCGCGTCCTGGTCGACCAGCCCATAGGCCACCATGCCGGCGAGGAGGCGGTGGGCGACAGCCACGCTGAGGCCCGACGCCTCGACCACATCGATGAGCCGCAACCCGTCGACCGACGCCGCCATCAGCGTTTCGAGCACCAGCACCAGGCGCGCGGTGTTCTGGTGCTCGCCCTTTCGCACGGAGGGTTTGCTGGGGTCGTTCGGCATTCGGCCCTCGTCTCGGCGCGCTTGGCGGATGGTTGACAGGTCGTCGGTTGGCAGATTATTTTCATCTAAACGATAATAATATCCGGTCAACGGAAATGAAATCCCCCACCGCCACCGATCTCAGCGTTGTGACCCCCGCGCCGGCTTTGAGGAGCCGGGACCGTCGCCGGGGTGACCAAGCCTTGACGCGCATCGATCGGCGACACGCGGGCGACCGGGGAACACCGTCCGCTCCCCCAGCGACGACGCTGCCGCGCGAACGCCTTGCCGGCGCGGCTGCGCACCCCGCCACGACGATCGCCGAAGCAACCTCGAGGGCCTGACCGCATGAACGCTCCCGTCCCCATCAACTCGAGCGTCACGCTCACCGGCGGCGAGGCGATCGTCGAGATCCTCGAGCGCGCGGACGTCGGCCCGATGTTCGGCATGGGCGGCTTTCAGCTCCTGCCCTACTACGACGCCGTGCGGCGCAAGAATCTCGCCCACCATCTCATCAACGACGAGCGCGTCGGCTGCTTCGCAACAGATGCGTGGGCGCGGATGACCGGCAAGCCCGGCGTGTGCGACGCGACGCTCGGCCCCGGCGCCACCAACCTCGTGACGGCGCTCGTGGAGAGCACCAACGCCGGCATTCCGCAGATCGTCTTCGTGGGCGACACCCACCGCGACTACTCCTGGCGGAACATGACGCAGGAGGCGCGCCAACTCGACATCCTGCGCCCGGCGGTGAAGGACGTGATCCGCATCGAGAGCGCCCGCCGCGTGCCCGAGCTCGTGCGCCGCGCCTACGCGGTGGCGACCTCGGGGCGGCCGGGCGCCGTCGTCGTCGACGTTCCCGAGGACGTCGCGCACGGCACCTTCGACTTCGACGCCGACGACCTGTGGATCGACCCGAGGACCACCCGCTATCCGGCCTATCGCTCCCGGCCGGACGGCACGGCGATCGAGGAGGCCGCCGCACTCATCGCGGGTGCGGAGCGTCCGCTCATCCTCGCCGGCGGCGGCGTCCACATCAGCGACGCCACCGCCGCCCTCCTGGCGTTCGCCGAGGCGCACGCGATCCCCGTCGCCCACACCCTTTCCGGCAAGGGCGCGATCCCCTGCACCCACGAGCTCTCCGCCGGCCTCTTCGGCCGCTTCGCCCGCATCGCCAACGAGCTGATCGAAGCCTCGGACTGCCTGATCGTCGTCGGCTGCAAGCTCGGCGAGATCGCCACCAAGCGCTTTCAGCTCTTCAACGACCGCACGCCGCTGATCCATCTGGAGGTGACGGCCGAGGAGATCGGCCGCACCACCCACGCCGACCACCCGCTGGTGGGCGACGCACGGCTCGGCCTCGAAGACCTCGCCGCCGCGCTTCACGGCGACGCCGCCGCGGCGCGGGCGAAGCGGGCCGGCTACGTCATGGAAATCGGCCGGCGCATGGCGAAGTGGCGCGACGGCGCCCACGAGCGCCTCCACTCGAGCGAAAGCCCCATCAACATGGGGCGGATGCTCAACGAGCTGAACGAGGTGATGCCGGCCGACAGCGTGCTCATCGCCGACGGCGGCTTCGCCGCCCACTGGGCCGGCCTCTTCTACGACACCAAGAAAGCCGGCCGCAGCTTCCTCGCCGACCGCGGCTTCGCCTCCATCGGCTACGGCCTGCCGGGCGCCATGGGCGCGCAGCTCGCCGTGCCCGATCAGCCCGTGGTGGCGATCACCGGCGACGGCGGCTTCAACATGGTGATCGGCGAGCTCGAGACGGCGCGGCGGGTGGGAACCCCGTTCACCCTCCTCATCGTCAACAACGCCGCCTCCGGCTACATCAAGTCGCTGCAGCACGCGATGTATGGCGGCTACCAGTCGAGCGACCTCATCGAGATGGACTATGCGGTGCTCGCGCGCGACTTCGGCTGCCACGGCATCCGCGTCGACGATCCCGACGCCCTCGCCCCGGCGCTGCGCGAAGCGATCGAGGAGCGCTCCCGCCCGTCGGTGATCGACGTGGTGGTGACGCGCGATCCCGCCAAGATGCTGCCCGCGGCCGACAGCCGAACGCTGAAGGTCACCAAAGGCGACAGGCCGGTGTAATCCGATGGCAGTCGTCGACCGCATATTGCGTGCCGTGGAGGCCGTGCTCGTCTGGATCGCGGCGGCCACGACCGCCGTCATTCTCGCCCTCGCGACCGCGGAGATCCTGGCGCGCGGCCTGTTCAACGCGCCGATCCGGGGTCAGCTCGACCTCATCACCCTCGCGATGCCGTTCGCCGCGATCCTCGGCATCTCGCGCGCCCTGACGCGCAACGCCCACGTGCGGATGCCGCTGGTGGTCGACGCCCTGCCGCAGCGGGCCCGCCACATCGTCGAGGCGGCCGGGATGGGGCTCGGCGCGTTCATCTGCGCGGTGCTCTCCATCGGCGCCTACCAGTTCTTCGAGCGTGCCCTCGCCTACTCCGACAACACCCCCGACCTGCGCATACCGACCTGGCCGGTGAAGCTGATGATCTCGGCGAGCCTCGCCCTCCTCGCCGTCCGGTTCGCCCTCTACGCGCTCGTCCACCTGCGCCTCGTCCGCGATCCGGCCGACGCCGCCGCCGAGGCGCTCCTTCCGGCGCATCGCACGCTCGAGGATGTCACCGAATGAGCCTCACCGATCCAGCGATCCTCGGCGTCCTGAGCGTCGTCCTGCTGCTGACGCTCGTCGGCCTCGGCGTCCGCATCTTCGTGGCGGCCGCCCTCGTGGGGTTCGCCGGGCTTGCGGCGATGCGCGGCTTCGGCACGGCGATGGCGCTCGCCGGCCTCACCCCTTACGCGAAGACCGCCACCTACGAATTCAGCGTCCTGCCGATGTATCTCCTCCTCGGCTTCCTCGCCTTCTATGCGGGGATGACGCGTCAGGTGTTCGAGGCGGCCCGCATCTGGGTGGGTCAGCTGCGCGGCGGCCTCGCCCTCGCGACGGTGGTGGCGACGGCCGGTTTCTCCGCCGTGTCCGGCGCGAGCACCGCGACGTCGGCGGTGTTCACCCGCATCGCGCTGCCGGAGATGATCCGCGCCGGCTACGCGGTCTCGATCTCGGCGGGCGTCGTCGCCGCGGGCGGAACGCTCGCCTCGCTCATTCCGCCGAGCGGCATCCTGGTGATCTACGGCATCATCGCGGAGACCTCGATCGGCAAGCTGCTCCTCGCCGGCTTCATCCCCGGCGCGCTGTCCGCCCTCGTCTACGTCGCGACGATCGCGGTGCTGTTCCGCCTGAAGCCCGAGCTCGGGCCGGTCGGGCAGTCCTATACGCTCCGGCGCAAACTCGCCGCCACGCGCAACCTCGCCGGCATCGCCCTCGTCATCGCGATCGTTCTGGGCGGCCTCTACTCGGGCTGGCTGACGCCGACCGAGACCGGCGCGGCGGGCGCCTTCGTCATGCTCGTCTTCTGCGTGTTCAAGACCGGCTTCCGCCTCGCCAACCTGCGCGACGCGCTGATCGAGACGGCGCAGGTCTCGGCGATGATCTTCGCGATCATCTGGGCCGTGCTCATCTACGTGCGCTTCCTCGGCTTCACCGGGCTGCCGGGCGACATCGCCGAATGGGTCCTGGGGCTCGACGCCAACCGCTACGTGATCCTGATCGGGATCCTGCTCGTCTACGTGGTCCTCGGCATGTTCATGGACGCGATCGGCATGCTGCTTCTGACGCTGCCCTTCGTGCTGCCGACCATCGACGGCCTCGGCTTCAACGAGATCTGGTTCGGCATCATCCTCGTGAAGATGGCCGAGATCTGCCTCATCACGCCGCCGATCGGGCTCAACGTCTTCGTCGTCCACGGCGTGCGGCCGGACATTCCGGTCAACACCATCTTCCGCGGCGCCTTCCCCTTCTTCATCGCGGACGTCGTCACTGTGATTCTGCTCATCCTCATTCCGGACATCGTGCTTTGGCTGCCCAACCAGATGTCCGGATAACAAAGCAAAACGGGAGGAACGACCGATGAAACTGCGCACCATCGCCTTTGCCTGTCTGACGGTGTTCACGGCAGGCGGGGCAACCGCCCAGGAGGTGGTCGAGGGGCCGAAGGTGACCTGGAACGTCTCGCTCTGGGGCAATCCGCGCGCCTTCACCCAGCCGGCCGAGGACTTCAAGCGTCTCATCGCGGAGCGGACCGACGGGCGCTTCACCTGGGAACTCTTCTACGGCGGCCAGCTCTCCGGCCCGCGCGAGAACCTCGACGGCCTGCAGATCGGCGCCTTCGAGGCGGCCTACTACTCCTCCGCCTTCTCGCCCGACAAGAACCCGATCGCGATGGGGCTCGACCTTCCCTTCCTGCCGATCCCCGACCTGCCGACGCGCGAGAAGGTCATCGAGACCTACTTCGCCCAACCCGCGGCCGCGGCCGAATGGGACGGGCTCGGCGTGAAGCGCCTCTATACGGTGCTCGTGCCGCAGTTCGAGTTCATGGGCGTCGGCGAGCCGCCGATCGAGCTCGAGGACTGGAACGGCAAGCGCATCCGCGCGCTGAGCGGCCTCGCCGATGCGATGTCGGCGCTCGGCGCCTCGTCGAGCTCGATCTCTCCGCCGGAGGTCTACACCTCGCTGGAGCGCGGCGTGATCGACGCGGCCTCCTTCCCGTTCAGCTATGCCCACGGCGCCTACGGGCTGCACGAGGTGTCGGACTGGTACACCGCGAACCTCAACCCCGGGGTGAACCACGCGCACATCTTCGTCAGCAAGGAGGCGTGGGCGGCCCTTCCCGACCAGTACAAGACGCTGATCGAGGAGGTGAAGCAGGAGGTCTACGCCCTCAACATGAAGGCGATGGACGACGCGGACGCCAAGTGGATCCCGATCTTCAAGGACGCGGGGCTCGTGGCGATCGAGTACACCGACGAACAGCGGGCGCCGTGGATCGAGAAGGTCGCCCGCCCGGTGTGGGACCGCTGGGTGGAGGAGCAGGAGGCCGCCGGCCGGCCCGGCAAGGAGCTTCTCCAGGTGATCCTCGAGACCGCCAACGGGTCCTGACCGCCGCCATCCCACAGGCGGCGACGCCGCTCGGCGCCCCGGCCGCCGGCGTCCGCGACGTCCGGGCCGGGGCGAGAAGAGAGGACATTGCGATGCTTCAAGACGTCACCGTGGTGACGGGCGGCTCCAACGGCATCGGCCGCGCGATCGTACAGCACCTCCTGTCGCGCGGTCGGGCCGTCGTCAACGTCGACCGCGCGGCCGAAACAGAGCCGTCCGGCGCGCATTACATCGAGGCCGACCTGTCGGACGCCGACACGATCGGCCGCGTCTTCGACGACATCGCCGGGCGCTTCGCCATCGTCGGCCTCGTGAACAACGCGGGACGGGCGATCGCCCACAGCCTGGAGGACACGACGCCGGACGACTTCAACCGCCTCGTGCCCATCAACATGGTGGCCCCGACGATCTGCGCCCAACGCGCCGCCCGCTCGATGAAGGCGCGCGGCTGGGGACGGATCGTCAACATCGCGAGCCGCGCGGCGACCGGAAAGGAGCTGCGCACGGCCTATGGCGGCACCAAAGGCGCGCTCCTGTCGATGACGCGGGTGTGGGCGCTGGAGCTCGCGCCCCACAACATCACCGTCAACGCCATCGGACCGGGGCCGATCGCGACCGAGCTCTTCCGCGCCGTCAACCCGGACGACAGCGAGCGGACGCAGGCGCTGAAGCGCTCGATCCCGCTCGGCCGGGTCGGCTCGCCGGACGACATCGCCAACGCCGCCGGCTTCTTCCTCGCCGAGGAGAACGGCTACGTGACCGGCCAGACCCTCTTCGTCTGCGGCGGCCTCACGATCGGCGTCGCCGGGATCTAGGTCGCCGGGATCTAGGTCGTTGGGATCTAGGTCGTTGGGATTGGGCGGAGACCGCCGGGCGGAGCCGCCCGACGGTCGATCGCGTGATGCGGCGGCGCGCTCAGGCGCCGATCTTGCCGCCGCCCCGCTTGGTGATCGCGACCACGGACGGGCGCACCGGCATGTCGTCCCGGAAGTCGGGCCAGCGGGTCGACAGATCCTCGTAGTAGGACGGGCGGCCGAACCCGTCCCAGTCGTCGCCGCCGTCGCCCGGGTGCTGCACCGCCACGAAGAACGTGGTGAGGTCAGGCGTCGGCCGCGGGCCGCACATCTCGGCACCCACCGGCACGCGGTAGAAGAGCTTCGAGGTGCCGCGCGCCGCACCGTCGATGTCGACGGCCCACAGACCGTCGGTGCGGCCGGTGGCCTTCGGCGAGTTGCCGTCCGTCGACACCCAGAGGCGCCCGTCGCTGTCGACGGCGCAGTTGTCGGGCATGCCGAACCAGCCGTTCTCGGTCGTCGCCGTGGAGAAGGTGGCGCCCACCTCGGCGACCGACGGATCGCCGCACTGGAGGAGGACCTCCCAGGTGCCGCGCGTGGCGGCGAAGTCGCCGTCCGCTTCCGCGATCTCGATGATGTGGCCGAACGCGTTGTCGACGCGCGGGTTGGCCGCGTTCGCCTCCTTGCGCTTGGTGTTGTTGGTCAGCATCACATAGACGCGGCCGTTCTCGCCGTTCGGCTCGATGTCCTCGGGGCGGTCCATCGGGGTCGCGCCGAGGAGGTCGGAGGCGCGACGCGTCTCGATGACGACGTCGGCCTGGCTCGCGAAGCCGTTCTCGGCGGTCAGCGGACCCTCACCGTGGAGGAGCGGCAGCCACGTGATGGAGCCATCCTCGTCAAAGCGGGCGACGTAGAGCGTGCCCTCGTCGAGAAGGTCGAGGTTGGCGGCCCGGTTCTGCGGATCGTAGGTGCCGGCGGTCACGAACTTGTAGACGTAGTCGAAGCGCTCGTCGTCGCCGAGATAGAACACCACCTGGCCGCCGGGAGCGACGATCGATTCGGCACCCTCGTGCTTGAAGCGGCCGAGCGCGGTGCGCTTCTTCGGCGTCGACGTCGGGTCCTCGATGTCGACCTCGACCACCCAGCCGAAGCGGTTCGGCTCGTTGGGCTCCTTGGCGAGGTTGAAGCGGTCGTAGACGTTGCCCCACTCGTAGGAGCCGCCCGGCACGCCGTAGCGCTTGTAGTTCGCCGCCTCGGGATGGCCCTCGGGCAGCTCGCCGAGGAAGTATCCGTGGAAGTTCTCCTCGGACATGATGTAGGTGCCCCAGGGCGTCACGCCGCCGGCGCAGTTGTTGAGGGTGCCGAAGACCGCGCGGCCGGTGGCGTCGGCGCTCGTCTTGAGGCGATCGTGGCCGGCGGCCGGGCCGGTGATCTCCATCGGGGTGGTCGCGGTGATGCGGCGGTTCTGGCGGCCGTCGAGCACCGGCGTCCAGTGGCCGTCTTCCTTGCGGATCTCGATGATGGTGCCGCCGTGCGCCGCCATCTCGATGTCGACACGGGCCTTGTCCGCCGGCGCGATGGTCGGCTTGCCGTCGGTGATGGTGACGATGCCCGGGAACATCAGGTGTTCGTTGGTGTACTCGTGGTTGACCACGAGGATGCCGTGCTCGGACGAGCCGTCGATGGGCACGAAGCCGACGAAGTCGTTGTTGTAGCCGAACTGGCGCTCCTGCGCTTCCTTCGACTGGTTGGTCGGATCGAACTCCGGCGCGTCGGCGAACACCTTGTCGCCCCAACGCAGGAGGACGTCGGCATCGTAGCCCTCGGCGACGTGATGGTCGGCGTCGACACCGGCGGCGACCTCGGAGAAGCTGAAGGCGGACGTCCCGTCCTGCGCCTTCGCCTCGCTCGCCGCCATGAGGGCGATGGGGCTGACGGTGGCGGTGATGGCGGTGGCGGCGAGGGAGCCCTTGAGGAGGCCACGACGGGAGAACCGGGCGGCGATGATCTCGCCCATGGTGCGGTTCTGGGTCGGGTTGGAGCCCGGCCCGTCGGCCTCTTCGAGAAGGCTGGTCTTGAAGTCGTTGTGCGCCGACATGGCGATGCTCTCCTGCTGGAAAGGCAGCCGGCGTCCGCGGTCGGGAGATCGATGCACCCGGCCGCGGCAGGCAGGCTACTCTGGAACAGGAGCAATTAAATTATACAACATAACAGCCGAATGACGGTCCCGGCGCGTTTCCACCTGCGCGCCGACCGGCGCGGGTTTCCGCCCTGGCATGCCCTCACTTCGACAACCATCTGCTATAGGATGGGTTGCGGGGACGATTGACGGGGGATCAGGATGAAGCGGTCTCGAGCCGGCGGCCGAAATGTCGAGCAGGTCTACGATGCGCTGCGCTCGTCAGGCCGGCCGATGAGCGCCTATCAGGTGCTCGACAGCGTGCGCGAGCACGGCATCTCGGCGCCGCCGACGGTCTATCGGGCGCTGGGACAGCTGGTCGATACGGGGCAGGTGCATCGGCTCGAATCGATGAACGCCTACGTCGCGTGCTCCGATCCGGGCCACCAGCACGACGTCGCCGTCTTCGCCATCTGCACGCAGTGCAAGGGCACGGAAGAGCTGAACGGCGGTGTCGTGCGCGCGGTGCTCGACGACCAGGCGGAGCGCGTGGGCTTCGCCGTCGAGCACGCGACGGTCGAGCTCAAGGGCCACTGCGCCCGCTGCCGCACGGACACTTAGGCCGCAGGCAACGGCGGAGCCGATCCAAGATGATCGGCCATCGTCACAAATGTTATATTGTACATGGAGACGTGGACCGCTACGGATAGACCGGAGCGCAGCTCCCCTTAGGCCCAAAACGACCGAGGACGCCCTTCATGTCGATCAAGCTCATCCTGTCCGCCGCAACCGCCCTCACCGCCATGACGCACTTTGCTGCCGCACAGGAGCACCGCGAGCTTGGCGCGCACGTCCACGGCGTCAGCACCCTCGAAATCGCCATCGAGGGCGGCGAGATGACGCTTAACCTCCTGTCTCCCGGCATGGACATCGTCGGCTTCGAGTACGAAGCGACGAGCGATGAGGACAAGGATGCGGTCGAGGCGGCCATCCGCCAGTTCACCCGCCCCGAAGAGCTCTTCGTGCTCGACGAGGGTGCCCACTGCCGGCTAGCGGAGGTTCTCACCCATCTCCATTCCGGCGACCATGACCATGCGGACACGGACGAGCACGCCGCCCACAGCCACGAGCATGAAGAGCATGCCGACGAGGCCGAGGAGCACGATCACGACGGCGAGGAGGAAGAGCACGAGCACGGCGAGCATGAGCACGAGCATGGCGAGCACAGCGAGTTCCATGCCCGCTACGAGTTCGCCTGCGACCATCCGGACGAGCTTCAGGCGATCGCCTTCCCGTTCTTCGACATCTTCGCCAACGCGCAGGAGATCGAGGCGACGATCGTGACCGACACCGGCGCCTCGGCCGTCGAGATCGGCCGCGACACCCCTACCCTGTCGCTGCCCTGATCGCAGGCTGAGCGCGCCCCCGCCGGCCGCCGCCCGTCAGCCGGCGAAGCGGGCGAACACGCTGCCCCAGCCCGTCACCCGGCTGGGGTCGAGGCCGACGAGGCGCATCGTCGCCGCCGCCGTCACCGACACGCTGTCGATCACCGGGATGCCGGTCTCGGCCTCCAGCGCCTGCGCGAGCGGCGCGCCGCGGAAGTTGGTGCAGATGATGGCGATCGCCTCCGGCTTTGCCATCGCCACGCGGCGCACCAGCTCTGCGACGCGCTCGGGCGTCACCTCGGCGAAGGTGAAGTTCTCGCTCGTCTCCAAGTGCTCCTCGGCGACGACCTCGACCCCCTGCCCCGCATAGTTGGCGACGATACGGTTCTGGATCTCCGCGAGGTAGGGCGTCACGAGACCAAGACGGGAGAGCCCCATCGCCCGCCACAGCTCGTCGTAGGCGAGCATCGTGGAGAAGGCGCGCACCCCTGTCGCCGCCTCGATCCGGGCGCAGAGCTCGCGGTCGGTGTCGAGCCCCAGCCAGCCTGCCGACGTGCCGTTCCAGGCGATCAGGTCGACCCGCGCCTCGGCGAGGCGCTCGGCGGCCTCGAGGATCGGATCGAGCGCGAACTGGTTCTGCGAGGCCGCCGACATCGAGATCTCGACCACGCGGAAGCGGGCATAGTGCACCGAGCCGGTCTCGCCGAACGGTGCGAACATCGCCGACGTATAGGGTTCGAGCACGGTGTTGGACGATGGCGTGAGCATGCCGACGCGGCGCTGCGTCATGGGGCGTCCTTTCCTGTCATCCGCGGGGGGATCGAAACAGCGTCTTGAGATCGACCTCGCGCTCCACCGGCTCGACGAGGTCGAGGTGGGTCTCGATCTCGTCGAGATGCTCCGCCAGGGCGGCGCCAAAGGCGTCGGCATCGCGCCTTTCGAGGATGTCGACGAGGTGGGCGTGGATCGCGTGCGAGCAGTGCTCCACGCCGGGCCGCTCGTAGATCGCCGTCACCAGCGCGGAGCGAACGAGAAGCTCGGCGAGGAAGCCCTCCACCACGCTGTTGCCGGCGAGGCGGGCCACCTGCATGTGGAAATCGTGCGACGTCTTGAGGCCGCGATAGCGGTTGGGCGCGAGCTCCGTCTCCCGCTCCAGCGTTACGTGGGCGCGCAGGTGGGCGAGAGCGGCCTCGTCGAGGCTGTCGACCACGGCGGGCGCCAGCGCCACCTCGATCAGCCGACGCGCGGCGAAGATCTGCCGCGCCTCCTCCGGCGAGGGCTTGGCGACGAAGGCGCCGCGGTTGGGCTCGAGCACCACCACCTTGTCGTGGGCGAGCTCCTGCAGCGCCACCCTCGCCCGCGCCCGGCTGACGCCGAACACCTCGGCGACGTGCTCCTCCGGCAGCCGCGTGCCGGGCGGCAGGCGACCATCGGCGATCGCGTGATGGATCTCCTCGCGCACCCTGTCCTCGGGTCGTTGCGGCGCGCGCGCCGGCAAGCGCCGCTTGGTGGAAGGCCGGGAGCGAACCGAGGCAGTCATCGAATCCCTATACTGCAAGCGCCCGGTCGGCGGCGACCGCCATCCACGACACACGGCAAGCAGCCTTGGAGCACCGTCTTCATCCGTGCAAGAGGCTCGGCAGCCAGTTCACGAGCCCCGGGAAGGCCATCGTCAGCCCGACGAGGACGAGGATCGCCGCCAAGAAGGGCAGAACGCCGACGATCACCGTGCCGATCGACCCCCGCCCCCGCACGCTCTGGACCACATAAAGGTTCATGCCGACCGGCGGCGTGATGAGGGCGAGCTCGCACATCAGGACGAGGAAGATGCCGAACCACACCGCATCGAACCCCAGATGCTGCACCACCGGCCAGACGATGGGGATGGTCGCGATCATCATCGCGAGCGCATCGAGGAAGCAGCCGAGCACGAGGTAGAGGACGATGAGGAGCACCATCATCAAGGCGGGCGACACGTCGAGCTCTGAGATGGCGCTGGAGACCGCCGCCGGCACGCCCAGAATGCCGAGCACGAAGTTGAGGTAGAAGGCCGCCACCAGGATCAGCAGCGTCATCGCCGTGGTGGCGACGGTGGCGAGCATCGCGTCGCGGACGAGGCGCAGCGTCAGGCAGCGGTAGCAGGCGACGAGGATCATCGCGGCCACCGCGCCGACGCCGGCCGCCTCGGTGGGCGTCGCAAAGCCGGTATAGATCGACCCCATCACCAGGGTGAAGACGACGAGCGGCGGCAACAGGTCCGTCAGCCGCTTCCGGCGCTCCGGCCACGGGGCGAGCTTCTCGCGCTTGCCGGCGATCGAACTGTCGAGGCTCGACCAGACGATGATGAGCCCCATGAAGAAGGTCATCAGCAGGAGCCCCGGCAGGATGCCGGCGGTGAAGAGGCGTCCGATCGAGGTGTTGGTGATGGCGCCGTAGATGATGAGGTTGATCGAGGGCGGGATGAGGATGCCGAGCGTCGCCCCCGAGGCGACGGAGCCGACCACCCAGGCCTCCTTGTAGCCGCGCTGGCGGAAGGCCGGAAAGGCGACGGTGCCGATGGTCGCCGCCGTCGCGACGGACGAGCCGGAGATCGCCGCGAAGATCGAGGAGGCGGCGATGTTGGTGTGGAGGAGGCCGCCGGGGAGCGGATTGAGCCAGTCGGCGAGCGCCCGGTACATGCGCTCCGTCACCCCGCCGCGCACCAGGATCTCGCCCATGAAGACGTAGAGCGGGATCGCCACCAGGAGGAAGTTGTTGAGCGTCCCCCACATCATGGTGCCGAAGGGGCGGAACATCGCATCGCCGAAGAACCACCAGGCGCCGAGGGCGGCGACGAGGAAGATGGACGTCGCGATGTGGAGGCCGATGAACATCAGCCCGAGGAGGAGGACGAAGCCGAAGGCCGCGTCGGTGACGTCGAGCATCCTCAGACCTCCGAGCGCGGCAGCATGGGCTTGTCCTCGACATATTCGCCGACCTCGTCCTCCACGCTGAGCGGTCCGTAGACGGCTTCGACGGTGGCGGGGGCGAGGAAGAGGCGGCGCAGCGCGTCGAGGGTGAGGATGCTCGCCGTCAGCGCGAAGAAGCCGGTGCCGGCGACCCACAGCGCCTGCGGCCAGGCGAGCGGCGTCTGGAGCGGCGTGTTGGTGATGGTGCCGTAGGTGAGCGTCGTGCGCAGCTCCGCCACGGCGTGCACGGTCATGAAGATCGCGAACCCCGCGAGCGCGGCGTAGGCGAGGACGTGGAGCGCGGCACGGGCGCGACGCGGAAAGCGGCGCAGGAAGATGTCGACGCGGGGATGGCCGCGTCGCATCAGCGCGTAAGGCAGACCCAGCGAACCGACGAGCGCGAGCGTGTACCCGCCCAGCTCGTCGGTTCCCTGGAGCGAGTAGCGCAAGGCGGTGCGGCTCACGATGTCGACCACGATGAGCACGGAGAGGACGGCGACCGCGACGCCCGCGAGGAGCGCGCACAGCGTCGCGAGCCCATCGAGGCCGCGGATGACGAGCGGTTGTTTCACGACTTGCGCCCCGATCGCGTCAGTCGAGCGACAGCCCGCGCGCCGCACCCACGGTCTGCGACCAGATGGTCTTGCACTCCGGGTAGGCCGCGGTGCAGCGCTCGGCCCACTCCGGCAGGATCTTTTCCTTGGCGATGGTGGTGACGAGCGCCTTGTCGGCCTCCGACACCGGCACGAGCGTGTTGTCGTAGACGTTGTAGATGCCGCCGGGGCAGGAGTCCTGTCCGGTGGTGCAGGCGAGCGCGTCCTCGTTGGACTTCGTCGCGAGCTCCCAGAGGGCGGCCTCCATGTCGGCCATCGCGGCGTCGAGGGCGGCGCGCTTGTCCGCCGGCAGGCCGTTGTACCAGGCGAGATTGACGAGGTGAGCCTGGACCGAGCCGGACACCGACAAGGGCATCACGTGGGTCGTGACCTCGGGCCATTTGCCGGTGTTCGACGACGTCGGCGAGGTGACGCCGCAGGAGGCGACGCCGCGCTGAAGCGCCGGATAGACCTCCGGGAAGGAGAGCGTCACCGGCGTCGCGCCGAGTTCCGACAGAAGCGTCGACATCGAGGCGGTGAAGGAGCGCACCTTGAGCCCCTCGAGATCGGCGAGCCCGCTGATCTCCTGATTGCACAGGAAGACTTGGGGACCGAACGGCCAGATCGCGAGCGCCTTCACGCCGAAGCGCTCGGCGAGGCGATCGTTGAAGGCCGTGCGATAGGCTTCGACGGCGTCCTTCAGTTCGCCCATGTCCGTCGACACGCCGATGAGGTCGATGCCTTCCAGGAAGGGATCGTCCTTGGCGACGCTGCCGACCTGGGTCGACACGATCTGGAAGACACCAGTGCCCGCAAGGCGCAGCGCGTCGGTGAGATTGAGGCCGAGAGCCTGGAACTCGTTGCGGTCGACCGCGAAGCCGGCGGCGCCGACCGCCTCGACCGCCGCGGCCTCGGCCGGATACTGGGCCTGCTGCTGCTGCGTCTGGCTGAGCCAGCGCACATTCTGCGCCATGCCGGGACCCACACCCGCGCCGAGCGCCACTCCCACCAGTACAGCCGTCGTCAGTCGCTTCATCGCTTCACCCCCCATGCGGCCATCCGGCCCCTGCGGAGGCACCAAGCAATTGCAGTGCCACGGCGATAAACTTCTATTTTTCAAATAGTTGGAATGAAATCCTTCAATATCGTCGACAATCTAAACATGTATTGTTGGCAAAATAGACAAAAAATGGCGCCAATTCGCGCTTTGCCGGGGGCGGCGGAGCGTCCAGACTCGCGCCATGCGATTGCTCCTCCTCAATGCCAACACGTCCGCGGGCGTGACCGAGCTGTGCGCCGCCGCCGCGCGGACGGCGCTGCCGCAGGGGTGGGACATCCTCGCTCTCACCGCGCCCTTCGGTGCCAAGATCATCGAGAGCCGCGTCGAGAACGTCATCGGCGCCTACGCGCTCCTCAACATGTTGGCCGAGCACCACGCGGCGGCTGACGCGGTGCTGATCGCCGTCTCCTACGACACCGGCCTCGCGGCGCTGCGCGACGTCGCGCCCTGCCCGGTGGTGGGCATGAGCCAAGCGAGCCTCCTGACGGCGAGCCTCCTCGGCGACCGCATCGGCCTCGTGACCTTCGGCACGCCGCACCTTTATCGCGAGCTCGCCGCCTCCTACGGGGTGGGCGAGCGGGTCGCCGGCATCGAGGTCGCCAAGGCGCGCGCGGCCGAGGCCTACGGCGCCCCTCACAAGGTGCGCGAGGCGGCTCACGAGGCGATCACGCGCCTTGTCGAGCGGGACGGGGCCGACGTGGTGGTGCTGTGCGGCGCCGCCTTCGCCGGCATGGCCGAGGGGCTCGCGAGCGAAGTCGCCGTGCCGATCCTCGACGGGGTGACCTGCGGCACGCGGCTCTGCGCGATGCTCGCCGGCCTCGCCCTCCCCCGCGGATCCGCGAAGGCCCCCGTCACGGGACGCGAGGGGACCGGCCTTTCCGCCGCCCTCGCCGCAATGCTCTACGGCCCCGGCCGCTGAATGGATCGCCGACGATCCTCAGCGATCCGGCGACACCGACAGACGATCTCTACCACCCCCGCCGGCGACCGCCGGACGGGGAGACGCACGCCGACCGCAACCCGCAACCCATTCTTTTTTGGATGGCTGGAGAACGTTCATGACAGCACATTATCTCGGAACTCCCGAGCAACTGCGTGATCCGAACTATACACCACCGCTGACCCAGGCGATCCCGCTGGGCATCCAGCACGTCCTCGCCATGTTCATCTCGAACGTCACACCGGCGATCATCATCGCCGGCGCGGCAGGCTTCGGCTTCGGCTCGAACTCGCCGGACTTCCCCGCCCTCATCTACATGATCCAGATGTCGATGCTGTTCGCGGGGATCGCGACGCTGTTTCAGACCATCGGCTTCGGGCCGGTCGGGGCGCGCCTGCCGATCGTCCAGGGCACGAGCTTCGCCTTCCTACCGATCATGATCCCCCTCGTCGCCGGCAAGGGCATCGATGCACTTCCCGCGCTCTATGGCGGGGTTGTCGTCGGCGGCCTCTTCCACAGCCTGCTCGGCACCGTCATCGGCAAGATCCGCTTCGCCCTGCCGCCGCTCGTCACCGGCCTCGTCGTCCTCCTCATCGGCCTGTCGCTGGTGCGGGTCGGCATCCAATATGCGGCCGGCGGCGTCGCGGCGATGAGCCAGCCCGAATATGGTAGCTTCCTCAACTGGCTCGTCGCCATCACCGTGATCGTCACGACGCTGGGGCTGAAGTTCTTCGCCCGCGGCATCTGGTCGGTCGCGGCGATCCTCATCGGTCTGCTGGCCGGCTACGTCCTCGCCCTGCTATTGGGGATGGTGAGCTTCTCCAACGTCGCGAGCGCCGGCGTCTTCACCGTTCCGGTCCCCTTCAAGTACGGCATCGCCTTCAGCCTCAGCGCCATCGTGGGCTTCTGCCTGATGGCCTTCGTGTCGGCGGTGGAGACGGTGGGTGACGTGTCCGGCATCACCAAAGGCGGCGCGGGCCGCGAGGCGACCGACAAGGAGATCGTCGGCGCGACCTATGCCGACGGCCTCGGCTCGGCGATCGCCGGCGTGTTCGGCGCCCTCCCCAACACCTCGTTCAGCCAGAATGTCGGCCTCATCGCGATCACCGGGGTGATGAGCCGCATGGTCGTCACCTTCGGCGCGATCTTCCTCATCATCTGCGGCCTGTTGCCGAAGGTCGGGGCGCTGATCTCCACGGTGCCGATCGAGGTGCTCGGCGGCAGCGTCATCGTCATGTTCGGCATGGTGGCGGCGGCTGGCGTGCAGATGCTCTCCGACGTCCTGTGGAACCGGCGCAACATGGTGATCTTCGCCGTGTCGCTCTCCGTCGGCCTCGGGCTACAGCTCGAGCCGAAGGCGCTGCAATATCTGCCCGAGACGCTGCAGGTGCTGCTGGCCTCCGGCATCCTGCCGGGCGCCTTCCTCGCGATCGTCCTCAACCTCGTGCTGCCGCACGAGCTTCCGGGCGAGGCGCACGTCCCCGCCTCAACGGACGAGGAGAACCCCGTCGCGCCGGTCACCGCCGCCGAATGAAGCGCTGGGTCGCCGCCGAAAGGCTGCGGCCCATCATCCGTCCGCCGGCGCGAAAGCCGGCGGCTCGCCACGCGCCGATCGAGGCCGGGCCCGGCGGGGGTGCCGCAGGGCCCGGAAGCCCACTCAGTGGCTCAGGAGCAGCGGCAGATCGGACTCGCCGAGCATATATTCGGAGAAACCACCCACCAGCGATTCGCGCAGGACGCTGTGGCCGTAGGCACCCATCACCACATATCCGGCGCTGAGCTCGCTCGCCTTGGCGAGCACCGCCTCGCCGGCCTGGCGACCGTCGGTGTCCACCACGTGGAGCATCGCCTCGATGCCGTGGGCCGCGAGATAGGCGAGCGCGAGCTTCTGGTCCTCCGGGACCTCCGTACCCGACCCCTTCTCGGTGGTGACGAGATGGACCCGCGAGGCCTCGCCGAGGAGCGGCGCCGCGTTGACGAGCGCATGCATCGCTTCGGGGCTGTCGTTCCAGGCGACCACCGCGGGGGCGCCGGTCACGGTGGCGGGGGCGTCGTTGTCGCTCGGCCGCACCACCAGCACCGGACGGCGGGAGGAGAACAGCGCGAGGTCCGTCACCGACTGGGACAGGATGTCCCCCACCCCCTTCTCGGACGAGGTGACGATGAGGTCGACGAGGCTCAGCTCGCGCAGGAGGGTGCGGTTGTAGGCGTTGCGCAGGCTGACGAAGAAGAGGCTCGGCCCTTCCGTCGCGGTCGCGTCCAAGGTCAGCCCCTCGCGCTCGGCGACGGCCTCGGTCATCTTGCGGGCATTGGCGAGACGCGCCTCGTTCTGCCGCTCGATCTCTTCTTCCCAGCCCATGCCGGCCACCGACGCCTCGCCGAAGATGCCGGCGTAGGACTGGGCGATGGAGTTGACGTGGAGCACGCGAACGTGGCCGCCGCTCGCCTTGGCAAGCGCGATGGCGGTGTTGAGACCGCTCAGCTCGTGATCATACCCATTGAAGACCGCCAGTATCGACCGTGCCACCATGTTTGCTCTCCCTGGCCGGCCCCTGCCGGCATTCGTCCCTGAAGCGCCGCAGATCAACCGGTCTCGCGGCGGCGGCGCCAGACCCCTCTTCCCCTCCTACGCGCCTGACGGCAAGGGCGAATTGATTTCGATCAAGCTTCGTAAGGTCTGGTGACGCACTCATCGCGGTGCGCCACGGCGCGGCGGCGGGCGCTGTGCCGTCCGCGCCACCGGCGCGAGGTAGCCGAGCGCGGCCATCGCCACCTCGTCGGGCTCCGCGTTCGCCGCGACGTCGATCCAGTCGATCGCCCCGAGGTCGCGATGGCTCTGCGCCTCTACGACAGCGACGTCGGCATCGGAGGCGTCACCGCTGCGGCCGGCGACGCGTTCGGCGAGGATCGCCCGCGGCGCCTTCAGCCAGATGCCGGCAAAGGGCACGCCGAGATGGTTGGCGAGCCGGCGCACGGCGGCCCGGTCGGCGGGATCGGCGAACGTCGCGTCGAGCACCACCGAGCTGCCCGCCCGCAGCGCCCGCGCCGCGTCGACGCGCAGGCGGCGATAGACACGCTCCGTGGTCACCGCGTCGTAGGCGGCCGCGCCGAGATGAACTTCCGGCGCGACGCCCCAGATGTGCTTGCGCACGGTGTCGGCGCGGATCACCACGGCGCCGAGCTCCGGGGCGACGGCGCGGGCGATGGTGGTCTTGCCGCTGCCCGAGAGCCCGCCGATGGCGTAGAGGTGGGGCGCGACGGCACGCTCGGCGATCGCCCGCGCCGCGGCGATGTGGTCGGCGACGGGCCGGCCCTTCGTCGCCCCCGTGAGCGCCCGCACCATGTGCCGCTGCGACTTGTAGAGGGGCAGCGCGGCGAGGCCCGAATAGTCCCGCGTCGCGGCGAGATAGCGCGACAGGAGGCGGGTCGCGAGGTCACCGCGCCCGCGATGCTCGAGATCCACCAGCACGAAGGCGAGGTCGTAGAGCACGTCGATGACGGCGATCTCCTCGGAGAACTCGATGGCGTCGAACGGCGTCGGCCGCCCCTTCCAGAGGCAAATGTTGGAAAGGTGCAGATCGCCGTGGCAGCGCCGCACGAAGCCGTGGCGGCCGCGCCGGTCGACCCGCGCCGCATCGCGCATCAGCCGCTCGCTCGCCTTGTGCGTCCAGAGCGCGACGTCGGCCTTTTCCTCCGCCTCGGTGACGGCGGCGGCGACGTCGCGCGAGAGCTGACGGGTGAGGCCGGCGACGATTCGGCTCTGGTGCGGCCGCCGCACGATGGGCGCGGTGCGGTGCATGTCGGCGACGACATCCGCGGTCATGTCGATCAGCTCGCCGGTGATGGTGCCGTCGTCGACGAGGATGTCGAGCTCGCCGGCGTCGTCGAACCGGGCCATCTCCACCACGTAGTCCACCACCTCGCCGGGACCGTCGAGGGCGAACCCCGCCCCCTCGCGGGTGATCGCGCGCACGTCGCGGTAGATCTCCGGCGCGAAGCGGGCGTTGATCGTCAGCTCCTCGCGGCAGAAGCGCTCGCGCTGGGCGAGGGTCGAGTAGTCGACAACGCTCCAGTCCTGCGCCTTCTTCAGCTTCAGCACCCGCTCGCGGGTCAGGAAGACGTGCGAGAGGTGGGTTTCCTTGTGCTCTGGCGTCTCGCCCCCATGGGCGGCCGGACTGGCGAGAAACCGGATCACCTCGCGCTGGAGGCAAGCGTCATCCGTCGGTTCCGGGGCTGCCACGGCGGCTCCTTCCTGTCTCCCCTAGAGCATCCCGCGCTTCATCGAGCCCGGACAAGACGCTCTATCTCGTTGAATGCGAGCGCGGTTTTCCGCCCAAGCGACTCCACTTGAGCGGGACGCGCTCTACGCGTTCAAACGGCGCGGGCGAAGCGGCCGGTGTCGAGCAGCGCCTCGGCGCGAACCTCGGCGAAGCGGCACATGTCCTTCGACAACAGCAACACGAACGTCACGTCGCCGTCGTGGACGAGGCCGGTGACGACCCAGACCACGCGGACTTCGTCGACCGCACGATACTCCTGACCGACAGCGAGGTCCCCCACCACCGTCGCCTTCCGTGTCGCGGAACGTTGCCTTCCCCTGCCAGGAACGCCGCTTGCCGACTCGCGCAGCGCGGCGGTGCGCGCCATGCCGATGCCGCCTCATCGTCCGCTGCGATGGAGCGTATTGGTCGCCGGCAGAGCCACCGTCGGTCGCGTTCCCTTTTGATGCTGTTTTGCACGCCGTGCGCGCCGTTGTCGATGGCCCCTTCCGCCGCGCCCGTCAGCCGAAGCCGGAGAGGAGCCACCCCACCAGCCACGCGAGCCCCGCCGCTCCCGAGCCGATCGCGAGGCTCTCGCCCACCGAGCGCACGAGCGGCCGGCCCGCGTGGAGCGCCTTGAGCGCGCCGACGCCGAGAAAGGCGATCGCGGTGAGGATGGTCGCGGCGAGAAAGGGCGAGGGCGCGGCCACCACGTAGGGTGCGAGCGGCACCATCCCGAAGGCGAGGAAGGCCCCGAACGTCGCGATCGCCGCGCGCCAGGGGTCGCGCCCGCTTTCGGCAAGGCCGTATTCGCCGAGCATCATGAGGTCGACCCAGCGGCGGTCGTCGGCGGTGATGCTGCGCGTCGCCGAGGCGAGCGCGTCGCCGGACAGGCCCATGTGGGCGAGGATCTCGTGCACCTCGAGCCGCTCCCCGTCGGGATGCTGGGCGAGGTGGCGCTCCTCGATGCGGCGCAGCTCGGCGTAACGGTCGGCGTCGGCCTTCGCCGACAGATAGGCGCCCGAGGCCATGGAAAAGCCGTCGGCGAGCACGTTGGCGAGGCCGAGGATCAGCGTGACCGAGGTCGGCAGCGACGCCCCTGCGACACCGGCGACGATGGCGAATGTCGTCACCGTCCCGTCGAAGCCGCCATAGATGCTGTCCGCCGCGTAGGAGGGGCGCAGCGGGGCCGCGAGGCGGGCCTTAACCGCGCTCGGATGGTGCGAGTGCTCGAACCGTCCATCGACGTAGTGGCGGCCGAACAGGGGCCGCGGAAAGCGGCGGATGAGCCGCGTCACCCAAAGCATCGTCGCGTTTCTCCCCCGCCGGTTTTGACCATTAGGCAGGATTGGGGCCAACGATAACAACCGCACAACAAGGAGTGAGTCGCTTGGTCGCCATCGCAAGCATCACCATGAATCCGGCCGTCGACGTCTCGACGACCGCCCCCGGCATCGCGCCGACGGTGAAGATCCGCTGCAGCGAGCCCCACGTTCAAGCAGGTGGCGGCGGCATCAACGTGGCCCGCGTGGCGACCCGCTTCGGCGCCGAGGCTCTCGCCCTCTTCACGGCCGGCGGCCCCAACGGCGACCACCTCTCTAAGCTCCTGAAGGACGAGGGCGTGCCGATCGAGCCGATCCCCATCGCGGCCGACACGCGCGAAAGCCTCACCGTGACGGAGGCGACGAGCGGCGATCAATATCGCTTCGTCTTCCCCGGCCCGACGATCTCGCCAGAGGAGGAGAAGCGGGTGCTTGCCGCCGTCGACGCGCTCGCCGCGCCGCCCTTCCTGGTGGTGAGCGGCAGCCTGCCCTCCGGCCTCTCCGCCGGCTTCCTCGCCACCCTCGCCGAGCGGGCGGCGGCGACGGGGGCGAAGCTCGTCGTCGACGGGCCGGCGCCGGTGGTGAAGGCGAGCCGCGGCGCCTTCCTGGTGAAGCCGAACATCACCGAGCTCGAGGACATCGTCGGCGCCCCCCTTCCCGACGACGGTGCCCGCGTCGGCGCCGCCCGCCGCCTCATCGAACAGGGGATCAGCACGATCGTGCTGATCTCGCTGGGCTCCGACGGCGCGCTGCTCGTGAGCGACGACGCGGCGCGTCTCTACACCTCGCCGCCGGTGGATCTCGTCAGCGCCGTGGGGGCGGGCGATTCCATGGTCGGCGGCCTTCTCGTCGGCCTCGCGCACGGGGCGAGCCTCGAAGACGCGGTGGCGATGGGCGTCGCGGCCGGCGCCGCCGCCATCCTCACCCCCGACACCGAGCTCTGCCGGCCGGAGGACGCGAGGCGCCTCCTCGCCGACGTCACCTCAAAGCCCGTCGCGTAGAAGCCGCACCCGGCGGCCGGATCCCGGCGCGGGCGGCGGTCGCTCGCCCGCGCCTCAGGCGACCTTCGCGGCGGCGAACTCGGCGCGCAGCGTCGCGCCGTGCTCGTCCTTCGCCGGTACGGGGCCGAGGTCGTCCTCCCGCCCCACCACGCGGCTCGCCGGCGCGAGGAGTTCCACCGGGCCGCTCTCCGTCTCAACCGTGGCGTAGCGGTTCTGGGGATGGACGAGCAAATCGTCGAGATCGTTGAGGCAACCGAAGGCGATGCCGCCCTTTTCCAGGAGCGCCATCATCGCGGCCCGGTCGCGTGCGGCGAAGACGGCGCCGATCACGCGGTCCACCTCGGCGCGATTCGCGACGCGCTCGATGTTGGTGGCAAATCCCGGCCGGTCGGCGAGATCGGCGTCGCCCAGCACGTCGGCGCAGAGGCGACGCCACTCGCGCTCGTTCTGGATCGAGATCAGCAGCGACTTGCCGTCGGCGCACTCGTAGGCGCCGTAGGGGGCGATGGTCGGATGCTTCAGCCCGACGCGACCCGGGGTGAGGTGGCCGTAGCGGTGCTGCAGGTAGGGCACGTTCATCCAGTCGGCCATCGCGTGGTAGAGCGAGACCTCGATGGCGCGTCCCTCGCCGGTGCGCTCGCGAGCGTAGAGCGCCTGAAGGATCGCCTGAAAGGCGGTCATCCCCGCCGCGATGTCGCACACCGAGACGCCGACGCGCGCCGGTCCCTCCTCGGTACCGTTGATGGCACAGAGGCCGCTCTCGGCCTGGATGAGGAGATCGTAGGCCTTCCAGTCGCGCCGCGGGCCGGACGAGCCGTAGCCGGAGATGGAGCACGTGATCAGCCGCGAATTGCGCGCCCGCAGTGCCTCCACCGGGATGCCGAGGCGGGCGAGCGCGCCGGGAATGAGGTTCTGAATGAAGACGTCGGCCTCGTCGATCATCCGGGTCAGGATGGCGAGATCGTCGGGGTTCTTGAGGTCGAGGCAGACCGATTCCTTGCCGCGGTTCAGCCATACGAAATAGGCGCTGGAGCCGTTCACGGCGGCATCGTAGCGGCGGGCGAGGTCGCCCTCCGGCCGCTCCACCTTGATCACCCGCGCCCCCGCATCCGCGAGCCGGCCCGACACGTAGGGCGCCGCCACCGCCTGCTCCACGGAAACGACCAGGAGGCCCTCGAGATCCTTCATCACCCACCCATTCCAAGCTGATCCCATCGTGCGAAGCATCGCCACTCGGCGAGCGAGCGCAACTAGCCATTTCTTTCAGGCGTGATAGCGTGCACCTATACCCGTCTCCCTATGGTGGCAGGCATGGAAACGCGTCAGATGCGCCAGTTCGTGGCGATCGCCGAAGAGGGCTCCCTCTCGGCGGCGGCGGCCCGGATCGGCATCGCCCAGCCCTCCCTCTCCCAGCTCGTCAAGCAGATGGAGGACCGGCTCGGCGTCCCCCTCCTCATCCGCTCGCCGAAGGGGGTGGCGCTCACCGACGCGGGCCAGACCCTCGTCGCCCGCGCGCGGGAGATCATCGCCGCCACCGACCGGGCGATGGAGGAGGTGCGCCTCGCCGGCACGGTGACGTCGGGGCCGGTGTCGTTCGGCCTGCCCTCCTCGGTCTCCATGGTGCTGTCGGTGCCGCTCGCCGAGACGGTGCGCCACTCGCTGCCCCTCGTCTCGCTGCGCGCGGTGGAGGCGATGAGCGGCTTCATCCGCGACTGGCTGCGCGAAGGCGCCCTCGACCTCGGCATTCTCTACGAGACCGACCAGCTGCGAGGCGCGACGGCCCAGCTCGTCATGACGGAGGATCTGCACCTCTTCGCCGCACCCGACGCCTGGCCCCTCTCCTCGCCGCCGGGCGAGCCGGCGCGGCTTTCGGAGATCGCGGCGACCGACCTCATCCTCCCCTCCCCCAATCACGGGCTGCGGGCGATGATCGACCGCTTCGCCCGCACCAGCGGCGTGCGCCTCAACGTGGTGCTGGAGATGGACGCCCTCACCCAGATCAAGGCGCTGGTCGCCCGCGGCAGCGGCGCGGCGATCCTCTCGCCCGCCGCCGCGCACGACTTCCGGGCGAGCGGCCAGCTCGTCAGCGCCCCCATCGTCGAACCGGTGCTCAGGCGACCCGTCTATCTGGTGCGCAACCCGGTGCGCCCCATCAGCCGGGCGGGCCTCGAGGTGGAGCGCATGACGCTCGACGTCATCGAGGATCTCGTCAGGCGGGGTATCTGGGAGGCGACCCCGGTGGAGGCCCGGCATCGGACAACGGGAGGGACATAAGCGACACCTATATCGCTGATCGCAATTGGATATGGACAAGGCGGCCCCCGAAGGCGCTAGCCTTGGGTCGATGGCGTGGGAACAACGCCACGCAAGAATGACATCGGGAGGAGACTATGCGTTCCCTTGGAATGGCCGCTGCCGCCATCGCGTTCGCCGCGACCGGAGCATTCGCCGCCGACAAGCCGGACGAACTGAAGATCGGCATCACCACCTTCCTGTCCGGCCCCGCGTCGGTCTTCGGTGAGCCGGCCAAGGCCGCGGCGGACATGATCATCGAGCAGATCAACGCCGACGGCGGCATCGACGGCGTGCCCATCGCCGCCTCCTATGTCGACGAGGGTGCCGGTGGCGAGGCGCTGGTGTCCGAGTATCGCCGCCTGGTGGAGGACGTCGACGTCGACCTGATGCTCGCCTCGATCTCCTCCGGCAACTGCAACCAGCTCGCCCCCCTCGCCGAGGACCTCAAGGTCTTGAACCTCATGTGGGACTGCGGCACCCAGCGGATCTTCGAGGAGAACGACTACCGCTATGTCTTCCGCACCCAGGCGAACGCCACGCCGGAGATGCTCGCGACCGTTCTCTATCTCCTGAAGACCAAGCCCGACTTCTCCACCATCGCCGTCGTCAACCAGGACTATGCCTGGGGCCGCGACAGCTGGGACATCTTCCAGACCGCGCTGAAGGCGATGAAGCCGGACGCGAAGGTGGTGGCCGAGTTCTTCCCGAAGTTCGGCGCGCCGGACTTCTCCACCGAGATCTCGCGCCTCCAGGCGCTGCGGCCGGACGTGATCCTGTCGACCTCCTGGGGCGGCGATCTCGACACCTTCGTGCGCCAGGCGGCTCAACGCGGCCTCACCAACACCTCCACGCTGGTGCTGCCGCTTGCTGAAAGCTCGCTGCAGCGGCTCGGCTCGGCGCTGCCTCCCGGCCACATCGTCGGCGGGCGCGGCGACCACTATTTCCTCCATCCCGAGCGGGTGGGCGACCCGGCCTTCGACGACTTCATGAAGGCCTTTCACGACAAGACCGGCGCCTATCCGATCTATCCCGTCTTCCACATGAGCCAGGCGCTCGCCGCGGTGAAGGCGGTCTATGCGAAGGCGATCGAGGCGAACGGCGGCGAGTGGCCCGACCGCGAGCAGGTGGTCGACGCCATGGACGGCCTCTCCTTCCAGGGTCTCGGCAACGAGGTGACGATCCGCGACGACCATCAGGGCCTCGAGGACCAGCTTCTCGGCACCACCGCCAAGTCGGACGAGTACGGCTTCGCGATCCTGAAGGACATCATGCTGTTCGACGCGGAGGACATCACGACGCCGGTGGGCGAGGAATCCATCGAGTGGCTGAAGACCCTCGGCCCCGATTTCGTCGCCAGCGTCGAGCCCAAGACCTACGCCGACTGACGATGCGTCCGCCGCCGCCCGAACGGGCGGCGGCCTTCCAACGACCGGAGTGGCTTCAGGGTGAACCTCCAACTCTTCGCGCTCGCCTTCTTCGACGGCATCGCCTACGCGGCGCTGGTCTTTCTGGTGGCGGTCGGGCTCACGCTGATCTTCGGCGTGCTGCGCGTCCTCAACGTGGCGCACGGCTCGTTCTATGCGATGGGCGCCTACGCGACCGCCTCCACCGTCGGGGCGATCGTCGCGGCGGGCTATTCGCCCTGGCTCGCCTTTCCCATGATGATCATCGCCTCGGCGCTGATCGGCGGGCTCATCGGCGGCCCGGTCGAAAAGCTGCTGCTGCGCCGGATCTACGACATGGAAGAGGTGCTGCAGATCCTCGTGACCTTCGCAGTGTTCATGATCCTGGAGGACGTGCAGCGGCTCGTCTGGGGGGTGCAGCCCTACTTCGAATCCTCCGCCCTGATGGTGCTCGGCACGGTCGACGTGCTCGGCATCACCTACACCGCCTACCAGCTCATCCTGTTGCCGGTGGTCGCCATCCTCGTCCTCGTCGGGCTGCGCATCTTCCTGCGCCATACCCTCTCCGGCAAGCTGATCCTCGCCGTGACGGAGGACCGGGAGGCGGCCACCGCCATCGGCGTCAACGTCGACCGCGTCTATCTCGTGACCTTCGTGGTCGGCGCCTCGCTCGCCGCCTTCGGCGGGGCGCTCGCCTCGGCCACCACCTCGGTCATCCCCGGCATGGGGGCCGACATGATCGTGCTCTCCTTCGCCGTGGTGGCGACGGCGGGGCTCGGACGCATCGAGGGCGCGGCGATCACCGCCCTCCTCATCGGCCTCGGCCGCTCCTTCGCGGTCTACCTCGCCCCCGAGCTCGACGTGCTCGTGCCTTATCTCATCATGCTGGCGGTGCTTCTCGTCCGCCCGGAGGGCCTCTTCGGCATGGCCCACACGCGTAAGATCTGAGGCGGCGATGCGCTCCATTCTCCCCGCCCTCATCGTCCTTCTCGTCGCGGTGACGCCGGTGCTCGCGCCGACGTCGCAGGTCCTCCTCACCCTCGCCTTCGCCAAGGGGCTCGCCGTCCTCGGCATCATCGTCCTGCTGCAGGCGGGGCAGGTCTCGTTCGGCCACGCGCTCTATTTCGCCGTGTCGGCCTACGTCGCGGCGAGCGTCGCCCGCTCGTTCGGCGGCGAGCTCGTCACCACCCTCCTCGCCGGCGTCGCGGCGGCGGCGGTGGTGGGTCTCGTGGTGGGCGTCTTCGTGGTGCGCTACCGCTACATCTTCTTCGCGATGCTGAACCTCGCGGTGTCGATGATCTTCTTCGCGCTGCTCGAGAAGTTCTACTACGTCACCGGCGGATCGGACGGGCTGCAGGTGCCGCGCCCGACCGTCGTCGGCCTCACCCTGGAGCGCGGCGAATTCGAGACGATCCTCTTCTACGGCGCCCTCGTCCTCTCCCTGCTCGCCGCCTGGGGCACCCACCGCTACCTCGCCTCGCCCCTCGGCAACATGCTGAGGGCGATCAAGACCAACGAGGTGCGCCTCGAATATCTCGGTGTCTCGGCCCGCTCCACCCTCCTCAGCGGCTATGTGCTGTCGGCGGCGCTGTGCGGCCTCGGCGGCGCGCTGATGGCGGTGGCGCAGGGGATCGTCACCCCCGAATACGCCTACTGGGTGCGCTCCGGCGAATTCGTCTTCATCGCGATCCTCGGCGGCTCCGGCTCCGTCGCCGGCGCCTTCGTCGGCGCGCTCATCTACGAGGGCGTGCGCACCTACGCCGCCGCCTTCGCCTCCGACATCTGGCAGATGGTGCTCGGCATCGTGCTTCTCGTCATCATCATCTTCGGCCCCTCCGGCGTCACCGGCCTCTACCAGCGCCTGATGGACCGCCTCGTGGGGCCGGCGCGCCCCCGCGGCGCCGGCGACAGCGAACGCGCACCGGGAGCGGCCGAATGAGCAGCAAGGTCCTGATGGCCGCGAAGGGCCTCGAGATCCGCTTCGGCGGCGTGGTGGCGGCCGACGACGTCAACATCGAGATCCACGAGGGGCACAACCTTGCCATCATCGGCCCGAACGGGGCGGGCAAGACCACCTTCCTCAACATCTGCACCGGCTATCTGAAGCCGCATCGCGGCAGCGTCACCTTCGACGGGCGCGACGTGACGGGCCTCGCCCCGCGCCGTCTGGTGCGCATGGGGGTGGCGCGGGCCTTCCAGATCCCGCAGCTCTTCACCGAGCACACGGTGATCGAGAACCTCCTGATCGCCGCCGCCGCGCAGGCGCGGCGATGGTCGCCCCTCACCCCGATCGCGACGATCCCCGAGCGTGGCGAGATGCTGCATCTTCTCGACATGGTGCGCTGCGCCCACATCGCCGACCGGCCGGTGTCGGAGCTGCCGGAGGGGCAGCGCAAGCTCATCGACATCGCGCTGGCGCTGGCGCTGAAGCCCAAGCTCCTCTTCATGGACGAGCCGACCTCCGGCGTCGCTTCCTCCGAGAAGTTCGAGGTCCTCGACATCATCGCGAAGGCGCTCGCCGAGGCGAAGGTGACCGCCGTCTTCGTGGAGCACGACATCGGCATCGTGGAGCGCTTCGCCGACGAGGTTGCGGTGTGGAACCGCGGCGAGGTGCTGTTCCGCGGCGTGCCGGGCGAGATCCTCTCCCATCCGGACGTCATCCGCGACGTGATCGGGGAGACCGTCTGATGCTCGAGTTCCGCGACGTGACGGTGACCCTCGGCGGCGTGCGCGTCTTGCGCGACGTCAGCTTCCTCATCAACACCTCCGACACGGTGGCGCTGATCGGCGCCAACGGGGCGGGCAAGACCACCACGCTGCGCTCCATCATGGGCTTCACCCACATGACGGGCGAGATCCGCTTCCTGCGCGAGGACATCACCAAGCTGCCGCCCGCCAAGCGTCCCGGCCTCGGCATCGGCTACGCGGCGGAGGACCGGCGCCTCTTCTCCGCGTTCACGGTGGAGGAGAACATCCTCATGCCGGCGCAGGTCGCCCGCCTCACCGCGCAGGAGACCACGCGCCGCCTCGGCCGCGTCTACACCATCTTGCCGGAGCTGAAGGAGATGGCCGGCCGCCCGGCGGGCTCGGTCTCCGGCGGCCAGGGCAAGATGGTCGCGCTCGGCCGCGCGCTGATGATCGGCACCCGCCTCATCATGCTCGACGAGCCCTTCCAGGGCCTCGCCCCCGCGCTCGCCCGCCGCTACGCCGAAGCGCTCAGGACGCTGCGCGACCACGACCCGGACGTCACGCTGATCATCACCGAATCGAACCCCGGCCTGCTCCGCCGCTTCGCCGACCGCGCCCTCGTGGTCGAGCGCGGCGAGATGCGCGAAGGCTCCCTCGCGGAGGACGCGCCCGACCCCCTGCACCCGGCCTCGCCGGCAACGACACCATGACGAAGGATGGAACGACCATGCGGCTGAAGGACAAGACGGCGCTCGTGACCGGCGCGGCATCGGGCTTTGGCAAGGAGATCGCCGAGCGTTTCGCCGCCGAAGGGGCGAGGGTCGCCGTCGTCGATCTCAACGGCGAGGGGGCGAAGGCGGTGGCGGGCGCCATCGGCGAGGCGGCCGTCGCCTTCACCTGCGACGTCGCCGACGGGGCCCAGGTCGCCGACACTGTCAACGAGACCATCGCCGCCTTCGACCACCTCGACATCGTGGTGAACAACGCGGGCTGGAGCCACAAGAACCAGCCGCTTCTCGACACCGACTACGACACCTTCCGCAAGGTGTTCGCGATCAACGTCGATTCGATCTACCACATGACCCAGGCGGTGGTGCCTCACTGGCGCTCGCTGGGGAGTGGAGTCATGATCAACATCGGCTCCACCGCGGGCATCCGGCCGCGGCCCGGCCTCACCTGGTACAACGCCTCGAAAGGAGCGGTGAACCTCATGACGCGCTCCCTCGCCGTCGACCTCGCGCCGGACAAGATCCGCGTCAACGCGCTGGCCCCGGTGATGGGGGCGACGGGCCTCCTCGGCCAGTTCATGGGCGTGCCCGACACGCCGGAGAACCGGGCGAAGTTCATCGCCACCATTCCGCTCGGCCGCATGAGCACGCCGAAGGACATCGCGAACGCCACGCTGTTCCTTGCAAGCGACGAGGCGGAGTTCCTGACCGGCGTGGTCCTCGAGGTGGATGGTGGGCGTACCATCTGAGATCTCCGGCGAGGCGGCCTTCGCGCGCCTCTTCCAGCTCGGTCCCGACGGGACCGAGTACCGCCTCCTGTCGCGCGGCGGCGTCGCCGCGAGCCGCTTCCGCGGCAGCCGGCTCCTCACGGTCTCGCCGGAGGCGGTGGCGCGGCTCGCCGAGGTCGCCTTCGCCGAAGTCTCCCACCTCTTCCGCACCACCCATCTCGAAAGCGTGCGGGCGATCCTCGACGATCCGGAGGCCTCGCCCAACGACCGCTTCGTGGCGATGGAGCTCCTCAAGAACGCCGTCATCTCCGCCGCCGCCCAGTTTCCGAGCTGCCAGGACACCGGCACCGCCATCGTGGTGGGCAAGAAGGGAGACCGCGCCTTCGTCGACGGCGACCTCTACGACGCCCTGTGCACCGGCATCGCCCGGGTCTGGCAGACGCGCAACCTGCGCTTCTCGCAGATGGCGCCGCTGACGATGTACGAGGAGAAGAACACCGGCACCAACCTGCCCGCCCAGATCGACGTGGAGGCGGTGCCGGGGCATGCGCTCGACTTCCTGTTCATCGCAAAGGGCGGCGGCTCGGCGAACAAGACCTTCCTCTATCAGGAGACCCGGCGGGTGCTGGAGCCCGACCGCCTCCTCGCCTTTCTCGACGAGAAGATCCGCACCCTCGGCACCGCCGCCTGCCCGCCCTATCACCTCGCCATCGTCGTGGGCGGCCTCTCCGCCGAACAGACGCTGAAGACGGTGAAGCTCGCCTCCACCCGCGCCCTCGACACGCTGCCCACCACCGGCGACATCACCGGCCGCGCCTTCCGCGACCTCGCGATGGAGCGCAAGGTGCACGCCCTCACCCGCAAGCTCGGCCTCGGCGCCCAGTTCGGCGGCAAATATTTCTGCCACGACGTGCGCGTCGTCCGCCTGCCGCGCCATGGCGGCAGCCTGCCCATCGGCATCGGCGTGTCGTGCTCGGCGGACCGGCAGGTGAAGGGGCGGATCGACAGCAACGGGGTGTGGCTCGAAAAGCTCGAGACCGACCCCGCCCGCTTCCTGCCGACCGTCGAGCTCGCCGCGGCGACCCCCACCCCGATCGATCTCGACCGTCCGATGGAGGAGATCCGGGCGGCGCTCTCCGCCCTCCCCGTCGCCGCTCCGGTGCTCCTGTCGGGCACCATGGTCGTGGCGCGCGACCTCGTCCATGCCGAGCTCGCCAAGCGGCTCGCCGCCGGCGAGCCACTCCCCGCCTATATGCGCGACCACCCGATCTACTATGCCGGACCGGCGAAGACGCCCGAGGGCTTCGCCTCCGGCTCCTTCGGCCCCACCACGGCCGCCCGCATGGACCCTTACGTGCCGCCGTTCCAGGCGGCGGGGGGAAGCCTCGTCACCATCGCCAAGGGCAACCGGGCCCGCCCCGTGCGCGAGGCCTGCGCCGCGCACGGCGGCTTCTATCTGGGCTCCATCGGCGGCGCCGCCGCCGTCCTCGGCCAGGACGTGATCAAGTCCATCGAGCTCATCGACTACGCCGACTTCGGCATGGAAGCCGTCTGGCGCATCCGCGTCGAGAACTTCCCCGCCTTCATCATCATCGACGACAAGGGCAACGACTTCTTCTCCACCATGCTCGGCTAGGGCCATAGCTTGGACCGATAGCCGCTAAAGGTGAAACCACCGCTTCAATCCATCGCTCTAGTGAGCGCCGGCGCGCTGCCATAGGCTCGCCCAATACCAACGAGGACAAAACACGACCGTGATGATCGAGGATCCCACCGCCCACTACGCCGACATCCGCGAGGGCGTCGCCCAGGTCTGCGCTCGCTTCCCGGGCGAATATTGGCGGGACCTCGACGCCCGCCGCGCCTATCCGCTCGACTTCGTCGCCGCGCTCGCCGAGGCGGGCTACCTCTCCGCGATGATCCCCGAGGAATATGGCGGGTCGGGGCTCGACCTCACCGCGGCGGCGGTGATCCTGGAGGAGATCCACCGCTCCGGCTGCAACGCCGGCGCCTGCCATGCGCAGATGTATACGATGGGCACGGTGCTGCGCCACGGCAGCGAGGAGCAGAAGCGCACCTACCTCCCCGGCATCGCCGAGGGCACGCTGAAGCTCCAGGCCTTCGGCGTGACCGAGCCCACCAGCGGCACCGACACGCTGTCGCTCAAGACCACGGCGAAGAGGGACGGCGACCGCTACATCGTCAACGGCCAGAAGATCTGGACGAGCCGGGCCGAATATTCCGACCTGATGCTGCTCCTCGCCCGCACCACGCCGCGCGACCAGGTGGCCAAGCGCACCGACGGGCTGTCGGTGTTCCTCCTCGATCTGCGCGAGCTCGTCGGCAACGGCATCACCATCCAGCCGATCCGCACCATGATCAACCACGCTACCACCGAGGTGTTCTTCGACAACGTCGAGATCCCTGCCTCGGCGCTGATCGGCGAAGAGGGCAAGGGTTTCCGCTACATCCTGTCGGGCATGAACGCGGAGCGCATCTTGATCGCGGCCGAGTGCATCGGCGACGCCAAGTGGTTCCTCAAGAAGGGGTCGGACTACGCCCGCGAGCGCGTGGTGTTCGGCAACCCGATCGGTAAGAACCAGGGCATCCAGTTCCCCCTCGCCAAAGCCTACGCCCACATGCTGGCGGCCGAGGCCATCGTCTACCGCGCGGCGGCGATGTACGACGGCGGCAAGGATCCGGGGGTGGAGGCGAACTCGGCGAAGATGCTCGCCGCCGACGCCTCCTGGGAGGCGGCCGAGGCGTGCATGCAGACGCACGGCGGCTTCGCCTTCGCCGAGGAGTACGACGTGGAGCGCAAGTTCCGCGAGACGCGCCTCTATCAGATCGCGCCGATCTCCACGAACCTCGTCCTCGCCTTCATCGCCGAGCGGGTGTTGGGCCTGCCGAAGTCCTACTGAGGGCCGATATGACGACACCCGCCATCGACCACCTCGCCGCCCTCGCCGCGCTTCCCGCCGGCGCCCTCTCCGAGGCCGGTCGCCGCCTCGCCCGCTTCTCGCTGTTCGACTGGATCGTCGTGGCGCGCGGCGGCGCCGGCGAGCCGCTCGCCGCCATGATCCGCGACTATGTGGTGGACGAGGCCGGCCGCGGCGTCGCGACCGTCGTCGGCGCGGCCCAGAGGGTGCCGGCCCGCGCCGCGGCGCTCGCCAACGGCACCATCTCCCACGCCCTCGACTACGACGACACCCACTTCGCCCATGTGGGTCACCTCTCGGTGGGGGTGATGCCCGCCGCCCTCGCCGTGGGCGAAGAGGTGGAGGCGGAGGCCGACGAGGTGCTCGACGCCTTTCTGGTGGGCGCCGAGGCCGCGATCCGCGTCGGCCTATCGCTCGGCCGCGGCCACTATCTGAAGGGCTTCCACCAGACCGCGACCGCCGGGGCGTTCGGCGCCACGGTGGCGGCCGCCCGCCTCTACGGCCTCTCGCCGGCGCAGGTGCGCAACGCGATCAGCCTCGTCGCGACCCGCGCCTCGGGCCTCAAGTCGCAGTTCGGCACCATGGGCAAGCCCTACAACGCCGGCATCGCCGCCTCGAACGGCGTCGAGGCCGCCGCCCTCGCCGCCCGCGGCTTCGTCTCCGCCGACGACGGGCTCGACGGCCCGCAAGGCTTCCACGAGACCCACGCCGACACCCCGCCCGATCCCGGCGCCTGGGCCGATCCGCCGCCGGAGCGCTTCATCTTCGAGGACAACAAATACAAGCTGCACGCCTGCTGCCACGGCACCCACGCCATGATCGAGGCGCTGCTGTCGGCCCGTCGAGCGCGCAACTTCGCACCCTACACGGTGGAGCGGATCGACGTTCAGGTGAACCCGCGCTGGCTCAAGGTGTGCGACATCAAGGCGCCGCGCACCGGGCTGGAGGTGAAGTTCTCCTACGCCTTCCTCGCCGGCATGGTGATGAACGACATCTCCACCGCCGCCGACGTCTCCTACCGCGACGCCCTGTGCAGCGATCCGGCGCTGAAGCAGGTGGCGGAACGCGTGGTGGTGCGCGGCGACGACGCCCTGTCGGACACCGACACCCACGCCGAGATCGTGTTCGCCGACGGCGAGCGGGTCGCGACGCGCCACGACCTCGCCGACCCCATGCCGCCCGCCGAGCTCGAGGCGGGGCTTCTCGCCAAGGCCCGCGCCCTCCTCGGGGCACAGCTCGCCGATCGCATCTACGCCGACGTCACCGGCGTGCGCCATCTGTCCGCGCGCGACGTCGCCAACCTCCTCAACATCCAATGACCGTCGACCCCTCGAGCTTCGCCGACTGGATCGGCCGCCGCACCGTCCGCACGGACCGCATCACCGACCGCACGGTCGCCGAGTTCCGCGCCACGTTCGACCCGCTGATCGCCCCCGTCGAGGCGACCGGCGACGTGCCCGCCGGGATCTTCTGGTGCCTGTCGCCGGACATCGCCCCCGCCGCCGATCTCGGCCGCGACGGCCACCCGCGCGTCGGCATCTTCATGCCGAACGTGGGACTGCCGCGGCGCATGTGGGCGGGCGGTGAGATCGCCTTCCACGGCGCTTTCGCCGTCGGCGATCAGGTGGAGCGCACCAGCACCGTCGAGGACATCAAGGTGAAGTCCGGACGCACCGGGACGCTGGTGATCGTCGCCGTGCGCCACCACTACGCCGTCGACGGGCGCCTCCTCGTCGACGAGCGGCAGGACATCGTCTACCGCGAGGATCCGGACCCCGACGCCCCCGCCCCGACCCCGCCGCCGGCCGAGCCGCTGACGGGCGCCGAAGGCTGGTCGCTCACCCCCGATACGACGCTCCTCTTCCGCTACTCGGCAATGACCTTCAACGGCCACCGCATCCACTACGATCTCCCCTACGCCCGCGACGTCGAGGGGTATCCGGGGCTCGTGGTGCACGGGCCGATCCAGGCGACGCTGATGCTGAACCTCGCCGTCCAGCGGCTCGGCGCTCTGCCCTCCCGCTTTGCCTATCGCGGCCTCTCACCGCTTTCGGCCGGCACGCCGATCACCGTCGAGGCCGCCCTCGGAGCCGACGGCACCGTCACGGCGCGGGTGGTCTCGGCGGCCGGGATCGCGACGGCGGCGGCCACCGCCTCGCGCTGACCCGTCGCTCGCCGCCGCGATCGAAGCCTCGCGGCGGTTGACGGACCTTCTCGCCGCGGCGTCTATTCGAGCGACCGATCGATGGATGTTCGAGGCGGCCGGACGCGACGTCCGAGCGCCCACACGGCACGGTCGGTGCGAGAAGAGGCGGAGCTTCACCACCACGAGGACGAGATTGATGGACAAGGCCGCGCTTGAGGCCCTCAACGCCCGCTTCGGTGGCGAGAACGAGCGCACGATCTACGACGAGGGCTTCGCTTCCGTCGCCCAGAAGCTGTTCAACCCGGCCGGGACCCGCGTCGCCCCCTATGCGGGGCTGCCGACCTTCCTCGCCCTGCCCTACCGCCCGGTGGATTGGAGCGCGCCGGACCTTTCCGGCCTCGACGTCGCCCTCATGGGCGTGCCGATGGACCTCGGCGTGACCAACCGCAACGGCTCGCGCTTCGGCCCGCGGGCGGTGCGCGCGATCGAGCGCATCGGCCCCTACAACCACGTCCTGAAGACGGTGCCGGGCACCGACCTCGCCTGCGCCGACATCGGCGACATCCCGTTTCGCAGCCGCTTCAACCTCGACCAGTCGCACGAGGACATCGAAGCGGCGGCGGCGAAGGTGGTGGCGGCCGGCGTCCTCCCCCTCTTCGTCGGCGGCGACCACTCGATCAGCCTGCCCACCCTGCGCGCCGTCGGCGCCGCCCGGCCGGTCGGCATGATCCACATCGACGCCCACTGCGACACCTCCGGGCCCTTCGACGGCACCAAATTCCACCACGGCGGCCCGTTCCGTCAGGCCGTGCTCGACGGCGTGCTCGACCCCTCCCGCACCATCCAGATCGGCATCCGCGGCTCCTCCGAATATCTCTGGGAGTTCTCCTACGAGAGCGGCATGAGCGTGATCCACGCCGAGGAGCTGGAGACGATGGGCCTCGACGCGGTCGTCGCCCGCGCCCGCGCGGTGGTGGGCGACGGCCCCACCTACGTCTCCTTCGACATCGACAGCCTCGACCCCGCCTTCGCCCCCGGCACGGGCACGCCCGAGATCGGCGGCCTCACCTCGCGCGAGGCGCAGGCGATCCTGCGCGGCCTCGCCGGCATCGACATCGTCGGTGGTGACGTCGTGGAGGTCGCCCCCCAATACGACGCCACGACCAACACCGCCCACGCCGGCGCTCAGATGCTCTTCGAAATCCTGAGCCTCGTCCCCTTCCGCCCCCGCTGATCCCTCCCCCGCTGATCCCGCCGAGGTCCAAGAATGCTGACGATCAACGCCGACAGGTTGTGGCGAACTCTCATGCGGTCGGCCGAGATCGGGCCGGGCGTCGCCGGCGGGCTGAAGCGCCTCACCCTGACACCCGAGGACGGCGAGGTGCGCGACCAGCTGAAGGCCTGGGCCGCCGAGGACGGCTTCGCGGTGACGGTGGACGGCGCCGGCAACATGTTCGTCCGCATGGAGGGGGCGAGCGACGGCCCGCCGGTGCTCATCGGCAGCCACCTCGACACCCAGGTGACCGGTGGCCGGTTCGACGGCATTCTCGGCGTTCTCGGGGGCCTTGAAGTGCTGCGCACCCTCAAGGACCTCGGGCACGTGCCCAAGCGGCCCATCGAGGTGGTGAACTGGACCAACGAGGAAGGCGCCCGCTTCTCACCGCCGATGATGGCGTCGGCCGTGTTCTGCGGCGTCGAGACGCTCGACTGGCTCTACGATCGCGTGGACGACGACGGGGTGCGCCTCCTCGACGCGCTGGAGGCGATCGGCTACCGCGGCGAGGCGCCGGTGGGAAAGCCGGTCGACGCCTACTTCGAGCTCCACATCGAGCAGGCCCCGGAGCTCTACGACGAGGGCATCGACATCGGCGTGGTGACGGCGGGCTATGCCGTCCGGGGGCTTCTCATCCGCTTCACCGGCGAGACCGCCCACACCGGGCCGACGCCGATGGATCGGCGCAAGAACGCCATCATCGGCGCCTCCTACGGCGCCGTCGCCACCAACGAGGTGGGCCACGCCTATGCCCCCCTCGGCAAGGCGACGGCCTCCCGTCTCGTCGCCTGGCCCAACAAGCCCGGCATCCTGTCGAGCTTCGCCGAGCTGACGGTCGACGTGCGCCATCCCGAGACCGAGGCCGCCGACAGGATGCGCGACGAGATCCTCGCCCGCATCGCCGAGGGAGCGGAGAAGGCGAAGGTCAAATGGGAGGTGGTGAGCACCTGGACCTACGGCGAGGAGAGGTTCGACCCGGCCCTCGTCGACCTCTACCGACAGGCCGCGAAGGGCCTCGGCCTCAGCCAGAAGGACATGATGAGCCAGGCCGGCCACGACGCCTACTATATGAGCCGCGTCGCTCCCACCGCGATCCTGTTCAGCCCGTGCATCGACGGCATCACCCACAACGAGGCCGAGGACATCACGCCGGCCCACGCCACCAACGCGACCAACGTGCTCCTCAACGCGGTGGTGGCGCGCGCCGATCGGGACTGAGCTACTCGGCGGCCTCGGCGCTCCCCACCGCCTCGCCGTCGGGGCCGTCCGCCTCGCCGCCGCGCCGTGCCTCGTGCGCCGGCCGGCCGCCGCGGCGAGCACCCGCGCCACCGCGGCTCGGCGGGTTCTCCACCAGCGCCACGCGATCGCGCGGCAGCATCGAGGGCTGCTCCATCGCCGCGATCTCGGCGAGGAGGCGCTCGCGCACGCGGCAGTGGAGGTCCCAGGCCGCCGTCGGGTTCTCGGCGCTGCAGTAAAAGCGCACCGCGATGCCCTCGCTATCCTGGCCGATCACCTGCACCTTCGCCTCCGCTCCCGCCAGCCAGTCGGGATCCCGCGGCGCGAAGTCCTCGAAGATGCGTCGCAGCGCGTCCACGTCGGTGCGGTGGTCGAGCGTCAGGTGCACCGGCAGGATCATCTGCGGGTCGGCCATCGTCCAGTTCTCGAAGGGGTTCGACACGAAGTGCTTCACCGGCACGATGAAGCGCTTCTGGTCCCAGGTCCGCAGCTGCACGTAGGTGTAGTTGATCTGCTCCACGTAGGCCCAATGATCGTCGTAGTAGACGGCGTCGCCGATGCGGATGGGCTTGGCGAGGGCGAGCTGCAGCGAGGCGAAGATGTTGCCGAGCACCGCCTGTGCCGCGAGGCCGAACGTCGCCGTCGCCACGCCGGCGGAGACGAGGAGGCTCAGCCCGAACGACGAGAACACGTTGAGCGATGAGAAGGCCGCGGCGAGGCCAATGATGATCACCAGCATCACCCCGATGCGCTTCGCCGCCGAAAGGTTGGTATACCACCGCCGGGCGCTGGTGTTTCCGGGATCGTCGATGGTGGCGAGATAGCGGTTGGAGGTGACGTCGATGATCGTGTCGAGCACCCGCGACACGCCGTAGACGAGCGCCAGGACGATGAGCGTCCAGAACAGCGTGGAGATCGTCAGCGAGGTGCGCGCGGAGAACACGAAGAGAGCGGAGACGATCGTCTCCAGGAAGACGCCGAGGGCGAGCAGGATGACGGGCAGACGCGCGCGGCGGATGCCCGCCTTCAGCCCCTCCCCCGGCACGCGCACCGCGAGCGCGCTCAAGAGCTTGAACAAAAACACGGCGATCGCCGCAACGGCCGCGAGAATGAGGGGAACGGTGATGAGCTCCCACCACAGGATGCCCCAGAACGCCTCGCTCCTGAGGCCGCTCGGCAGCCACTTCTCGAACTCCGTCGGCCCGAAGGCGGCGTAGAGCGTGTCGATGTGGTCGACGGTCTGCTGGGCGAACACCCACACCGGCGCCTCCCCCGACGCGGCGATGCGGTTGAGGCGGATCGATACGGCGAACGGGTCCACCTCGAGGGTGCCGAGAAGGAGGCTCTTGCGCGGCTCGCCCACCATCGGCTCTCGGTCGCTGCCGGTGGTGTCCATGCCATCGGGCCGGTCGGAGATGGCGGCGTAGTCGAGCGGCACCTTGCGCTCGATCACGTAGGCGAGCCGGCGGGCGAGGCGCGCTCCCTCCTCGCGCTGCTCGCCGGGCTCGATGCCGTCGAGGTCGAGAAGGTGGGCGGCGCTCGCATAGTCGCCGCGATCGGTGAGGCGGCGGAAGCCCTCCAACGCCGAGCGCGGAGTCGAGCGGTCGAGCCGCTCGGGCGGCGCGCCGAGGCCGGCGTTCAGCGTCTCCACCTCGAAGGCGACGGGTGCCTCCTGGGCCCGCGCGCCGGACATCGCGACGATGAAGGCGACGATCGCGCAGAGAAGTGGCGCCACGATCCCGCTCGCCCTCGTCTTGGTCGCCGTGTCGTTGGTGGCCATGTCGTCTCCCGTTCCGGCTTGCGGCGTTACCGCCACTCAGTCGACGCACGGGAGGGCGAAGCGTTCCGCCCAGGACGACGAAAGGGGCGCCGAAGCGCCCCTTGTTCCACCGATCGCTCTGCCTCCGAGCGGGTCAGGCCTTGGCCTTCTCCGGCGCCTTCGTCGGCTTCGGGGCGCTCTTGGCAGAACCCTTCGCGTCCTCGCCCTTGGCCTCGCCCGAGAGGTCGGCCTCGGCGGTTTCCGTCGCCGCCTTCACCACCTTCTCGGCGCGTTCGGCGAGCGTCGGCCCGTCCTCGGAGGGCATAAGCCCCTCCTTCTTGGCCTCCGCCTTGGCGGCCTCGTAGGAGTGCTCCGCCGCCTCTTCGGCCTGGTGGACCTTGTCGGTGGCGTAGCCGTAGGCCTCGTCGCGCAGGTTGTCGCGATAGGGGCCGACCCACTCGTCCTCGCGGCGGGTGGAGGGCAGCAGCGCGCCGATCGCGGCACCCGCCGCGAGCCCGATGGCGGCGGCGATGATCGGCTCCTCGGTGATGAAGTCCACCACATTGCGGCGCGCCCGCCGGCCGTAGGCGTTGGCGGTGTGAGCAGCCTCCGCCGCCGCCTCGTAAGCGCTGTCGTAGGCCTGGCTCGCCGCGCTCGACACGGCGTAGGCGCCGCTCTTCAGCCGGTCGCTCACGTAGGCGGCGCCGTGGCGCGCCTCGTCGGCCATCAGCCGGGCCTGATCGTAGAGAACGTCGGCGACCTGGTATGCGCCGTCCTGCACGCTGTAGGCGCCGGCCTTCAGCTGATCGACGGCGTAGCGGGCGCCGTGGCTCGCCTCGTCGGCGGCGAAACGGGCCTGATCGTAGACGGCGCGGGCCACGCCGCGGGCGGCATCCGACACCTCGTAGGCGCCGGCCTTGAGCCGGTCGGCGGCATACTCGGCCCCGTGCTGCGCCTCGTCGGCGGCAAAGCGGGCCTGGTCGTAGGCCGCACCCGCGGCACCGGCCGCGAGCGCGGATACCCGATAGGCGCCCGACTTCAGCTTGTCGACGGCATAGTCGACACCGTGGGAGGCCTCGTCAGCGGCAAAGCGGGCCTGGTCGTAGGCGGCACGCGCGCCGGCCTCTAGGCTCGCGGAGGCGGCATAGCTGCCGCTCTTCAGCCGCTCGGCGGCATATTGGGCGCCGTGCTTGGCCTCGTCCGCGGCGAAGCGGGCCTGATCGTAGATCACCCCCGCGGCCTCGCCGGCCGTCGCTTCGATCCGGTAGGCGCCGGCCTTCAGCTGATCCGCGGCATATTTCAGGCCGTGGGCCGCCTCGTCCGAAGCGAAGCGGGCGCGATCATAGGCGGAGCGCACTCCGTCGCCGGCGCTCGAGGACGCGGCATAGGCGCCGTTGCGGAGCCGCTCGACGGCGTAGGCGAGACCGTGCTTCGCCTCATCGGCGGTGAACATCGCCTCGTCGTAGATGGCGTTCGCCGCCGTGCGGGCCGTGTCGCGCGCCTCGTAGGCGCCGGCCTTCAGCCGATCCAGCGCATACTGGGCGCCGTAGCGCGCCTCGTCGGCCCGATAGCGGGCGTAGTCGTAGGGGCGTACGTTCGGCAGCGGCTGATAGGGTACCGGAAGATTGGACTTCTTCGGCTTGTTCTGACTCATCAGCAGCCACGCGAGACCGAGGCCGGTCAGCGCGATCGGCAACGGGTTCTCTTTCACCTGACGACCGAGGTTGTTCATGAACTCATTTCCGTGCTGACCCGCGCCCGTCAGCGAGCGGGTCACGCTGTCGATGATCTGGCCGGTCGAGAGCTTGGCGCGGAGCGCGTCGAGGGTTTCCTCGACCTCGTAGCGCTGGGCCTCGACCTCGCGTTCGATCTGGGTCGTGGGACGGTTCATCGTAATTGCTCCTTGGCGAGCTCGCCATCTCGGCGCATCTGCTGTGCGGTCCGATCCGGCGTGAGATTGTCAACGTGGAGATCGGTGGTCCCGCTGCGCACCAGGAAGGCGCCGATCGCGGCGAACACACCACCCACGATGAGGGCAGCCCATCCGGTGTTGTTGTCGGAGACCTCCACCGTGCCGATCAGCTCGGCGACGGCGACCACGAGGGCGTCGGCGAGCACGATCAGCGCCACGAGAAGGGTGATGCCGCCGGCGGCGATCTTGCCGACGCCGACCTGAAGCTGCGTCACCTTCTCGCTCAGCTCCGCCCGCACCAGCTCCCCTTCCTTGCGGAAGAGGTCGGTGAGGTCGCGGAAGAGCTTGGCGATCAGCTCCGGCACCGAGCGGGTGTGAGCGAGCGTGTCGGCCATCGGCCCCGGATGGTCGCCGCGGTTGGGATTGTAGGTCATGGTCACCTCACTTCATGGCCGGTCGGCCGGGCGCGACGGGGCGCGGCGGCTGACTCGTGGGTGCACCATACGCCGACTGGGGCGTGGGCTCGGCCCCGTGACTGCGTTCCGATGTCGCTTTGACAAAGCGGCCGACGGCGAGCCCGGCGAGTACCGAGCCGACGACGAAAGCGCCGGGATTGCGCCGCGCGAAGCGCTGCACCGAGCCGACCATGTCGTCGACCGAGGTGTCGGAGATCGACTGGGCCACCTGTTCGAGACCCTCGGCGGCCTCGCCGACGAGGCGGGCGGCGATGGTCTGGTCGCGGGTGGACAGCTCGTCCCCGGCCCGGCGGACGGCGTTGGCGAAATCGGCGATGTGGCCGGCCGCGGTCCGCTTGCCTTCCTCAGCGTAGGACTGGGCGGCGCGCTGGGCGTCGGAGGCCGCCGCTTCGGCGCGCTCTCTCACGGTCTGGGCGGCTTCGGACATCTTCGCTTCGGCCGATCGCGCTTCCCGTTCAATGGTATCTTTGGTCGACATGTCGTGAACTCCTGAGCATTGCAGGGTCGTTATTCTTGAAGTCCGGCGGAAGCGTCAGGCGAGGCCAAGCAGACTCAAAATGAAAAGCACGACCACGACGAGGCCGACGAGGTAGATAAGGCTGTGCATCGGCGTTCCTTCCGAACTGAAATTTGAGTGACTGCTATCCGAAGAACGTTGCCCACCGCGAGGGAGTTCCCGGCTGCCGGCACCGCACAATAGCGCTCAAAGCCCGCCCTGGGTGGGCGATGCGCAGGATTTTTCCGATGGGCCGCCCGCCGGCGGGACGGGTCAGGCCTCGTCCGGCCAGAAGGCGTAAAAGTGATGCACCGGGCCGTGGCCGTGGCCGATGTGGAGCCGGTCGGCGGCGGCGATGGCGGCCGAGATATAGTCCTTCGCCGCCCGCACGGCGGCTTCGAGCGGCAGGCCGCGGGCGAGGTGGGCCGCGATGGCGCTCGACAGGGTGCAGCCGGTGCCGTGGGTGTTCCGCGTCGCGACGCGGGGCGAGGTCAGGATCTCGACGCCCTTGTCGGTGTAAAGGACGTCGACGCTCTCGGCGCCCGTCATATGGCCGCCCTTGAGGAGGATCGCGGTGCCGCCGGCGGCGAGCGCGCGGGCCTGGTCGCGCATCTCCCCCTCGGTCTCGGCCGGCGGCTCGCCGAGGAGCACCGCCGCCTCCGGAACGTTGGGCGTCGCGATGGTGGCGCGGGGGAAGAGGTCGCGCCGCAGCGCGGCCACCGCCTCCACCGGCACCAGGCGGTGGCCGGAAGCGGCGACCATCACCGGATCGAGCACCACCGGGATCGCGACGTCGGCGAGGCGGCCGGCGAGGTATTCGATCACGTCCACGTCGGCGACCATGCCGATCTTGATGGCGCGCACGTCGAGATCGCCGAGCACGGCGTCGAGCTGGGCGGCCACCATGTCGACGGGCACCGCGTGGACGCCGGTGACGCCCATGGTGTTCTGGGCGGTGATCGCGGTGATCACGCTGGCGCCGTAGACGCCGAGGGCGGAGAAGGTCTTGAGGTCGGCCTGGATGCCGGCGCCGCCACCCGAATCGGAGCCGGCGATGGTGAGGGCGATCATGACCGCCCCTCCCCGACCGCGTCGCGGATGACGGCGGCGGCCGCCGCCGGGTCGTCGGCCCGCGTGATGGCGCTCATCACCGCGACCCCGTCGGCACCGGCCGCGACGAGCTCGCGTGCCCGCGCCGCGGTGATCCCGGCGATGGCGCAGACCGGCATCGGGCGATGCCGCCGCAACCGCTCGGTGATCGCCCGGAACCCCTCCACGCCGATCGGCGGATTGGGGTTCTTCTTGCTGATCGTCTCGTAGACGCCGCCGACGGAGGCGTAGTCGATCGGCGCACCCTCCGCGGCGTCGGCCTCCGCGAGGCTGTGCACGGTGAGGCCGACGATCGCCGCCTCGCCGACGAGCCGGCGCGCCTCGGCCGACGTCAGATCGCCGTGGCCGACGTGGACCCCGGCGGCCCCGGCGGCGAGCGCCACGTCGACGCGGTCGTTGACGAGCACCGGCACGTCGGTCGCGGCGACGAGGCGGCGCACCGCGGCGACCTGGTCGGCGGTGCTGCCGGCCTTGTCGCGCCACTGGATGAGGCTCACGCCGCCGGCGACGGCGCGGCGGACGAGGCCCACCGGATCGGCGACGTCCGGCCCGAGCACCAGATAGCAGCGAAGATCGAGCGGCCCGGGCGCGAGGCGCAGACCCGCGGCGACGGCCGTCCCGTCCGCAGCGGCGAGCGCGTCAATCAGCCCCGCCGCGAAGCTCCCCGGTCCCGCGGCGCGAACGGCGGCGGCCTCGGCCGACACCGTCATCAGCCCGAGCCCCGCCACGGCCGCGGTAAAGGCGTCGCGGGAGCCCGGCAGCATCGCGGCGATGAGCATCCCAGTGGCGCAGCCGGTGGCGATGACGCGGTCGAGGAGTGGCGTCCCGTTGGCGAGCCGCAGCGCCGGGCCGCCGCCGCACCGGCGCACCGTGTCGACCGCCCCCGTCGTCACCGCGACCGTCCCCTCGGGGAGCGGCCCGAGCGCCGCCATCTCGCCGGCGTTGCCCTTCACCACCCTCGGGCCGAGCGCCAGGAGCTCGCGGGCGAACGCGAGCCGGTCCGGCACGCGGTCGACCTTCACCGGATCGAGCACGAACGGCCGTCCCGTCGCCACCGCGGCCAGGATCCCCGCCCGCCGCGCCGGCTCCAGCATGCCGAGATTGACGAGCAGCGCGTCCGACCCGGCGGCCATCGGCCGCACCTCCTCGGCATCGATCGTCATCGAGATGTCGATGCCGAGCGCAGCGCCGATGTTCGCCGACAGCGGCTGCGCCACCGGTGACATCAGCGCGTGGATGCGCGGCCGCCGCGACAAGAGCGCGTCGATGGCCTCGGCGAGGGCGGGACGGTCGAGGCGAGACGGCAGCGTCAGCGCGTCCATGGCGTCCCCCTTCCCCTCGTCGTGGGACGATCGGCACGCGGTGGGCACCCTGCGGCGCGATCTGGTCGGCGCCCTTCGGCGTAATCTGGTCGGCGCCCTTCGGCGCGATGATGTGGCATGATCCAATCCCTCCGCCGGCATGACCCGGATCAGGTTCATGGGGTCGGCACCTGCCTCTCAGCCCGAAGGCACCCCCTTGGAAGCCGCTTCCCTTAAAGCGCGCGAAGCCTCGGAGCAAGGGCTTGTGGCGAGGCGCAGTTTCGGCTTCTTGGGAGGTTGCGGTCATCGGCGCCACCGCCAGCGCCGCACACCGCGTGCGAGGAGAACGAGATGACGCCGTTTTTCGTGATGATCAAAGCACAGCTCGGGCGGGCCTACGAGGTCGCCAACGCGCTCGCCGATGCCGAGATCGCCTCGGAGATCTACTCCACCGCCGGCGACTACGATCTGCTGGTGAAATTCTATGTCGACCGGGACGCCGACATCGGCCACTTCGTGAACGAGAAGGTGCATTCGATCCCGGGCATTCTCGACACCAAGACCATCATCACCTTCAAGGCCTTCTGAGCGGCCGGGCCGCCCGCCGCCTCAGGGGAGCGGGATCGTGCGGGCCATCTCCTCGCGCGACTGGCCGGCGTAGGTGGCGCCGCCCGGAACCGGCAGCGGGCGCATCGACACGGGCTGGGCGCGCTGGCGCTGCTGCACCGTCTGTGAGCGGAGCGGCATCGCCTGGGCCACCGCGCCCGGCGGCGGTGACAGGAACTGCACCGCGTTCACCACCTGATTGCCGTCCTTGCAGGTCACCGAGACGCGGATCACCGCGGCCTGCTTCTGCGCCACCATCAGGCGCCCGGTCTCGTAGAGCCACTTGGGGCGGGAGCGCTCGTAGACATATTCGTTGGACGGACAGGAGCTGAGCGGCGACTGTTCGAGCAGCGCCACCGTCACGTCGCCGTCCACGAACACGTCCGAAACCTGGGTGTCGACGAAGAAGCGCTCGGTGTTCGCCGTCACGGGAGCCGCCGGCGGAACGTCCGACATGCTGGTGCCCCCGGCGGCCGCGGTGGTCTCCTGGGCGAGCGCCGGCGTCGCCGCAGCCATCGCCAGCATCAGCACGGCCTCTGCCGTCTTCAGGCGCTTCATCCCGTTCTCCCACTCTCAACACCGATACGTCGCCGCACCGTGCAACCAATCTATTGCCGAATAAGTGAACTTTTCCAGCGACAAAGCACCGCAGCCGGCACGGGGATTATATTTTGGTTAACCTTCCCCAACCTCGCCGAGCACCCGAGCCACGTGCCGCCGCAAGGCCGGAACAAGCTCGGCCTCGAAGAACGGGTTGCGGCGGATCCAGACATTGTTGCGCCACGAGGGATGGGGCAGCACGATGAGGGGGCGCGGCGCCGTCGCCGCGGCGATCGCCCGCCAGTCGCGCACCACCGCCCAGAGCGACTCCCGCCGCCGCTCAGGCAGGTGGTAGGCGATCGAATATTTGCCGATGACGAGAAAGAGGCGCAGCTCCGGCAGGATCGAGAACAGCCGGTCGTGCCAGTGGGTGACGCACTCGGGGCGCGGCGGCAGGTCGCCGCCATGGCGATCGTAGCCGGGAAAGCAGAAGCCCATCGGGATGATCGCGATGCGGCTCGCGTCGTAGAAGGTCGCCTCGTCGAGCCCCAGCCAGTCGCGCAGACGCACCCCCGACGGGTCGTAGAACGGCACCCCCTTCTGGTGGGCGATGTTGCCGGGCGCCTGGCTGCAGATCACGATGCGCGCGGTGCCGCTGACCTGCAGAATGGGCTGCGGAGCGTGGGGCAGCGGCGTCTTCTCGGGTGCCTCGCGGCAGACCCGGCAGGCGTGGATCGCCGCCATCAGCCGATCGAGCGAGGGCGCCTCCGCCTGCACCCCGCCGGCCTCAGACGGGGCCGTCGACACCCGCCTCGGCGAAGGTCGACATACCGGAGTGGCAGGCCGCCGCCGCCCGCAGGATGCCGATGGCGAGGGCTGCGCCGGTGCCCTCCCCGAGCCGCATCCCGAGATCGAGGAGCGGGCTGACCCCCATCGCCTCCAGCGCCCGGCCGTGGGCGGCCTCGGCGGAGCGGTGGGCGAATAGGCAATGGTCGATCGCCTGGGGCGCGATCTTGTAGGCGACCGCCGCGGCGGCCGTCGACACGAAGCCGTCGATCACCACCGGCACCTTCTGGCTGCGCGCGGCGAGAATCGCGCCGACCATCGCCGCGATCTCCCGCCCGCCGATGCGCGTCAGGAGGACGAGCGGATCCTCCTCGCCGGCGACGCGGGCGAGCGCCTTGTCGACGGCGGCGATCTTGCGCGCCATCGCCTCGCCCGAGACGCCGGTGCCGGCGCCGCACCAGTCCGCCGCCGTGCCGCCGATCAGCGCCGCATAGAGCGCCGCGGCGACAGTGGTGTTGCCGATGCCCATCTCGCCGAGGGCGAGGCAGTCAACGCCGTTGGCGATCGCTTCGAGGCCGAAGGCCATGGTGGCGGCGGCGGCGCGCTCGGAGGCGAAGGCGTCCTCCACCGCGATGTTGCCGGAGGGAATGTCGACGGCGAGGTCGAAGGCGGACAGGCCGATGCCGTAGGCGGCGCAGATCTGGTTGATCGCGGCCTTGCCGTCGCGGAAGGAGGCGAGCATCTGGGCATTAACGCTCGAGGGATAGGCCGATACCCCCTCCTCGGCCACCCCGTGGCTCGCCGCAAACACCACCACGCGCGGATGATCCACCGTCGGAGGCGCCTTGCCGGTCACGGCGGTGAGCCATTCGGCGAGCTTCTCGAGCCGGCCGAGCGAGCCGGCGGGTTTCGTCAGCGCCGCCTCGCGGGCGCGGGTCGCCGCGAGCGCGTCGCTATGGTCGGGCCGCGGCGCGCGGGCGAGTGCACGGAAGTCGTCGAGGGGCGAGACGTCGGCGTCGAAGTGGGACATCGGGGCAGCGTAAACCTTTCTGCGAGGATCGGCTCAGGGAATTAGAACCAGCCGGTCGCGGCGCACATCATAGCCGGAGAGGCGGTTGAGGAAGCTCATGCCGAGGAGGCTGCGGTCGAGCTCGCCCGGGCGGGCGACCGCCGCGCGCACCGACTCCATGCGGATCCCGCCGATCGCAATGTCGGGAAGGCGCACCGGGGCAACCTCCGTCATTCCGCCCGCGGTGACAACGGGCACGCGATAGTCGAGCGCATCGGGATCGAAGCCGGCGCGGGCGGCGTCCTCGGCGGACAGCACCACGGTGCTCGCGCCGGTGTCGAACAGGAAGCGCACCGGCGCGCCGTCGACGGTCCCCTCGATCTCGAAGTGGCCGCCGAAGGAGCGGCGCACCACCACGCTCTCGCCGTCCTGCACGGTGACGCCGGGCACGAGAACCGCCGCCACCTCGCGCCCCACCGACTGGAGCGGTACGCGGTAGGCGTAGAGGCCGACGAGCGCGACGATGGCGATGAGCCAGAAGAGAGAGGTACGGACGATCTCCGGCAGGCGGACGCTGCGCATCGAGAGCAGCACCACCACGAAGACGACGAGGAGGACCACGAGCTTCACCGCCTGGGGGGCGGTGCTGTCGATGTCCATGGTGGGGATCGACTGGGCGAGGGCGGGTCCCGTCGCCACCATCAGAGCGGCGGCCGCGACGGCGCTATGGCGGGCGATGCGGCGGGCGCAGCCGGCAGGATGTGACGCCGTCCTCTTCACCGCTCCTCGCCCCTCCCCGCTCAGAGGCAGATAGTGATCGCCGCAAGATATGCCAGATCGCCGGCGACCACTGCGGCACCGATGACGTCGCCGGTGTGTCCGCCGATGAGGCGGTCGGCGAGCGAGGCCACCCCCTTCGCCGCCGCCGCCGCCGCGACGGCGCCGAGGATGAAGCCGAGCGGTGTGATCCAGCCGACGAGCACCAGCGTCACCACGACGGCGAGGACGAGGGCACGGCGGAAGGCGGCGGTGCTCGGCCGGCCGGCGGCGACGGCGAGCCCGTCGTCCCGGGCGTTCGGCAGACCCACCCAGGGATAGAGCGCCACCGTACGCCCCGCGACGGCCGCGGCGACGAAGATCAGCGCCGCCCGGAACGGCCCTTCGGCGAGCGCGCTCTCAAGCAGCGCAACCTTGATCAGCACCACCGTGACGAGCGCGAGCACGCCGTAGGTGCCGATGCGGCTGTCGCGCATGATCTCGAGCCGCCGCGTCGCCACCGCCCCACCCCAGAAGCCGTCAACGCAGTCGGCGAACCCGTCCTCGTGCAGTGCGCCGGTGACGGCGACGAGGGTGGCGGTGGCGAGAACCGCGGCGAGGAAGGGGCTCGCCCCGAGCGCCGCCGTCAGCCACAGCACCAGCGCCGCCGGCAGCGCGACGAGGACCGCCGCGATCGGCAGCATGCCGACGCTGTCGGCCACCCCGAGGCCGTGGCGGCGCGGGGGAGCTGGCAGGCGGGCGTAGAAGGCGAGGAGGGTGGCAAGTTCGTCGCGCCAGCGGATCATGCGGCGATGGCATCCTTTTCGGCCGCGCGGCGGGCGGCAGTGTCGGCGGCTCTCTCGATGGCCTCGAGAGCCGCCCTCAGAAGGTCGGGCTCCGCATCCGGAGCCTGACCGGCGACCGTGAGGGTGCGGCGGTAGGCACGCGCCCCCGGCTCACCATGAAAGAGCCCCAGCATGTGGCGTACCACATGGGCAAGACGCCCACCGGCGGCGATCCACTCTTCGGCATAGTCGGCCATGGAGCGGGCGACGGCGAGGCGATGGCGGAAGCTCTCCTCCCCCCGGTAGCCGGCGAGCTCGGCGAGGAGGCCCGGGCGCTGGTAGGCCGCGCGCCCGATCATCACCCCGTCGACGACGGCGAGCTCGCGCGCCACCGTGGCGGCATCGGCGATCCCGCCATTGATGCCCACGAAGATGTCGAGGCGGGCCTCGAGACGGTGGACGCGGTCATAGTCGAGCGGCGGCACGTCCCGGTTCTGCGCCGGCGAGAGGCCGGCGAGCCACGCCTTGCGGGCATGCACCCAGATCGCCGAGACGCCGGCGGCGACGGCTTCGTCGGCAACGGCGTCGAGAGCGGTCTCGGTATCCTGATCGTCGACGCCGATGCGGCACTTGAGCGAGACGGGAAGCCCGCCCTCGCCCATTGCGGCGAGACAGTCGCCCACGAGCGCCGGCTCCGTCATGAGGCATGCGCCGAAGCGACCGCCCTGCACCCGATCGGAGGGGCAGCCGACGTTGAGGTTCACCTCGCCGTAGCCCCATTCGGCGGCGATGCGGGAGGCGGCGGCGAGTTCCCGCGGATCGGAGCCGCCGAGCTGGAGCACCGGCGCCCCCTCCTCCGCGCTGAAGCCGAGGAGGCGCGCCCGGTCGCCATGGATCACCGCCTTGGCGGTGACCATCTCCGAAAACAGCTGCACCGCCGGATTGAGCCGCCGATGGAACACCCGGCAATGCCGATCGGTCCAGTCCATCATCGGCGCCACGGCGATCGTATGTTGTTGATATAATTTCATTTTTTAGTAGTATCAAATCGTTAGGTCGGGTCGTGTGCACTCATTTCTACGCCATGACGCGACGCTATTCGCCCCGGTTCGACGCCTGGGTGCACACGGAGCGCACACGTCGTGGCCACCGTCACGCGGCTCAAGTCTGGTTCCTGGCCAGTCCAGGTGCGACGTAAGGGGAAATATGTCAACGGCACCTTCCGTCGCCGCAAGGACGCGGAGGAATGGGCTCTCGAGATCGAGCGCCGGATTGATCGCGGCGAGCCTGCCCTCCCCTGCGCTGGCCATGGCGCCAAGACACTCGGCGATCTCACACGTCTACACCGAGAAGACCTCCAGGAAGTCGGCAAGCCCATCGGTCGGTCGAAGGCCGCGAGTCTCGCTATGCTGGAGCGCCGGCTCGGCCGGGTGCGCCTAGGCGATCTCGACCGGCAGAGGGTCATAGATTTCGGAAAGGGCCGCGCCTGCGAGGGGGCGGGTCCTGTTGCGGTCGGTATCGACATTGGATACATCAAGACGATCCTCTCAGACGCCGCCGCTGTGCATGGCGTGATCCTCTCGACTGAGCCTGTCTCGCAGGCACGGATCGCCTTGACGCGTCTCGGACTCGTCGGAAGAGGTGATGAGCGTGATCGGCGACCGACTCAGGATGAGCTTGACCAACTAATCTCAACACTCGGCGCAAATCCGCTTCAGCAGATCCCAATGGGGCGGATTATTCGGTTTGCTGTCGCGACGGCAATGCGCCAGGACGAGATATGCCGCGTCGAATGGACGGACTTCGATCCCGTGAAGCGGATGCTTCTCATCCGTGATCGAAAAGACCCGCGAAGAAAAAGCGGGAATAACCAGCGCATACCACTGTTAGACGTCAGCGGCTACGACGCTGCGGAAATTATTCACGAGCAGGGCGAACTTTCATAGCAGCACGTAGGACGGATCTTTCCTTACAATAGCCGATCGGTCGGAACTGCCTTTCGGCGAGCATGTCGTACGTTGCGTATCGATGACCTCTATTTCCACGAGCTTCGCTATGAAGGAACGAGCCGCTTGTTTGAGGCCGGCTTTTCTATTGAGCAGGTTGCACTGGTGACGGGTCACCGAGATTGGAGGATGCTCCGCCGGTATACACATCTTCGGCCGGAAGGCTTGCATGCGATCGCTCGAAAGGCAGCATAAGGGTCGGCGAAGGCCACTGCCCCGGGGGTTCGAGTCGGCGGAGCGCTACCGTCGATCCCCCCGACAGAATCTTCCCGCGTTCACAATCGAATTGCCTTACTCAGAATTGGCGAAGCGACCTAGGATCACTTGCGCGACATCGTTGGCGAATTCCTCATGCAGCCCGAGTTTTCCGCGCGGAAGGAGGGTCGGAGCGATGCTAGCCGCAGCTGCGAGCGCCTCCATTTCCGTTTTTGATTTCCGGGGCGTTTCCTCGCCCCAGATCAGCTGTAGACGGTCCTTCGGCATCGCCGCCGCGGCGGAACGGGCGTCGTCCGCCACATCGAACGGATCGAGCGCACCGGTTACGAACCGCACGGAGGCGAAGCGGGCACCTGCGGCGCGCGCAACATGGCGCTTGGCCGCCAAGCTTTCCAAGGTAAGCCATCCCGGGTCAGAGTAGACATGCCCCCTTGCCATCCGCCCGATCACCAGATCGTTCAAATTGAGCATGTAGAGCGCCGGACCGGCAACCGGCATATCCACGGCAGCCCGGACGCAGGCAAGCCAGCTGGGTCGTCGTCCCATCATCGTCGGCAGCGGCCCGCGCCAGGTCGGTGCGACCAGCACGATATGCAGTGAGCGACCGGGATTGTCAGCCAAATGCCGCAGAAGGTATCCCGCGGCATGGCCTGCAGCGACGATCAAGGCCGGATCCGGAACGACGGCGCTTAGAACATGGTCAAGCCACGCCGCCATCGCCGCAGGTGTCCAGGCAACGCGCGGCTTGTCGGTCGTCCCGAAACCAGGCCAGTCTAGCGCAACGGTCTCGAAACGTGCTGCCAGAAGCCTCTGCAGAGGCGCCATCTCGTCGCGAGTAGCGATCGAGGACAGCGCCGGCAGAAGAACCGCGCGTGGTCCCGTTCCCTCGCGCGTGAGAGCGCAGGACAGCTCGACGCCGTCCCAGGCCCATTCGAAAGTCTCGTCGTGTCTTGCCGGCGGCGTTCCGTTCACCGCTCCGCCTCCAGCGCGTCGATGTCGCCGGCATCGATCTCGGCGAGCGATTTGTGGATACGCCAGATGCGGTCCCCGCCATCGTGCCCATGCACTGTCACGACGGTTTCAATGGGCGGGCAGCCGGGTTCGTGACAGGCAAGCTCCGCGATCGTCAGCAGATCGGCTTCGGAAAGCCCGAAACGCTCTGCCACCCAGCCCTTGACCATTCCGGCGCGGCCCGGAGCGGAACGGCGCACGAAGAGGTTCCTCACGCTTCGTCTCCGCCGAGCCGAACCCAAAGAGTGCGCCCGACTCTTCGCCGACGAAAAGCCAACCTTCGGGGGTTAGTGCGAGTGCGGCGACCGGCGATCCGCTGGATCCCTTAACGACAAGGTCCTCCAACGCGCTGTCGGTCGACAAGCGCCCGGCGAGTACGCTGCCATCAGCGAAACCGGCAAGGACCCCGTTATGCCCAACCAGCCCTGTGACCGCCGTGCAGAGCTGTTTGTCACCGTAGGCGCAGGTAGACGGCGGGCGCCCCAGGGGTCCGCCTTTGCCGTCGAAGGGCCAGCAGGTCGCCTGGTCGGAGCCGGATGTCGCAAGGTAGGGCGCACTGCCGACCCAGGCGAAGCTCTTTGCCTTGGCGGAGTAGCCCGACATGCGCATGTCGGCCTTGTCGCGCAGACGCCAGCCGTGCAGCGCGTTCTCCTGCATCGCTGTCACCAAGTACTTTCTGTCCGGGCTGAACGCGATGGCGCCGTGCGAGCCTTTCCAAACGAGCTTTGAAGACTTCCATCGGCGTTCGTCGCGTTCCCAGACAGTCGCACCGCCCTAATGCGCAACGGCCAAGCGCCGAGCCTTTGCATCGAATGCAAGTCCGCCGACCGTGCAGGGGTGTTCGAACGTCCTCGGGGTGCTGTCGCCGGCACACCAGACATAGGCTGTGCGGCCCGAGGTGCAGGCAATGCTACCAGAGGCGGTGGCGACGCAATCCACCCAGCGCGTGCCGAAGCTCGCGATCTCTTCGATCGTCCCGTCCAGAAAAATGCGTAGGAACCGACCGTCGTCGCCGCCCGTGAGCACGGCGCCCGATGCCGCCTCCGTCGCAAGACACAACACGGCGCCGCCGTGGGCTTCGACGATCGTTGGTGGTTTATCCGGACGGAAGAACCGCACCACGCCGTCTCCGAACCCCGCCGCGACGGCCGTGCCGGTTGATATGGCACCAGTAACCGGTGCGCCGGTGTCGAGCGTGAGGCCCTGACGTTGGAGCTGGGTCTCTCCGAAGCCCCTCAGGCGTGGGTCTTGGCGCGCCGCTTCCGTCGCTACGCCGCCCGGCATGCGGCGAACCCGTCTTCGAGACCCATCGTGTCAAGGTTGCGGCCGATGAACACCAGCCGCGATTGCCGGGCGCCCTTCGACCACGCCCCCATCGGCGCGCCGTCCATCAACATGTGGACGCCCTGGAACACATAGCGTTCCGCCTCGCCCTTGAAGTCGAGGATGCCCTTCGAGCGCAGGATGTCCTGCCCGCGCGTCTGGAGAAGCCGGCCGAACCACGTCTGGAACTTGTCGAGATCGAGCGGCACTTCCGACACCAGCGAGATGCTTTTTACGTCGTCGTCATGCTCGTGGTCGTGATCAGAGGTCAGGAAGTCGGGCTCGACCGCCAGCACCCTGTCAAGACTGAACGCATTGAGCCCGATCACCTCGTCGAGAGACGCCGAGCATCGTTCCGTCCGGATGATCTTGGCGTAGGGGTTGATGCGCCTGATGCGATCCTCAACTCGGCCGAGGCCGTCCTTGTCGACGAGGTCGGTCTTGTTGAGCAGGACGACGTCCGCGAAAGCGATCTGTTCCTCGGCCGCGTGGTGTTCGCCGAGCTGAGCGTCGAGATGCACGGCGTCGGCCACCGTCACGATCGCGTCGAGCCGTGTGCGGTCAGCCACATCCTGGTCGACGAAGAAGGTCTGCGCCACCGGCGCGGGACCCGCCAGCCCCGTGGTCTCGACAATGATCGCGTCCAATTTGTCCGCGCGCTTCATCAGTCCGCCGAGGATACGAATCGGATCGCCCCGGACGGTGCAGCAGATGCAGCCGTTGTTCATATCAAACACTTCCTCGTCGGCATCGACCACGAGGTCGTTGTCGATGAAGGCCATGAGCTGATCGAGCGTCATGCCGTCCTCGGCATAGACGTCGAGGAGCTTCGGGGACACGGCAGCAAGCTTCAGCCTCTGCTTGACGATGGCGACCGAGACGAAGAAGGCGGCAGCGATCTCCTCCTCGCTCTGTCCCTTCTCTCTGAGCGCAACGAAGGCGCGGAACTGGTCGAGCGGGTGGAGCGGTGCCCGCTGGACATTCTCGGCGAGCGAATCCTCCTCCGCCAGGCCTTCCGTGCGGACAACGCAGGGGATCGTGGCACTCCGGGCGAGACGCTTCTGCTTCACCAGCAGCTCCAGTGCCCGGTAGCGGCGGCCGCCGGCCGGAACCTCGAACATCCCGGTCTCCGCGCCGCTCTCATCGAGCACCGGCCGGACGTTCAGGCTCTGCAGCAGCGTACGGCGGGCGATGTCCGCGGCAAGCTCCTCGATCGAGACGCCGGCCTTGATCCGGCGGACGTTCGCCTGGCTGAGCACGAGCTTGTTGAAGGGGATGTCCCGCGAGGCGCTGAGACTGATCGGTTAGGATTTGGCCATGATGGTTCTCCGTGACGGGCCGGTCAGGAGCCACTCTCCTCGCCTTCTCAGCCCGTCATGAAGACCCCCGCCCTCCTCTTCCTCTGTGAGCGCCGACGCGAGACAGATCGCGCCGGCGCTGCGGGCTCGGGCAAACTAATTTGGGAGCCATCCGCATAGCCCGACGCCGGAGGATCACTCCGCGGCATCCCTGACAGCCGGGCCGGACTCGCCCTCCGCGGCGTCCTCTGCTTCGGCCTCTGGCCGGAATGTTGCCGCCGCTGGAAAACTGACCCGGTCGCCGACTGAA
>NZ_JAEKJA010000021.1 GCF_016411865.1 Acuticoccus mangrovi | reverse complement strand
ATCATCATCCGATGGTGGTGCTGATTGAGTCCGCAGCCTAGCACGACCGCCGACATCCGGTCGGCCGAGCGGCAACAGGAAGCCGCACCGGCGAACCCTCGCGACGCCGGAACGCTGGTTCGTCGGGACGCGACGCGAAAGGTCGCGCCCGGCGACGGCGCATCACGCCTTTCCGTTCTCCTCGCCTCGACCGTGGCAGACGCCTCGTCCACGACACGAGAAGCACGTCGACGCCCTGACCCGGCGGGGCGATCGGCTGCGCCACGGCGATCATCCCGGACGATCCGCCGATGTTCCATGCCTGAACGGACGGCGCGACGGAGCCGCACGCAGAGCGAGACGCACCGCTTCGCGATACCCGAGCACGGCCTCGTGCCTACTCACTTGCCAGTTTGTATTCAGCTATGTACGTTTTATCGAATGCAAATTGATATGCCGCATCGAATGATCGCTCAGACTGGCTGTCTCGACGCTCCGGAGCACGCTCCTCAGGCGAGTGCTCGAGGCGTGTCGGCACGTGGACTCGCCAGAATATCGGTTTGTGTGCACAAATACATGTTTAGTGTCATGCAAAATTGAGTGCAGTTCGAAGAATGAGCTCGCTTCTGCGCCGAAGCACCGCATAGGCGCCCCTCTGACCAACGCGTGAATGGAGAGCCGCGAAGATGACAGCCGATCGTACTGCCAAAGGGTCGAAGGCCTCAGCGAGCTTCGGCCGCACCTCGATCGACAGGCGCGTCGCCCTCAAGCTGATGGGTGGCGGCCTCGCGGCCCCCTTCGTGCTGAGGTCGGCGGAAAGCCGCGCCGCCGGGCCCTTGATCGTCGTGAACTACGGGGGTGCCGTCGCCGAGGCGAAGGACCGCGTCCTCTACAAGCCGTTCACGGAACTGACCGGCATCCCGATCGTGCAGGTCGCCGGCCCGGACCTCGCCAAGATCCGCGCGCAGGTCGAAAGCGGCGACGTCGAGTGGGACGTCGTCGACGTCGTCGACCCCTGGGTCTACGCCGGCGAGGAGTTCGGCTTCTACGAGAAGGTACCGGAGTCGCTCTACGATCGCTCCGCCGTCATCCCCGCCGCGCGGCGCGACTATAGCTGCGGCTCCTACGTCTATGCCGGCGGCATGGCCCACTCCAGCATCCGCTACGCCGAGGAGGGCCAATACCCCCTCTCCTGGGCCGAGTTCTGGGATGTGGAGAAGATCCCCGGCCGACGCGCGCTGCTCAACCGCGTCATCAACAACCTGGAGCTGGCGCTGATGGCGGATGGGGTGCCGCCGGAAGAGGTCTATCCCTGCGACGTCGAGCGCGCCTTCCGCTCGCTGGACCGCATCAAGCCGCACATCGCCGTGTGGCCGACGCCCGCGGGTCAGCCGGTCTCGCTGATCGAGGCCGACGAGATCGACTTCGCCTACAACTTCCAGCAGGTCGTCGTGCAGCGCCGCCGGGAAGCCGACGCCCCGGTCGCCTTCTCGTTCAACCAGTGCCTGCTCGGCATTCTGTGGACCGCCGTCATGAAGGGTGCGCCCAACAAGGACGCCGCCTTCCGCTTCCTCGAGTTCGCGATGAAGCCGGAGCAGCAGATCGCCTTCGCCAACATCACCAGCAACGCTCCGGTTTACCCCGCCGCGTTCAGCCAGATCGACAAGTCGCTGCAGCCCTGGGTGCCGGACCTCAACCGCGAGGGGTCCCTCGTGATCAACGGCGGTTGGTGGCTCGGCAAGGAGGAAGAGCTGACCATCCGCTTCAAGGAGTGGCTGATCAGCTAGCCCCCGATCGAGGCGGGCGCGGACGCGCCCGGCCTCGAGAGAGCGCGGCGGGCGGCTCGCTACCGCTCGCCGTGTCCACGACCCGCCGGCCGCTTCGATCATCCGTCTCGATCATCCGCCAGGACCCATCGATACATGACCGCACCCATCCCCTTCCCCGACCCGAAAGGCGTCATCGCGGCGTGCATTCTTCCCTTCGAAGATGACCATGCCATCGCCGAGCAGGACTATCGCAGCCACCTGCGGTACGTGGCCGCGCTGCCCGGGCTCGCGGGCGTCGCCCAGGTCGACCTGGAATTCTGCGAATATGGCGAATTGGAGCGCGTCGTCGACATCCTCGTGGAGGAGGTCGGCGGCCGCCTGCCGATCGCATTCGGCGTGCACCCCGCGCAGTATCGCGAGGCGGCCCGTCTCGCCCGCATGGCCGCCGACAAAGGGGCCTCCGCGCTGATCGTGCGCCCGCCCCGCAGCATGGGCCGCGAAGACCCCGCCCTCGCGCTGCGCCATTTCGAAAGCATCGCCGACGCCAGCGGTTTGCCGCTCGTCGTCTACCAGTTCCCGGTCGCAAGCGGCATCAGCTGGCCGATCGAGACGCTGCGGATGCTCGTCGACAAGGTACCCTCGATCCGCGCCATCAAGGACTTCTGCAACGACCCGGCGCTGCATCAGCGCAACATCCGAACCTTCCAGAGCCTTCCGCGGCCGGTGAACATCATCACCGCGCACAGCAACTGGCTGATGGCCTCGCTGGTGATGGGGGCGAGCGGCCTCTGCTCCAGCGTGGGCAGCGTCATCTCCGAGCTGCAGATCGCCCTGTTCGAGGCCGTGCAGCGCAACGACATGGCGGCCGCTCGCGCGATCAACGATCGCATCGTCCCGATCACGCAGACGCTCTACGAGCTGCCGACCGTCAACCTTCACACCGGCTGCAAGGAAGCGCTCCTGCAGCTCGGCCGCATCCGCTCCGCGGCCGTCCGACCGCCGGTGTCGCGGCTCGACGCCACGGCGGTGGCGCGCATCCATGCCGCCCTCGAGACCACCGGCCTCCTCCACAAAGAGCCCGTCCATGGGTGACGGGACCCCCGCCACACCAAAGCGCCGGCAGCTCACGCTGGAGCAGCGACACGCCCTCTACACCGCGCTCCTGATCGCGCCGGCGACGCTCTTCATGCTGTTCGTCTACGCCGTGCCGCTCGCCTACGTCGTGTCCGTCAGCCTGGCCGACAAGACCACCGGCGCCTTCAGCATCGGGTCCTATCAGCAGGTCGCGACCTCGAGCCTCTTCTACAAGGTGACGTGGACCACGCTGCAGATCAGCGCCCTCGCCACCATCACCTCGCTCCTGCTCGCCTACCCGATCGCGCTCTACATGAACTACCAGTCGGCGCGCGTGCGCGCCTTCCTCATGCTGCTGGTGCTCGTGCCGTTCTGGACCAGCATCCTCGTCAAGAGCTACGCGTTCACCGTCATCTTCGGGCAGGCCGGCGTGGTGAACCAGCTCCTCGGCCTGGTGGGGCTGCCGAGCGTGAAGCTGCTCTTCAACCGGGTCGGCGTGATCATCGGCATGACGCACTATCTGGTGCCGTTCCTGGTGCTCACCATCTTGACGAGCCTGCGAAGCATTCCGCCGGATCTGCCCCGCGCGGCGTCGATCATGGGCGCCTCCAAGCTCGTCGTCTTCCGCCGGGTCGTGCTGCCCCTCAGCATGCCCGGCGTCATCGCCGGCTCGGCGCTCGTCTTCATCCTCTCGCTGGGCTTCTACGTGGTGCCGGCCCTCCTCGGCGGCCGCCAGGACGTGATGCTCGCGAACCTCGTCGAATTCTATCTCCGCGAAGCGCTCAACTGGCAGATGGCCTCGACCATCGCCGTCATGCTGTTGCTGACGGCGGCCCTGTTCGTCGCGCTGCTCTTCAAGACGCGGGCCGGTGCCGCCCTCGCCGGAGAGCAGCGCGCATGATCTCGTCCCGCCACATCATGACATGGCGCGGCGTGGGCCTCGCCGCCGCCATCTTCGTCTTCGTCTTCCTCATCCTGCCGACGGCGATCGTGATCATCATGTCGTTCGGCGACAAGCGCGATCTGGTGTTTCCGCCGACCGGCTTCTCGCTGGACCTCTTCCGCCGCTTCTTCGCCGAGCCCGGTTGGACGCAATCGGCGCTCCTCAGCTTCCGCATCGCCATCCTCAGCGCCACCCTGTCGCTGGTGATGGGAACGGCGGCGGCGATCGGGCTGGCACGAAGCCGGTTCAGAGGAAAGGGGCTCGTGTCCCTCTTCCTGCACAGCCCGATCATGATCCCGGGCGTCGCGATCGCCCTCGCCCTCTACCTCTACCTCAACATGCTGGGCATCCGGAACAACGACGCCCGCCTCATCCTCGGCCACGTGGTGATGACGCTGCCCTTCGTGCTCGTCACGGTGTCGGCCGGGCTGCGCCACATCGACGAGACCCTCGAGACCGTCGCGACGGTCATGGGCGCGGGCCTCTTCACCGTCTTCCGCCGCGTCACCGTCCCGCTCCTGGCGCCGGCGCTCACCATCGGCTGGCTCTTCGCCTTCGTCACGTCGTTCGACGAGGTGATCGTGTCGTGGTTCCTCGTGCGCGCCGGCCACATGACGCTTCCGGTGAAGATGTACTCCAGCATCATGTTCGACATCTCGCCGGTGCTTGCGGCCGTGTCCACCATGCTGACCGGCCTCACCGTCTTTGCCTGCATCGTCATGGCCGCAATGCAGAAAAAGGAAGCATGAACTTGAGTGACAACGCCATCGACACTTCCACTCCGATGATCTCCCTCGACGGAGTGCGGAAGGAATACGCGGATGTCATTGCCCTCGACACGACCGATCTGCAGGTGGCGAAGGGCGAGTTCATGACCCTCCTCGGGCCGAGCGGATCGGGGAAGACGACCCTCCTCAACCTGATCGCCGGCATGACCTCGCCCACGGCCGGGCGTGTGGTGATCGCCGGCACCGACGTCACGGCGACGCCGCCGGCGAAGCGCGGGCTCGGGATGGTGTTTCAGAACTATGCGCTGATGCCGCATATGACGATCTTTCAGAACATCGCCTTCCCGCTGCATATCCGGCACCTGCCGAAGCGCGAGATCAACCGCCGCGTCCGCGACGTCCTGGAGCTGATCCAGCTGCCCCACGTCGCCGACCGCAAGCCGAAGGAGCTGTCCGGCGGTCAGCAGCAGCGCATCTCGCTGGCCCGGTGCATCGTCTACAACCCGAACATCATCCTGATGGACGAGCCGCTCGGCGCCCTCGACAAGAACCTGCGCGAGCAGATGCAGATCGAGATCAAGCGCCTGCACAAGGAGCTCGGCGTCACGATCCTCTACGTCACCCACGACCAGGAAGAAGCGCTCAACATGTCGGATCGGATCGTCCTCATGAAGGGCGGGAAGATCGAGCAGCTCGGCACGACCGACGAGCTCTATTTCGACCCCGCGTCCGTGTTCGCCGCGGACTTCCTCGGCCAGTCGACCCTGATCGAGGCCACCGTCCGGACCGAGGGCGATCCGGCGATCCTGGAGATCGCCGGCGGAACGCGCTGCCGCGTCTCCCGCGGGACCTGCACGGCCGGCACGCGGGGAACGCTGATGTTCCGCCCGGAGGCCGCGAGACTCGCGCAGCCGGGCGAGGCCACCGGCGACGCGAACGTCGTGAGCGGCGAGCTGAAGCACACCATCGCGACGGGCAGCGTCGTGAAACACTATGTGGGCCTGCCCAACGGCGACACGGTCATCGTCCAGGAGTTGGCGAACCAGCACCGCACGCGTCTGCCGATCGGCATCCAAGTCACCGTGTCCTGGCCGGTGGAGGCCGGGCTTTTTCTCAATGGCTAGATCGCGCGCATGCGGCTTGCCAAATCATGGAGCTCTGCGTGACAGCATCCGCTTTTCCTGAGACCTCGGGCGTCAGCGCGGCTTGCCTCGTTCCCTTCAACGACGACTACTCGGTCGACGAGGCCGGAGTGCGCCAGCACGTTCGCGACATCCTGCTGACCGAGGGCCTGTCCGGCCTCGCCCAGTCGAGCGAGGTCGAGGTCCTGAGCTTCGAGGAATGGCAGCGCTTCGTCGATATCATGCTGGAGGAGGTCAACGGCCGCATTCCGGTGATCGCCAGCGTCTACGGCGAAGGCCGCGAGGCGGTCGAGGCCGCACAGTCGGCGGAGAAGGCGGGGGCGTCGACCTTGATGGTCTATCCGCCGAAGGGCGGTCCGTTCCGGCCGGAGGTGGCCCACCGCCACATCGGGCTCATCGCCGATGCCTGTTCGCTGCCGATCATGCTCTACCAGTTCCCGGCCGCGACCGGACGCGGCTACACCTTCGACACCGTGATGAAGCTCGTCGACACCGTCCCGGCGATCACCTCGCTCAAGGACTGGGGCAACGATCCGGCGCTCCATCAGCGCTTCATCCGCACGCTGCAGACCCGCGACGTGCCGGTCAACGTCATCAGCGCCCACAGCGCGTGGCTGATGGGCTCGCTCGCGATGGGGTGCAACGGCCTCTGCTCCAGCATCGGCAGCATCATGTGCGACCTGCAGCTCGCGCTGTTCCGGGCGATCAAGGCCGACGACCTCGTGCAGGCGCGCGCCGTCAACGACAAGCTGGTGCCGATCACGGACGCGCTCTACGTGCCGCCCACCCACGACCTTCACAACCGCACCAAGGAAGTCCTCTTCGCGCTCGGGCGGATTCCGAGCCCGGTCGTGCGCCCTCCCCTCGTCAAGCTCCCGGAAAACGAGGTGAACGCGCTGCGCGAGGCGATCGTCCTGTCGGGCCTCGAGAAGCGGGGGTAGGCGCGGCGAGGCTCCGGGATGGACACCGAGCACGTCCGGCGCAACGCCGAGCGCGAGATCGCCCGCATCGCCGCCCATAGCGCAGGCTCGGTGGGGGTCGCCGCCGAGCATCTCGGCAACGGCGCGCAGCTCGCCTACCGCGCCGCCACGCGGTTTCCGCTTGCGAGCACCGTCAAGGTGCCGCTGGCGCTCCTCGTCCTGAAGATGGCGGAGGCCGGAGAGCTCCGCCTGTCAGACCCCGTGGACGTCGAGCCGGCGGACTTCGCGCCCCTCTCCGTCCTCGGCGCGGAGTTTCCGCATCCCGGCCTCAGCCTCTCGGTTCACAACCTCCTCGAGGTGATGATCACCCACAGCGACAATACCGCGACCGACGTGCTCTTTCGCCTGGTGGGCGGGCCGCCGGCGGTCGCGGACTTCGTCGAAGAGCTGGGCCTGCCGAATTTCGAGGTGAGACGGACGATGCGGGAGGCACTCGCCGTGCTGCACGAAATCGCCCTCCCCTCGCCGAGCGTGTCGATCCGCGAGGCTTTGGCGGAGATCTCGGCGGCCCAGCACGATGCCCGCAACCGGCAGCCGGGGCCCGACGGGGGCTATCGCCACGCCGAGCGCGACCACGGCACGCCCGCCGACATGCTCGCGATCCTGCGAGCCGCATGGCAGGGCCGCATCGTCGACGCCGCCTCACGCGACAGGCTCATCGACATCATGGGGCGCACGCGGGCGCGGGAGCGGATCGGCGGTCGGCTACCGCAGGGCGTCCCACTCGCCAACAAGACCGGGAGCGGCCGCGGCACGTCGAACGACGTCGGCTATCTCACCCTCGCGGGCGAGGCTGCCCCCGTCGCCCTCGCGATCTACTGCAAGGCCTCCCCCTTGCCGATGGAGGCGCGCGACCGGGTCGTCGCCGACATCGCGCGCCTCGTCTACGACTACTTCGTGATGACGGCCGCCGATCCTGATCAGCGGCCGTCCCGTCCGAGCCGGCGGGACGCGCTCAGATCGCGGCGCGGCCGCCCGAGAGGTCGAAGACAGCCCCGGTCGTGAACGAGCATCCCTCCGAGGCGAGGAAGGCGATCATCGCGACCACCTCCTCGACGCGACCGAGCCGGCCGAGCGGGATCAGCGCGATCGCCGCGTCGAACCGCGCCTTGGGCACCGAGCGCATGAACTCCGTCTCGATGGCCGACGGCGCGATGCAGTTGATGCGGATGTTCGTCTGCACGAGCTCGCGGCCCAGGGCGTTGGTGAGGCCGATGACACCGGCCTTCGCCGCCGAATAGGCCGGCGAGCGGGGCGTACCCTGCCGCCCGGACATCGAGGAGAGGTTCACGATGCGGCCGTAGTCGTTCCGCTCCATCACGGCGACGACGTGCTTGCAGCACAGGAAGGTGCCGGTGAGATTGACCGACAGGCAGCGCTCCCAGTCGGCGAGCGCGTAGTCCGTGATGGGGGCCTGGCTGCCGGCGATGCCCGCCGAGTTGACCAGAATGTCGATGCGCCCGAACCGCTCGGCGACCTCGTCGGTCGCGGCCTTCACGGAGGCCTCGTCGGTCACGTCCACCTGCCGCGTGAGGGCGAAGCCGGCCCCCGCCGACGCCTCCGCCAAGGTGGCGTCGTTCCAGTCCCACACGACGACCCGCATCCCCTCGCTGGCGAAATGCTGGGCGACGCCGAGGCCGATACCGCTGGCGCCTCCCGTCACGACGGCGACCGGCGCGCCTTCCTGTCCGTCCGTCATCGACTCTCTCCTCGGAACAACATCAGTGAAACTCCTTCGGTCGCCGCCGGGGCGGGGTGGGACGAATGGCGGGGGTTCGGCTGCGCGCCGCGCCGTGCGCGGACGAGGCGCGCTCGCCGATCAGCCCATCCAGGCCGAGACGGGCACGTTCGTCTCCTGGAGGGGCTGGGCCACGATGTCGATCAGCGCCGGGCCGTCGTGCGCGAGGGCGTCCTTCACGGCCGGCTCCACCGCGGCGGGGTCCTCAACGCGCCAGGACTTGATGCCGTAGCTCTCGGCCACGCGAGCATGGTCGGTGCGCGAGAAGTCGACCGAGAAGTAGCGCGACCCGTAGCCCGAATTCTGGCTCGCCTTGATCCAGCCGAACGAGGCGTTGGAGATCACCACCATCTTCAGCGGCACGTTCATGCGGGTGAGGGTTTCCATCTCGCCGACGGCGAAGCCGAAGCTGCCGTCGCCCATCACCGACACCACCGTCGCATCCTGCCGGCCGTACCAGGCGCCGATACCCGCCGACAGCGAGAAGCCGAGCGCGCCGTGGGCGCGGTTGGTGATGAAGTGGCGACCGGCGATCGGCAGGCGGTAGTAGCCGGAGAAATAGGGGCACGGCGTCCCCGGATCGGCGACGATGATGCCGTCCTGCGGCATGTGGGTCTGCAGCGCCGCCAGCAGCCGCTCCGGGCGGATCGGGCGCTCGTCGGACACCGCGAGACGGTTGAACATCTCCCACTTCTTGAGGCGCATCGCCTCGAGCTTGCCCGCGAGGACGCCGTCTGCCTTGACGTCGCTCGTCCTCAGCGCCTCGAGCAGCGCGGCGAGGGCGAGCTTGGCGTCGGCCACGATGCCCGCATCGCAGCGGTAGTTGGCGCCGACCACCATCGGGTCGGCGTCGATGTGGACGATCGACGTGCCGGGGCCGGGAACCTTGCCGTGCTCGGTCGTGGTCGAGCCGGCGCGGCAGCCGACGAAGATCACGCAGTCGGCGTCCTGGAGAAGCTCGCGCGTGGCGTCGGTGCCGCCGTTGGCGCCTACCACCCCCACCGCGAGCGGATGCATGTCGGAAATCGCGCCATGGCCGGAGATGGTGGAGGCGACCGGGGCCTGAAGCAGCGCCGCGAGCTCCTCCAGCTCCTCCATGGCGTGGCTGAGGATGACGCCGCCGCCCACCACGAAGACGGGCCGCTTCGCGGCGAGGATGACCTCGAGCGCCTCCTCGACGGTCTCCGGATCCGGCCCGGCGCGGAAGGCGGGGAAGCGGCCGTGCCGGGCCAGCGCCCACACCTTCGAGGGATCGAGCGTCTGCTTCTGGAGATCGTAGGGCAGCGCGATGTGCGCCGCGCCCGGCCGGCCGGTGGTGGCGGCCCGGAACGACTTGCGGAACACGTCCGGGATCTGGTCGACGTGGTCGATCGTCGTCGCCGCCTTGGTCAGCGGGCGGAACATCGCCGTCTGGTCGAGCTCGGTGAGAGGATAGCGCCCGCGCGCGGTGACCGGAACGTCGGAGGTGATGCAGACCATGGCGGTGGAGCTTTCGTTGGCCTCCACGACGCCGGGCAGGATGTAGGTCGCCCCTCCCCCCGACGGTCCCTCGCACACGCCGACCTTGCCGGTCACCCGCGCGTAGGCGTCGGCCATGTAGGCGGCCGACCGCTCGTCGCGCGCGAGCACGTGGGTGATCCCGTGGTTGAGCCGGGCAAGGGCGTCGTAGAAGGGAAGGCTGGTGTCGCCGCACAGTCCGAAAACGTACTCGACACCATGAGAGGCCAGCGACATCACTGCCGCTTCGGCGCCCGTCACGCGGTCATTGTGCAAAAGACCACGCATCATTTGAGAGCCATCCTCTGTCATCTAAGTTTCTGCGCTCCATTCTGCATACAATAATGAATACCTTGGATCGACCCGACCAAGCAAGGCGTTGCGCCAGCAAAAACCGATGTCCGATCCGCATTCTCGTGGGCCTGGCACCCACTGCCGCGCGCGCGAGCGGCCTCGCCGGCCCGCCGCATGGGACCCTGCCGCGAACGGCATCGACCACCGACGCGGCCGGGGTCGTCTCGTCCGTCCCGGGTTGCGTCCGGCGGCACGCTCGGCCGCGGACGTCGTCGCCGCCCCTCGAAGAGGCGCCGGCGCGAGCCGCTAGATCCGGTTGCCGCTCGTGAACCGCTCCAGGAAGCGGACGAGGCGTTCCGACTTCGGGTTGTAGATGACGTCTTGCGGCGTCCCGAGCTCGGCGAAGGTCCCGTCCACCATGAAGCCGACCCGGTCGGAGATGTCGGCGGCGAAGGCGATCTCGTGGGTCACGAGGATCATTGTCGTCCCCTCCGCCGCGAGGTCCTTCAGCACGGTGAGAACTTCGCCGACGAGCTCCGGGTCGAGCGCGGAGGTCACCTCGTCGAAGAGGATCAGCTCCGGCCGCATCGCCAAGGCGCGGGCGATCGCCACACGCTGCTTCTGGCCGCCGGAGAGCTGCTGGGGATACTGGTCCGCCTTGTCCTGCAGGCCGACCTTCACCAACAGCTCCATGCCGGTTTCGCGCGCCTGCTTCGGGCTCTCACCGAGAACCTGGATCGGCCCCTCGACGATGTTCTCCATCGCCGTCTTGTGCGGGAACAGATTGAAGTGCTGGAACACCATGCCGACGTTGCGCCGCAAGCGCGCGAGCTGCGCGTCCCGCGGCGGCCGGCGCAGACGGGAGAAGTCGTAGGTCTCCGCGCCGATCCGCAGCTGTCCGCCCTGCGGGATCTCCAGCATATTGAGGCAGCGCAGGAAGGTGGACTTGCCCGACCCGCTGGAGCCGATGATGCTGATCACCTCCTGCCGCTGCACGCTGAGGCTCGCGCCGCAGAGCACCTCGTGCGTGCCGAAGGCCTTGCGGATGTCGACGGCCTCCAGAACCACGTCGTCTGCCGAGCCCATCATCAGCGGATCTCCATCCGACGCTCGACGTAGCCCGACACGAGGGTCAGCGGGAACAGCATCATAAAGTAGAGCGCCGCGACCAGCGTGTAGACCTCCAGCGGCCGGTAGATCGTCGAGGTGATGATCGACCCTTGATAGAGGAGATCACCCACCGCCACCGTCGAGACGAGGGATGTGTTCTTCAATTGCATGACCGTCTGGTTGATGAAGGCGGGGATCATGACCTTGACGGCCTGCGGCAGGATGATCCGCCGGAAGATCTTGCCGCGGCGCATGCCGATGGCGTGGCCGGCCTCCCACTGCCCCTTGTCGATGGCCTTGATGCCGCCGCGGAAGATCTCCGAATAGAACGAGCCGCCATAAAGCGTCAGCGACAGGAAGGCGGCGGTGGCCGCGCTCATGCTGACGCCGAGGAGAACGGGCAGCGCGTAGTACATCCACACGAGCTGCACCAGCAGCGGAGTGCAGCGGAAGACCTCGACATAGGCCCGAAACGGGAGCGCGACCGGGGTCGAGGCGTTCGTGCGCACGAGCCCCACGATCAAGCCGATGGCGACGCCGGAGATGACCGTTCCGATCGTATAAAGAAAAGTGACGCCCAGCCCTTTCCAGAGCAGGTGCATGTAGGGCGCCATCGCCCCGAAATCCCAATCGTACCCCATCCCCTACCTCTGTTCGGTCACGCCCCGGCGCGTGGCCGGCGCGGATCAGACGATCCGGTCCCGGATTTCCTCGCCCGCATAGAGCCGCCGCACGTTCTCGAAGACGTCGGCCATCTTCATGTGCATGGCGTCCAGCGTGCCCGGCGCGACGTGGGGGGTCATCACCACGTTCTCGAGGGTGGCGAACGGGTCGGGCTGCTTCGGCGGCTCGCTGGCGCGCACGTCGAGCCCTGCGCCGGCGAGGTGCCCGCTCTGCAGCGCCGCGAGCAGCGCCGGCTCGTTCACCACGCCCCCGCGGGCACAGTTGACGAGGATCGCCCCGGGCTTCATGCGCGCGATGGTCTCCGCGTTCATGATGTCCGCCGTCAGCTCGGTCAGGGGGACGTGCAGGGTGAGCACGTCGGAGCGCTCGACGAGCTCGTCGAAGCTCACCGCCTCCGCCCCGCATTGGGCCTCCACCTCCGGCGGGATCGCCGCGATGTCGTTGTAGATGACCTTCACCCCGAAGGCCTGCAGCCGGGACGCGACGGCGCGCCCGATCCGGCCGAGCCCGAGGATACCGACCACCTTGCCGTAGAGCTGGCGGCACTTCGGGCGCATGTCGTGCGCATGCCACACGCCGGCGCGGATTTCCGAATCCATGAAGGCGAGGCGCTTGTAGGTGGCGAGGATCATCATGATCGTGTGCTCGCTGACGCCCTCGGCCGTGCCGCCGGGGGCGATGGCGAACGGGATGCCGTGCGCCTTGAGCGTCTCGATGTCGGCCGCGTCGTGGTACCCGACGCCCTGGAAGTTCACCAGCTTGAGATGCGGTGCCGCCTCGATGTAGCGGCGATCGAGATGCTTGCCGGCGAGGACGATCACCTCGGCCTCGGCGAGCCGGGCGAGCCGCTCCTCGTCCGAGTCCGAGGACAACGTCACGAGCTCGCAGCCCTCGGGGACGTGACTGCCGATCAGATCGTAGAGCGCCTGATCGGCGAGCGCGAAGTAGAGAATCTTATGCAACAACGTGTTTCCGGTTCGAGAAGGCCACGTCTCGGTAGGCCGCGGCCAACCGCCTGATACCTTCTTCAATCTGTTCGGGACTGGCCTGGCTGTAGGAGAGCCGCAGATGGCTGCGGTCGGGTTCGGAAGCGAAGCAGATACTTCCCGGATAGGTTACCACACCGTGGCGCAGGCCCGCCCCATAGACGTCGTCGGCATCGACCCCGTCGAAGCTCACCCACAGGAAGAAACCACCCTTCGGCACGGTCACGTGCGCCTCCGGCAGCTCCTTGGCGAGCGCTGCCAGCATCGCATCGCGGTGCCGACCGAGCTCGGGGATCACCAGCGACAGATGCTCCTCGACCCCGCCGTGGCGCAGCACCTCCACCGCGACGCGCTGCAGGAACGGCGAGGTGCCGCCCTCGGCCTTGAAGTTGGCGAGACGCGGCAGCAGAGCCGTCGGCGCCACCGTCCAGCCGAGGCGCATGCCGGGCGCGAGGAGCTTCGACAGCGTGTTGACGGGAAGCACGTGGGTGCCGTCGTCGAGGGACCGGATCGAGGGCAGCGCCTCCCCTTCGAAGCGGATGTGCCGGTAGGTCTGATCCTCGATGATGACGATGTTGTAGGTGCGCGCCAGCTCCAGCATCTGGTGCCGGCGTTCCAGGCTGAGGACGAGCCCGGCGGGATTGTGGTGGTCCGGGATGTCGTAGATGAGCTTGGGCATCCGCATCCCGTCACGATGCAGCGCCGCGAGCTTCTCGGCGAGCTCGGGAACGTTCATCCCGTCCGCGTCCTGGCCGATGTTCATGAAGCGCGCGCCGGCGCCGACGAAGATCGGAATGGCGGTGACGTAGGTCGGGGCCGAGACGACCATCAGGTCGCCCTCGTCGAGGAAGGTCCGGCAGATCAATTCGATCGCCTGCTTGGCTCCGCTCGTCACGAGGATGTTGTCGGCGGTGCAGTCGACGCCGTCCTTCCGCTCGAACGCCGCCAACGCTTCGCGCAGGTCCGGCAGCCCCATCAGCGGGCCGTACTGCATGACTTCGGTGCGATACTCGCCGGCCGCCGTCATGGCGGCCTGAACCACGTCCGGCATGGTCGGCCCGAAGGCCGACCCGCCGCTGAGCTTGATGGCATCCCTGACGGCCGGCGGATGCTCGTAGCCGGCCGTTTGATCGCTACGCAGGGAAAATCTGTAGCCTGTCATTCTGATTTTGCCTGAAGGCCTCGTCAGAACTGGACCGCGTCCGGCACGTCCTCGGGCTCGACGCCCGCGAGCTGGAAGGCCTCGACGACCCACTCGCGCGTCTGCCCGAGCGCCCGATTGTGCGCGGCCCACACGCTCATGATGTCGCGCAGACGCTTGTCGGTGTCGATCCGCATCGCCGCGCACGACGGCAGGGCGACGATCGGCGTCGGAACCGTGATGCTGCCGATGGAGGGGTTCGCCTTGATCTGCTTGATCGCGAGGATCGCGCCGTCGATCGCATAGTCGGAGTGGCCGGCGACGAGCGACAGAAGGGAGTCGTCGCGGCTCTTGTAGGCGGTGATCGAGGCTTGCGGCACGAGCCGGCGGGCGATGATCTCGTAGGTCGTGCCCTGCACCACGGAGAGGCGGGTGTCCGGCGTGTTGAGCTCGGCCCATTCGGTCGGCTCGGGCTGACCGCGACGGGTCACACAGACATAGGCGTTGTTGTAGAGCGGCGCGCTGAAGTCCACCGCCAGGGCACGGGTCGGGGTGGGCTGCAGACCGAAGGCGAGATCGATCTTGTTGGTGCGCAGATCCGTCACCGCGTTGGTCCAGGTGGTCTCGTGCGGGACGACCTCGACGCCGAGGATGCCGGCGAGGTTGTTCGCCATCGTCAGCGCCGCGCCGGACCACACGCCGGTGTTGATGTCGCGGTGGAAGTGCGGCTCCTGGTTCGGGATCACGCCGAGCCGCAGCTCGCCGCTTTCGCGAATCTGGTTCAGGTTGGAAGAGGTCGGCTCCGCGATTTCCTGCGCCTGGGCCCCCGACGTTGCCATCGTGAGCGTCGCCGCCGCCGTCAGGCCGGACAACATGAGAACCTCGCGTCTATCCATCGTATGCTCCTCGTTGCGGATTGCCGATCAAAATCGCCGAATTGTTGCCCCGGCGACGGGTGCACCGGTCTGCCGACCTCAGCACATGGCCGCAATGTATGCAGACTTGAGTGCCGTATGCAATACAGTCAGGCCACAATGCGGCGAGCCGAGACCTCGACCATCGGACGCAACGTCTTGCCGGCCACCGCGCACAGCCCCGCCAAGACGATCCGAAACGCAGACCCGAAGATCTCGAATTGAGCGCTCGCCAACAGAGCGCTCAAGCGCCTCTCGGGACGTTCCCCGCCCGCTCGACGGCATGAATTCCTAAAGGGTAAACATGTTCGTCTGCCTTTTTGCCGACTAAACTCTAGACCAAAGCACGAACACTATACCCAAGGCAGGGTTCAGAAGCCGAAACCATCCAATCGCGAAAGCTCTGACGCCGGGTCATGCCGTATCGCTGGCATTCCGGAGACGCGTCACAACCGTGGATGGCTCGCCATCCAACCTTTGGGGAGTTGGCGAGAACCTCAGATCGCCGGCCTGTTTTGTTTGCGCAGCCTTCTTCGGGAGCCATAGTCGAGATGCGCAGTGATCCGGACGTGGAACGCTGCGCTCCTGTCGGCGGCGAGACCACGTCGACGTCGCTACGAGATCCTGACCACGCCACACGCCGTTCTGGTCAGTACCCCATGGCCCGGGGGAGTGCCGTGACGAGGGTCGGACATACGATGCAGAGAGCCAAAAGCGCGTACATCGCCGCGATGAAGGGCCAGCTCTCGCGCACCAGCGTCCCCATGTCGACCTTGGTGATCCCGCAGACGACGAAGAGGATCACTCCGACCGGCGGCGTCAGCATCCCGATCACGAGGTTCAGGACGAACAGGAAGCCGAAGTGCAGCGGGTCGATGCCGTACGCCACCGCGATCGGGTGGAAGAGCGGCACGAGCATGATGTAGGCGGCGTTCGATTCCAGGAACATTCCCACCACCAGGAGCATCCCCGCGATCAGCCAGAGAAAGGCCGACGGGTCCCGCGTGATCCCCTCGACGAGGCCGGCGAGCTTGAGAGGGAGCATGTCGATGGTGAAGAGGAAGGTGACCGTGGAGGCGAAGGCGATCATCGCGCCGACCACCGCCGTGGTCTTCGCCGCGGTGACGATCACGTCCGGAAGATCGGCGAGCCGCAGCCGTCGGGTGACGCAGAAGCCGAGAAAGAGCGCGTAGCAGCAGCCGACAGCGGCGCCCTCGGTGGGTGTGAAGGCCCCGCCGACGATCCCGCCGATCACCATGATGGGCAGGAGGATGACGAGCCCGTTGCGCCGCAGTTGACGGAGGATGTTGGCGAGCGAGATCGGCGCGCCGGTCACCGGATAGCCGCGCCGCCACGAGATCAGCGAGCAGAGCGCCATCAAGACGACGAACAGGATCAGCCCCGGCACCACGCCGGCCATGAAGAGGCCGCCGACCGAGACGCTCGAGCCCGCCATGTAGGCGTAGACGATCATCGCGCCGGACGGCGGGATGATCGGGCCGAGATTGGCCGCGGCCGCGACGATGCCGGCCGAGAAGCCGAGCCCGTATTCGTTCTTCAGCGACGGCACCAGCGTGGAGGAAAGTGCCGAGGCGTCGGCAACGGCCGCGCCCGAGACCGAGGCGAGCCCCGCGCCAGAAACGATCGCGACCTGTGCGAGCCCGCCACGCATACGCCCGATGAAGGCGTTCGCGAGCTCCACCAGGCGGTCCATGATGCCGGCCTTCAGCATCACCTCCCCGGTCAGCATGAAGAGCGGGATCGACATCAGCGGGAACGAATCGACCGCATTCATCAGCCGCGTCGGCAGGATCGCGAGGTCGAAGTCCGCCATCAGAAGCCCCGCGAGCGCCGCGACGCCGAGCGCGAAGGCGAGCGGCATCCCGACGATCGCGAGGCCGAGGAAGACGGCGATCACGGCAAGGCTCATGACGGCTGCTCCAGGACGCCATCGCCTTCGGGCGGGACGAGCGCGGCGGTGTCTCTCGGCCACAGCGCCTCGGCGATGAGGTGAAGCGCGGTGTGAAGGGCGCTGACGATGACCGGCATGAAGAACACGCTCGAGGTGATGTCGAGCGAGCCGAGCCGCTCCGACCAGGTCGCGCCCGCGACGCGGATCGCCGTCGCGAAGACGACGAGGAGCATGGCGGCGGCGAGGAGCGCGAGGGCGCGGGCGAGCGCGTCGCGCAGCGCCGCCGGGAAGCGGCTCACCAGGATGTCGATCCCCACGTGGGCGCGGTCGCGCAGTCCGAGCGGGATCGCGAGGAAGACGGTGGCGACGAAGGCGAACCGCGACACCTCCTGCGCCCAGTCGATGGAGGAATTGAGGAGGTAGCGCATGCCGACCTGGGCCGAGACCACCGTCACCATCACGGCGACGCAGACGATGACGAGAAGGCGGGCACCGGTGTCGATGCCCGCCAAGACCCCCAAGGCGATCCGTCTGATGGACGCCACCGACCTGCCCCGCCGCTTACTGGCCGACCGTCGGGGTGCCGAGCAGGGCGGCGATCTCCGGCGAGAGCTTGGCCTTGGCCTCTTCGGCGACGGGCGCGGTCGTCTCGCGCAGGGCCGCGGCGAACTCCGGCGAGACCTCGGTGTAGGTCATCCCGTCGGCGATCAGCTTGTCGAGCGCGGCGGCGTCCTGCTCGGCGGCGAGCGCACGCTGGAAGGCGATCGCCTTCGCCATCGCCTCGCGGATCGCCGCCTGCGTCGCGGGATCCATCGCCTCGAGCTTCTTGCGATTGGCGACGATGGAGATGAAGTCGAAGAAGTGGCTGGTGTTCGACACGTACTTCTGCACTTCAGCGTAGCCGGCCACGTTGATGATGGCGAAGGGGTTCTCCTGGCCGTCGATCACGCCCTGCTCCAGCGCAGAGTAGAGCTCCTTGACGTCCATGGCGACCGGGTTGGCGCCGAGGGCGCGGAAGGTGGCGAGATGGGTCTCGTTGGGCTGCAGGCGGATCTTGAGGCCGTCGATGTCCTCGACCGAAGCCACCGGCCGCACGTTGTTGGTGAGCTGACGGAAGCCGAGCTCCATGTAGCCGAGCGACGTCATGCCCTCCTCGGCGAGCTTGGCATCGATGGCCTCGCCGACCGGGCCGTCGACGACGGCGAACGCGTCCGCACGATCGGCGAACTGGAAGGGCAGCGAGATGGCGGCGAGGTCGGGCACCGTGCGGCTGAGATAGGCCGAGCCCACCCAGATGATCTCGACCGCGCCGAGCTTGACGGCCTGAACGTTCTCGGCCGCGCCACCGAGCTGCTGTGCCGGGAAGACGTCGACAGTGACGCCGCCGCCGGTCGCCTCCTCGAGCTCCTTCTTGAAGACCTCCATGGCGAGGCTCGAGGAATGCTCGGTGGCGAAGTTGCCGGCGACGCGGATCGTCTCGGCTTCGGCAGCACACGTCAGCGCCGCGAGCGTGCCGGCGACGACGGGAAGTAGCATCTTGTTCATGGGCTCTACCTCGGCGGTTCCCTGTGAAGACGGTGGCGGTTCCGATCGCGGCCCGACGTCGGCCGCGGATGATGCGATGAGCAGAGGTTGCCGCGTCCGAGCATTGCCATCCATGACAAAATTGGTGACGCTTCATGCGCAAAATTAGAATGGTGCGCGATGGCTCTTCACCTCGTTCCCCGGGGCGTTCTCTATATCGAGGCGGTGGCCGCGGCCGGCTCCATTCAGGCGGCGTCGCGGGAGATCGGCATCTCCGCCTCGGCGATCGATCGCCAGATCGTCCTCCTCGAGGACAAGCTCGGCGTGCAGCTCTTCGAGCGGCAGAGCGGCGGGATGGCGCTCAGTCCGGCGGGCGAGAGCTTTCTGGTCCTCGCCCGCCGCTGGCGCGCGGACGAGCGGCGCATCTGGTCCGACATCAAACAGATGCAGGGCTCGGAGGTCGGCCACATCCGCCTCGCGGCGATGGACTCGATGGTCAACGGGGTCGTCCCGGCAATCCTGAACGCCGTGTTCGCCCGCTTCCCGAAGCTCCAGATCGACGTGGAGGTGATGCCGCCGGACGGCGTCCCGGGAGCGCTGACCGAGGGCGAGATCGATCTCGCCCTCGCCTTCAACGTGCGGCCGAACCGCGACCTCCACACGCTGTGGAGCGAGACGCTGCCGCTCGGCTGCGTGGTCGCGCCCGGGCATCCGCTCGCCGCCGAGCCGAGCACGACGCTGAAGGAGGCGACGCGCCACGCGATCGTGCTGCAGAGCCATGCCCTCGCGATCCGCCGCATCCTGGAGGCGCGGCACGGCTGGATGTTCTCCGAAGGCGGGCCGCCGATCGCCACCAACTCGCTGCAGCTCGTCAAGCATCTCGCGGCGGCGGGAAGCCACGTCGCAATCACCTCGGAGCTCGACGCCGCGCCCGAGATCCTCGACGGCCGCCTCGTGTTCGTGCCGGTGTCGGACCGCACGGCGTCGCCGCAGTCGATCGCCCTCGTTATCAGCACGCGCCGCAGCCTGCCCCGCGTCAGCCGCATCGCCGGCGAGATCGTCGAGAAGGTCCTCGCCGAGTTGCTGGGAAAGGTGCGGGCCCGCCGCGCGGCGCACGCATAGTCCGCGCTCGCCCGACGCCGCAGGCTATTCGAATTTCTCGAACGGCACGTCGCCAATTTTGTCATAGTTGACAACATGGGAGAGCCGTAGCGTCGCCGCTCCACGATGCGGAAAGGGCGCCGATGCCGACGGACGCGATCTCTCTCGGAGCCATCAACGGAGCGGACGACGCGGCGGCCGCGCGGATGATCCTGCCGTTCATCGAGCGCTCCCCGCTGCTCGCCGCCCGCGTGGCGCGACACCGCCCGTTCGCCGATCCGCACGCTCTCGCGGATGCGGTGCGGACGGAGATCGCCGCGCTCACACCCGACGAACTGATCGCCTTCCTCTCCGGCCACCCCGAGCTCGCCCCCGTGGCGCCCGAGCGCATGACGGCGCATTCGCAGCAGGAGCAGGCGCGGCTCGGCCTCGCCGTGCCGGACGCTGCCGCGTGCGCGCGCCTCGCCGAGCTCAACCGGCGCTACCGCGACAAGTTCGGCTTTCCCTTCATCGTCGCGCTGGTGCGCCATCCGGACCTCGAATCCGTCGTCGGCGCCTTCGTCCGCCGCCTGTCCTCGACCGCCGAGGAGGAGATGCGAGCGGCCCGCGACGAGATCGCCGCGGTCAGCGAGGCGCGGATCGTCTCGACGCTCGGAACCGGCGACGATGCGCCGGGCGAGCGTTCCGCATCCGCCCCGTGGTCGGCCCTCGGCTGACCATGCGCTGACCGGGCGCCGCTCCGGCCCCAATCCGCCGGCCCGAAGAGCCGAGTCGCTCCGCCGCCGCGCCGTCGGCACAAGGTGGATCCGTCCGGGCGTCCGAGCCGGCCGGCTCGCCGCGACCCTGCATCCGGGTGCGATGCGGGTGAGGCGCGCGGTTGACACCGGTGGTCGCCGGTGCATTGTCGGGGCGTCGGTTCTCCGAGAGGAGATCAAAAGGGAATCCGCCGCGAGGTCCGACCTCGCGAAACGGAACTGCCCCCGCAACTGTAGGCGGCGAGCGCAACCCCGAAACGCCACTGACCTCTCCGGAGGTTGGGAAGGTGGGGTGGGCGCATCGACCCGTCAGTCAGGAGACCTGCCGACGACGACGCGTCACACCGAGCGGGGTCGCTCCGGGGAGGATGGATGAAGCCGAACGGCAGATGCGGACGAGACGGTCCGTCGATGGCCGTGCACGCATCGTGCGCGGCCGCCGGAAATCCCGAGTGCCTCCCGCTCCGGGCTGCACCTTTCGGGAAAAGGCACCATTCATGGACCACCACTTTATCCGCCACGCGCTGGCGGCGACCGCGATCGTCGGCACCGCGATCGTCGGCACGGCGACGACGGCACAGGCGACCGACTATCCGCTGACCCTCACCAATTGCGGCGTCGAGCTCACGTTCGATGCGCCGCCCGAGCGCGTCGTGACCATCGGCCAGTCGGCGACCGAGTCGCTCTACACGCTCGGCGTCGGCGAGACGGTCGTCGGCACGTCGGTGTGGTTCAATCCCGTGCTGCCGCGGTTCGCCGCGCTCGACGCCGGCATCGAGCGGCTCGCCGACAACGACCCGAGCTTCGAGAGCGTCGTCGACAAGCGCCCCGACCTCGTCGCCATCCAGTACGAGTGGCATGTGGGCCCCGAGGGCATCGTCGCGACGCGCGAGCAGTTCCACGAGCTCGGCATCAACACCTACGTGATGCCCGCCGACTGCGACACCAAGGACAACACCACCGGCGGCGACGGCACCCGGACCGCCGCCTTCTCGACCACCTCCATCTACAAGGGCCTCACCGAGCTGTCCGAGATCTTCGACGTGGAGGACGCCGGCGAGGCGCTCGTCGCCGACCTCGAAGGGCGCGAGGCGGCCGCCATCGCCAAGGCGAAGGCGCTCGATCTCCCCGACGACACCTCCGCGGTCTTCTGGTTCTCGTCCGCCGAGATCGAGGTCGACCCCTACGTCGCGGGCCAGAAGGGCGCGCCGGGCTACATCATGGACAAGCTCGGCATCATAAACGTCATCCAGTCCGACGAGGAGTGGCCGACGGTGGGATGGGAGACGATCGCCCGCGCCGATCCGACGATCGTCGTCGTCGCGCAGATGGACCGCCGCCGCTTTCCCGCCGACGACATCGAGGTGAAGAAGGCATTCCTCGCGACCGATCCGGTGGTGAAGGAGATGACGGCCGTGCGGGAGGGCCGCATCGTGGTGATGGACGCACACGCCATGAGCGCCACCATGCGGACGATCTTCGGCCTCGAGACCGTCGCTGACGCGCTCGCCGCCCTCGACCTCGCGCAATGAGCGAGGCCGCCACGGAGGCGGCGCATGCGTAGGGGCTGGCGCTGGGGGTGGATCGCTCCCCCGGTGCTCCTGATCGCATTCGTCGCGGGCGCCTCGATCGGCGAGACGCCCATCCCGGCGCACACGGTGCTGACCGTCCTTGCCAACAAGCTGTTCGGCGCCGCCTTTGCGGTCGACCGCATCGACGCCGGGATCGTCTGGAACTATCGCCTCAGCCGGGCTGTCGTCGCGGCCTGCTGCGGGGCGGGGCTCGCCCTCGCCGGCGTCGTTCTCCAGGCGCTCCTCAGGAACGCGCTCGCCGACCCCTATCTCCTCGGCATCTCCGCGGGGGCGTCCACCGGCGCCGTCGCGGTGGCGGTCGCCGGGGTCGGCGGCGGCATGGTCTCGCTCTCCGCGGGCGCCTTCATCGGCGCGGCGGCGGCCTTCGTGCTCGTCGCCGCGCTCGCCCGGGCGGCGGGCGGCGGCGCCGGCGTGCAGGCGGCGGGGGTCATCGTCCTCGCCGGCATCGCCGGCTCGCAGCTCTTCAACGCACTGACGACGTTCGTGATCGCGAAATCCGCCAATGCCGAGCAGGCGCGAGGCATCATGTTCTGGCTGCTCGGCAACCTCTCGGGCGTCCGCTGGCCCGACGCGTGGCTCGCCGTGCCGGCCGCCCTCCTCGCCGTCGCGGTCTGCATCTATCACATCCGCACTCTCGACGCCTTCACCTTCGGCGCCGACAGCGCGGCCTCGCTGGGCATCGCGGTGCGGCGCTGCCAGGCCCTGCTGATCGGCGTCACCGCGCTGGTGACGGCCATCATGGTCTCGCTCGTCGGCTCGATCGGCTTCGTCGGCCTCGTCATCCCGCACGCGATGCGGTTCGTCGTCGGGGTTCGGCACGGGCTCCTGGTGCCGGCCTCCGCGCTCGCGGGCGCCGTCTTCCTGATCGCCTCCGACATCATCTCGCGCATCGTCATTCCGGGGCAGGTGCTGCCGATCGGCGTGATCACCGCGCTCGTCGGAGCGCCGGTCTTCGCGCTCATCCTCGTCAGAGGGCGGGCCGGCCGATGAAGCTCACGGCGGACGGCGTCTCCTGGCAGGCGGGAGCGACACTCATCGTGCAGAGCGTGTCGCTCGCCGTTGGGGCCGGCGAGACCTTCGGCCTCGTCGGTCCCAACGGCTCGGGCAAGTCGACGCTCCTCAAGATGCTCGCCGGGATCCGTGCCCCCTCCTCCGGCCGCATCCTCCTCGGCGACGAGCCGATCGGGGCGATCTCCCGTCGCCGCGTCGCGCAGACGATCGCCCTCGTGGAGCAGCTCGCCGACACCATCGACCGCATCACGGTGCGCGACGCCGTCGAGCTGGGGCGAACGCCGTGGCTCTCCGCCCTGTCGCCCTGGTCGGTGCGGGACGAGGAGGCCGTCGCGGACGCCCTCCGCGCGGTCGGGATGGAGAGGCTCGCGACGCGAAGCTGGCACACCCTCTCCGGCGGCGAGCGCCAGCGCGTCCACATTGCCCGGGCCCTCGCCCAGGAGCCCTCGATCCTCATCCTCGACGAGCCGACCAACCACCTCGACATCCATCATCAGCTGTCGATCCTCGCCCTCATCGCGCGCCTCCCGGTGACGACGATCGTGGCGCTGCACGACCTCAATCAGGCGATGGCGTGCGACCGGGTCGGCATCATGGACGGCGGCCGCCTCGTGGCCGTCGGGCCGCCGCGCGAGGTGCTGTCGACCGAGCGCATCGAGACGACCTTCGCCGTCCGCGCCACGATCTGCGTCGACCCGTCCGACGGCGCCCACCTTCTTCGATTTCACGGCACCCCATGAAGGATGCCGCGCATGCCGCCCATTCGCAGATACCCCACACGAGCCGTCAGGAGCTGAGGCCATGAGAGAGCGCATCCCCGTCACCGTCGTCACCGGGTTCCTCGGTGCCGGCAAGACCACCTTGATCCGCCGCCTGCTGGAGGAGGCGACGAACACCCGCTTCGGCCTGATCGTGAACGAGTTCGGCGACATGGGTTTCGACGGCGCGATGCTGTCCGACTGCCTCGACCCGAGCTGCGACGGTGGTGTCGTGGAGCTCACCAACGGCTGCCTCTGCTGCACGGTGGCGGACGATTTCGTGCCCGCGCTCGAAGCGCTTCTCGATCGCGAAGCGCCCCCCGAGCGGATCATCGTGGAAACCTCCGGGCTCGCCCTGCCGCAGCCGCTGATCGCGGCCTTCGCGTGGCCGACCGTGAAGCCGCGCGTGACGGTGGATGCGATCGTCACGGTGGTGGATGCGCCGGCGGTCCTCGCCGGTCGCTTCGCCGACGATCCCGACGCCGTCGAAGCCGAGCGCCGCGCCGACGACGCGCTCGACCACCACAGCCCCCTCGAAGAGCTCTTCGACGATCAGCTGCGGGCCGCCGACCTCGTCGTCCTGTCGAAGATCGACGGTCTCGACGAGAAGGCTCTCGCCGCCGTCCGCGCGCGGGTGGAGGAGGACACGCGCGGCGGCGTCGCGATCCTGATGCGCACGGGGGCGACGGTCTTCGGCGTGGCCGCCGCCGCGGAGGAGGATCCGGCGGCCCGCGACGGCCACCACTCCCACGACGACGACCACGAGCACGACGATTTCGAGAGCCGCGTGGTGCCCGCATCGTTCGCGAGCCGCGCGGCGGCGGTCGCCGCCTTGGAAGGGCTCGCGGCCCGGCCGGAGGTTCTGCGCATCAAGGGCAGCGTCGCGCTCTCCGACAGGGCGGCGCCGCTCTTCGTGCAGGCGGTCGGACCGCGCATCGAGACCTGGTTCGGCGCGCCGGGATCGACCGCGACCGGCCTCGTCGTGATCGGCCTCAAGGGCCTCAGCGAGGTGTCGCTTCAGGGCTCGGCCGTCGCCGCCCCGTCCTGACGCGCCGGCGACGGCCGCGTCCCGCGCATCAGTCCTTGCCACTCTCGGCGGCGGCGGTGCGCATCGAGCGCGCGCGGGTCAGCATCTCGCGGCGGACGAAGGCCACCACGAACGTGCCGGTCAGCATCAAGATGATCGTCGGCGCCGGTGCGCTGTCGATGAAGAAGCTGAGGTACGTCCCGGCGAGCATCGCCGCGATCGTGACGAGAACCGCGACGAGCATCATCCGTCCGAAGCTGCGCACTAGGAGAAAGGCGATGGCGCCGGGGGCGATCAACAGCCCGACGGCGAGGATGATGCCGACCGAGGAGAGCGTCGCCACGATAGTGAGGGAGAGCATGACGAGCAGGCCGTAGTGCAGCAGGCCCGTCGGCAGCCCGCTCGCCTGCGCCTGCGCGGGGTCGAAGGCGTGGAGCAGGAAGTCCTTCCACTTCGCGAGCAGCACCATCGACACGACGAGCGAGATCGACGACGCGGTGAGGAGGTCGGCACGGCCGACGCCGAGCATGTTGCCGAAGAGGACGTGGCCGAGGTGCTCGTTGGTGGTGATCGCCGTGTACATCACGATGCCGACGGCGAACATGCCGGAGAAGACGACGCCCATCACCGTGTCGCGCTTCACCCGGCTGTTGTGGGAGAGGTAGCCGGTCACGAGCGCGCAGGTCATCCCGGCCCCGAAGGCGCCGACGATCAGCGGGATTTTGAGAATCCAGGCGAGGACCACCCCGGGCAGCACCGCGTGGCTGACGGCGTCCCCCATCAGCGCCCAGCCCTTGAGGACGAGGAAGCACGACAAGAGCGCCGTCGGGACCGCGACGACCACGCTGATCGCGAAGGCGTTCTGCATGAACGGAAACTGGAAGGGCAGAAGGAGCGTGTCGACGCTCATGGCTGCGCCTCCGCCTCGCGGGCGCCGACGTCGGGCGCCTCCGCCTCGCCGCTCCCGCGCAGGGCCGCGGCCGCCTTGCGCCGCGCCGCCAGCAGCCCGTGCTTCGGCGCGAGGACGAAGACGATCAGAAAGATCGCCGTCTGCAGCGTGACGATGATGCCGCCGGTCGCGCCGTTCAGGAAATAGCTCGCATAGGCCCCGACGAAGCCGGTTGCGACGCCGATCAGCACCGACACGCCGATGAGCCGCGGGAAGCGGTCGCACAGAAGGTAGGCCGTCGCCCCGGGCGTCACGACCATCGCCACCACCAGGAAGGCGCCGACGGTCTGCATGGCGGCCACCGTCGCCGCGGAGAGGAGCACGAAGAAGATCGCCTTCAGGCGGCCGGGCCGGAGGCCGATCGAGCGGGCGTGGTTCTCGTCGAAGAAGGTTACCATCAGATCCTTCCACTTGAGGAGAAGGATCGTCAGCGAGACGATGCCGATGATGGCGAGCTGCAGCGTGTCTTCGGGCGTGATGGCGAGGATGTTGCCCATCACGATGCTCTGGATCGAGACCGTCATCGGGTTGATCGACACCAGAAAGAGGCCGAGCCCGAAGAAGGAGGTGAAGATGAGGCCGATGATGACGTCGATCTTGAGGCCCGAGCGCTCCGACAGGAACAGCATGGACCCCGCCGCGAGGCCGCCGGCGAGGAAGGCGCCGAGCGCGTAGGGAAGGCCGAGCATGTAGGCGCCGGCGACGCCGGGGACGACGGAGTGGGACAGCGCGTCGCCGATCAGCGACCAGCCCTTCAGCATGAGATAGGCCGACAGGAACGCGCACACCGCGCCCACCATCGCCGAGACCCACATGGCATTCGTCATGTAGCCGTAGGTGAATGGCTCGACGAGCGTCGCGATCACCGGGACGGCCCTCCGTCCGAGGCGCGCCTCGCCTCCTCGCCATAGTGGACGAAGGGACGCTCGTCGTCGGTGATGATCTCCACCTTGCGGGGGTCGTCGTCGGTGTGGAGCGTCTCGCTGCCGAGGGTGAAGTGGCGCAGGACGCCGCCGAAGGCACGCCGGAGATTCTCGCGCGTGAAGGTCGTCTCCGTCGGCCCGTAGGCGAGCACCGTTCCCTTGACGAAGATGGTCCGGTCGCAGAATTCCGGCACCGAGCCGAGATTGTGGGTGGAGACCAGCATCACGCGCCCCTCCTCCCGCAGCTCGCGCAGCAGCGCTACGATCTGATCCTCGGTCTTGACGTCGACGCCGGTGAACGGCTCGTCGAGGAGAATGAGCTTGCCGTCCTGGGCGAGGGCGCGGGCGAGGAAGACGCGCTTGCGCTGACCGCCCGAGAGTTCGCCGATCTGCCGTTGACGGAAATCGGCCATGTTGACCCGCTCCAGCGCCTCGGCGACCGCCTCGCGATCGCGCCGCTTGGGCCGGCGCAGAAAGCCCATGTGGCCGTAGCGGCCCATCATGACGACGTCTTCCACGAGCACCGGGAAGGCCCAGTCCACCTCCTCCGACTGGGGCACGTAGGCGACGAGATTCTCCTTGAGGGACTGGCGCACCGATCGGCCGAGGAGACTGATCTCGCCGGCGGCCACCGGGACGAAGCCCATGATCGCCTTGAACAGTGTCGACTTGCCGGCGCCGTTGACGCCGACGAGTGCGGTGATCGTCCCGGTCGGGATCTCGAAGGACGCGTCGTGCAGCGCGGTGTGACCGTTGCGGTAGGTCACCGTCAGATGGCGAACGACGATCCCGGGCTCGGCGCGGTGGAGATCGGATCGGTCGGCTGGCTGCGGGTCGAGCAAGACGCGCTCCTGTTTCTGTCGATCGGGAAGAGGCGTTCCACGGGTCGGCGGCGCCTCCGAGGTTGCCGGGCGCACGACCCCTAGTTCGCCGCGGCGGCGAGCCCGTCCGCAACGGTCTTCGAGGTGACGGCGAGAAGGTCGAGATACGTCGGAACCGGACCATCCTTGTCCGACAACGAGTCGACGTACAACTCGCCGCCGTAGACGCTGCCCGTTTCGCGGGCGACTTGCTTCGCCGGCGCCGTATTGACGGTGCTTTCGCAGAAGACGACCGGAATGTGATGCTCACGGACGCCGTCGATCACCGCGCGGACCTGCCGGGGCGTGCCCACCTGATCGGCGTTCATCGGCCACAGGTAGAGCTCCTTCAGACCGAAATCGCGCGCCAGATAGCTGAACGCCCCCTCGCACGTCACGAGCCAGCGCTGATCGTCCGGGATCTGCGCGATCTGCGCCCGCAACGGCGCGATGGTCTGACGGATCTTCTCCTTGTAGGCCGCGGCGTTCGCGCCGTAGACGTCCGCATGGTCGGGATCCTGCGCAGCGAACGCGTCCCGAATATTGTCGATGTAGACGAGCGCGTTGTCGAGGCCCATCCACGCATGGGGGTTGGGAAGCCCCTCGTAGGCGCCGGCGGCGATCGGGATCGGATCGATCCCGTCGGTCAGCGTCACCGACGGGACGTCGCCGAGGTTGTCGAGAAACTGCTCGAACCAACGCTCCAAGTTCAGCCCGTTCCACAGGACGAGGTCGGCGCCGGACGCGCGCACGATGTCCTGCGGCGTCGGTTCGTAGCCGTGGATCTCGGCGCCGGGCTTGGTGATCGACACCACGTCCGCGGCGTCGCCGGCGACGTTCTGGGCCATGTCGGCGAGGACGGTGAAGGTGGTGACGACCTTCATGCGCTCGCCCGCGAAGGCGCTTCCGCCGATCGTCAGCCCCAATGTCGCCGCGAGGACGAGCGTGGTGGACCGCAGCATCGCAAAATTCTCCAATTCTAGCTTTCAATTGCTACTGAGAACCAGTTGCAATTGTCAAGCGATATGTTCTTGAGAACCACTTGCAGAAAGATCCCAACACACCGCCCTTCCCACCCCCAAGCGGGACGGCACCCATCGAGGCGAGCAGGCGATCGTGCTATCGGAACCCTGCACAAAGTTCGAACATGATTCTTCGCTCGTCTTTGGCCCCTCGGGCGCATCCTGTTTCCCGCTCCACCGACACCCTCCCAAAGACCAAAAGGCACAGCCCCATGACGTCCCTCTCACACGCCAAGTTCGATCCGGCTCGGGCTCAGGAATATGCGGAACAGGCGCGGATCGGGCTTGCCGGATACGACGCCTGCCACGAGCTGTCGGCGTGCATCCTGTCGGCGGCCCGGAGCGGCCGTCAGGGCCAGCGCGTACTCGTCGTCGGAGCGGGCGGCACCGCCGGCGAGATCACCACCACCGCCCGGCTCGAGCCGAGCTGGAGCTTCGTCGCGGTCGACCCGTCAGAGCCGATGCTCGCACTCGCACAGTCCCAGGTCGACGACGCGGGCCTCGGCGAGCGTGTCGCCTTCGTATGTGATGAAGTCGCGGCCCTTCCGCCGGAGCCGACTTTCGATGCCGCGCTCATGATCGGCGTGTTGCACCATATCCCCGAAAGCCGCGACAAGGCCCGGCTCCTGGGCGACGTCGCCTGCCGGCTTGCCCCCGGCGGATCACTCGTCCTTGCCTCGAACTACCGGGCCTACGACAGCGAGCCGCTTCTTCAGGCCGCCTGGGCCAACCGCTGGCGGCTTCATGGCGCGTCCGAGGACGAGGTCCGGGCGAAGCTGGGGCGCATCAAGACCGGCGCCGTCCCCCCCGAATCCGAGGACGCCGTCGTGGCCATTCTTGTCGAGGCGGGCTTCACCGTGCCCGAGAGGTTCTTCTCGAGCCTCTTCTGGGGCGCGTGGCATGCGCGCCGCGCGACGTCGGCTGCGAGCTGACACGATCGGCGAGGCGAACTCGCCGGTTGAGGTCTCGCGCGGGTGAAGCCGCCGGGCCGATAGACGGCAGCGCGACCGACGGCTGTCCGGTTGCCTCCACGCCGCGGGCACGCCTATCGTCGAGGGCCCATCGGGAGGCCCGCCGTGCTCGTCACCGACGCAAACCGTAAGTGGTGGCTGGCGTCCGGGGTCGGCGCAGGGTCGGGCCTCGTCCTCCTCGACGAGTCGATCGTCGGCGTCTCGCTCCCCGCGATGGCCGACGAGCTGTCCATGTCGCTGGCGACCTCGCATTGGGCCGTCAGCATCTATCTTCTCACGTTCGCAAGCTTTGCCGCCGCGTCGGGTCGGCTGGCCGACCTTCATGGACGGCGCCGCATCTTCCTTCTCGGCCTCGCCTGCTTTGCGCTCGCCTCGCTCGTCGCCGGAGCGTCCGAGACCGCTGCGATGCTGTTGGCGGCGCGCGCCATGCAGGGGATTTCCGCAGCGATCCTGTTTCCGGTCGGCCTCGCGATCACCACCGCCGCCTTCCCCGCCGGCGAGAGAGGGGCGGCGCTCGGCTTCGTCGCCGCCATCGGAACCGTCATGTTCTCGTTGGGCCCCCTCCTCGGCGGCGTCATCACGAGTCTGGTGTCGTGGCGCCTGATCTTCTACGTCAACATCCCGCTGGCGGCGCTCACCGCCGCGGCGGTCCTGATCCTCGCGAAGCCGACGCCGCGGCGCGACGGACCCGCGGTCGACCTCGTCGGCCTGGTGCTCCTCGTGTCGGGGATCGTGCTCGTCTCGCTGGTTCTCATGGAAGGATCCGACTGGGGGTGGACGAGCCCCTTGGCGCTCGCCGTGCTCGCCGCGGGGGTCGCCCTCCTGGCGGCGCTCGTGGAAGTCGAGCGGCACAAGCGCGCGCCTCTCGTCGACGTGGAGCTGTTGAGCGGACCGACCGTCGCCGGTGCGACCCTGATGTTCTTCACCGCACAGCTGACGAAGATCGTCGTCGTCGTCTTCGTGCCGATCTACCTGCAGAGTGCCGTCGGCATGTCCTCCGTGGGCGCAGGGGTGTTCATGCTCGCGGCCGTCGTGGGCTCGCCGCTGATGGCGTCGCGCGCGGGCCGGAGCGCCGATCGGGGCGGCTCGCGCCGACCGGCACTCCTCGGCCTTCTGCTTACGACCGTCGGGACGCTCGGCATGGCGTGCGCCCTCACCTTCCACAATAGTGCGCTGCTCCTCGCGGCATTGCTGCTCTGGGGCTTCGCGCTGCAGCACAATTTTGTTCCCGCGGCCCATGCCGTGATGCACGCCGTGTCGACCGACCGGCAGGGCGAGGCGAGCGGCATCGTCGTGACGGCGCGCCTTCTGGGCGGCGTCTTCGGCATGACGGGCGCCAGCGCCCTCTACTCTGCCGTCGGCCGCTACGACGCTGTGTTCTACGCCACGGCGGTTTTCATGCTCGCCGTCCTCGTGATCGGCTACGCAACGATCGAGCGAAAAGGTGTGCCGACCGCAAGACCCTGAGAGCCGACCGCCCATCCGCACCGGCTCAAATCCCCGCAGCCGCGGGAAAACCCCGACTTCGCCACCGCCGTCGTCGTCGCGCCGGAGGCAGATAGACAGGAAGACTTGCAAGTTTTCCTGTCTATCTATATATGCTTGCCCATGGGCGATTCCTCCGGCCACTCCACATCCCTCGAAACGACCGTCACCGAGCTCTTGCTGGAGGTCGGTCAGCTCTTGCGGCGCCTCCGCGCCGACACGAACCCGGACGGACTGACCTGGTCACAGACCGTGGTGCTGACCCGCCTCGAGAGCACCGGTCCGACGACGACGGCCGACCTCGCGCGGGCGGAGGCTGTGAAGCCGCAGTCCATCGGGGCGACGCTCACCGAACTGGAGCGCGAGGGACTGGTGGAGCGCCGGCCGCACCCGACCGATGGGCGACAGGTCCTGTTCGCGCTGACCGCCGAAGGTATCGAGGCGTGGCAGAAGCGAAGCGCGGCGAAGCAAAAATGGCTGTTGGAGGCGATGGCCCGCCTCACGCCCGAGGAACGGGAGACGCTCAGGTCCGCCGTCGCCCTGATCAAGCGCCTCGGCGCCGCGGACTAGGTCGCCGTACCGGCGGGGGCCGCTCCGGAACCAACATCGGCATACCGCCGACGCGGGCCGATCCATCGAAAGCACCATGCCGTGGCTGCAACCGCCCTCGATCCGAACTCTGCACACATCGCCGTCGATCTCCGGAAGGGCATCGTCTCGCTCGCCCCCCTCCCGTCGATGGATGACACCATGACCAATGCCTCGGCGCTCGGCGAGACCCCTCGCGCCTGCGGCCTGCGCCGGGCCGGTCGACGGCGCCGAGCCGGGCCGGAGGCAATTGCCGGCGACCTCCGGCCCCTTCCGGCGGACCGGGTCGACCGCATCCCCGAAGCGACCCGGCAAAGCCATATCGTGATGAAGCGGATTCCCGGCCCTCCCACCAACACCCAGCTGGACGCCCATCCGAGATCGCTCGGGGCGACGCAGGTCGTGATCGCCGGCGTCGCGGCGGGCAATGGTGCCGAGATCATCACCCGCCAAGCCTGTGCGCGCGGCCTCGACGTCACGCCGGCGAGCGGCGCCATGGCCGACATGCGGGCCGACGCCGATGCCTCGAGCATTGCGCGCATCTTTCCCCGGATCGGCGCGACGCACGACGTCCTTGCGCTTTCATGAAGATGGAGTGTTCGACCATGAACTGGCTTCACGACCTATCCTACCTGTTCGGTGGCGCCTTTCTCGCCAATGCCGTGCCCCACTTCGTCTCCGGCATGATGGGGCGCCCCTTTCAGACCCCTTTCGCCAGCCCGCCCGGGAAAGGTCTTTCCTCCTCGACGGTGAACGCGCTGTGGGGATTTGCGAACTTCGTCCTCGCCTACCTCCTCCTCGCCTGCGTCGGCGACTTCGAGCTTCACGCCGCAGACGAGGTTCTCGCCGCGGGTGCGGGCGTCCTGCTGGTCGCGCTGATCGCCGCACGCTCGTTCGGACGCTTTCACGGCGGCAACTCGCCCGCGGACGTCGACCGACGTGGCTGACGATGCGCTCCCTCCGACAGGCGCGATCGCAGAAGCGGCCGACGACGGCCGCCTCGACCCGTCCGTCTGGAAGATTGCCGCCGTCGCCTTGTTCGGCGCCCTGCTCGCGCAGCTCGATGCGACGATCGTCAACGTCTCCCTGTCGAGCCTTGCGAGCGATCTGCACTCCAGCCTTTCGACGATCCAGTGGGTCACGAGCGGCTATCTTCTGGCGCTCACCCTCGTTCTGCCGCTGAGTGGATGGCTCGTCGGTCGTATCGGTGCGAAGACGCTCTACCTCTGGTGCTTCGCGGGCTTCACCCTGTCGTCGGCGCTGTGCGCCTTGGCCTGGTCGGCGAACGCCCTGATCGCGTTCCGCGTCCTGCAGGGCATCGGCGGCGGTCTACTCGCTCCGATGGCTCAGATGATGATTGCACGAGCGGCGGGCCGGCACATGGCGCGCGTCGCGGGCTACATGGCGCTGCCGGTCCTCTTGGCGCCCGTCCTCGGCCCGATCGCCGCGGGGGCCATACTGCAATATGCATCCTGGCGATGGCTGTTCCTCATCAACCTTCCGATCGGCGCCCTCGCCATGCTGCTTGCGACGCTGCTGTTGCCGTCGGAGCGCGAGGAGACGACGCCGCGGAAGCTCGACTGGCTCGGTCTGGCCCTGCTCTCGCCGGGGTTGGCCTTGTTTCTCTACGGCTCGGACAAGATCGGCGAGACGGCGGGCCGTGCGCTTCTCGCCGTCGGCGCCGTCATGATGGCCGCCTTTGTCTGGACGGCCCAACGCAAGGGCCGCGACGCGCTGGTCGACCTGCGCCTCTTCCGAGGCCCGATCTTCCTGACGAGCGCCATCACGCAGTTCCTGTCGAACGGCGTGCTGTTCGCCGGACAGATGCTCATCCCGGCCTTCCTCATCGACGCTTGCGGTCGGACGCCCACCGAGATGGGCTGGATGCTCGCGCCGCTGGGCCTCGGGATGATGGTCACCTACCTTCTGATGGGCACGCTGACGGATAGATTCGGCATTCGCGCCGTGTCGGCGGGCGGGGCCTTCCTGACGCTCGTCGCCACGACACCGCTTCTCTATCTCGCCCTTCACGGCTTCGACCTCGCCGTGCTCGTTCCGGCCCTCTTCCTTCGTGGATTGGGCATGAGCGCCGTCGGTCTGCCGTCGATGACCGCCGCCTATGTATCGGTGCCCAGGCAGGACCTGCCGATGGCGACGACGTCGCTCAACATCGTCCAGCGTCTCGGAGGCCCGACCCTGACGACCCTCTGCGCAAGCCTTCTGGCCTGGACGCTGGCGTCGCCCGGATCGAGCGCCACGGTCTCATCCGCCTACGCTTGGGCATTTCTGCTCCTTTGCGGCCTCCACGCGTGCACCTTCCTGACGGCGCTGAGATTGCCACGACGGCTGACGACGCAGCACGCCACGCAGGATCAGACGGCGCCGGCGCTCCAGGAAGGCCCGGCGGCCACGGCCACAGTGTCCGCTCACCCGACCACCGGCGCGGGTGGTTGTTGACGTTGCTCCGATCAGCGGCTTTCGCACGCCGGGCGATGGGGTCGTCGAGCGCCTGTGCCACCCCCGAGTGCCCGAACGACGTGTCGAGGACGGATGCCCGGCATTCGCGGGTGAAGCGCTCCCCGTTGCCGAGCTGATCGGAGACGAAGACGTCGAGTGGTTGGGGGCTGCGTCCAAGCCAACCTCGGGATGGGGACGTCCATCAGCCCATAGTCATTGCATGCTTCGTGAAAGGCCCCCGATCAGAAGCGGAAGTCCAGGCGGGCCGAGCCGGAGAAGACTTGCTCGTCGTTGCCGATGAGGCCACGCCCCTCCAGCTTCAGCGACCATGAGTCGGAAAGCGCCGCCTCCATGCCCACGCCGACCTTGGCGAACAAGGTTTCGGTGTCGTCGGTCACGACGAGGGTCGGGCCGTCATCGGCGACGCCGGTGAAGGTCGCCGTCAGATCCCGATCCTCGCCGATGATGCCCAACACCCCCGCCAGCGCGTAGAACCGGGCGGCGGTCTCGCCGATACCGACGGCGCCGCCCACCTCGAGCTGCGGATTGAGCGTGACGACCGTCTCGTCGTAGTCGGCGAGGCGCACCCCATAGTCGCCCGCGCCGTGCTCAGCATAGCCGGGGCGCCACTGATGGTGCAGGCCCGCATCGAAGCGCGGCTCGAGGTACCAGTTGTCGAACGCGAACTTGCGCCCGACACGGCCGTGAACCGACACGATGCCGATGGTGCTGTTGCTCCTTGCATTGACGAGACCGTCCGGCGTGCCCGTCAGCCGGTCGATGTCGTAGGCTCCGAAGCCTCCGGTCACCCCGCCGGCGACGGTCCAGCCGTTCCAGCGCTTCTCCAGGAGGAGACCCGCCTGCAATCGGTCGCCGTCACCGTCGTTGAGATTGTCGGCCGAGAGCCACGCATGCTCGTACGAGAGGCCGAAGCCGGCGTAGATCCCGTCCGCCACCTCTTTCTGCACACCGCCGGAGATGCCGAACGCGCCTTCCGAATAGCCTGTCGCTCGGCTCGTCTCGTTGCGTTTCAAGTAGCTTCCCTGAAGACGCACCCAGGAGCACGAGCTGTCGTCGGAGCGCACCGAAACGCCGGCACCGAGCGCGCTCGGACAGGAGAAGAGAGCGTCGGCGAAATTGATGCTCGACAGCATCATGGCGTCCAGCGGAGCGCTGTGCACGGTCGGCAGCATGACGTCGTAGTCGGCGAGCAGCGTGCTCACATCGTCGATCCCGACCACATAGGTGATCAGATCCTCGACCCAGGCGTAATTCGCATCCGATTCGGCAAGGGTGCCCGCCGCGATCGCCTGACGCTCGGCGACGCGCGCCGTGACGAGGTCGCTCAGATAGTTGCCGAACCGGTTGTCGTTGGCGGTCGCGTTCATCACCTGGCTGCCGGCAGCGCTCACCCCGCTCGTCGTGTCCCAGGGCGTGTAGTCGACGCTGTAGGCGAGCTCGTAGCTCGTGGTGTCGGTGTCCTGAACTTCGGCGATCTCGTAGTCGATCGTCGCGGTGTCGATCGCGGTCAGGTTCACCGTGGTCGTCTCGTCGTTGTCGACCGTCAGGAAGGTGACCGTGCCGGTCGAACCCGATTGCAGAAGGCTCGTGCCGACGATCGACGTCGCCACAAAGCCGGACAGATCCGTCGTGCCGTGGATCACGAGCTCGTCCGCGTCGGCGGCGACGTCGTACTCGTCACCGAGCTCGTGGTCGACGAGGATGGTTCCGCTCGTCGTCTGGGTCACGTCGCCGGTGATCGTCGAGGTGCGGATGGTGCCTTGCTCGCCGGCCGTGATGATGCCCACATTGGTGAGCGATCCACCGCTGCCGAGGTCGTTGTCTGAGCCGAGCTCCAGGATACCGTCCGAGAGATTGTCGACGATCACGCCATTGCCCGCGATCGCGCCGGAGATCAGGCCGGAATTCTCGATCGTCGCTCCGTCGTCGGCATAGATGGCGTAGTTCTCGTCGCTCTCGTCGTCCCAGCTCCCCTCTTTGGTGATCGTGCCGTCGTTGGTGATCAGATTGTCGATCCCGTCGAGGAGGAGGATCGCGGCGCGTGACGACGATCCGCTCGTCACGCTCGCCCCGTCGGCGACGGTCACGGCGATCGTATTGTCGGTCTTGCCGCCGGTGCTTTGGGCGAGGATGCCACGGCCGTTCGTGCCGCTCGCCGTCACCGATCCCGTGACGGTGACCGTCACCTTGCCGCTCTTGGAGTCGGTGCCGCCGACGGACTGGGCGATGACGCCGTGCGCTTCCTCGCCGCTCACCGAGATGTCCCCGTCGACCGTCACCTCCACATTGCCGCCGTTGCCGTTGGAGCCGTTGCTGCCGGACATCGCCGCGGTGACGGTGCCGTCGGCATCGACGACGGTGCCGATGCCGCCCGAGCCGCCGATCGCCTGCGCCACGACGCCGTGGGCGGCCTTGCCTTCGGTGGTGATCGAGCCGCTCGTCACCGTGACCTTGCGGGCCACCGCGCTGCTGCCGGACGTGCTGAAGCCGAAGCCGTTCTCGGTGCCGCCCACGTCGGTGCCGAGATTGAGTTCGTCGACGGTGAAGCCGAAGGCGAGCATCGCGTTGGAGCCGAGACCGCCGCCACCGCCGATCGACTGCGCCACGATGCCGGCGGACTGGTCCCCGGTCGTATGGATCGTGCCGGAGTTCGTGACCGTGACGGTGCTGGCGTCTCCGCCGTCGGAGCCGGTGCCGCCGATCTTGATGGTGCTCGTCTCCGCGACCTCGGTGGACAGCACAACACCGCCGCCACCGCCGATCGACTGGGCGAGAATGCCGTAGCTCGCATCGCCGGTGGTGGTGATGGTGCCGGCATTCGTGACCGTCACTGCGCCCCCGTCGCCGGACCCGCCCGTCGCGCCGAGCGAAATCTCGAGATCTTCGATGGTGGCGTCGTCGAGGGCGAGATCGGCGATGCCGCCGCCACCACCGATCGACTGCGCGATGATGGCCACCGAACCGTCGCCCGTCGTCGAGAGGCTCGCGTCGGCGCCGATACCGACGGTGACCGCGCCGCCGTCGCCGTCGGTCCCGGAGCTGCCCCCGATGGCGAGCGCGATACCGGGAACGATCGGGATGGCGAACGCCGTGCCGGCCGTCCCCCCGCCGCCGCCGACCGATTGGGCGATCACCGCCGAAGAGCCTTCGCCCTCCGTCTCGACGGTCCCGGTGACGGTCACATCGACGGTGTCGCCGTCACCCCCCGCACCGCCCGCGCCACCGATACTGAAGCCGACCTCCACGTTACGGGTGATCGCGACGCCGAAGGCGCTGCCGCCCGAACCGCCGCCGCCGCCGATCGACTGGGCCAGAATGCCGTAGGAAAGGTCGCCCTCGGTGGTGACGGTCCCGCTGACGTCGACGGTGACCGCCCCGCCGTCGCCGCCCGTCCCCCCGGTGCCGCCGAGCCCGACATCGATCGACACCTCGTTATAGATGCCGACGTTGGTGACGGTGCCGCCCGAACCACCGCCGCCACCGATCGATTGGGCGAGGATCGCCGTCGAGTCTTCGCCCGACGTGGCGAGGTCGCCTTCGGCATTGACGGCCACGGTGCCGCCATCGCCGCCCGCACCGCCATCGCCACCGAAGCTGGCGACGATGGAGACGGAGCTGGCGGCGCTCGCCGAGAACGCGGTGCTGCCATTGCCGCCGCCGCCGCCGATGGACTGGGCGAGGATCGCCCGCGAGGCGTCTCCCTCGGTCGTGATGGTGCTGGTCTGCGTCACCGAGACGTCGCCCCCGTCGCCGCCGTCACCGCCCGAGGTGCCCGAGGAGGAGGCAATGTTGAACTGCCCGCTGCTGCCCCCGGAGAGCGACCCGGAGGCGAGTGCGTTGCCACCGCCGCCGCCGACGGACTGGGCGATGATGCCGTCGGAGAGGTCGCCCTCGGTGCTGATGTCGCCGCCGGCCACGACGGTGACGGTGCCGCCATCGCCGCCTTCGCCCGCGTCGGCACCTTCCTCGAAGCTGAACGTGTACTGGGCGGGTGTGATCGTCAGGATTTTACCCGAATCGCCGCCTCCGCCGCCGACCGACAACGCCAGAATCGCCGTCGACTCGTCGCCCGACGTCGAGATGTCGGCATCGGTCGTGACGCTCACATCACCGCCGTCGCCCCCGGCGCCACCTTCGCCGTTGGCTCCGATGGTGACGGCCACACGTGCTCCTGCGGCGACCGCCCGCGCATCGCCACCCGACCCGCCACCGCCACCGACGCTCATCGCGACGATGCCACGGGAGAAATCGCCGGTCGTCACGATGGAATAGTCGTCGTCTCCAGTGCCTGTGTCTGCATCGGTGTAGGTCACATCCCCACCGTCCCCGCCGGCGCCGCCGCTGCCGCCCATCGCGATCGCGAGACCGACGCTAATCGACCCGACGCTCGAGCCCTTGCCGCCCCCGCCACCGATGCTGGCGAGGAACACGCCGTCCGAAAGATCCCCTTCGGTGGTGATGTCGCCGCCGTTGGCGACGGTGACGGTGCCGCCGTCACCGCCGCTGCCGCCATCGCCGCCGGAGCCAAAGGCGGTGATGCCGACCGTCGACGAAGCGACACCACCGCCGCCGCCGATGCTGGTGGCGTTGATGCCGTCGGACGCATCGCCCGAGGTCGAAAGGGTGCCGAGATTCGTGACCGTGACGGTGCCGCCATCGCCGCCTTCGCCCGCGTCGGCGCCGAGCATCACGAACGAGCGGCCGGCGCCGCCGAGACCACCGCCCCCACCGACGCTGGTCGCGACCAGCGCGGAGGAGCTTTCTCCGAGCGTCGTGATCGAAGCTTCGCCGATGGTGACGTCGACGGTGCCGCCGTCACCCCCGGCCGAGCCTTCGCCGCCGAGCCCGACGACCCCGTTGCCCGAGCCGCCGATGCCGCCACCCCCGCCGACGCTCTCCACGTAGGCGCCGCCGGCATCGTCCCCGGCGGTGACGATGGAAGCGCCGTCCTCGAGGACGAGGGTCGCCGTGCCCCCGTCGCCGGCGCTCTCGGTGGACGCGCCGAAGCCGACGAAACCGCCGCCGTCGCCGCCGTCCCCGGCAAAGCCGCCGACGCTCTGGATGAGAATGCCCGTCGCCTCGCCGTCGCTGGTCTCGACCGAACCACCGAGAGTGACGGTGACGGACCCGCCGTCTCCGGCCCCCGCGCCCGCCCCACCTTCGGCATCGATGCCGTTGGCCGAACCGCCATCGCCACCTGCACCGCCATAGGAGCGAGCGAGGATGCCGATGCCGGTGGACGTCACATCCCCGCGCACGGTGGCCCTTACCGTGCCGCCGTCGCCCCCCGCGCCACCGGCGCCACCCTCGCCACCGAACCCGCCGCGCGAAGCGTCACCCCCGTCACCACCGTCCCCGGCGATGCTCTGGGCGGCAATGCCGATCCCGCCGACACTCGTGACGCTCCCGCCGCTCGCGAGCGTCACGGCCACGGTGCTGCCGTCACCGCCCGCTCCGCCTGCCCCGCCGGTGGCCCGGTTTAACGGCAAATAGGAGCCCCTGCCGCCATCGCCGCCGTCGCCGGCCCAGCTTTCCGCCAAGATCGCCGCGCGCAGAGCGCCCGAACTCTCCGTCGAAGTGTCGAAGTGGGACACGTAGTCGCTCGCCACCAGGATGATGTGGGCGCCGCCGCTGTCCCCGCCGTCCTCACCCGCTTCGGCCGTGTTGCCGTTGGCGCCGTCGGCCCCGTCCGGACCCTGGTTCACGACGGCGATGCTGTGGCCCTCGGCATCCGTTCCGTATTCGGTCTCGCGGAAGTAGACGAGGAGATCGGTGTCGGCGGTGGCGTCCTCGTCGTAAAGCACGATGGCGGGCGCCTCGAAGAGGCCGTAGACGAGGCTCGTGCGCGTGGAATCGCCGGTGATGTCGGACGTCAGATCATTGATGTCGACCGTATTTTGCCGACCCGCGACGAAGCTGTTCTCGAGAACCTCCAGCACGTCGCCGGTGCATTCGACGTACCAGTCGCTGGTCGCCTCGCAGCTCGCGGCCGCGCTTTGGGTGAGTACGATCCACGTCGCGGCGACGCAGAACCCGGTTCGTATGGTCACGTGAGCGGTTTCGCCCGTCATCGTCGATCATCCCAACCCGTCGCGCGGCGCCCGACGGGCCCGCAGTCATTCCCTCGATGTCCTCTGCACCGTCGCGCCGGATGACAGCTGACGTTCCACAGAGCGCTCCGGAGCCTCCGACAGGTCGCATGATGGTCGGCTGGCGGCGACACAGCCCGGCGCGTCAGCACGTCTTAGGGCCGGGGCCGCGTCGAAACCTGCCATTGCGCGCCAATGGGATAGCCACCACCGAGTGAGCCCTGAGTGTCGCATTCGCGCCACGCATCGACCCGGGGCGCCCGAAGGGGCGACGCCGAGACGACCCTCGCCGATCCGGCTCGCGATGCGTCGGCCCGCCGCCGATCAGCCGACGAAGCGATCGCGACCGCTATTGCGGCCGTCGCCGCTTCGCCATGGCGGACTTGCGATAGGCTCTTGGCGTGAACCGCGTGAGGCGGCGGAACGCCCGGCTGAAATGCGCCGAGTCGCTATAGCCGAGGCGATAGGCGATTTCCGTGACGGCGAGCGTCGGCCGCTCCAGGAGATGGGCCGCGCGGTGGAGGCGAACATCGTCGACGACGGCCTTGAAGGACGCGCCCTCCTCCTGAAGCCGCCGCTGCAGCGTTCGCGGGGACAGACCAACGGCCTCGGCAATCACCGGCAGCTCCGTGCCGCCATCGGCGAGCTTGGCGTCAATGACGTGCCAGATCGCGCCGGCGATCGTGGCTGGAGGGCGCCCGCCGACGATCTCGCGCAAGTCCTCGAAAGAGATCGGGGCGGGCGGCGGCGCGCGGCGGGCCGCCGCGACCAGGGGCGCCGCGAAGCAGATGGCGGGCCGCGCCGCGCCGGGAACCACGGCAGTCCCGAGAAGCGTCTCGAGCGCGGCGAGCCGGGGGCTCGCCGGATAGTTGACCTCGATGCGGTCCGGGGACCAGTCCGGGCCGAGATAGAGGCGCATCGCCTCGATCACCGGTACGAAAGCGTGCTCCAGATGCTGGGCGCACTGCCGCCCCCCGACGCCACCGACCTTGTAGGTGAAACGCCCCTCGTCTCCATGCAGCGTCGTGACGATTTCGGTGCCGCTCTGGTGGAAGGCGAGGCCCCGCGCGATCCGAACGAGGCACGTGCCGAGCGTCGGAGCGGCGCGCGCGTAGGTCGCCCAACGGCCGAACTCGTCGGTCATCAACCGGCCCGTCTCGAGCCCGATCAGCTCGTCGCCGGTGACGACCGCCGCGTGCTCGAAGAGGGCGATGAACCCTTTGAGAGGCACCATGCGTTCGGATCCGGAGAGCACATCGTGCGGCATCCCGGCCCGGTCGAAGACGCGGCGTACCGCCCGTTCGCCTCCACGGGCTTCGATGACCGCCGGCAACGGTCCGAGCCCGCGGGTCGATGTCATCGCGACGGATGCCACTCTTCTGAAGCCCCTCGTTCGTTCGAGCCCTCGGGCGCGTGGCCGGCTCATCACCCCGGTCGGGACGAAGCGGAGCCGACGGCAAGCCCACGGGCTCCCATCAATCTGAGGCGCAGAGCGGATATGTCCAGTCATGTGGGCAACAGCGCGTCCGGGTACGGCTCCAGGAGACCCGACGCCACGTTTTGCGATTTGAGCGGGCAGTCATGGAGAGATTGCCGCGCAGTACCGACAACCGGCTCGTCCGAGCCTGCGGCCGCGTTCGCGCTGCGACATGGTGCGGCGAAAGACCTCCACGTCGTCGAAGCCGATTGAGAAACCGGGTCACGTCCAACGCCCGCACCACCCGCCTCCCGATCTCGGACCGGGAGGCGCCTATCAAATGGCGCCTCCGCCTAGTGCTCCGTGACAGGCATCGAAAGACCTTCGCCTTTGCACGGGTCGGCTAACACTGCGAGATGGGCTCTCCCTGACCGCAGAATTGGATTTCCGATCCACGCCCCTGCGCGAGAGGCGACTGGCGCATAGACCAACGATCACCCCGGACGGATCGGTGTTTCGATCCACGCCTCTGCGCGAGAGGCGACGAGAGCCCTGCACGTCCTCACCGCGAGCCTCGTCGTTTCGATCCACGCCTCTGCGCGAGAGGCGACACGTCCCTCCCGATGACCTCGAAGGCCAGGGGACGTTTCGATCCACGCCTCTGCGCGAGAGGCGACGTTGAGAGCGCGATCACGGAGATCGCGAGCAATGTTTCGATCCACGCCTCTGCGCGAGAGGCGACTTACGGAGCGGCCTCAACAAACGTTGAGGTTATCGTTTCGATCCACGCCTCTGCGCGAGAGGCGACCGGAGGTTAATCCTCGGCCTTATTGGCAGCGACGTTTCGATCCACGCCTCTGCGCGAGAGGCGACTGTCGGTATCGCCACTGAGGGCGATGCCGTCGATGTTTCGATCCACGCCTCTGCGCGAGAGGCGACCCGCCCTCAGCGACTGCGGCATCGCTGACTTGGTTGTTTCGATCCACGCCTCTGCGCGAGAGGCGGCCTATCATCAAGCACCTTGAGCACAACGGCAATTCTGTCCGGGATTGCGAACGCTTCGGAACACCGCGCGAGGCCAACAGTCGGCTTTCATCGAGCAGCGAAAACGTCTTTCTCCGCCAATGCGTTGATCCATCTGCGAACCTCCCGGGAATGTCGGCACGCTTGCGGTTCGCACCGCGTCGGGCACAGCCCCATCATACGATGAGCGGACCGTCGAGGTCGGTCGCGGGCTTTGCGCCGACGTGCTCGACACGGCGCTTCCATTCGGCACCGAGATAATAGTAGCGCAGGCTGTCGCAGGACGGATCGATGATCGCCTCCAGACAAGACTTGAGGAAGGCCCACTGCGCCGGGTCGACGTCGATCTCGAACACGGAAAGCTGTACGCGCTGGCCGAAGTCCCGGCACGCCTTCGCGATCCGGCGCAAGCGGCGGGCGCCGCCCGGCGTCGTCGTGGCGACGTCGTAGGTGACGAGGACGAGCATCAGGTCCAGAACCAGGGTGGGTAGGCCGAAAGGTCGCCTCTCAAGGTCCTGGCGAGCATCTGGGCCTGAACATAGGGGACGAGACCGAACGGGACGGCCTCCTCCAGGAACGGGTGCAACCGCTCCTCCTTCTTCCGCTCCTGCCACGCGGCGATCACGGTTCGCCGCGCATCGTCCGTCAGCGTGACCGCGCCGGTCTCGGCGGCGATGAAGTCGCGCGGGATCACCTGTCGGCGGTTGATGAGCGACAGGACGAGCCGATCGACGAGAACCGGACGCAACTCCTCCATGAGGTCGAGCGCGAGGCTCGGCCGGCCGGGTCGGTCGCGATGTAGAAAGCCGACGGCGGGATCGAGGCCGACGGTTTCGCAAGCCGCGCGGCAGTCGTGGACGAGGAGGGTATAGAGGAACGACAAAAGCGCGTTCGGCGGATCGAGCGGCGGCCGTCGCGAGCGGACCGTCCAGCGGAATTCGGCGGCTTCGGAACGGATCAGATGGCCGAAGACCATAAAGTAGAGCGCTGCCGCTTCCCCTTCCGCGCCGCGCAGGAGGTCGGTCGTGTCCGCGGATTTCTCGACGCGACGCAGGATCGTCGCGAGGCGCCGCGCCACGCTCTCCACCTCGGCCATTTTGCCCTCGCGCGGCGTGCCGTAGTCGCGCAAAGCGCGCATGAGCACGGCCCGCTGGTTCGCGATCTTGCCGAGCACCAGCGAGCGGACGATCTCGGATGGCGCGTCCGCCGCGCGGTACTGAGCGCGCCGCAGAAGAACATTGCCGGCGATCGGTCCCTCGACGCGCGCCTGGAAACGGCCGGAGCGCTCAAGCAGCGTGATGGTGATACCGGCAGCGGCCGCAGCCCCGATCAGCGCCGGCGTCAGAGCGATCGCCCCGAACGCGACAATGGCGGCGAGCATGTGGAAGGGGACACGCACACGCTCCTCACCGTCAAGCAGGACGACGACGTTCTCGCCATCCTTGCGCAGAGCGGCACCCTCCGTGGTGACGTAGAGCGTGTTAAGGAGCTTCTTCATGGCTCCTCCTTGAGGAGGGTGCCGAGCGTCCGTGCGCGCCACCCTACGGCGTCTTTGATGCTCGCCTTGGGACGGCACAACTCGGCGAGGGAGCAGGCGCGACAGCGGGTTCTCTCGGTCGTCGGCGGCGGCGTGACGCCCGAAGCGAGAATCTCGGAGAGGGTCGCGATGGCGGCCTCGGTCGTCCTGCGCAAGCTGTCGTCGATGGCGACGACGAGACGGCGGCGGGTCGTCGCATAGTAGATGGCGCCCTCCGAGACGGGATGGCCGGTCATCTCTTCGAGGCAGAGGGCCTGGGCACACAGCTGCACCTCGTCAGCCTTGTGCGACTTCGGCTTGCCGCGCTTGTACTCGACGGGATAGGCGATCTCGCCGTCTGGGCCTGCGATGAACTCCACGAGGTCGGCGATCCCGGCAATGCCGAGCCGGGCGGAGGCGAGTGGCAGCGCGTGGACGCGACGCACGCCCCGCGCCTGACGCCTGTCGCCCCGGTCGGAGGCGAGGTGGACGACTTGGCCCTCTGCGGTTTGGAGGTTTTCCGCCCACATCCGCTCCAGGTGGATCAGTGCGGCCTGGCGCGGGCAGTAGACGACGTGCTGCAGGGCCGAGATCGGGATCGGCTCGGTGTCGCGCTCGTCCGCGCTCGCCGTCAGGACCACGCGGCGAACCTCGGCCAGCGATTGTAGCCGATGGCCGGGTTGTTGGCGCAAAGCGTGCGTATGAAGCCGACTTCCTGCGCGGCGACCTCGCGCGGGCTCGCAATGTCCGAGCGCCAGAGGATGTCCTTTGTGAGCGTGAACGAGACGCGATCCGGCGGCGGGAAGTCGGCGCTGACAAGCGCCGCGTTCGGGCTGCCGAAATAGGTCAGCGTGTCGGTGAGGTCCTTGCCGACATAGATCTTTCCGTTCGGATAGGTGATGCGATAGATCGTCGGCACCTCTACCTCTCGATGATCTCTATGCCCTGTGGCAGACCCTCCCGGTCGATCGTGACGGCGTAGTCCGTGAAGGAGCGCGCCGGGGCGAGATTGTCGAGCCGCGCATCGATCTCGCGGAATTCGCCGTCGACGGCCCGGCCGATGCGAATGCGGTCGAAGAGCGCGTGCGCCGGGGCGCGACCGAGGGCGTTGTCGTGGCGGAAGATGATCAGCTTGCGCGTCGCCATCTCCCCGCGCGCGGCCGAATGGTCATGCTCGAACATCTCTTCCAATGCGGCGAGGAGAAGGTCGAGGTCCTCCTCGGAGAAACCAGTCTTCTCCGCGACCTTAGCGGACACAAAGCCGTGCGCCCGGTAGAGGCCGTAAGGAACGATGTGCTTACGGCCCATAGTGCGCTTGTCGCCCCGCTTTTCGGAATCGTCCTCGGTTTCACCCTCGACGCGCTGCTTCTTCTCCTGCTCGTTCGTCGCAGCCATGCGGGTAATCGAGACTTCGAGGGGCAGGATCGGCTCGGCCGAGCGGGCGAAGGCGAACTGGACGGGGCCGCGCACCTGACCGGCGTTGATGCCGGTGGAAAGAACCCCGCCGAAAGTACGGATGTCGTAGAAATTCTCGCACATGAAGTCGCGGATCGCCTTCGCCTCCTCGTCCGACTTCGGCGTGAGCTTGGAGGCCTTGGCGACGCCGGCGTCGTCCGGCCGTTTGGCGAGGTAGGCCTCGCGGTGCTTTTCGTTGAGAACGGCGCCCTCGGTCACGTAGATGCGGTCGCCCGGCACGCCTTCGCGGGTCATCTCCACGTAGTTGCGGATCTTGCGCTTCAGCGACACGTCGCTGACGAGGCCGTGGCCGGTCTCAGGGTCCATGCGCGGCATGTTGCCGGCGTCGGGATCGCCGTTGGGATTGCCGTTCACCACCTCAAACAAAACGACGATGTCGTGGCGATTGGCGATCGGGGTGCCCTTGGTCATTCGGCGTCTCCTTCAGCGGGCGTCTTGTCCTCAACCACCGTCTCGGGCGGCCGGTATGACTTCTCGTGGTAGTAGCCGAGAGCGAAGCGGCCCTGGTCCTCGAGGCACAGCGTCTTCGGCAGATCTGGTTCGAGCTTGCTGACGATTTCCTCAACTCGCGGCTCGATCCAGCCGCCGCGACCACGCTTGCGGGCATCCGAGACGTGGGTCTTGAGGCCCCGCATCAGGGCGGCAAAGACGCGGGCAGGGGTCGAGGAAGCGGCGGCGTAGTAGCGGTCGCCGATCGGGGCGTTGACCCGGCCGAGCGCGGCATATTGTGCGGCTTCCATCACGGCGAAGAGCCGGCCGAGTTGGTAGGCTGCGGAAGGGTTGTCGACGTCGCGCGCCACGGGTGGCCTCCCAGAATGGTTGCGGGCGAGAAGCGCCTTGACGAGCCCGGCGCGCAGCGGGCCGACGCGGCGGTCGGCACGGATGCGCATTAGCGTCGCGGCGAGGAGCGATTGTGGGTAGCGGGCGCCGGTGAGGATCGCGCGCATCACCTCGCCGGCGAGGTTCGGCGGCACATTCTCGCGCTTGCCCTGGGGCGCGAGTTCCAGGAGATAGCGCCACAGCGGGGGAACCCCGTCGCGCGGAGCGGGCTCGATGCGGATGTCTTCGGCGAAGCGGCCGTAGTGATGCATCAGCGTGGCGAAGTCGTCCTCCAGCCAGAAGCGGATCGAGATCCGCGCCGCGTTTGGCGCAAGGCCGAGGACGTAGAAGCGCACCCCTTCAGCGAGATCCGGCGCGGCCTCGACGAGTGGCCTGCCGCGATGGATCGCCTCGAGCACGGCGCCGACCCGGGCGGCCTCGATCTCGCTGTCGATCGTGTTGCCGAAGGCTTGGCTGAACACCCCTGCTGCAGTCTCGGCGACCGCCGCGTCTGCCGCCTCGGCCCAGAAGACCGTGGAGGCGTCGCCGATCTGCACGCGGTGCCCGCTGCCGGGGGCGAGGAACCGATTGAGCACCCCGGTGTAGGCGAGCGCCGCTGCCTGAGAGACGGGTGCGTTCGCTCCCTGCTCGTGGCCGTAGGAGGTGAACGCGTCCTGGTTGAACGAGACGATCGAGCCACCCGCCGTCTGCCCACCCCAAACGCCCTTGATGGACGGGTGGAGCTCCGCGAGCGGACCTCTCTCGCCGGTGACAAGGCAGACGATGTCGCTTGCCGGGTCCTTCGCGCCGAGGCGTGCCCAGAGTGCTCTCGCGGCGGGACGGTCGTGCAAGCGAACGCCGGCGCGGCGTTCGCTCTCGAGGCAGAAGACGACGTTGTCGTCGATCGCCTCCACTGGCCATTCGGGGGTGGAAAAGCGCTCGGGCGACCAGTCCCTCAGGAAGGCGAGGAACGCCACGAGACCTTCGTCGTTCGTGCCGGCGAGCCATTCCTCGTGGCGCGCGACGAAGGCGGCGTGCTCCTCGGCGGTTCGCTTGCCGGCTCCGGCCGTCACGCCGAGCGCATAGGCGGTCTTGTCCCACAGAAAGTTCGGCGCGATCCCGGAGGTGCGTTTCACCGGCGCCGGCACCATCATGGTCGTCGGAGTGAGCTTCTTGCCGCGCGGGATGCGCAGATCCGCAACGTTCGCCACACGGCCGTCCGGCTCGAGCGAGACGAGAATCGAGACCTTCCCTTCCGCATAGCCCTCCGGTGGCGCGTCCGGCAGCGTCGCTGCGGCGAGGGCCGACAGGATCGTCACTTGAGAATCTCCGGGGAACCCGGTTGCGGCACCATCAACACCCCATTGGTGAGTGTGGCGCGAAAGAACATGGAGGGTTTGCCGGGAGTGTCATGATCGACGTCCCAGAGCATGAAGCCGAGATCCCGCGGCGCGTCGAAGCCGAGGCCTTCGGTCTCCTCCGGCACCGGTGTCGGCGTTCCCTGCGGCACCAGGGTGAAGCGCGCGTCGAACTCGCGGGTGCCGAGCACCGGCTGCACGAACGCCTGGCCGCGCGCGGCACGGCGGTTGAACATGTCGAAGTGCTTGGCCGGGTTGTCGTCCGGCCCCGCCTTCGCCGTCATCTCGAAGTGCGCCTCGATGACGTAGGCGACGTCGACGAGCACGGTGGACGCGCGCTGCTGGCGGTTCTCGTCAATCCGCAGCGCGAGGCCGTTCACGTCGCCACGCCGCATGGCGCTCTTCGCCGCGGCATAGGAAGCTTTGGCGCCGACCTCGTTGCGCCGGATCGACTGAAAACGGATCGGTTTGAGGACGTGAATCGAGTCGATCACCCAACGGATCGCTGGCTTCCAGTGGACCGCCTCCAGAATGCCGCGGGCTGCCGACGGCGTCATCACGTCGTAGGACACCCGCTCGACCTTCATCTCGGGGCGGGTAAAGCAGGCAAAAGGCCCGCTGACGTGAAGGTGAATACCGTAGGTCATCTAATTTTCACTCGAATGAAACTTATACTGAGGGATGAATGACAATATGGCAATCGGTGAATCGACTCTCACCTTAGACCAAGAGGCTCTCCGCCTCGAGATAGTCTGCGTCCTCCCACACCAACCCGATATCCTCCTCGTAAAACGACAGCGTGCGTAGGACGGCGAACTGATCACCGCGCATCTCGGGGGCGATGAAGGCGACATGGCCGTTGGCGAGGAGCCGAATCCGTGCCTTCGGTGGCACCTGCACGAGATGCGCCTGCAGCCGCCGCGCAAGAAGGCCGGACGGCACGTCGGCAATCGCAAGGTCGGCGACGGCCGCCACGGCCTCGGTCTCGCGCGGCACGATCACCGGCACCATTCCGCTCTCGATCATGCGATAAGCCTCGGCCGCGCTGCGGTACGCGAAGTTCGTGCCACGGGCATCGGCCCGGAACATGTCGCAGATCCTCTCGCGGTCGATGCCGCTGTCGAGCCGCCAATAGACTTCGCCGAAATAGTCGGTGATCGCATCTGGCGAGAGGAGGTCGTCATGCTTGTGCGCCATGCGAGCGAGGTCGCCGACGAGGCCCTTGATCTCGGGCGGCGCCGGATTGTTCGGCGCCTCGAACACCGTGACGATGCTCTCCTCCACCGGCCGGCGCCCCTCGCGGTTGCAGCGGCCCGCCGCCTGGGCGATCTGGTCGAGCCCCGCCTCGGCGCGCCAGACCCGCGGAAAGTCGAGATCAACGCCGGCCTCCACCAGCGACGTCGCGACCACCCGACACGGCGCCCCCACATCAAGCCGGTCGCGAACGTCCTTGAGGATCCGTCGCCGGTGCGCTGCGTACTGCCTGGTCGTGAGGTGAACCATACCGTCGAGCCCGGCCGCGACTGCGGCCCGGTAGAGCGCCAGCGCATGCCCACGGCTGTTGACGATGACGAGGCCTTGCCCGGTCTCGCCGAGCGCTCCCACCAGGGCTGTGTCGTCCATCGCACCGCCAAAATGAAGGCGCACCCGCTTCATCTCCCGGGCGAGCCGCGCCGGGTCGGGTGCAAGTTCGCGCCCCGCGAGCGGCAGCGCCAAAGGGTGCCCCTTCGTCAGCCGCTCCGCGTCGAAGGCGGGCTGGGTGGCGGTGCATAGCACCACCGAGGTGCGCCAGTTGGCGGCGAGGGCGTCGATCATCCGCACCGTCGGTGCAAGGAGGTGGCGTGGCAGCGTTTGCGCCTCGTCGAGCACGATGACGCTGCCGGCAATGTTGTGCAGCTTGCGGCAGCGTGAGGGTCGTGCGGCAAAGAGGCTCTCGAAGAGCTGCACATGCGTCGTCACCACGACGGGTGCCGACCAGTCCTCCATGGCGAGGCGCAATTTGTCTGCCCCGCTATCGGCGTCGCTCGACCGCCCCTCCACTTCGATGGCGCCGTGGTGCTCCAAAACGGTCTCGGCGCCGAGAATACCGCGCAGAAGAGCGGCGGTCTGGTCAACGACCGACGTAAAGGGGATGGCGACGATGATGCGACGCAGGTCATGCCGGTTGGCATGGTCGAGCGCGAAGGCGAGCGAGGCGAGCGTCTTGCCGCCGCCTGTCGGCACGGTGAGCGTGAAGAGCCCCGGCGCCTCCACCGCCCGCTCGCGGACGTGCTGGAGGATCTCGCCGCGCAGGCAGTTGACGGCTCCCTCGCCGGAAAGGGCCGCCAGATGCTTCTTCAGCTGCTCGAGAAAGCCCGGAAGATGCTCGGCGAGCGGCGGCTGCTCGCGCCGCGCTGCCGGCACGGTGCCGTAGAAGGCCTCCGTGTCGCGATAGTCGGCATCCACAAGGCAAGAGAAGATCATTCGCCCGAGAAGAGCAAAGCGGAACAGGAAGCTCTCCTTGCCAACACCCCAGTCGAGGGTGGGCATCAGCCCCTTCGCCTCCGGCACGATCTCGTCACGCCACATCGGGGCGAGCGACGTCGGGTCGAACATCTTCAACCGATCATCGAGCGCGCCTTGGCCGATCCGATCGGGCAGTCCGGCGTGATGACCGGCGATGGCGTGGGCGACAAGCTCGGCAACATACCGGTCGTCCCCCGTTGCGGCGAGCCCAAGGGCCACGGCCGCCCCCGCCGTCGAGTGGTCGACTCGTTCCGAGGCACCGGCGAGCCGTGCCTGGAAGGCGGGCGTATACTTACCGAGATCATGCAGTAGGCCAGCGAGCCGGGCTGCTGGCGCGATCCCTAGCGGCTCGCCGCGCCGCGCGGCATCCTCGGAGACCGCTTCGAGGTGTTGCTGAAGTGTTTGCCAGTCCGTGCGATCCGATCGGTCAGTCGAGTGCGCATAAAACATCGGAATTCCCAAAAGCGAACGATGCCAGCGAAAAACGGTCTCGGCGAGCCGTTTGGGCGCCGACCCGCGATCGTCCTGATAGTCGGCTTGGGCGGATATCGCGTGCCGAGCCGCCCGTAGCAGTCGTTGCCGTGCGTTTTGGATAGACGCTAACGCCACCTCAAGTAGTTGAATTTCTTCGCGGTAATTCCTTGTCTAAAACCGCTTCGCGATCGCCACAATTCGCTCTGCGCTGCTAGCTTCAACTGTGGAGTGTGGGATCTGCTGACATCGTTTCACTCGTCAGCGTCGCGCCGGCCAGTGGTCGCGCGGCAGGATGGGCTCGGCGTTCGGGTCATACGACGCAGCGATGTCCTCGCCGGTGGAAGCGCTGCCACCGAGGCTGTCGTGCGGACGCGCCCAGTTGTCGACGTGCTGCCACTCCGCCAGTCGCGCTTCGAGCTCCGGGTCTTTGAGGTCGACCATCGGCCAGAACTCGTCGGGCGCGGTCCGTTGCACCCGTTCGACCTTACCGTTGAAATGCGGTGACCGCGGGCGGATCGGGCGGAACCTGATGCTCCACGAGCGAAGCCGCTCCTGAACCGCGTAGGCGAAGAACTCCTGGCCGCGACCGGTCTGGATGCGCTGGATCGAGACGGGCATCTCTTCGACCAGCTGGTCGAGAAACGTCAGCGTCGAGGCGCATGATCGAGGGTGGAGCGTGAACGCGATTGGGAACGCTCACCTGCCGATTGCTGGGAACGCCTAGAAAATTACCATGGAAAACAGTATGTTACTGGCAATATGGCGCGCCGGGGAGGATTCGAACCCCCGACCCCCAGATTCGTAGTCTGGTGCTCTATCCAGCTGAGCTACCGGCGCCTGCCTGGGTCCCGGGCGGGGCCCGGGGCGGGAGCGTGTCCCGCGGGAGCCCTCATCTAGCCGGGGCGACGACGCTTTGCAACACCACTTCGCCACCAAACCACTCAGAATTCACGTCACCGCCGCGCGGCGGTGGAATTGCGGCGCATCCCACCGGCGCGCGGCGAGAATGTCGGCCAAGATGTCCACCGCGTCGAACACGTCCACGAAGCGCGTGTAGAGCGGCGTGAAGCCGAAGCGCAGGATGTCGGGGGCCCGGAAGTCGCCGATCACGCCCGCCGCGATCAGCGCCTGCATCACCGGGTAGCCCGAGGGATGGCGGAACGACACCTGGCTGCCGCGCGTCGCCGCCGAGCGTGGGCTCGCGAGCGTCAGATGGTCGCCGCAGAGGGCGTCGACGCGGGCGATCATCAGATCGGCGAGCGCCGCCGACTTCGCCGCCACCGCCGTCAGATCGACGTCGGCGAAGACGTCGAGCGCCGCGTCGAGCGCGCTCATCGCGATGACCGAGGGGGTGCCGGTCAGGAAGCGCTCGATGCCCGCCGCCGGCTGATAGGCGGGCTCGAAGGCGAAGGGGGCGGCGTGGCCGAACCATCCCGACAGGGGCTGCGTCGCGTCCTGATGCTGCGGCGCGACGTAGAGGAAGGCCGGCGCCCCCGGCCCGCCGTTCAGATATTTGTAGCCGCAGCCGACGGCGAAGTCGGCGCCTGCGCCGGCAAGGTCCACCGGCAGTGCCCCGGCCGAATGGGCGAGGTCCCAGACGGTCAGGGCCCCGACGCGATGGGCGGCGGCCGTCACGCGGGCCATGTCGTGGCGGCGGCCGGTGCGGTAGTCCACCTCGGTCAGCATCAGCACCGCCACGCTCTCGTCGAGAGCGGCAAGCGGGTCGTCCGACAGCGCCAGCGCCGCCCCCTCCCCCGCCGCGACGCCCTCGGCGATATAGAGGTCGGTCGGAAAGTTGCCGGGCTCGGAGAGGATCGTGCGGCGCCCCGGCAAAGCCTCCGACAGCGCCGCCGACAGCACCTTGAAGAGGTTGACGGAGGTGGAGTCGGTCACGATCACGTCCCGCGGGGCCGCGCCGATCAGCGGGGCGATCTTGGCCGCCACGCGGGTCGGCAGATCCACCCAGCCGGCGGTGTTCCAGGAGCGGATGAGCCCCTCCCCCCACTCCTCGCCCACCACCGTGGCGACGCGCTCGCGCGCCGCCCGCGTCAGCGGCCCGAGCGAGTTGCCGTCGAGATAGATCACGTCGGGCAAGTCGAACGCGGCGCGGTGATGGGCGAGAGGGTCGGCGGCGTCGAGCGCCGCCGCCTCGGCGCGGGTCGCGGCGCTCATCGCGCGCCCCGTGCCGAGCGCCGCGGCCGGGCGGGCGCGCGGGCGGCGGCGGCAAGGGCGAGGCGGGTGAACGCGACGAGCCGCTCCTCGTCGTCGAACGCCTCGGCGGGCAGGCGCATATAGGGCATCGTCACCGTCTTTCCCGATCCGTCGTAGACGAAGGGGGTGGACCCGGCCGCCTCGAAGGCGTCGCGCGTTTCCCCGTCCACCTTCATGAAGAGCTCGCCGTGGGCGACGAGGGCGAAGATGCCGGCCTCGCCATAGACGCCGAGCCCGCCGAACATCCGCCGCACCGTGACAGGCGTCACCGGGGCGAAGAGCTCGCGCACGTCGGCCTCGGTCATCTCTTGCGCTCGAAGCGGTCGTCGAAGAAGGCGGAGGTGAGCTTGCCCGGCAGATCGGCCCGCTCGGCCTCGCGCAACCCCTCGGCGGCGGTGACAAACGCGCCGAGCGCCACCTTGTAGAGGTTGGAGCCGAGCGTCACCCGCGACACGCCCAGCGCCTTGAGCGCCGCGAGATCGTCGCTCACCCCGCCGACGCCCGCGATCACGCTGAGCGGCACGGACACCTCGACGAGCACCCGCTCGATGTCTTCGGCCCGCGTGAGGCCCGGCGCGTAGACGACGTGCGCCCCCGCCGCCTCGTAGGCCTTCAAGCGCCGGCAGGCGATGGCGAGGCGATCGGGCACGTCGAAGGCGAGAATCTCGCAGCGCCCGGTGAGCACGAAGTCGCTGCCGGCCCGCTCCACCGCGTCGCGGGCCGCCTCGAGGCGACGGCACGACATGATCTCGTCGAAGATCGGCTCCGGCCGGTCGTGGGCGGTGTCCTCGATCGAGCAGCCGGCGACGCCCGCCTCGAGAGCCGCCTCGATCGTGTCGGCCACCTCGGCGGGGGTGATGCCGAAGCCGGCTTCGAAGTCGCCGTTCACCGGCAGCCCGGACGCGGCGGACAGCATGGCGGCGTGGGCGATGGCGCTCTTGCGGCCGATCGCTCCATCAGGCTTGCCCTCTGCCCAGGCCTGCGCCGCCGAGGAAGAGGCGATGGCCGCAAAGCCGAGATCGGCGAGAAGGCGGGCGGTGCCGGCGTCCCAGGGGTTGGGCAGCACGAGGAACTCAGCGTGGAGGGCGCGGAACCGGCTCGCGGCTTCGTCCCGCAGAGGCGGCGCGAGGGGGGCGGGGTGAGGACCTGGCACGGGGGTCTCCGGAGCGTTGCGGCCGGCGCGGCGAGCTCACCCAGCCTAGAGCCACACGTCGCCGCGGGGAAGCGAGACGCGGCCGCATCGCACGATCCGCCAGAGATCCTGTCAGAGCAGCGCCCGCGTCAGCGCCGAGGCGGGGTCGGCAAGGTCCTCCACCACGTCGAAATGGTGCCGGTCGGGCGCCTCCACGTGGCGCACCGAGCGGGCGAGCCCCTCCCAGATCATCGACAAGAGCCGGCTTTGGCGGCGCAGCTGCGGCCGTTCCCCGTCGCCGACCCAGGTCACGAGGTCGACGTCGGCCGGGTCGGCGAGGACCGGGCTCTCGCGGCGCGCCTCGGCGAGGTCGAGGCCGAGCGTCTCGTTCATCCGCGTCGTAAGCAGCGGGCGCAGATCGTGGATGCCGGAAACCGACACGATCCGCGCCACCCGCGCCGCCACCCCCTCCGTGAGCGGCGCATCGCGGCACCCCATCCGCGCCGCGAGATGGCCGCCGGCGGAGTGGCCACACACCACGATGGGTCCGGCGACGGTCTCGGCGGCATGGTCGATCGCGGCGCCGACGGCGGTCACGATCGCCCCCACCCGCACCTGCGGGCACAAGGGGTAGCTCGGCACCATCACGGCGAGCCCGTGCGCGAGCGGCCCCGCCGCAAGGTGCGACCACGACGACTTGTCGAAGGCCATCCAGTAGCCGCCGTGGATGAAGGCGACGAGCCCGCGCGGCGCGCCCTCGGGCAGAAAGAGATCGTAGCGCTCGCGCGGCCCGAGGCCGTAGGCGACGTCGAGACGGCGGCGCGCGTCGGCCCGAAAGGCCCGTGCCGCCGCGGCCCAGCGGTGGGTGAAGGCGTCGGCATCGGGAATATAGGCGCTGTTTTCGTAGGCTCGATCGGTGGGTGTCTCCATCGGCGCTCCCCGTCGTCAGGTCGGTGCGTCGAGCGTCGCCACAGTCTTCAGGGCTCCGTCAAGCGCCTCGCCCGCCTCGTCGACGAGCGCGGCCGCGCGCAGCCGGGACAGCCAGGCCGCCGCGTCCGCGCGCCCCTCGAGGAGCGGCAGCGCCGACAGCACCCGGTCGAACTTCGAGAGGCCGCGGGCGTGGGTGTCGCTGTACCCCTTCACGAGCCGGCGGCACCTCAGGATCTCCACCGCGAGGTCGTGGTCGGAGGCGGCGACGCGCTGCGCCGTCGCGAGCCAGGCCTCCATGTGCGCCACCTCCGCGCGATGGCGCAGCAGCCGGCGCCGCATGGGCCGCAGCGCGGCGAGACCATAGAGCGGCAAGAAGCCGCGCAGCCGGTCGGTGCGCACCCGCCGCCCGTTGGAGAACAGGCGCTCCACGATGCCGTAGGCCCAGCGGTGGCCGAGCACGTAGGTGCCGATGCCCGCCGGCATCACCGCGCAGATCTCCTCGGCGCGCGGGTGCATATATTCGGTGACGTTGAGAAGCGCGCCGACCCCGACCCCGACCTCGCGCCGCACCCGCCGGTCGCGCGAGGCACGCACCTTGAGGTCGGCGACGCGGATCACGTCGTCGTAGGCCATGGCGTTGGCGATCGCCTTGGCAGCCGCCTCGGTCAGCGCCCCGTCGGTGCGGCCGGACGCGCGGTCGAGCGCGGCGAATATCTCGACCCGGTCGAGATATTCGGCGCCGTAGAGAAGGTCCTGATAGTCCACCACCTTCTCAAGGCCGCGCCGCGCCATGGTGCGTGCCGCGCTCGGCAGCTCGTCGGCGCGCGCGCAGAGCGCCGCCCATTCCGACCGCAGCGCCGCCGGGCCGGTGACCTCCGGCGCTTCCGCCGGCGTGGTCGCGCCGGCCTCGCCCATGGCCGGCGTGGGCGCTGAGGCGGTCACCGCCTCGAAGCCTGCCGCGAAGGCGGCAAGGCTCGGCCCGACGCCCTTGCCCGACGCCCGGATGGTCGCCTCGAACGCCTCCTTCGCAAAGGGCAGCGCGCCGGACCCCGCCAGCGCGCCGAAGAGGCTCGCCGAGATCACCGATCCGTTCGCCACCGCGACCCGCTCGAGGTCGGCCGACAGGAAGCGCAACGACGCCGCCTCCGCCGCCTCCAGGATGGGCGCGCCGTCGAGGATGCCGGTGCCGGGGGCCGCCTTCTCCGCCACCGCATAGGCGCGGTGGGAGGAGGCGATCAGCGTCGTCTGCGCGCTCACGAAGCCGCGCTGGATCGCGCGGCCCGCCTCCATCAGCTCGGCCGCGAGCACGATGTCGACGTCGCCCGCCGCCGGCATCAGCGACAGGATGGGCGTCGCCTCGCCCTCCGGCACCATCTCGACATAGTAGATCGTCGCCCCGGTGCGCTGCGCGACGCCCGGCACCGAGGTCGACTGCACGTAGTAGCCGTTGGCCTCCGCCAGCGCGACGATCCAGGAGGTGACGACTCCGCCCCCCTGCCCGCCCACCGCGAGGATCGCGAGCTTGATGACGCCCGCCGCGCCGCCACGCGCGCCGCCGGGTTCGACATGGACGTTCATCGCCGCCTCCTAGCGCGCGAACACGAGGCGCCGCCGGTCCCGACGCCGCTGCAGCCAGCCGATGACGGCGCGGCGCCAGCTCGCGACCTTCGTCTCGAAGGGCGTCGGGTTGTGGATCACGTCGGCCTGATAGAACGACGGGCACAGCACCGCCGCCTCCGCCACCTCGCCGCAATTGCCGCAGCCGACGCAGGACGAATCGATCGCCGCCACCGGGTCGTCCCGCAACGGATCGTCCAGCGTCTTCACCGACAGCGACGGGCAGCCTGACAGGCGGATGCAGGCGTGGTCGCCGGTGCACACGTCCTCGTCGACGCCGAAGCGCGGCTTCACCGTGCGCTTGCCCGCCTTGATCGCCTTCGCCACCAGCGGCTTCTCGCGCCGCTGCCGGTTCAGCATGCACTCGGAGGAGGCGACGATCACCTTCGGCCCGGTCTCCTCCGTCGTCAGCGCCTCGGTCAAGGTGTCGCGCACCTTGCCGACGTCGTAGGTCCGGTCGATGCGCCGCACCCAGGTGACGCCGAGCCCCTTCACCGCCTCCTCGATGGGATGGCGGGTGGAGCGCGAGCGGTTGTCGGCGCGCGAGGAGAGGATGTCCTGCCCGCCCGTCGCCGCCGAATAATAGTTGTCGACGACGAGGATCACCCCGTCCTGCTGGTTGAACACCGCGTTGCCGATGCCCGACGTCAGCCCGTTGTGCCAGAAGCCGCCGTCGCCCATCACCGCGATCGGCCGCTTCTTCGCCTTCACGTTGAAGGCGGAGGCCGATGCCGGCCCCAGCCCGTAGCCCATCGTGGTCGCGCCGATGTTGAACGGCGGCAGGATCGAGAAGAGATGGCAGCCGATGTCGGCCGCCACATGGTGCTCGCCGAGCTCCTTCTCCATCAGCTTCATGCCGGCGAAGATCGGCCGCTCCGGGCAGCCGGTGCAGAAGCCCGCCGGGCGCACCGGCACCTTGCCGGTGAGGTCGGGCAGCTCCACCCGCTCCTCCGGATCGTTCGGCGAGCGCTCCTGCGCCGGCAACAGCTCCGGCTGATAGGCGCGCAGGAAGTCCGTCAGCCCCGCGAGCATCACCGCCCCGGTGTACTCGCCCGCCATCGGCAGGATGCCCTTGCCCTCGAGCTTCGCCGTGCCGCCGGCCTTATAGAGGATGTCGCCGATCGCCTGCTCGATGTGCTCCGGCTGCCCCTCCTCCACCACGAGTACCGCATCCTTGCCGCGGCAGAAGTCGACGATCTCCTCGCGGATCAGCGGATAGGTCACGTTGAGGCAGTAGATCGGCACCGCCGACGCGCCGTAGAGGTCGGCGAGCCCCAGCCGCTGCAGCGCGCGCATCACCCCGTTGTACATGCCGCCCTGGCAGACGATGCCGACCTTGCCCTCATCGGGCCCGAAATGCTCGTTGAGCTTGCGCTCCTTGATGAACTCCAGCGCCTTCGGCCAGCGAACCTTGATCTTCTCCTGCTCGTGCCCGAACGAGGCCGGCGGCAGCACGATCCGGTTGGTGTCGCGCTGCGGGTTCTCCAGCGCCTCGGCCACCGTCATCGTCGGCCGCTTGTTGTCCTTCGCCTTGAAGCGGCCATGCACGTGGCACGAGCGGATGCGCACCTCGAGCATCACCGGCGTGTTGGTCGCCTCCGACAATTCGAACCCGTCCTCCACCGCCTTGACGATGCTTTCAAGGTTCGGCCGCGGATCGAGCAGCCAGATCTGGCTCTTCATCGCGAAGGCGTGGCTGCGCTCCTGCATGATCGAGGAGCCCTCGCCGTAGTCCTCGCCGACGATGATGAGCGCCCCGCCCAGCACCCCGCCCGAGGCGAGGTTCGCCAGCGCATCGGAGGCGACGTTGGTGCCCACCGTCGACTTCCAGGCGACGGCGCCGCGGATCGGATAGTGCACCGAGGCCGCGAGCGTCGCCCCCGCCGCCGCCTCCGAGGCCGACGCCTCGAGGTGCACGCCGAGGTCGGACATGATCTCTTCGGCGTCGGCGAGCACGTCCATCAGGTGGCTGATCGGCGCCCCCTGATAGCCGCCGACATAGCCGACGCCGCATTGCAGCAGCGCCTTGGTGATGGCGAGGATTCCTTCGCCGCGGAACTCCTCCCCGGCGCCGATCTTCAGCTGCTGGACCTCCTTCGCAAAGGATCGCTCGGCCATGGCTCGTCCTCCGTGCCGAATTCCACCAATTCTCGCTTCGATCTATTCAAATGCATAGGACGGGCCAGCTTGCAATCGACCCCCGAGCCCGGCCTCAGAAGGGATGCTGGCGGATGTTCCTCAGCATCTTGTGCAACGTCCTGAGGAAGGCGGCCCGGTCGCGCTTGCCGATCCCGGCGAACATCCGCTCCTCCTGCGCGCGCACGATGGGCAGCACCTCGGCGAAGGCCGCCTCGCCGTCCGGCGTCAGCGCCACCTCGCGCACCCGCCCGTCGCCTTCGCGGGCGCTGCGCACGACGAGCCCCGCCTCCTCCATCTGATCGAGCGTGCGGCTCATGGTCGACTGCTCCATCACCGCGTAGACGGCGAGCTCGTTGACGGTGATGCCCGGCTTCACCTTCAGGACGGCGAGCGCCCGCATCTTGGGCGTCGTCAGCCCGTGCTCGCGCAGCGCCTCGGCCATGTCGATGTTGTAGCGGGCCGAGATGCGGTTGATGAGGTAGGGCGCGAACGTCTCCAGATCGAGCGCGTCCTCCTCCGCCGTCGCGGCCACCATGTCACTCACGTCAGCGCCTCCGCCGCCAAATAGCCCGACATTCCCCCAAGCCCCGGGCCCGGATGGGTCGACGCTCCGATCATCGAGACCCCCTTTGCCGGCGTCCGGTGGTTCACCTGGTTCGCGAAGGGCCGGAACAGGAAGAACTGATCGAGCCCACACCACCCTCCATAGGGGTCGCCGCCTTCGAGGTTGACGTTCATCGCCTCGATATCCACCGGAGAGAGCGCCCGGCGCGCCACCACCTGGTCGCGAAAGCCGGGGTCGTGCGCGGCGATCATCGCCTCGACCCGGTCCGCATAGGCCTCCCGCACCGCCTCGGTCCACCGCCCGTCGGCGGGGGTTTCGATGGTGCCCGCCGCATCGCCCTTCAGCACCCGCGGGCAGTCGGGAAGCTGGATCCACACCACCGCCTGCCCGGCGGGCGCGCGCGAGGGATCGGCGGCCGTCGGCTGGCCGACGCATACGGTCGGCCGCTCGGGCAGCATCCCCCGCTCGGCCTCGTTGCTCGCCTTGGAGACGGCGTCCACCCCGTCGCAAAGGTGGACGAGCTGCACGTCGGCGAGCGAGGCGTCGGGCCAGGCGATCGGCCGCTTCAGCGCGTAGTGGAGCTGCATATCGGCCCGCCCGCGGTGATAGCGCCGCACGTCGCGCGTCACCCCCTCCGGCAGCGACCAGCCCGCGAGGAGGCGGCCATAGAGCTGACCCGGCGTCACCGAGCAGATCACCGAAGGCGCCGCGATCGTCTCGCCGGTCGCGAGCCGCACCCCGCTCGCCCGGCCGCCGGCCTCGGTCACCGCCGCCACCTCGGCGCCGGTGCGCACCGTGCCGCCGCGCGCCTCGATCACCCGCACCAGCGCCTCGGCGACGCGCGCCGCCCCGCCCACGGCGACGGGCGCTCCGATCGCCTCGAGCGCGAACATCATCACCTCGGCCATCTTGCCGGAAAAGGGCTGCTCCGGCGTCAGCCCCGCATGAAGAGGCCACGGCGCCGACAGCGCCGCCACGAGATCGCTGCCATAGTCGTGCTCGAGCCGCCGCCGGTTGGTGACGAGCGCCTCGCCGAAGAAGGCGGCGAACCCCCGCGGTCCACGCTTCATCGCCTCGCGCGCCAGCCGCTTCAGCGTGGCCGCGCTCCACAGCCGGTTGTTGAAGAGGCCGAAGATGAGGTCGGCATCGCGCTCGATCCCCGCCATCTCCGCGCCGTGGCGCACTCCGTCGCCGGCGGCGAGGGCGTCGAACGCGGCGATGTTCGCCGCCCGATCGCTCGAGAGCGCCAGCGCCCGCCCGTCCACCATCAGGACGCCCGTCGGATGGGCGGTCTTGGCGAACGTCAGCCCCTCGGCCGCCAGCGCCTCGCCGAGCGCGGCATAGGCGGGCGAGGCCATGAAGAGCACGAAGGTGGTCGCGAGCGGGTCGTAGGTGAAGCCCTCGGCGAGCGTCGCCGTGCGCATGGTGCCGCCGGCGACCGCCTCGCGCTCCAGCACCAGCACGCGGCGCTTGCGCGACAGCATGGCGGCGCACACCAGCGCGTTTATGCCCGCCCCCACGATGATGTGATGGTACGCGTTCATGCCGGCACCAGATGCTCCTCGATGTGACGCTCGAAGCGGGCGAGATCGCCGGCCGTGTCGGGGTTCTTGTGCACGTCGAACGCGGCGAAGGAGGGCAGCGGCCGCATGCCGACGAACTTCATGGCGAGGTGAACCGGGCGCATCAGATCGTCGACGCTCATCCCCTGGAAGAAGGGCTTGGCCGGATCGTCGAAGGCGGCCGCCGGCGCGTTGAAGGTCACGCACAGCATGTAGCGCGTCCCCGTCAGCACGCCCGCCATGCCGTATTCGGCGGTCGGATCGCGCCGCGAGCGGCCGTCCCCCTTCGACATCCGCCCATCCATCCCGGCCGTGAAGATCTCGTCGAGATATCGCTTCGTCCGCCAGGGCACGCTCATCGTGTAGACGGGATAGTGGTAGAGGACGGCGTCCGCCCAGACGTGCCGATCGACCTCCTCGTCGATCGCCCAATCGGTCGCGACGTGGGTCTCGCGCACCGCGTCGCCCCTTGCCCGGGCAAGAGCCCGAGCGCGCGCCAGGAAGGCGTCGGCGAGCGCTCCCTTCGCCCCCGAATAGGGGTGGTGGCCGTTGACGAGGAGAAGGTTCACGGCGGCGGCGGGCGCGGCGAACCGGAGCCCGCCGCACCCCATTCCTACTTCGCCACCAGCGCGATCGCGCGCACCGGGCTGCCGGTGCCGTGCACGATCTTCAGCGGCGTCGCGATGAGGATCGCCCCCTTCGCCGGCAGCTTGTCGAGGTTGACGAGGCTCGCGAGGCCGTAGCGGTTGTTCTTGTGAAGCAGATTGTGGGCCGGAAAGGGCGGATCCATCCCGCCCGCCTGGCCCGCGTCCGTGCCGATGCACTCGGTGCCCCAGCCGACGGCGCCGCGCTCCACCACGAGTTCGATGCAGTCCGGCGTCGGCCCCGGCGAGTGCGGCCCCGTGGCGTCGGCGTTCAGAAACTCGGCCTCCGAGTGGTTGCGCTTGTGCCAGTCGGTGCGCATCACCACCCAGGTACCGGGCTCGATCGCGCCGTGCTCGGCCTCCCATGCCCGCACCCCGTCGGCCGTCAGCAGGAAGTCCGGATCCGCCGCGACCTCCTTGGAGCAGTCGATCACGTTGACGGGTGCCACCACCTTCTGGATCGGCAGCGAGTCGGTGGTGTTGTGGGGCACGTCCTTGCCGGTGATCCAGTGGATCGGCGCGTCGAAGTGGGTGCCGGAATGCTCGCCCAGCTTCAGCCAGTTCCACGCCCAGAACGGCCCGTTATTGTCGTATTCGGAGATCTTGTGGATCTCGATCTTCGGGGTGTCGACGGCGAGCTCCGGCGGCAGCTTCAGGAGCGGCGTGTCGGGCCCCAAGGGTCCCGACAAGTCCACCACCTCGATCGCCCCGGACAACAGGCCCTCGGCCAACTCCTTGAGTGCTGACATCGCCAGATTTCCTCCAAATGGCGCCGGAAGCGTAGAAGCAAGATCCATGCAAATGCAAACGCCTCTTGCGTTCGGCCCGCCCGCGTCCTTCGATCGCGAGCGGGCGAGACGGGAGGACGCGGGATGGCGGACGCAACCTATGACGCGGTGGTGATCGGGGCCGGGCACAACGGCCTCGCCGCCGCGCTCCACATGGCCTCGCGCGGCATGTCGGTGGCGCTCTTCGAGGCCGCCGACACGGTGGGCGGCGCGATCCGCACCGAAGAGATCACCTTGCCGGGCTTCCGCCACGACCTCTTCGCCATGAACCTCTCGCTCTTCGCCGGCTCGCCGTTTGCCGCCGAGCACGGCGAGACGCTCGCCGCCCACGGCCTCGCCTACGCCCCGGCGAGCGACTGCTTCGCGAGCGCCTTTGCCGACGGGAGCTTCCTCGGCGTCTCCACCGACGTCGAGACGAACGTCGCCCGCATCGCGCAGAAGAGCCCGGCGGACGCCGATGCCTGGCAGCGCCTCTCGGAGGGCTTCGCCGCCGACGCGCCGCACCTCTTCGCCGTCCTCGGCACGCCGATGCGGCGGCGCGCCGTCGCCGGCCTCCTCTGGCGCACCGTGCGCGCGAAGGGCTGGGGCTGGACGCTGGAGACGATGCGCCTCCTCGCCTCGAGCCCCCGCGACTTCCTCGACGCCACCTTCGAGCATCCCGACGTGAAGGCCCTCCTCGCTCCCTGGGCGATGCATCTCGACTTCCCGCCCGACGCCGCCGGCGGCGCCCTCTTCCCCTACCTCGAAGCGATGGCCGACCAGGCGTTCGGCATGGTTGTCGGCAAGGGCGGTGCCGACGTCGTGCCCCGCGCTCTCGCCGGCGCCGTCCGCGCGGCGGGCGGGGCGATCCACACCGCGAGCCCGGTCGCCGAGATCGTGCGCGAGGGCGGCCGGGCGGCGGGGGTGCGCCTTGCCGGCGGCGAAGTGGTGGCGGCGCGCCGGGTGGTGGCGAGCGTCACCCCGAGCGGCCTCCTCCGCCTCCTCGGCGGCAGCACCGGCGACGCTGCGACCGACCGCCGCCTCACCGCCTTCCGCCACGGCCCCGGCACGATGATGATCCACATCGCCGCCACCTCGCTGCCCGACTGGCGGGCGGGCGACGACCTCAAGCGCTTCGCCTACGTCCACCTCGCCCCCTCGCTCGCGACGCTGTCGCGGGCCTACGCCGAGGCGATGGCGGGGTGCCTGCCCGCCGAACCCGCCATCGTGGTGGGGCAGCCCACCGCCATCGACCCCTCGCGCGCGCCGCACGGCCGGCACGTCCTGTGGCTCCAGGTGCGCGTCGTTCCAGGGACGGTGCGCGGCGACGCCCTCGATGCCGTCCGCCCCGGCGCCTGGGCCGACATCAAGGAGGCGATGGCCGACCGCGTCGTCGACATCGTGGAGCGCTACGCCCCGGGCTTCGCCACCACGATCCTCGCCCGCACCGTGATGGCGCCCGACGATCTGGAGCGCATGAACCGCAACCTCGTGGGCGGCGACTCGCTCGGCGGCAGCCATCACCTTTTCCAGAACTTCCTGTTCCGCCCCGCGATCGGCATGGCGGATCACGCGACCCCCGTCGCCGGCCTTTTCATGGTCGGGGCCTCGACCTGGCCGGGCGCCGGGGCGGGAGCGGGCTCCGGCTACATGGTCGGGCGCCGCCTCGCCGGCCGCTGAGCGCCAACCGCCCGGACTCGACCAGAACGTGTCTGGTCTTTCCATCGAAATTTTATGTCGCTACGATCCCCAGGACGCGTCGTTTTCCCTAAGAATACAAGTTTTTACATTTCTTCTCCGCCTCCGAGATCCGCACGCCAGATGCGTTCGTAAGAAAAGAAACGGGAACGTCCGGATCACCTTTCGGCGGAAAATCATTGGAGAGCAGCTATGACAGTCTTCATCGTCGATACGCTGACTGACGAAGACAACGGGGCCGGAGCCGGGGCGGGAACGTCCCTTCGCGAAGCCGTCGCCCTCGCCAATGCCAACGCAGGCGCCGACACGATCGTCTTCGAGGATTCGCTCGAGGGCGGCACGCTCACCTTCACCCTCGGCGAGATCGCCATCACCGACTCGGTGCTGATCAACGGCAACAACGAAGAAATCGAGCTCGAGGAAGACGACGACGGCGACGCGATCCTCAACGATCTCAACATCGTTCTCGACGGCGACGCGGCGAGCCGCCTCTTCACCATCTCCGGCGACGACGTGACGTTGCGGGGCCTCGACCTCACCAACGGCGCCACCACCGACGGCTCCGGCGGCGGCGCGATCCTCCACACCGACGGCCGCCTCGCCCTCGAAGGGGTCGAGGTGAGCGACAACACCGTCACCGGCGACGGCGCCTCCGGCGGCGGCATCCGCTCCACCGCCGGCTTCGACGGCAGCCTCGAGCTCACCTACGTGTCGTTCGAGAACAACACCGCCGAAGAGGCGGGCGGCGCCATCGAACTCGCCGACGAGAGCGAGCTCGACGGCAGTGACGTGAGCTTCACGGCCAATGCCGCCATCGATCCGGACGGCCTCGCCGGCAACGGCGGCGCCATCCACGTCACGGGCGCGGACAATATCGTCGCCCTGGTCAACGCCGTGTTCGCCGACAACGTCGCCTCGGGCGAAGGCGGTGCCATCTGGAACGCCGCCGACTCCGCCGTCAACGTCGCCCTGGGCATCTTCTTGAGCAACGATGCCCAAGGCGACGCGGCGGACCAAGGCGGCGGCGCCGTCTTCAGCGAAGGCGGCCTCACCGTGCTGCTCGAAAGCACGTTCATCAACAACACCGCGAGCGGAACCTCCGGCTCCGGCGGCGCGGTCCTGTCGGCCGACGGGCGACTGATCGTCCATGAGGACACCTTCGTCGGCAACGCCGCCTCGCGTGCGGGCGGCGCGGTCGAGGTCGTCGACGGCACCGTCGACGTGAGCTCGTCCGACTTCGCCGAGAACCTCGCAGGCGACGCCGACGCCATCGTCGGCGACCCCGACGCGGCCGACGGCGTGGAGGCCGGCGACGGCCCTTACGCCCTCCTCGACGCGTACATCGAGCTGTCCGCCTACCTCGACCGCGAGGCCACCGTCGCGAACCCCGGCAACGGCGGCGCCCTCCACGTCTCCGGCAGCAGCGAGATCGCGATCCGCAACTCGCTCTTCGCGCTGAACCAGGCGAGCTCGGAAGGCGGCGCGCTGTGGAACCAGGCCGGCAGCGAGATGGTCCTGATCGACAGCACGGTCGAGGACAACAGGGCCCGCGGCAACGAGGCAACCAACGGCGGCGGCGGCATCTTCAACAACGGCGGTGACCTGACCGTCGAAACCAGCACCGTCCTCGGCAATGCCGCCATGGGCATGTCCGGCTCCGGCGGCGGCATCTTCTCCACCGGCGGCAATGTCGAGATCGACGCGACCTACATCGCCGACAATGCCGCCTCACGCGCCGGCGGCGGCATCGAGGTGGTCGAGGGCAACGTCGACATCGTCGACTCCACGATCGTCGACAACGTCGCTGGCGAGAGCAACGACACCGGCAGCAACCCCGGCAACGGCGGCGGCATGCACGTGAGCGGCGCGGCCAACGTCTCGCTCTCCACGACCACCGTCTCGGACAACGAGGCCGCCTCCGAGGGCGGCGGCCTCTGGAACCAGGCCGGTGCGACGATGGTGATCGACGACAGCACCATCGCCCGAAACACGGCACTGGGGGACGATGCCGACAACGGCGGCGGCGGCATCTTCAACAACGGCGGCACGCTGGAGATCACGAACGCCACGATCGCCGCCAACGCGGCGATCGGTGCCTGGGGCTCCGGCGGCGGGCTCCTGTCCACCGGCGGCGATGTGACGATCAGCGGCACCACCTTGCGCGACAACCTGGCGAGGCGGGGCGGCGGCGGTGGTGCCCAGATCAGCGGCGGCACGCTCGTATCCACCGACAACGCCTACATCAGCAACACGGTCTTCTCCAGCCCGGGCGACGGCGGCGGGTTGCACGTTGCCGGCAGCGGCACGAGCCTCGTCTCCACCGACGACGTGTTCAGCGCCAATTCCGCCAACAACGATGGCGGCGGCCTCTGGGTCGGCGCGGGCACGAGCAGCACCATTGCGGGCGCCACGATCACCCAGAACAGCGCGACCAACGACGGCGGCGGCATCTATGCCGCGGATGGCGCCGAGCTTTCGGTGGGCACCTCCGTCGTCACCGCCAACGACGCCTTCTCCGGCGAAGCGATCGGCTCCGGCGGCTCGGGCAGCGGCGGCGAGATCCTCGTCTCCGGCACCGTGATCGGCCCCGACGAGGTCGACGGGGGCTCCGGAGGCGACGTGCTCGGCGGCGACACCGCCGGCAACCTCCTCGCCGGAATGGCTGGCAACGACACGCTGTTCGGCGGCGATGGCGACGACAGCCTCGTCGGCGGCGACGGTGCCGACAGCCTCAACGGCGGCGACAACGACGACCTCGCCGCCGCCGGCGACGGCAGCGACGTCGCCCGTGGCGGCGCCGGCAACGACACGCTCAACGGCGGCAGCGGCGACGACACGCTGACGGGCTCCACCGGCGAGGACCTCATTCGCGGCGGCTCCGGCGACGACGTCCTCGGCGGCGGCACCCAGGACGACACCCTCAACGGCGGCGGCGGCCACGACTACGCGGACGGCGGCTCCGCCTCCGACCACGTGTTCGGCGGCGGCGGCAACGACACCCTGCGCGGCGGCGGCAGCGACGACACCCTCTACGGCGGCAACGGGCGCGACAACGTCATCGGCGACGGCGGCGACGACCTCCTGTTCGGCGATGCCGGCAACGACACCCTCGTCGGCGGCGACGGCGACGACATCATCATCGGCGGCCCCGGCAAGGACGTCGCCTTCGGTGACGCCGGCTTCGACATCTTCGTGGTGGAGGACAATGGCGGTCTGCTGACGGTGCGCGACTTCGACGCGTCGTTCGATCTCATCGGCCTCGCCGACGGGCTGGAGTACAGCGACCTCAGCTTCTCCGGAGACAAGATCCTCTTCGACGGCAACGTGATCGCCGCCCTCCAGGGCATCAACACCGGTTCGCTGAGCGAGAGCGACTTCATCGTCCTCTGACCGCAAGCCGGTGCCTTCGACGACCGGAAAGGGAGGTGCGCCCCCCTTTCCTCCTCGGCGCGATCCGCCGACGCGCTTCCCCCGCGGCGCCTCCGGCGTGAACTTCCCCGCCCCCGCCATCCCGCCGAGACGCCCGAGCGGCATGCCGCGCTCGCCCGACGAGACGGGATCGGACGCGACCGGCCCGGCCACGCTCAGGGGAATGGCTGCAGCGCGGCTGCATCGCTTCCGAGCCCCTGGGAGCTGGGAGCTGGGAGCTGGGAGCTGGGAGCTGGGAGCTGGGAGCTGGGAGCTGGGAGCTGGGAGCTGGGTAACGGTGTCGCGGCCGGCATGTCCATGGCGGCGCTGCGATTTCCCCAGACATGAAGCCGGGCCTCTGGCGCGGCAGGGCCCGCGGAGCGGCCGGCCTCGCGCCACCGCGCCGACTGCTCCGCCGGAAGGGAATGGTGAGGCTCGACCGTCACGCCCGGCGCGGGGGTCGAGCCGATCGGGATCGCCGCGACTGCGCGCGGGTGCGCGGAGCCGCAGCGATCCTCTCAATGGAAGTTCCTCCCCTTGGGCAGTGCGCGATGGGTTCGTCCTGCGCCCCGCCGCGCCCCTGGGGGTGGACGGTCGGAGGTCGTCGGGCGTGACCTTTCCTGCAGCATAGGCGAAGACCCCGGCGGATCGTCATCCTCGCCGCGTCCGGTCGCGATCAGCGCCGCGGCATGCCGGTGCGCCTCGAGCGCCGCCTTCAACGTCGCATTCTGCGCCACCGCCGCGGCGAGATCGCCCGAGAGCTCCGGAGCCGCCTTCAAGAGGCGGGAAAGCCGGGCCCCTGCCCTCTCGCTCGTGCGCCCGTCATGGCCGGGCCGCTTCACCTCGTCGGCTCGGTCGAGCGCGTCCCACGTCACCACCTCCTCGCTCAGCCCATCGAGCAAATGGGTCCGGTCCTCCACCTTTTCGGCGACCACGTGGATCACCCCCTGCTCGCTCTGAAGGCGCCCCGTCACGCTGACGAAACGGGCCCCGAGGATCACGTGGCGGAACCGTTCGAAGGCGCGCGGCCAGACGATCACATTGGCGATGCCCGTCTCGTCCTCCACCGTCATGAAGATGACGCCCTTGGCCGAGCCCGGCCGCTGGCGCACGAGCACCAACCCGGCGACGGCGACCCGCACGCCGTTGCCCCGATGCCGCAGCTCCTCCGCCCGCACCACCCTCTCGCGCGCCAGGTGGTGGCGTACGAAGCCTACCGGATGCGCCTTCAACGAGAACGACAGGAAGCGATAGTCATGGATCACCTCCTCGCCCGGCGGCATCGGCGGCAGGTCGGCCGCGGTCTCCTCCTGCAGCGTCACATAGTTGGCGGCGGCGAAGAGCGGCAGATCCTCTGCCCGGCCGGCAGCATCGAGCGCCGCCGCCGCCCACAGACCATCGCGCCGCCTCAAGCCGATCGAGGCAAAGGTGTCGGCATCGGCGAGCCGCTCCACCGCCGATCGCGACAGGCCGGACCGCAGCCACAGATCGCGCACCGAATCGTAGCCCGCCCCCCGTTCCGCCACGAGCCGCCTGACCGCTCCCTCCCCGAGCCCCTTCACGAACCGCAGGCCGAGCCGCACGGCGTGGCGCGAGCGGATCGCCCCACGCATCTCGGCGTGATCGGGATGCAGCCGCTCGGCCGCGGGCGGCCCCTCCTCAAGCGTGCAGTCCCACTCGGAATGGTTGACGTCGACGGGGCGCACCTCCACGCCGTGACGCTGCGCGTCGCGGATGATCTGGGCCGGCGCGTAAAACCCCATGGGCTGACTGTTGAGGAGGGCGGCGCAGAAAACGTCCGGATAATGGCACTTCAACCAGGACGAGGCATAGACGAGGATCGCAAAGCTCGCCGCATGGCTCTCGGGAAAGCCGTACTCGCCGAACCCCTCGATCTGCTTGAAGCAACGCTCGGCGAAGTCGCGCGTATAGCCGCGCGCAGTCATCCCGTCGATCATCTTCTGCTGAAACGTGCCGATGGTGCCGACCTTCTTGAAGGTCGCCATGGCGCGGCGAAGCTGATCGGCCTCGGAGGGAGTAAAGCCCGCCGCGACGATCGCGATACGCATCGCCTGCTCCTGGAACAGCGGGATCCCGAGGGTCCTCTGAAGCACATCCTTCAGCTCCGGCGTCGGATAATTCACCTGCTCCTTCTTCTGCCGGCGCCGCAGATAGGGGTGCACCATGTCCCCCTGGATCGGGCCAGGGCGCACGATCGCCACCTCGATCACGAGATCGTAGAATGTGCTCGGCTTGAGGCGCGGCAGCATCGTCATCTGCGCGCGGCTTTCGATCTGGAAGACGCCCAGCGTGTCGGCGCGGCAGATCATTTTGTAGACCTCGGCCTCCTCCTTGGGAATGGTGGCGATGGTCACCGGCCAGTCCGCATGTTCGGGCACGCCGGCCGTCTCGCCCGGCGGGGCCGAGCACGCCGGCGGAGCGGGAAAATCGGCGGCGTAGTGCGCTGCGAGCAGGGCCAATCCCTTGCGCAGGCACGTCAGCATGCCGAGCGCCAGAACATCGATCTTCAAGATCCCGAGGGCGTCGAGATCGTCCTTGTCCCACTCGACGTTGGTGCGCCCGTCCATCGCCGCCTTTCGGATGGGAACGAGCTCGTCGAGCCGCCCTCGGGTGATGACGAACCCGCCCACATGCTGCGACAGATGCCGCGGGAAGCCGATGATCTCATCCGACAGTCGCATCAGATGGTCGACCCGGCGATCGGTCGGATCGAGCCCGCGACGGCGCACGTCCTCGTCGGCGATCCCTCCGTCCGACCGCCCCCAGATGGCACCGGCGAGGCCGGCGACGGCGTCCTCCGAGAACCCCAGCGCCTTACCGACCTCGCGCACCGCCGAGCGCGAGCGGTAGGTGATGACCGTGGCCGCGATCCCGGCACGCTCCCGGCCATATTTTTCATAGATATATTGGATCACCTCCTCGCGCCGCTCGTGCTCGAAATCGACGTCGATGTCGGGCGGCTCGGGCCGCTCCGGCGAAATGAAGCGCTCGAACAGGAGCTCGCTGCTGCTCGGATCCACTTCCGTTATCCCAAGGCAATAGCAGATCGCCGAGTTCGCGGCGGAGCCACGCCCTTGGACGAGGATCCCGCGACTATGGGCAAAACGCACGATGTCGTAGACGGTGAGGAAATAAGGCGCATAGCCGAGGCCTTCGACGATCGAAAGCTCGTGCTGCAGGCCCTTTGCGATATTCGGCGGAACCCCTGCCCGATATCGCGCCTTCGCCTCGTGTGCGACGAGACGCTCCAATGTCTGCTGCGGGGTCCGCCCCGGGTCCGTCGGCTCTTCGGGATATTCATAGCGCAGCTCCTCCAGCGAAAAGGCGAGGCTCTCCATCAGCCGCCGGGTCTCTCCCACCGCCTCGGGCAGCTCGGCGAACAGACGGGCCATTTCCATCGACGTCTTGATGTGCCGCTCGGCATTGGCGGCGAGGCGGCGCCCCGCCTGATCCACCGTCGTGTGCGCGCGGATCGCCGTAACGACGTCCTGCAGCGGCCGGCGGGCGGGGGTGTGGTAAAGGGGCAGATTGGTGGCGAGCGGGGCAACGCCATGGCGCCGCGCAAGGCCTGACCAGGTGGCGAGCAGGCGCGCGTCGGCCGGACCGTATGGCCGGTTGACCGCAAGACGCAGGCTGCCGGCGACAGGCGCCAGCGTGGCAAGCGCCGCGTCGAGAGCATCATGCGTCCCCGTCTCCGCCACGGGGGCGAGGGCGAGGCCCTCCCCCCAGGCAACGAGATCATCGAGGAAGAGGGAGCAATCTCCCTTCTCGCCCCGCATGTTGCCGATGGTGAGGAGACGGCAGAGACGCCCATAGGCGCGCCGGTCCATCGGCCAGGCAAGCACGTCGGGCGTCGCGTCCGCGAACACGAGGCGGCACCCGGGCGCAAAGTCGAGACCCATCTGGCGAGCCGCCATATGGCCCCGCACCACGCCCGCCAACGTGTTGCGGTCGCACAGTCCGAAGCCCGACGCTCCGCTCGCGGCGACGGCCGCCGCGATCTCTTCCGGGTGAGACGCGCCACGAAGAAACGAGAAATTGCTGCTCGCCGCGAGCTCCACGAACACGGCGCCCTCACGCGAAGAGCCCATGCATGAACCAACGGGGTTGCTGCGCCTCGCCATAGAGGCCCTGGCGGAATATCCAGAACCGGTGACCCTCGATATCCTCCACGCGATAATAGTCGCACGTCTCACCGCCCTCCCACCAAGGCGGGGCGATCCGCTCCGGCCCCTCCGCCGCGGCCACGTGATAGGAGACGCGCCGCCAGGTGAAGCGGATCGGCGGACCATCGGGAACGCTTGCGAGCGTCTCCATCGGCTCAGGCGGCGTGAAAACCTTGATCGGACGCAAGGGCGGCAATCTCTCGCTCGCCAGCGAAGCCGGCATGGGCTGCGAACCAGCCTCCCGCCTCCCCTTCTCGAGCCATTCGCGAGCGGGGCGGCGGAGATAGGCCTTGCCCGGCTGATGGGTATCGACGGGCACGAAACACTGGACGGCATCGGCTCCCAAACGCTCCGACAGAACGTCTACGAGCCGTGCGATATCGGCGAACGCCACCTTTTCCTGCTGAAAATCGCCCTGCTCGGGATCGAGGGGTCCCGTCTCCTCTGCATGAAGGCGGATGAGGTCGATCCCGCTGTCGGCTTCGATCCGGGCCGACAGCATGGCAAGACGTGGGGCGAGAAGCTCCCGGATGCGATCGGGGTCGGCGAGAGGGCGGCTCGCCCCCACCCGGACCTCCCGCACAGCTCCGTCGGCATGGAAGAGACGCAAGAGCAACCGACGTGCGCCCTCGCCCCGCTGCTCGAGCGCACGGGACAGCCGCTCCGCGAGATGGCGCAGCGCACCTTCGATCGCCTCCAGATGTGCGATGGGGTCGGCAAAATTATGCTCCGCCACGAAGGGTGCCGTTGGCGTGAGCGGCGTGATCGGCTCACTCTCCCGCTCCTCGATCTGATCGATCCGCCGGGTGAGCCATGGACCGAGGCGCTCCAAGAGCGGGCGTCGCGGCTGACACAGCACGGCATCGACGGTCTTGAGACCGAGGCGCCGCAGCATCGAGGCCATGTCCGGCGCGATGCGCAGCGCTTCGACTGGCAGCGATGCAACCGCCTCTCGGCTCTGCCGCGGCGGAATTATGCCCATCTCGCCATGACGGGCGACGGCCCAGGCCACCGCCGGACTGTCGGCAATCGCCGCCTTCACCTCATATCCCCAAGCCGACAGCCGCTTCAGGATATCGGCGCGCAGGGCTTCCTCACCGCCGAAAAGGTGAGCGCAGCCGCTAATGTCGAGGAACAGGCCGGACGGTGGCGCAAGGCCGACGAAAGGCGTGTAGCGATCGACCGCGCGGCCGATCGCTACAAGCGTTTCCTGATCCGCGACCGGGTCCGACGGATCGCTCTGCAGTTCCGGAAATTGCGCTCTTGCATCAGCGAGACTGAGACCCACGCTCAGCCCCGCCGCTCTGGCGCTTTCATTCAATGCATCGATCGACCGGCCTCCAGAGGCGGGCATCACCGTTGCCAGCGGTTCCGCCCTCACCTGTGCCAGAAGTTCGGAGAAAGCGGCCCCGCTGCGCTGTCGACGCAACTCCCGAACACGCTCGATGGAGAGGCGATCCGTCGCCAGCGAGGGAAGCCACACATGCATGACCCGACGCGCTCGCCCATCGGCGCCACTCATGGTGCCAGCCTTGGGAAATTCGCCGAGAGACGGCCGCTCCTCTCTTGCGTCGGCACCTCGTAAATACGCTGCTCTCGCGGCGAGAACCGGACGATGGCCTCACCACACGGGCCATCCCGATTCTTGAGCAGGCGAACCCTCCATGCCGGATCCCCGAGCCACCGATCCTGATCACCGCATCGCGAGGGGACCGCGGAGACCTCCCAACGTGTCCGGGCCGCCGTCGGAAGCGGCAGAGATGGCCCCGACAGGATGAGAAAAACCGGAACGCCCGCCCGAGTGCTCTTCAACGCCAACCGCTGGGTCGTCTTGAATTCCACGGCCGTAGTGACGGGCAGCTCGGCCACCACGGCATCGACGACTCCTGAATGAAGAGCTTCTTCGATCGCAAAAAGAACATAAGAGGAATTTTTAGCAAACACAACCAGCCACTCTGAAGGCTCGAACCCTAACCCTTCCAGCCCAGCCCCATCCAACCGTCCACTTTCGCCCTCTAGATATTCATGAGTTACATAAGTACATAATTTATATTTTAAATTTCTTGAGTGCACTAGATTCAAGATAAATCCACTTAAAATTCCTGAAATCAGGATATTATTCATGTGAAAAATATGAAGAGATGCTCGAATCTGATGAGAGAAAAATTGACGCAATGTCGATGAGCTAAAAAATAATTCCTGTTTTGATCGTTGGTTGGGAACGAAATGCACGTCGCATGCGCGATCGATAAGAGAACGCAAAGCCTCTGCAGAAGGCGACACAATAGGGGGATTGGTTAATGTTCCGTCCATAATCGGAACATACAGGATACAAGACTCTTGTCAACGCGAAAATATCAATTTATAGATGTATCTGTGACGCGATGCCCTCAACGGATGTGCTGGAGGCCGTATGACCAGATCGCCCGCCGACCGCTGCCGGTCGGGCCTACAGATCGCGAAGGACTGCGGCCGGCGCTTCATTCAAGGCGCGCCACGTTCCCACCAGCCCAAGTCCCACCGTCACCACGACGGCCACCACCACGGCGCCGATCGCCGAAACAGGAAGAAACACAAAGGACAAGTCCATCAAGCCCACGGTGATTGCGACGGCCCCCGCCGTCCCCGCCAGCACCCCGAACACCGCCGAAGCGAGGCCGAGCAGTGCATATTCCAAAGAATAAGCCTCGAGCAGCACCCGGCGCCGCGCCCCGAGCGTCTTCAAGATGACGGCGTCGTAGATCCGACTGCGATGGCTTGCTGCGAGCGTTCCCGCGAGCACCAACATCGCCGACAGCAACGTGACGCCCGCCGCAGCCCGGACCGCGAGGGCAAGATCGGAAATGACCCCGTTCACCGCCTCCAGCGCCTCTTTCACGCGAATGCTCGTGACCGTCGGATAGGCCTCGCTGACACGCTTCAGCACCGCGAGTTCGAGCGCATCTTCCCCACCCTCCGGAAACGTGAGCGTGGCAAGATGGGCATGAGGTGCGCCCGCGAACACATTCGGCGAAAACACCATCACGAAGTTGATCGACAGCGTCTCCCAATCGACGGTCCGCAGGTTCGTGATGGTGGCCTCCACCTCCCGCCCCAGCACGTTCACGCGCAACCGGTCACCCACCCCGACCCCAAGCTCTTCGGCAAGTCCCGCGGCGAACGACACCTCGTTGCCCTCCGCGCCTTCGGGCGGCCACCACCGCCCCGCAACAAGTCGGCTGTCGGCGGGAAGCTCGGCCGCGTAGGTGATGCCGCGGTCGCCCCGCAGCACCCAAGACGCCTCCGTTTCCGGCCAATCCTCCGCCGCAACGCCGTTGATCGCGACGATCCGCCCCCGCAGCATCGGCTGCGAGCGCACGTCGCCCCCTTGGGCGACGTCGTTCAGAAGCTGAAGAAAGCCATCCAGCTCTTCATTCTGAATATCGATGAAAAAGAAGCTCGGCGCCTCGGCAGGAAGGCTCGAGGTGAGCGTATGGCGCAGATTACCGTCGACGAGCGCCAGGGTCACGAGAAGGGTGAGGCTCAAGCCGAGCGACAGAGTGACCGTCGGCGTCAGGGCGCCACGGCGGTGAATGTTTGCCACCGCAAGGCGCACGACCACCGAACGCGACCGCGGCAGCTGCCGGGCAGCAGCCATGATCGCTCCGGCAATCACCCTGAGGACGACGAAGACGGCCCCCGCGCCGAGCACATAGAAGAGTGCCAGCAAGGGATCATAGGCCGCCGCGATCGCAAGCCCGCACAACAGTGCTGCCGAGACACTCGTCAGCGCCAGAAAGATCCGCCCACCGCCGGCGACGGGGGCGGGATCGTCGCGGAAAAGCGCGCTCGGACGGATCGCGTAGGCCCGTCCGAGCGGCCACAAGGCGAAGGTGACCGCCGTCAGCAGACCGTAGACGGCAGCAAGCAGGAGATCGGCGGGGAAAATGGAAAAAAGCGCCGACACCGGCAGGAAGTCACGCAGAGCGAACGCCGCGATCGGCGGTCCGACAGCTCCGAGGAGCAAGCCCGCGACGACCCCGATCGACGCCAGCATCATGATCTGCACCAGATAGAGCCGGACGACGAAGCCGCGCGAAGCGCCGAGCGAGCGGAACGTCGCGATGGAAGTGCGCTTACGCGCCAGATAGGCACGGACGGCATTGGCGACACCGACACCGCCGACGGCGAGCGACGTCAGACCGACGAGGGTGAGGAACTGCGCGAAACTGTCGATGGAGCGACGCAGTTGCGGCGCGGCCTCGTTCCGCGTCTCGATCCGCCACCCCGCCGTCGGAAACGCCTCGCGCGCCGCTGCAATCGTCGCCTCGATCTCGGCCTCGGACATCGGCCTGTCGGTGCCGGCAATCCGATATCCCCAACGGACCAGGCTGCCCGTGGCGACGAGCCCAGACGCATCGAGCGCCTCGATCGGCATGAGGACGCGGGGCCCGAACGCAATCCCTCCCGAGAGTTTGTCCGGCTCTCGGGTGATCACGTCGGCGACGCGCACGGTCAGCCGCCCGAGGCCGAACTCGTCGCCGATCGAAAGGCCGGCCGTCGTCAGGAGACTCGCATCGACGACGACGGGTATCACCTCGCCGGCGTCAGCAAAATCGGCCGCGAGAGGACGCCCCGATCGGAGCTCGAGATCGCCATAGAGCGGATAGGCGTCGTCGACGCCCTTCACCTCGACGAGCGTCTGCCGCCCATCCGGCGGGCGCGCCATCGCCCGCAGGGTCGCGACCGTCGTGAGCCGGCCAGCCTTCTCGAGGAAGGACAGCTCATCCTCGCTCGCCCGACGGTGGATCAGCGAGAACGCGATGTCGCCCCCAAGCAGCGCCTGCCCCTCGGCGCGGATGCTGTCGCCGAGACCGCTCGCCAGCGAGTTGACCGCGGCGATGGTGCCCGTCCCGAGTGCGATGCAGGCGATGAAGACATAGAAGCCGCGCAGCCCTCCACGCATCTCCCGAAGCGCGAAGCGAACAACGAGGGGAAGTCGCATGCCGGCCGGCCCCACCGAGCGCGTCAAGCCGCGACTTCCGTATCGATACGCCCCTGCCGCATGCGCACGCACTCGTCGCACCGGGCGGCGAGGGAGCGGTCGTGGGTGACCAAAAGCAGGGTCTGCCGCCGCTGCTCCTGCACCGCAAACATCAGTTCGATGATGTCGCGTCCCGTCGCATCGTCGAGGTTGCCGGTCGGCTCGTCGGCGAGGAGCACGGCCGGACGCGGCGCCAGCGCCCGGGCAATGGCGACACGCTGCTGTTCGCCGCCCGAAAGCTCGGTCGGATAATGGCCGGTCCGCTCCCCGAGCCCGACCGCCGCAAGCTCCGCGCGAGCACGGGCGATGGCGTCCTCGACCCCGGCAAGCTCCAGCGGGACCGCGACATTCTCAAGTGCCGTCATCGTCGGGATAAGATGAAAGGACTGGAAGACGATGCCGATCGATCGTCCTCGGAAGACCGTCAGTGCATCCTCGTCCATTGCCGTCAGTTCCTCGCCGGAAATCCGCACGCTCCCGGCGTCGGGCCGTTCCAGCCCTCCGAGCACCATCAGAAGGGTCGACTTCCCCGACCCGGAAGGGCCGATCACCCCGACCGATCGACCGCCATCGACGCTGAGGTCCACGCCGCGCAGGATGGGAACGGCGGTCGGTCCACGACCGAGGGTCAGATGAACGTCGCGCATCTCGATCAGCGGGGAAGCTCCCATCGTTGGCCCTTTGCATCGACGGGCAGCCTCATCGCCCGCATTTGGAACCGCCTTCACCGCGCGCTCATGGCGGTCGGCCGCACGTCGGCTACATATTGCGCTGCACTCGGATCACAATCGTCATGTTTGCGTGATCGCCAACGATCCGCTGATCGCCACCGATGTCGCCGATGCGCCGGCCGTGCCGGTAAACCGCAGAATGCACCGGCGACGGCTCTCGATGGGAGATGGGCATCGGAGCGTCGCGAGGAGGCGTCTCCGGCGCCGATGCGACGAGCGGCCGCGCAAACCTCCCGCCGTCCGAACACGATCGGCCGCGCCTTCCGCAGCATCTCGGACACGCGAGGCCGCGATCTCGCTCCGACGGCAGAGCCTCCCCCCTCCGAGGCTCGCCAAACCACAAAGAGGATGGGCGCAGCGCCGGCATGCGCCGACCGTCGCCGCATATGCAAGCATTGCCGTATACGCCTCTCCCGCAAGCGACCGAAGCGTTTCGCCGCGCCACCAGACTGCAGGGCGGTGCGATGTCGGCCGATACCGGCGCGGCGCCGCGACCGGCACTGCGGGTCGAACGCATGCGAGCCATCGCAAGCCCCCCAGGCGGACGCAATCCGCCCGCTGTCACAGGAGTTTGATAGTCATCGGTTAAGCGCCCCTCGTGGCGCCGGCCCGCAGATCAACCCGTCCGGCAAGCCCTCACCGCCGTGCCGACCGACCGTTCCTGCAGGGGGGATTTGCAGTCCCTTCTGCTCGCGACGGCCGGCTGCTCAACGGTACGGCAGCCAAAGGACGACGCCGGATGGCCAGCACTCCTCGCACCGTACAAAGCTACCTCGACGAACGCCCCGCTTGGGCGGACGGGACACCCTCACCGGGGACGCCCATCACGCCGATGCAGATCCGCATCTGGGCGCTCGCCTCGGCGGGAAAATTCTTCGAGGGGATGGTCGTCTTCATGGGCGGCATCGCCTTGCCCCTCATCGCGCAGGAATTCGCGATCTCGAAGCTTCAGCACGGCCTCGTGACAGCCGCCTCACTCGCCGGCATCCTGGTGGGCGCCAGCCTCCTCGGCGGCCTCGCCGACCGGCACGGGCGCAAACGCCTCTTCGTGTTCGAGATGGTGATCTTCACCGTCTTCCTCGTGCTCGTCTGCTTCAGCCCCGACATCTGGTGGCTGCTCGCCTGCCTGTTCGGCATCGGCATCGCCCTCGGCTGCGACTACCCGACGGCCCATCTCATCATTTCGGAGACCACATCCACCCATCTGCGGGGCCGTCTGGTGCTCGGCGCGTTCGCCTTCCAGGCGGTCGGAGCGCTGTTCGGCACCGCCGTCGGCTATCTGATCCTCGCCAACGTGCAGGACATCGGCGCCTGGCGCTGGATGTATGCGGTTGCGGTGATCCCCGCCCTCGCCGTCGTCGCGGCGCGGCTGACGATCACCGAAAGCCCGCATTTTCTCATGGTGAACGGACGCCTGGAGGCCGCGCGTGCCTCGACCCTGCGGCTGCTGAAGCGCGAGCCCACATACCCGCGCGCCATCGATCTCGCCGAGCCGCAGGGTGCCGACGGATCCGCCGAAACGGGCTATGGCGCGCTCTTCAGTCGCCGCAACATCCGCGCGACCATGCTCGCCTCGGTCCCCTGGTTCCTACAGGACCTCGGAACCTACGGGATCGGCATCTTCACCCCGGTGATCCTCGCGAGCACCATCGGCTCGGCGCAAGAGCACGCCACGTCGATCGCCGTCCTGGTGCAGAAGGACATGATCGCCGCCAAGGGAGCCGCCTTGATCGACGTGCTCCTGCTCGTCGGCATCCTCGCAGCGATCCTCTTCGCCGATCGGGTCGGCCGGATCCGACTGCAGGTGGTGGGCTTCGTCGGCTGCGCCTTGGGCCTCGCGATCGCCGTGCTCTCCGCCACCACCGACGGCGCGACCCAAACGGCGCTGATCTTCGTCGGCTTCATGCTCTTCAACTTCATGACCAACATGGGCCCGAACGCGCAGACCTACCTGATCGCCGGCGAGGTCTTCCCCACCGAGATCCGGGCCAAGGGAGCGGGCTTTGCCGCCTCGTTCGCCAAGATCGGCGCGGTGGCGACGGCCTTTCTCTTCCCCATTCTCCTCACCGACATCGGCACCGAGGTCCTACTCGGGGGTCTCGTCGTGACCTCCCTCCTCGGCGCCCTCATCACCTATATTTTCCGGATCGAGACCGCCGGACGCAGCTTGGAGACGATCGGCGACGAGCCGTTCACCCTCTGATTTGTCGGCCCGGGGCGCTCTCGCCGCAGCGAAAGCTCGCGCGGGCGTTGCGGACCGCCACGCAGGCGACCATGGAAAAGGCCGCCTGCAGCCGCTCCGCAACGCCGCCCGCCGCGGTGCGGCTACCGCGACCCGCGGTCTGCGAGGCTCAGGCGCACACGGCCGTCGCCCTCCCGCTCGGCGCGGCCCGCCAACTCCAGCTCCACCACCGCCGCGGCGACGGCGCCCGCCGCGAGCCCCGTCGCCCGCACCAGCGCATCGTGGCTCACCGGCGTCAGGGAGAGGGCATCGGCGACCCGCTCGGCGGCCCCCGCCACGCCAGCCGCGAAGCCGCCGGCCCCGAGCGGACCGGCCTCGAACGGGGCCGGCGGCTCGTCGAAACCGAGCGGAAGAGTGGTCGCCTCGCTGCCGAGAGCGTCGAGCACGTCGCGCGGCTCGATCACCATCGTCGCCCCGTCGCGCAGGAGGGCGAGCGCCCCGGCGGCCCGCGGATCGAGCGGCGAGCCAGGCACGGCGAAAACCTCGCGGTTCTGGTCCAGAGCATAGCGGGCGGTGTGGAGGGCACCGGAGCGCGCCGCCGCCTCCACCACCACGACGCCTTCCGACAGCCCCGCGATCAGCCGGTTGCGGCGCGGAAAGTCGCGCGCGAACGGCGCCCAGCCCATCGGCATCTCCGACACCAACGCCCCCCGCTCGGCAATCTCCTCGGCGAGCTCGAGATGCTCCTCCGGTGTCGGCCGGTCGATGCCGCCCGCAATCACCGCCACCGTGCCGCCGGCGAGCGCCGCGCGATGCGCCTCCCCATCGATCCCGAGGGCGAGGCCGGACACCACCACCCGCTCCGCCGCCGCGAACGCCTCGGCCAGGGTCCACGCCATCGTCCGCCCCGCCGCCGAGGCCCGGCGCGAGCCCACCACCGCGATCGCCCGTCGGCTCAACAACGCCGGATCGCCGCGCACCATGATGACCGGCGGCGGCGCATGGATCCGCGCGAGCCGCGGCGGATAGAGGGCGCTTCCGAGGAACACGTGACGCGCCCCGAGGCGCTTCGCCGCCGCCCGCTCGTGCGCCGCCACATCGCGCGATGCGATGCGCAGCGGCCGCCGCGCCCCGCCCCGGGTGGCGAGCTCCGGCATCATCTCGAGCGCCGCCGCCGCACTGCCGCAGCGGGCGACGAGGTCGTGAAAGGTGGCCGCGCCGACATTCTCCGATCGCGCCAAGCGGATCCAGTCGTCCTCCTCGTCGGCGCGCGGCGGCCTCATTTCTTGCCGATCCGGCTTTCCTCGCCGCGGATCAGCCGGCGGATGTTGGCATGATGCTTGAGCCACAGGAGGAGCGTCAGCAGCGCGAACGCCTCGGCGAGCTGGTAGCGGTCGAGCGCCGCGAGCACGAAGGGCGTCGCGAGCGAGGCGAGCAGCGCGGCGAGCGAAGAATAGCGCAGCGTGAAGGCGACGCCGAGCCAGATCGCGGCGAACGCGAGCCCCGCCGGCCACGCCGCCGCCATCAGACAGCCCACGTAGGTCGCGACGCCCTTGCCGCCCTTGAAGCCCAGCCACACCGGAAAGAGGTGACCGAGAAAGGCGCCGAGCGCCGCCGTCACCACGAAGTCCGGCCCGCCCCATCGGGCGCCGATGATCACCGCCGCCGCCCCCTTCAACGCGTCGCACAGGAGCGTCGCCGCCGCGAGATCTTTGCGACCGGTGCGCAAGACATTGGTCGCCCCGATGTTGCCGGAGCCGATGTTGCGCACGTCCCCGAGCCCCGCGAAACGGGTCAGAAGGACACCGAACGGGATCGATCCGAGAAGATAGGCGACCAAGAACATGGCCGCGAAGTAGGGCCAGACCGCAGCCCAGCTTATTGGATCGGGCATTTTCGTCCCAACGTGTTGCTTCCCCGCCCCGATCAGTGGCTCAATCACCGCAGCGCCGCAAGACAGCCGTTGCTGTCCCGATGGCAGGCAGGTAAACTTTCATATTCCCCAATATTATGGGTTGGATGGGGCAAAGGATGTCGGGTTGCACAAGACGATGGACGAGACGCTGAGCCGCCGCGCCGGCGCCCGCCGCGCCACCGCCGCCAGCCCTCGCGCGCCCGCCCGCCAGCCCGACTATGCCGGCCTCAACGCCTTTGCCTCCGACCCGGTGCTCACCGCCTCGCTCGATTCCACCCTCGACGAGACCACCGAGGACGAGCTGACGACGCTCGGCACCTATTGGGGCTCGTCGGAGGCGCAGGAGGTCGCCCGCCTCGCGACCGCGCACGGACCCGCCCTGCGCCCGGACGACTTCGAGGGCCGCCGCATCGACCAGCTCGAGATCCACCCCGCCTATCACGCGCTGATGAACCGCAGCGTGAGCGCGGGCCTCCTCTCCTCCGCCTGGGAGGAGGGCGAGGACCGCCGCCAGCATCGCCTGCGCGCCGCGACCCTCTTCCTCACGGCGCAGTGCGAGCGCGGCCACCTGTTGCCGATCTCGGCGACCCATGCCGCCGTCGCCGCCCTCGCCCACATGCCCGACCTCGAGGCCGAGCTCTTCCCCCTCATCGCCTCGCGCCGTTACGACCGCCGCCCCGTGCCGCTCGACGACAAGGAGGGGGCGACGGTGACCCTCGCCCTCGCCGAGCGCGGCGCCGGGGTGGACCGCGCCGCCGTCGCCATGCGCGGCGAGATCACCGGCGGCGACCGCATCCACGTGACCGGCGAGAAGTGGTTCGTCTGTGCGCCGGCGAGCGACATGGCCCTCGTCCTGTGCACCACGCCGGAGGGGCCGACGGCCGCCATGGTGCCTCGCTTCGCGCCGGAGAATGCCGAGGCGATCCGCATCGCCGGGCTGAAGTCGGTGGGAGGCTTCGCCGCCCAGGCGATCGCCGGCGTCGCGTTCGACGGGGCCGCCGCCCGCCTCGTGGGCGAGCCGGGCCGCGGCCTCCAGGTGCTGCGCGACGTGCGCACCCTCACCCAGCTCGACGCCGTGGTGATCGCCGCCGGCGCCATGCGGGCCGCCGTCAGCCGCGTCGCCCATCACGCCCGCTACGCCCAGAGCCTCGACCGGGCGCTGATCGCCCAGCCGCTCCACGCCCGCGTCCTCGCCGACCTCGCCCTCGAAAGCGCCGCCCAGACCGCCCTCGCCATGCGCCTCGCCATCGCCTTCGACCAGGCCTTCGAGCGCGACGGCGACCACGCGCTCGCCCGTCTCGTCACGCCGGCCGCGCGCGTCTACGCCCTCACCATCGCGCCCTCCTTCGCCATCGAGGCGGTGGAGGCGATCGGCGCCCATGCCGCCATCTCCACCCATCCGGCCGCGCGGATCGCCACCGACCTCGCCGCCCTCGCCCAGTGGGACGGCACCACCAACGAGGCCGCCCTCGAGGTCGCCGCCATGGTGGAGCGCGACCCCGCGGTGCTGCGCGACGCGCTCGACGAGATCGGCGCCGACCTCGGCGGCCAGAACGAGGACATCGTGGAGGACATCGCCCGTCTCGGCGAGCGGGCCGCGCAGGATGCGAGCCTCGCGCGCACCTTCGCCGAGCAGCTCGCGATGGCCGCCGCCGCCGCGGCGATGCGGCGCAACCTGCCGCGGATGATCTCCGAGGCCTACATCGCCTCGCGCCTGCGCGAGCGCTTCCGCGCCGCCTACGGCGCTCTCGACGGCCGCTTCGACGCCGGCGCCGTCATCGAGTTCGTGGTGCCGGAGGACTGAGGGCGTCACGGCCCCTTGTCTCCCGCCCCGGGCGTCACTATAACCCCCGCCAAGCCAACGGCCGGGCGCCCTTCGTCTATCGGTTAGGACGCCAGATTTTCATTCTGGAAAGAGGGGTTCGACTCCCCTAGGGCGTACCATCGCTCGCCTCGCAGGCGCGATCGGGCACGCGCCGAGCCGGCCCCTATTCCCATCCGCCTTCCGCGCATCATCGTTTGACCGAGGCGGCCCGCTGTGGTCCGACAGATCGTGGGAGGAGCGCCCCATGGGCCTCCCCAAGAAGAATTCGGAAGACGGGAGAGGACAATGTCCGACGGCACCATGCACCACCTTCTGCGCGCGGCGGCGGTCGCCCTCTGCGTCGGCTTCGCCACGGCGGCGGCGGCCGAAGGCTGCGGCGACGACGCCACCCAGGCCGACCTCAACGAATGCGCCGCCAAAGCCTACGAGGCCGCCGACGACGCGCGCGACGCCAAATATCAGGCGATCCTCGCCCGCCTCGCGAGCGACAGCGACGCGGCGGCGCTGCTGCGCGCGGCCGAAGAGGCGTGGGTCGCCTACCGCGACGCCGAATGCACCTTCGCCACCTCGGCGGTGTCCGGCGGATCGATCTACCCGCTCGTCTGGGCCGAGTGCCTCACCGGGCTCACCAAGGCGCGCACCGAAACGCTCGATGCCTACCTGTCGTGCGAGGAAGGCGACACCGCCTGCCCCGTGCCGCCGCAATAGGCGGGCCGTGCATCTACGCAACGTCCATGCGGCTCACCGCCCGCAATGCGAGTCGGCCGGACAGCGCATCCCACTCGCCATCGAGCGCTGACAAGAGGCTCCAACTCTTTGGATGCGAGAACGCATTCCCACTCGAATGATTCCACGCGAGTGGGACGTGCGCTACCCGACGAAGGCGATCAGCCGGCCGAGCGCCAGCACCATCAGCCACAGTACCAGCGACACGCCGGCATGGATGGCGCGACGGCGCGCCCCCGCCCGCTCCATGAACCACCCGTAGGCGGCGTGGAGCACGAGCGCGCTCGCGGTCCCGAGGGCGACGAGAATGAGCTTCGCCTGCACCACCGCGAGCGCCGCATATTCGCTGGCGCGGACGGCGAAGAGCACCGCCCCCGTCGCCGCGGCGAGAGCGAGCCCCACCCCCGCCGCCGGCACCAGGACGCGGGCGATCGGCTCCTGCGGCACCCGGCCGAGCCCCAGCCGCACCAGGTTGAGCGGCACCATCGCCCCGACGAGAAGAGCGATGCCGAGCACGTGCGCGCCGCTCAGCGCGGCGTAGCCCCAGCGCGCGCCGCGGGCCCAGGTCGCGAGGCCGCTCCCCTCGAGCGCGGCGAGTAGCCCCTCCATCAGCTCCGCGCCGGGTAGAGCTCGTAGACCTTGCCGGCGATGGTGATGCGCTCGGCCTTCATCAAGCGCTCGTCGGGGTCGGCGCTCGGCTCCCCCTCGATGGTGACCTCCACCCCCTCGGCGAGGTCGCCGTCGACAAGGCCGGCACGGGCGTTGCGCCACGGCTGCCCCACCTCCACCGTCCAGAGTTCGCCCTCCGCGTCCACCTCGAGCACGCCGTGCGGATTGCCGAGGGAAACCGAGCGGATGATCCCGGTCAGCACGATGTTGCCGCCCGTCGTCCAGGCCCAACCGTGGTGGGCGAGGGCCGGCGTCGCGAGCACCAGGCCGAGGCCGGTGGCAAGAGCGGTGGCGAGGGTCGTTCGGCGTGTCATCGTCATGGCATCGTCTCCCCGTGTCCCACCGGGCGAGATAGGCGACGATCGGGCGCGGGCGACGGGCTGCGACATCAAATGGCGATGAACTGCATTTCCCCCCTTGGCGAACGCACGAAAACCGATTAGGTGACGGTTCCCACGGAGCCACGCGCCCTTCGTCTATCGGTTAGGACGCCAGATTCTCATTCTGGAAAGAGGGGTTCGATTCCCCTAGGGCGTGCCAATCTCGCCGCCCGCGCCAGGTCTCTTCTCCCGCCACTTCCTTCGCCCTCGCCGCCGGCGTTTTACAACCGCGACGTCGTGTCGTACCCCCGCGCGAACAACACTCGGGAGGAACGAGGGATGACGAAGCCCACCATCGTGCTCACCGGCGCCGCAGGGGGCGTCGGCGGGATGCTGCGGCCGCTCCTTGCCGCGCGCTACCGCCTCATCCTGTCCGACCGCACCGAGCCGCCCGCCGATCTCACCGCCGAGGAGACCTGGCACACCGCGGACCTCACCGACCGCGCCGCCGTGGACGAGCTGATGCGCGGCGCCGACGGCCTCATCCATCTCGGCGGCCAGTCCGTCGAGGCCGACTGGCAGACGGTGCACGACGCCAACATCGCCGGCCTCTGGAACATCTACGACGCCTGCCGCGCCGAAGGGGTGGCGCGCATCATCTTCGCCTCCTCCAACCACGCGGTGGGGTTTTATCCGCGCACCCGCCGGATCGGCGTCGATCAGGCCGTGCGTCCCGACGGTCTCTACGGGGTATCGAAGGCGTTCGGCGAGGCACTCGGCTCGCTGTTTGCCGACAAGCACGGGCTGCGCGTCATGTCGATCCGCATCGGCAACGTCGCCGAGAAGCCGGCCGACCATCGGCGCCTGTCCATCTGGCTGCACCCGGAAGACCTCGCCCAGCTCATCGACATCGGGCTGACCCACCCCGACATCCATCACGCGATCGTCTATGGCGCCTCCCACAACGAGCGCGCCTGGTGGGACAACTCGGCCGCCTTCGCCCTCGGCTACGCGCCCAAGCACCATGCCGAGGATCATGTCGACTACGCGATGGCCGAGCAGGCGAAGCTTCCCGCCGATCCGGTCGGCGACCTCCTGCAGGGCGGCGCCTTCTGCGCCGACGGCTTCGACGGCGATCTCTCCCGCACCCTTTCCGCCCGACTGCCGCGGTGATAGTGCACGGCGATCGCCCGCAACAGGACCGTCCGCCATGCTGACCTTCAGCACGCTGATCCTCTTCGTGCCCGCGGCGGCACTGGTCGCCGCCTCGCCGGGGGCCAACAATCTCCTGTCGCTCGGCAACGGGATGCGCTCGGGCTTCGCCCCCACCGCGCTGAGCCTGTCCGGCCGCCTCGCCGCCTTTGCGATCCTGCTCGCCCTGGTGATCGCCGGCCTCGGCGCGGTGGTCGCCGCCTCCGAGGTCGCCTTCACCGTCATCAAGTGGGTGGGCGTCGGCTATCTCGCCTTCCTCGGCGTCAAGACCTGGCGGGCGCGGGTCGTGAGCCACGGTCCGGTGAAGGCGGGCACGCCGATGAGCCTTGCCCGCAAGGAGTTCGCCGTCGCCATCACCAATCCCAAGGCGATGCTCCTCTTCACCGCCTTCATCCCGCAGTTCGTGGACATGAGTGGCTCGGTCGCAAGCCAGCTCGTCGCCCTCGGCGCGCTCTATCTCGTCATCGAGTTCGCGATGGCGTGCGGCTACGCCCTCGCCGGCGCCCTCTTGCGCCGCTTCGAGCTGACGGCGGCGCGCCAGCGCCTGATGAACCGCATCAGCGGCGGCATGATGCTGGGCGCGGCCGGCCTCCTCGCCACCACCGCCCAGCGCTCGTGACGATCGCCGTCACCCCCGTCGCCACCCACCGCGGCGAGACGGTGCACGAAGCCCGCCTCACCTCCGACAGCGTCGCGCTCAGCCTCCTCAGCTACGGCGCGGTGGTGCGCGACTGGAAGGTGCGCGATCGCACGGGCACGCCGCGCACCGTAACCCTCGGCTTCGAGACGTTCGAGCCCTATCCCGCCCACAGCCGGTCCTTCGGCGTCGTCGCGGGCCGTGTCGCGAACCGCATCGCCGAAGGGCGCTTCACCCTCGACGGCGAGCGCCACGCTCTCGACCGCAACGAGGGGCGCCACCACCTCCACGGTGGCCGCGCCGGCTTCGGTCAGCGTCTCTGGGCGATGGCCGCCGACGGCGACACCCTGCACCTCACGCTGACGAGCGCGGACGGCGACATGGGCTATCCCGGCCGCGTCGCCGTGACGGTGGACGTGACGCTCGCCGACGCCACCGTCACCTTCGACATGACCGCGGTGCCCGACCGGCCGACGCCCGTCGCCCTCGCCCAGCACTCCTACTACGCCCTCGGCGGGCCGACGGCCGAGCACGTGCTGATGGTCGACGCCGATCGGATCACCGCCACCGATCGCGACAACATCCCGACCGGGACGCTCGCCGCCGTGGCCGGCACGCCGCTCGACTTCCGCACCCCGCGCCGCGTCGGCGATGTCCCGATCGACAACAACTTCTGCCTCAACGGGCGCGACCGTCCCGCCGTGGCCGGGGCACCTGCGGTGACGCTGGAGGGCGAGGCGATGCGCCTCTCCCTCACCACCGACCGGCCGGGCGTTCAGGTCTACAACGCCGCCAACATGCCGCCGATCCCGGTGCCGGGCCTCGACGGGGTGCGCTACGGCCCCTTCGCCGGCATCGCCCTCGAGGCGCAGGACTGGCCGGACGCCGTCAACCACCCCACCTTCCCCTCGGTCATCGCGACACCCGAGCGGCCCTATCGCCAGACGACACGGATCACCATCACGCCGCGCTGAGGGGGGAAGGCGCCATCTCGCTTGCGCTCGGTACGGTGGCCCGCTACCCCTCGGAAAAACACAATGGGAGGGAGCCAGCGATGTATCAGGGTGTCGTCGACACGGCGTTGCTCCGCCGCAGCGTGATTGCCGTTCCACCCCTCTGCCTCAATGCCGAGCTGCGACCCGCTCCGGCCGAGATGAAGCGGCTGCACGACCATCTGACGGCCGGCGGCGTCACCAGCATCCTCTATGGCGGCAACGCGGCGTTCTACCATGTCGGCGTCGCCGACTACGGCGCGATCCTCGACGCCATCGAGGAGAGCGCCCCGGCCGACGCCTGGATGATCCCGTCGATCGGCCCCGACTTCGGTCGCATGATGGATCAGGCGGCGATCCTGTCCACCCGCGCCTTCCCGACCGCGATGGTGCTGCCCGTCGCCCGCCCCTTCCCGTTCACCGAGGACGGCGTCGTCGACGGCATCCGCCGCGCCGCGGCCCGCTTCGGCCGCCCCCTCACCGTCTACCTGAAGAACGAGGCGGCGCTCTGCCCCGCGTCGGTCGCGGCGCTGTTGCGCGAGGGAACCGCCGCCGCCATCAAATACGCCATCGACCGGCCGGACCCCGCCGACGACGCCTTCCTCGACGCGCTGCTCGACGCCGTCGGGTCGGCGGACCGGATCGTGTCGGGCATGGGCGAGCGGCCGGTGATCGCCCAATGGGGCAAGGGGTTGCGCGGCTTCACCTCGGGCTCTGTGTCGATCGCGCCGGCGCTCTCCACCGCCTTCAAGGCCGCGCTCGAGGCGGGCCGGCCCGACGAGGCCGACGCCATCTGGCAGCGCCTGCGCCCGCTCGAGGACCTGCGCGACGAGATCAGCCAGATCCGCGTGCTCCACGAGGCCGTGGACCAGGCCGGCATCGCCGCCACCGGGCCGATGCTGCCACTTCTTTCCCGCCTAGGAGCGGCCGACGCGGCGCGCGTGCGCGACGTGGCGAAGGCGCTCCTTTCCGCTAACCACCCGACGGCCCAGGCGGCCGAATAGGACCAATCATGGATCTGCATCAGAACCTTATCGGCGGCGAATGGACGGGCGGCGAAGACGCCAGCGACAACATCAACCCGTCCGACACCAACGATGTGATCGGCCGCTACGCCCGGGCCGACGCGGCCGCGACGCGCGAGGCGATCGCCGCCGCCAAGGCCGCCGCACCGGCGTGGGCGCGGTCCAACCCGGCGCAGCGTCACGCGATCCTGTCGGCCGCGGCCGCCGAGATCATGGCGCGCAAGGCCGAGCTCGGCGAGCTCCTCGCCCGCGAGGAGGGCAAGACGCTCGCCGAGGGCATCGGCGAGGCGGCGCGTGCGGGTCAGATCTTCGACTTCTTCGCCGGCGAGACGCTGCGCCTTGCGGGCGACGTGCTGCCCTCGATCCGCCCCAACGTGGGCATCGAGATCACCCGCGAGCCGATGGGCGTCGTCGGCATCATCACGCCGTGGAACTTCCCGATCGCCATTCCGGCGTGGAAGATCGCGCCGGCGCTCTGCTACGGCAACACCATCGTCTTCAAGCCGGCCGACCTCGTGCCGGGGTGCGCCTGGGCGATCGCCGACATCCTGAAGCGCGCCGGCCTGCCCGACGGCGTCCTCAACCTCGTGATGGGCCGCGGCTCGGTGGTGGGCGAGGCGATCCTCGATTCGGCCGACGTCGACGCCGTGACCTTCACCGGCTCGGTGGGCACCGGCAAGCACGTCGCCGCGAAGTGCGCCCAATATATGCGCAAGGTGCAGCTCGAGATGGGCGGCAAGAACCCCCTCGTGGTGCTCGACGACGCCGACCTCGGCATCGCCGTCGACTGCGCGATCAACGGCGCCTTCTTCTCCACCGGCCAGCGCTGCACCGCCTCCTCGCGCCTCATCGTGACCGAGGGCATCCACGACAAGTTCGTCGCCGCGACGATCGACAAGCTGAAGGCCCTCACCGTCGACGACGCACGCAAGGACGGCACCCACATCGGCCCCGTCGTCGACCAGAAGCAGCTCGACACCGACCTCAAATATCTCGACATCGGCCGCTCCGAGGACAGCGCCAACCTCGCCTGGGGCGGTGAGCTCCTCAACCGGGCGACGCCGGGCTTCTACCTCCAGCCCGCCCTCTTCACCGAGACCACCAACGATATGCGGATCAACCGCGAGGAGATCTTCGGCCCGGTGGCGACGGTGATCCGCGCCAAGGACTACGACGAGGCGCTGGCGCTCGCCAACGACACCCCGTTCGGCCTCTCCTCCGGCATCTGCACCACCAGCCTCAAATATGCGACGCACTTCAAGCGCAACGCCGAGGCCGGGATGGTGATGGTCAACCTGCCGACCGCGGGCGTCGATCCGCACGTGCCGTTCGGCGGGCGCAAGGGGTCGAGCTACGGCCCGCGCGAGCAGGGCCGGTACGCGGCCGAATTCTACACCACCGTCAAGACCGCCTACTCGCTCGCTTGAGCGCGCCAAAGGACCCATCGATGAACGACGCCGCCTCCCTCGCCGCCGCCTTCAAGGGCGCCGGCCCCATCGCCGAACTCGAGAACAAGCCGGCCGACGTCGTCGCCGGCTACGCCCTGCAGGACGCGGTGCGGGCGGCTCTCGGCGGCGCCGTCATCGGCTGGAAGCTCGCCCAGACCACCCCGGCGGCGCAGGCCGCCGCCGGCATCGACGCGCCGACCGTGGCGCCGCTCCTCGACGGGATGATCTTCCCCGCCGATCACGTCTTCCCCGCCAAGGCCTTCTATAAGCCTGAGGCCGAGGCCGAGATCGCGCTGGAGCTCGCCGCCCCCATCGAGGGGCCGGTGTCGCCCGACGAGGTGTTCGGCGCCTGCGCCGGCTTCCGCCTCGCCATCGAGATCGCCGATACGCGCTATGTCGACAAGCCGGCGATGGTGCCCTCGGGCGTCATCGCCGACATGAACTCCTGCGGCGCCCTCATCGTGGGCCCGCTGATGGCGATGGACGGCTACGAGGCCGCCGTCTCCGCCCCCGTCACCACGCAGCTCGGCGGCGGCGGCATCGTCGAGAGCCTGCCTCCGGAAGGACGGCCCGACCCGCTTGCCGTGGTCTCGTTCCTCTCCCACTTCGTCACCGAGCGGGGGGAGACGCTGCCTGCCGGCATGATCATCACCACCGGCACCCACACCAAGCCGACGCCCACCGGACCCGGCCTCGTGATCGTGGAGTTCGAAGGCGTCGGCAAGGTGGCCGCCCGCCTCGACGTACCCTGGTCGTAATCCGGAAGCCCTGATCCGAGGGGCCTGATCGGGGCATTCCGCTTGGAAGACGCGGGGCGCTCCCCTCCAGCGCCCCGCGTTCCGACCGCCACGCCGCGGACAAGGCGTGGCGACGGGATCAGGCCGCCCGGTAGGCGGCGGTGGGCAGGCGATTGCGCGCCGGCCGGTCCTCCGGAAGCCGCAACTTCCGGTAGTCTTCCAACAGCTTGAACTGAGCGGTCACCGCATTGTCGATGGCGCGCAGCCGGTCGAGCACCAGCCCGAGCGCCACCACCAGGATCCCCGCCACGAACACGACGAACGCACTCGACAACACCGTCATCAGCCACAGCGGATCCATGGCGGACGCCGCAAAGCCGACGACGAACCCACACAGCACCATCAGCGTGCCAATCAGCTTCAACATGATCGCCATTGTGCCCTCCACCGTCGCGAGCACAATCTTACGGAGTTATCCACAACTCCGCAACCTCTGATTAATAAATCAGCCGTCGAAAAGCGTCGACTGCGGTCCGCCCGACGGGGTCGGCAGGCCGAGGTGGGTGAACGCCCGCGCCGTGAGGAGCCGCCCCCGCGGCGTGCGCTGCAGGTAGCCCTGCTGCAACAGGTAGGGCTCGACGATGTCCTCCAGCGCGTCGCGCGGCTCCGACAGCGCCGCAGCCAGCGTCTCGATGCCCACCGGCCCGCCGCCATAGTGCTCGGCGATCAGCCCCAGATAGCGCCGGTCGAGGAGGTCGAGCCCCGCCGCGTCCACGTCGAGGCGCAGGAGGGCGGTGTCCGCCACCTCCCGGTCGATGGCATCCGCCCCGCCGACGATGGCGAAGTCCCGCACCCGGCGCAGCAGGCGGTTGGCGATGCGCGGCGTTCCCCGCGCCCGCCGCGCGATCTCCCGCGCCCCGTCCTCGGTGGTGGTGATGCCGAGGAGCCGCGCCCCGCGCGACACGATGAAGGCGAGGTCCTCGTCGGAATAAAATTCCAGCCGCAGCGGAATGCCGAAGCGGTCGCGCAGCGGCGTCGTCAGAAGCCCCAGCCGCGTCGTCGCCGCGACGAGGGTGAAGCGGGAGAGGTCGATCTTCACCGAGCGCGCCGCCGGGCCCTCGCCGATGATGAGGTCGAGCTGAAAATCCTCCATCGCCGGATAGAGGATCTCCTCCACGTGCGGCGACAGGCGGTGGATCTCGTCGATGAACAGAACGTCGCGCTCCTCGAGGTTGGTGAGGAGGGCGGCGAGATCGCCGGCCTTCGCGATCACCGGGCCGGAGGTGGAGCGGAAGTTGACGCCGAGCTCCTTGGCGACGATCTGGGCGAGCGTCGTCTTGCCGAGCCCCGGCGGGCCGACGAGGAGCACGTGGTCGAGCGCGTCGCCGCGCGAGCGGGCCGCCTTCACGAACACGTCGAGATTGGCGCGCGCGGCCGGCTGACCCACGAACTCGGCGAGCCGCTGGGGGCGCAGCGCCGCGTCGTAGTCGTCGCTCTGCGCCTCGGGGGAAAGGGCGGGGTTGTTCATCGCAATGCCTCGCAGCGCCGCCGCGCCGTTCGTTCGCGTGGGAGCGCGCCGGCCGTCACGCCGCGAGCGCCTTGAGGCCGCCGCGGATCAGCTCCGCCGCGCTCGCCTCCGGCGCCGCCGCCCGCAGCCGCATCACCGTGGCCCGCGCCTCCCGCTCGTCATAGCCGAGATTGACGAGCGCCGATACCGCGTCCGCCAGCGCCTCGTCGCCCACCGCCGGCGCGTCGGCGGTGGCGGCGATCGGCGGCATGGCCATCGTCGCCACCTTCGACTTCAGCTCCGTCACGATGCGCTCGGCGACGCGCTTGCCGACCCCCGGCGCCCGCGCCACCGCCACCCGGTCGCCGGCGGCGATGGCGGTCGCGAGCTCGTCGGGCGACAGCACCGAGAGCACCCCGAGCGCCACCTTCGCCCCCACCGCCTGCACGCTCTGGAGGAGGCGGAACCAGTCCCGCGCCGTGCCGTGGCGGAAGCCGTAGAGGCGGATCATGTCCTCCCGCACCACCGTCTCGATCACCAGGGTGACGGTCTCGCCCGGCCGCAGCGCCGCGAGGTCGCGGCTTGCCATGTGCACCTCGTAGCCCACGCCGTGGACGTCGATGATGGCGACGTCCGCCGCCCCCGACTCGACCACCTCACCGCGCAGGCGGCCGATCACGCGGCGATCCTCATCCGCGCCGTGCGGCGATGGCTCGCGTGGCAGATAGCGATCGCCAGCGCGTCGAAGGCGTGCTCGGTCTTCGCGACGGCCTTCGGCAACAGCATGCGCACCATGTGGCGGATCTGGTGCTTGTCGGCGTGGCCGGCTCCCACGACGGTCTTCTTGACGAGGTTCGGCGCATATTCGGCGACCGACACGCCCGCCTGCGCCGGGGCGAGCAGGGCGATGCCGCGCGCCTGTCCGAGCTTCAGCGTCGCCCGCCCGTCGCGCGAGACGAAGGTCTCTTCCACCGCCACCTCGTCCGGCGCGATCTCGGCGATGACCCCGCTCAGGCCCTGGTAGAGGCAGGACAGGCGCTCGGCGAGGCTCTCCGCGGCGTCCGAGGTGATCGTCCCGGCGCCGAGGAAGGCGAGCGCCGAGCCCTCGGCGCGGATCGCGCCCCAGCCGGTCGCCCGCAGCCCCGGATCGATCCCCAGTATGATGACCGCCATCGGTGTCCTCCTCGAAGGCGGCTACACTATGGGGGAGGAGTGAACCGTCCGTCACCAGCAAAGCCGGGATGCGATGGTCGCCCCCGGCCGGTCCGGTCTACTCGGCGTAGTTGGACGGGAACAGAGCCTTTTTCGTCACCTCGTCGACATCCACCTTGAAGTCGATCCCCGCGGCGACGGCGCGGGCGCGGGCGACCGCCGGACGCTCCTCCATCGCCGCGAACCAACGCGCCACCTCCGGATAGGCGGCGAGCCCGCCCTCGCCGAGCACCCGCACGTGGCGGTCGATCCAGCCCCACGCCGCGACGTCGGCGATGGTGTAGGTGTCACCGACGATGTAGGCGCGGCCGGCGAGGTGGTTGTCGAGCACCCGGTAGTGGCGGTGCGCCTCGAAGCGGTAGCGGCGCTTGGCGTAGTCGCCCCCGTCGGCTGCGCCGGCGGTCTGGAAGTGCACCCATTGGCCGGAGAACGGCCCGAGCCCCGAGGCGATCCAGAAGAGCCACGACAACAGCTCGGCCCGGTCCGAGGCTTCGCCGAGGAGCGCGGAATGCTTCTCGGCGAGGTAGAGCAGGATCGCGTTGGAATCGAACACCCGCACCCCGTCGTCGAGGATCGCCGGCGCCTTGCCGTTGGGGTTGATCTCGTGGAAGGCCTCGGCGTGGTGCTCGCCCTTATAGGTGTCGACGGGCACGAGGTCGTATTCGAGGCCGAGCTCCTCGAGGAGAAGGGCGACCTTCATCGGGTTCGGCGTGCGGTGGAAGAACAAGCGGATCATAGGCCTCTCGCGGGCTGGAACGTTGCCGGTTCCCTAGCCCGCCGGCATTCTCCCACCAATAGGCGCCATAGCACATTTTCGCGAGCGGCGGCCGCCTCACCCCAACCGCCTCACCCCATGGGGCGGCCCTCGATCGGGTATTGCGGATCGACGAAGTTGGGCACCGCGTGGAAGCCCGGTGACACCAGCGCGTCGATCGCCGCTTCGTCGTCCGCGCTCCACGCCACGTCGGTGGCGCCGAGATAGGATTCGAGCTGCTCCACCGTGCGCGGGCCCACCACGGCGCCCGCCACCATCGGGTTCGCCAGTACGAAGGCGATGGCGTAGGCTGGCGGGTCGATGCCGAGCCCCCTCGCCCGCTCCACCACCTTGTTGGCCGCGGCGATGGTGAGGGGGTTGAACTCCGTCTCCATGATGCGCGCGTCCGACACGGCGGCGCGGCTGTCCGCCGGCAGCTGGTCGCCGGCATATTTGCCGGACAGCACGCCGCGGGCGAGCGGGCTATAGGGAAACACCGAGATGCCGAACGCGTCGCAGGCGGGCAGCAGCTCCACCTCGATCACCCGGTTCAGCGCGTGATAGTAAGGCTGGCACACCACCGGCCGAGTGATGTTCGCCTCGTCGCAATAGCGTACCAGCTCCGCCACCCGCCACGCCTTGTGGTTCGACACGCCGATGTGGCGCACCAGGCCGCCGCGCACGAGGTCTTCGAGCGTGCGCACCGTCTCCTCCAGCGGCGTGTTCGGGTCCTCCTTGTGCAGATAGAGGACGTCGAGCCGGTCGGTGCCGAGACGCTTCAGCGAGCGCGGCACCTGCTGCATGATCCACGACCGCGACAGGCCGCGATGGTTGGGGTCGCCGCTCGAAGGCGTCGCCACCTTGCTCGCGAGGACGACGTTGTCCCGGTCGGCGCCGATGACGCGGCCCGTCACCTCCTCGGACCGGCCGCCATTATAGTTGTCGGCGGTGTCGATGAAGTTGATTCCCGCCTCGCGGGCGCGGGCGTAGATGCGCGCCGCTTCGGTCTCGTCGGTGCGGGCACCGAAGGTCATCGTGCCCAGGCAGAGACGCGAAACAGTGAGGCCGCTGCGGCCGAGACGTGTCGTTGCGCTCATTCCTACCCCGCTTTAATGAAGGCGATATCTGACGTACCGCTGAGTCATGACGCAACCGACCATACCCCTCGAATCCTTGTCGATCCATGGGGCGGGCCTTCACCGTCCCGAGTGCGTCGTCGTCCACGATAGCGGCTGCATCGTCGTGCCCGACTGGACGGACGAAGGGGGCGTCGCCGTCGTCGAGATCGCGAGCGGCCGCGTCGGCCACGTCCTCGCCCGCCGCGCCGGCGCCGGCCTCAAGCCCAACGGCATCATGCTGGAGGCGGGCGGCAGCGTGCTTCTCACCCACCTCGGCGCCGAGGACGGCGGCGTCTACCGCCTCTTCCCCGACGGTCGCGACGAGCCGGTGCTGACCGCCGCGGACGGCGCCCCGCTGCCGCCGACCAACTTCGTCGCCAAGGACCCGCAAGGCCGGCTCTACGTCACCGTCTCGACCCGCCACGTGCCGCGCCACCGCGCCGCCCATGCCGGCGTGCGCGACGGCTTCATCGTGCTCTGTCCGGTCGACGGCGAACCGCGCATCGTCGCCGACGGGCTCGGCTACACCAACGAGTGCGTCTTCGACGCCGCCGGCCGCCACCTCTACGTCAACGAGACGTTCAGCCGCGAGACGAGCCGCTTCGCCGTCGCTCCCGATGGTAGCCTCGGCCCCCGCGAGGTGGTCGCCCGCTACGGCGACGGCATCTATCCCGACGGCCTCGCCTTCGACGTCGAAGGCGGCCTCTGGGTGACCTCCATCGTGTCCAACACCGTGCTGCGGGTGCTGCCCGACGGCTCGCGCACGCTGATGGTGCAGGACCGCGACGACGACTATGTCGCCGTGATGGAGCGGGCCTACGGCGCTGGCTCGCTCACCCGGGAGCTGCTCGACGCGCACCACGCCGGGCGCCTCAAGAACATCTCCAACCTCGCCTTCGGCGGCGAGGGTCACCGGACGATCTTTCTCGGCTGCCTCGCGGGCGAGGCCATCGTGAGCCTGCCGGCTCCCGTCGCCGGCCTGCCGCTGCCGCAGCAGAGCGTCGACATCGCCCCGCTCGTCGCGGCGGCGTTCGCCTGAGCCTCAGGCGAGCGCGGCCGTCAGCCTATCGGTATCGGTGATCCAGCCGAAGAGGTGGCCCTCGCTCGCGATGATCGCCAAGGTCGCCGCCTGCAGCACCTCGCTCTGGGTGGCGCAGGCGTCGGCCACCGTGAGGCAGCGGAAGCCGCGATCGACCGCCTCGCGCAGCGTGGTGTGGACGCAGCATTGGGTGGTGACGCCGGTGAGGATCAGGTCGCGGATCCCGCGTTGCCGCAACCGGTGCTCCAGATCCGTCGCGTAGAAGGCGCCGAAGCCGGGCTTGTCGATCACCCATTCGCCGGGAGCGGGCGCCAGCTCGTCGACGAAGTCGTGCCCCCGCTCGCCGCGCACGAAGAAGCGCCCGAGCGGACCCTCCGCGCCGATCTCGATGCCCGATTCCAGATATTGCAGGCGCTTGGCGGGCGGCACGTCGGCAAGGTCCGGGGCGTGACCCTCGCGGGTGTGGGCGATGGCGATCCCCGCCCCCCTCGCCGCCTCCACCACGCGCTTGACGTTGGGGATCACCGCGGCGAGCGGGAGAATATCGCCCCCCGCCGCGCCGATCGCCCCTTGCGGATCGAGGAATTCGCGCTGCATGTCGATGACGAGAAGCGCCGTCCGCCCCGGATCGAAGGCGAAGGTGCGGCCGTGACGGCAATCGACGGTGAGGCTCATGACTAACCCTTCGGACAGTGACGCCGCGAGCCTATGGCGGGATGATCCCGTCCCGCAATCGTGGCAGGGCCTGTGGCGCCGCCTCGCCCTCGAACGCGCCGACGGGACCGACGACACGACCGCTCGCGTCCTGTGGCTGCAGACCGCCCACCTCTATGTCGACCTGCGCCAGCCCGCCGGCCGTCCGGACTTCACCGGCGTGACGGGCTTTGCCGATCTCACCCCCGAGATGCGCCGCTATCTCGCGAGCCAAGGCGGCTTCGCCGGCACCCTGCGCTGGCGCGGCGACGACGCCCACTGGCAGCGCCGCATCGACTTCTCGCCGCCCGCGGGCCCGCCCGACGAGGGCACCCTCGTGCGCGACCGGCGCATGATGACCGAGCACGGCATCCACCACGCCTATGTCGAGCACTGGTGGGACGACGCCCCCGGCGCGCCGCTCGCCGTGGTGCTCGACGCGCCGCGCCACATCGTGGTGCGGGCCGGCGACGCGTTCCTCTCCGCCGAGGAGCGCCGGCCCGTGCCGCCTCCGCCGGGCACTCTCGTCGCGAGCGTCGAGGCCGGCGCGGATCCCGCCGCCCTCCTCGACTGCGAGATCTCGCTCGGCCGGATCGCGGACGGCCGCTGGCTGATCCTCCACTCGACGCTGCCCTGGCGCGAGGGGTGCACGCTTTCCAACCCCGCCGCGACCCGCTAAGGTCGGAACAAAGCTAGCGGCTAGGGTTCCGGCGGCGCTTCGGCGTCGCGGCTGGTCCGAGAGCCGCCGCCTGCCCATGCAGGTACACGGCGGGACAAAAGCCCGGGAGGTCCTTGATGCGGTCGAACGCATCGGTGACCCGTCCCGTCGCCGTCGCCTCCTCCGCATCGTCCACCCCGCGGGTGCGTCCCGCACAGTGACGAGAGGAGCGCCGTGACCACCTTCTCCCCCGAGATCATTGCCGCCGCCAAGGCGCGCTATGGCGAGCTGAAGGCCGCCGGCCAGACCGAGGGTGCCTTCGAGGCGAGGCGCGACGCCGCCCCCCGCCTCGGCGCCATCCCCGCCGACGCCGCCCGCTTCACCGACGAGATCCCCGCCGACTGGTACTGGCACGGCCACGTCGCCGCCGGCGAGATTCTGTCCATCGACAATCCCGCGGCGACCCCCGGCGCGTCGCTGATCCTGTGGAGCGCCGTCGACCCCTCCGAGCGCCTCAACCCGGCCGACACCATCAAGGTGCAGTGGACCGCCGCCATCGGCCGCGGCCGCGTGCTCCTGTCCGACATGGGCCGCGCCATGGCCTCGGTCGTCGACGGGCCGGACGCGGCGATGGACTTCGTCGCCGGCGGCTCCACCGCCTTCTCCGCCGGCCCCGGCCGGTTCAACGCCCGCGACCACTTCATCAAGGCCGCCGCCAAGCACGGCCTCGGCAAGCGGGACGTCGGCCCGGTGATGAGCCTCTTCGCGCCCGTCGTGACCGACGCCGAGGGCAACCTCGTGTGGGGCGACGCCCCGCTCGCCGGCCGCGTCGACCTCCTCGCCGAGATGGACCTCATCGCCGCCGTGGCGAACTGCCCGCACCCGCTCGCCCCGTCGGCCGAGGCGCGGCCCATCACCATCACGCTGTGGCGCCCGGCGTCCGCGCCCGACTTCTGCCGCACCGCGACGCCCGAGGCCGAACGCGCCTTCATCAACAACGAGGCCGGCCGATGACACGCTCCTCTCTCGACCCCGCCGCCGCCGTCGCCCGCCACGAGATCGCCGCCACCCTCGGCTGGTCGGGCCTCGTCAAGAAGGGGCAGTCGATTCGCATCGTCGACAGCTGCGGCCAGCAGGCGGTCGACACCCTCTTCTACAACGCCCACGACACCTCCGAGCGCTACAGCGCCCAGGACACCCTTCAGGCCGCCCGCTACGCCTACATCCGCGCCGGCACCACGCTGATCTCCAACGACGGCAACCCGATGCTGACGATGACGGCCGACACGGTGGGCTATCACGACACCTCCGCCGGCGCCTGCTCGGTGGAATCGAACACCGTCCGCTTCGGTCACGAGACGCGCCACCTCCACGCCTGCCGCGAGAATTTCGTCGTCGAAGCCGCCCGCTGGGGGATGCAGAAGCGCGACATCGTCTCCAACATCAACTTCTTCATGAACGTGCCGATCGAGCCGGACGGGCGTCTCGCAATCGTCGACGGGCTGTCGGAGCCCGGCAACTATGTCGAGCTCGTGGCGCTGATGGACGTCATCTGCCTGATCTCCAACTGCCCGCAGATCAACAATCCCTGCAACGGCTTCGACCCGACCCCCATCGAGGTTCTGATCTGGGATCCGGCGTGATCGGCCGCGTCCTCGTCGCCAACCGGGGCGAGATCGCCTGTCGCATCATCCGGACGCTGAAGGCGATGGGCCTTACGGCGGTCGCCGTCTACTCCGACGCCGACCGTCACGCCGCCCATGTCGGGCTCGCCGACGCGGCCGTGCGCCTCGGCCCGGCGCCCGCGGCCGAGAGCTATCTCGACGTCGATGCGCTCCTCGCCGCCTGCCGGACCGAGAGGGTCGACGCGGTCCACCCGGGCTACGGCTTCCTGTCGGAGAATGCGCGCTTCGCCGAGCGGCTCGAGGCCGAGGGGATCCGCTTCATCGGGCCGCGGGCGCAGGACATCCGCCGCTTCGGCGCCAAGCACACCGCGCGCGAGGCGGCGGAGGCGGCCGACGTGCCGCTCCTGCCGGGCACCAGCCTCCTCGCCTCGCTCGCCGAGGCGGAGACGGCGGCGGCCGCGATCGGCTTTCCGCTGATGCTGAAGTCGACGGCGGGGGGCGGCGGCATCGGCCTGCAGCTCTGCGAGACCCCCGAGGCTCTTCCCGACCTCTACGCCCGCGTGCGCCGCCTCGCCGGCGCCAACTTCGGCGACGACGGCGTGTTCCTGGAGCGCTACGTCGCCACCGCGCGACACGTGGAGGTGCAGATCTTCGGCGACGGGACCCGTGTCGTCTCCCTCGGCGCGCGCGACTGCTCGCTCCAGCGCCGCAACCAGAAGGTCGTCGAGGAGACGCCCGCCCCCCTCCTGCCGCCGGCGACCCTCGCCGCCATGGAGGCCGCCGCGATCCGCCTCGGCGACAGCGTCGGCTACCGCTCCGCCGGCACCGTGGAGTTCATCTACGAGGCGGCCGCCGACCGCTTCTATTTCCTCGAGGTCAACACCCGCCTGCAGGTGGAGCACCCCGTCACCGAAGCCGTCACCGGTCTCGACCTCGTCGAGTGGATGATCCGCGTCGCCGACGGCGCTCGGCTGCCCGATCCGCCCGCCCCCGCCGGCCACGCCATCGAAGCGCGCGTCTACGCCGAGGATCCCGCGCGCGACTTCCGCCCCTCCTCCGGCCGCATCATCAACGCCCGCTTCCCCGATGTGCGCGTCGACACCTTCGTCGAGACCGGCAGCGAGGTGCCCGCCGTCTACGACCCGCTGATCGCCAAGATCATCGTCCACGGTGCGACGCGCGAGGTGGCCGTCGCGCGCCTCGCCGACGCGCTCGCCGCCACCCGCATCGACGGCATCGCCACCAATCTCGACTATCTCGCCGCCATCGCCCGTTCCGAGATGTTCGCCACCGCCGCCGTCTCCACCCGCGCCCTCGCCGACTTCTGCTTCGCGCCCCGCACCGTCGAGGTGCTGGCGCCGGGCGCCCAGTCGAGCCTTCAGGACGTGCCGGGCCGTCTCGGCTACTGGCACGTCGGCGTGCCGCCGTCGGGGCCGATGGACCCCCTCTCCCACCGCCTCGCCAATCGCGCCGTCGGCAATGCGGAGGACGCGGCGGCGCTCGAGATGACGCTCATCGGCCCGACCCTGCGCTTCCACGGCGCGGCGACCATCGCCCTCACCGGCGCCGACATGGGAGCGACGCTCGACGGCGCCGCCGTTGCCCGCTTCGTGCCGATCGAGGTCGAGGCCGGCGCCACCCTCGCCCTCGGCCCGGTGACGGGGCCCGGCAACCGCGCCTATCTCGCCGTCGCCGGCGGCTTCGACGTGCCGCCCTATCTCGGCAGCCGCGCCGCCTTCATGCTCGGCGGCTTCGGCGGGCACGCGCCCGGCGCCCTCAAGGCCGGCGACGTGCTCGCCGTCGGCGGCGGCGGCTCCGGCGGTGCGCCGACCGCGATCCCCGAGGCGTCCCGCCCGGCCCTCACCGACGCCTGGACCATCGGCGTTCTCTACGGTCCGCACGGCGCGCCGGACTATTTCGCCGAGGAGGACATCGCCGCCCTCACCGCCGAGCCCTACCGCGTCCACGTCAACAGCGACCGGACGGGGGTGCGCCTCGCCGGGCCGAAGCCGCGCTGGGCGCGCCCCGACGGGGGCGAGGCCGGGCTTCACCCCTCGAACATCCACGACAACGCCTACGCCGTCGGCGCGCTCGACTTCACCGGCGACATGCCCATCATCCTCGGCCCCGACGGCCCGAGCCTCGGCGGCTTCGTCTGCCCGTTCGTGGTGGCGAAGGCGGACCTTTGGATCCTCGGCCAGCTCAAGGCGGGTGACAGCGTGCGCTTCGTCCCCCTCGGCCTCGCCGCGGCGGAGGCGCGCGAGCGGGCGATGGGCGCAGGCCTCGCCGGCGCCGCGCTGCCGGCCCCGCTGGCGCTGCGCCCCGTGGCGCTCGAACCCGCGATCCGCCTCTACCGCGAGGGCCCGATCGACATGACCGTCCGCCGCACCGGCGAGGACAACCTCCTCGTGGAGTTCGGCGACAACGTCCTCGACCTCGAGCTGCGGGTGCGCGCCCACCAGCTCATGGAGCGCATCGCGGAGGCGAAGCTTCCCGCCCTCATCGACGTGACCCCGGGCATCCGCTCGCTGCAGCTCCATTACGACAACATGACGATGTCGGAGCCCGCCCTTCTCGACATCGTCGCCGAGCTGGAACGGGAGCTGCCGCCGCCGGACGACATCGTCGTCCCCTCCCGCGTCGTCAACCTGCCGCTCGCCTGGGACGACAGCCAGACGCGCCTTGCCACCGAGCGCTATCAGACGAGCGTGCGACCGGACGCGCCATGGTGCCCGTGGAACCTCGAGTTCATCCGCCGCATCAACGGTCTCGACAGCATCGACGAGGTCCGCGCCATCGTCTACGGCGCCGACTATCTCGTCTACGGCCTCGGCGACGTCTATCTCGGCGCGCCCGTCGCGACGCCGCTCGACCCGCGTCACCGCCTCGTCACCACCAAATACAACCCGGCCCGCACCTGGACGCCGCAGAACGCGGTGGGGATCGGCGGCGCCTATCTGTGCATCTACGGCATGGAGGGTCCGGGCGGCTACCAGTTCGTCGGCCGCACGGTGCAGGTGTGGAACACCTGGCGGCGTACCGCTCCCTTCCGCGACGGGGTGCCCTGGCTCCTGCGCTTCTTCGACCGCATCCGCTTCCACCCGGTGTCGGAGGCGGACCTTCTCGAGATGCGCGAGGCCTTCCCCTACGGCGGGGTGCCCGTCGCGATCGAAGAGGGCACCCTCTCCGTCGCCGCGCATAAGCAGGCGATGGCGAGCGCGGCCGACGAGATCGCCACCTTCCGCCGCCACCGCGAGGCCGCCTTCGCCGCCGAGCGGGCCCGCTGGGAGGCGGCCGGCCTCGCCGCGACGCCGGACGAGCCGGAGATAGCCGCCCCGCGCCCCGACCTCGACGCCCCGACGCTCGACGCCACCATGGCCGGTATCGTCTGGCGCATCACCGTCGCGGCGGGCGAGAGCGTTGCCGCCGGCGACACGGTCGTGGTGCTGGAGGCGATGAAGATGGAGATCCCCATCGCCGCCGCGCGGGCCGGCCGCGTCGCCACTCTGCTCGTCGCCGAAGGGCAGATGGTCGCCGCCGGCGAGGCCCTTCTCACGCTCGAGGGCTGAGCCGCTCGCCCTCCAGGAGAACGAGGGCGTCCCTCTGCGCTACCGAGCGTAGATGGGACGCTCCAACTCCTCGACCGCGGGCAGGTCGTTCCCGCTCAAATGACTCCGCCCGAGCGGGAGGCGTCAGTGGATGAAGGCGCCACCGTTCACGTCGAGCGTCACCCCGGTGATGTAGGAGGACATCTCCGAGGCGAGGAACAGGCACGCCTGCGCCATCTCGTCGGGTCGTCCTGGCCGGCCGAGCGGATAGGCCTTGCCCGCCTCGATCTTGTTCGCGTCCGGGTTCGCCCCGCGCGAGAAGTCGGTCATCGTGAGCCCCGGCGCCACCGCGTTCACGCGGATGCCCTGCGGACCGAACTCCTTCGCCATCGCCCGCGTCAGGCCGAGCACGCCGGCCTTCGCCGCGCAATAGTGCGGCCCGCCGAACACCCCGCCGCCCTGCAGCGCCGACAGCGAGGAGACGTTGACGATCGCCGACGCCGCCCCGCGCGGCATGTGCGGCAGCACGGCCTGCGACATCTGGATGGTGCCCTTGAGGATCACCCCGCTCACGAGCTCGTAGTCCTCCGCGGTGACATCGAGAAGACCGCGGCGCTGGGTGAGGCCGGCGTTGTTGACGAGCACGTCGACCCCGCCCCAGGCGTCGACCACCTCGGCGATCGCGGTGCGGCAGGCCGCCGCGTCGGTCACGTCGGCGACCACCCCGATGGCGCCGTTGCCGATGACGTCGGCCGCCGCCTGCGGCGCCTCGCCGGCGAGGTCGAGGATCGCAACGCGCGCCCCGTGGGCGGCGAACAGCGCCGCCGTCGCCCGGCCGATGCCCCGCTCGCGCGCCGCCCCGGTGACGACGACCCGCCGGCCGTCGAGAAGCCGCGCCGGGTTCATGCCAGCACCGGTGCGATGTCGTTGAAGGAAACGAGGAGCGCAATGATGATGAGCTCCACGACCACGAAGGGAATCGCTCCCCTGAAAGCGCGCATGATGTCGATCTCCGGCACGGTGTTCTTGACGAGGAAAGTGTTGAGCCCCACCGGCGGCGTGATGGCGCCGATCTCGGCGCCCTTCGTCACGAAGACGCCGAAGAGGATCGGGTTGATCCCGGCGTGCTGCACCGCCGGGTCGATGATGGGCAAGGTGAGCAGCATCATGGTGCCGGCATCCACGAAGACGCCGAGCACCAGATAGGCAATGAGGGGTGCGATGTGAGCTGCCAGCGCGACAGGTCGAAGCCCGTCAGCCATTCGGGCAGCGGCTGGGGCACCTGCGGGGTGGTGAGCGCGCGGCCGAAGAGCCCCGTTCCGATGACGGGCAGGAAGACGCACGACGTCGTCGCCCCGACGTCGACGAGACCGCGCCCGCTGATCCGCCCGCGGTTGGCAGGCCGCATCAGCACGATGAGAAGCGCCGCCGCGCCCCCGAAGGCCGCCGCCTCGGTAGCCATGCCGATGCCGAGACAGATCGTGCCCATAACGACGAGGAGGATGATCTCCCGGCAGCCGAAGAGCGTCCGCGCCTTGTCGCCGAGGCTCGTCGGCGCCGGTCGCTCGGACGGCCCCACCCCCGGCACGAACTTCGCCCACAGGACGAGCATGAGCGCATAGAGCACCGCCGTCAGCAGGCCCGGCGCGATGCCGGCGAGGAAGAGGCCGACGATCGCGGTCTCGGTAGAGATCGCATAGAGGATCAGGAGCCCGCGCACGTAGGCGTGGCGTCGGCGGCCGCCGGCAGCGCGGCCATGCCCAGCAGAGCACGGCGAATGCAGCGAGACGTCATCTTATTGTTCCTCCCTGTTCCGCGGACTGTAGCAGCATATGAAAACGTTTCAACGAATTTCCAGATGAACCTTTATCGGAACGCCCACTCCCTCGGGATATCACGCTAAATATCGAATTATCTCCTCCTTTCTAAAATTGAAAACGTTCATATTAAAAGACTTCTGTCGGAGTCGGCGAGGACGACCGCTTGCCAGCGATGTCGCAGTGGCGACGGGGGCGGTCGCGGCATCGGGCTGGAGGCGGCGCACCCTCCTCGCCGACGGCGCATCGCCGAGACCGTCAGCGCCGCCACCGCGAGGCGCCCGCCGCCGAGCGCCTCGGCACGCCCGAGCGCATCGACCCGCGATCATCAACGCAGCTGGCACGGCCACCCTCGCCCGCTACGGCCGCATCCACATCCTGGTGAACAACGCCGGCATCCTCGGCCCCCGCGCCGCGGTGGGCGACTCCCCCTTCGAGGCCGTCCGGAGGGTGCTCACGATCGACCTCGTCGGCACCTTCGACTGCGCGAGCGCCCTCGTGCCGCAGATGGCGGCACGCCGCTGCGGCCGCGCCGTCAACGTCACCTCCGTCGCCGGCACGGACGGCATCCCCTTCGTCTGCGCCTGCGCCGCATCGAAGGCGGGGCAGATCGCCTTCGCCAAGTCGCTCGCCAAGGAGCTCGCCACCAGGGGCGCCCTGGTGAACTGCGTCACCCCGTCGGCACGCTCGACCAGGAGCGCCGCCGGAGCCCCCTTGCCCACGTGCCACCGGGCCGCTTCGTGGAGCCCGCCGCGTTCGCCGCACCGATCGCCTGGCCCGCGCCGAGCGTGTGCCCCTTCTCCATCAGCGCGACGTTCGACATCTCCGGGATCGCGCCACCGTCCAGGCGCCGCCCCGCCGCCCGCTCCGTGGCGATGCCGCGCGACGGATACGGGTTTGCCGACGGCGCGCGACTGGCGCATAGTCTGTACATTCCTGAATGGCACGCGCCCGCGTGCCCGAGCGTCGAAGCGATACCTTCTCGATGACTTTCATACCCCTTTGGGTGCTGGCGACCGTCAGCGCCTCCGCCGCTCAGACGGCGCGCAACGTCATGCAACGCCACCTCACCGCGTCCCTCGGCACGCTCGGGGCGACGCTCGTGCGCTTTCTCTACGGGCTGCCGTTCGCGATCGCGTTCCTGATCATCGTGGTCAACGTCACCGGCGAAGCGGTCCCCTCCCCGAGCCTCTTCTATGTCGGCCAGGTAGCCTTAGCCTCGGCGTGCCAGATCGCCGGCACGGCGCTGATGCTGGCATCGATGCGCATCACCACCTTCTCGATCACCGTCGCCTATATGAAGACCGAGCCGATCCAGGTGGCGGTGTTCGGCTTCCTCATTCTCGGCGACCGGCTGAGCACGCTCGGGGTCGTCGGCATCGTCGTGGCGACGGTCGGCGTCATCGTGATGTCGCAGGTGCGCGGGGCCTCGCTGGCACGCAGCGGGGCGCTGCGGCCGGCCCTGTTCGGCCTCGCCTCCGCGGCCGCCTTCGCCTGCGCGTCGGTGGGCTTTCGCGGCGCCATCCTGTCGCTCGGCGACGCCAGCAACTTCGTGCGCGCCACCACCACCCTCGTCTGGGCCCAGGCGATCCAGTCCGCGATGCTCATCGGCTGGCTCGCGGTCACCAATCGCGGCGTCATCGTCGCGACGATCGCGGCATGGCGCCAATCGCTGTTCGCCGGCGCCATGGGCGCGCTCGCGACGCAATTCTGGTTTCTCGGCTTCTCGCTCACCTCGACCGCCAACGTGCGCACCCTCGGCCTCGTGGAGGTGCTGTTCGCCCACGTCGTCTCGCGCCGCCTCGCCGAGGCGACCACGCCGCGGCAGATCTTCGGCATGATCCTCGTCGTCGCCGGCGTCGCCGTCCTCATCGCGGCAAGCAGCGGCTAGTTGTGACGTCTCGGAAGGTTGTTCACCCGCATCGGGTTTAGGCTGGAATCGCCAAACCACCGGCGGAGCCCGATGAGGTGAACAACCCGCATTGGAATGCGCGTACGACGGTGCACGGTCGGTGGCGGAGGCGCGCCGGAAGGCGGGGACCAGCTCCGCGACGTTCTTCCACTGGAACAAGAAGCACGGTCGGCTGCTGCCGGCGGAGATGCAGCGACTGAAGCAGCTCGAGGACGAGAACGCCAAGCTGAACAAGTTGGTGGCCATCTCAGCCTCAACCGCGAGATGCGGCAGGACGTGATCCGCCGAAAGCTCCGAAGCCTATCCGGAAACGCAAGCTGGTGGACGAGGTCTGCCGGGAGTGGGGCGCGTCGATCCGGCGAGCATGCCGAGCGTTCGAGTTCCGCACGTCGACGCACCACGACCGGTCCCATCGGCCCGAGCAGGCCCCGTTGGCCGAGAGGATCAAGGACATCTGGACGACGCGGGGTGCGCTCCGGTTGTCGGCGCGTCCATGTTCCGCTGCGCCGCGAGGGCGGGACAATCAACCACAAGCGAACTCATCGCATTTACAACGAGTTGGGCTGCAGTTGAGATCGAAGTCGCCGAAGCCGCGGGTGAAGGCGAAGCTGCGCGCGGACCGCGTTCCGGCCACCGCCGCGAACGAGACATGGGCGATGGACGTCGTCCACATTCAGCTGGCGCCCCGGCGCGAGCCGCGGATCCCGAGGATCGTCGACACGTTCTTCCAGTACGCGCCGGCTGTTGATGCGAAGCTCAGCGACCGGGTCGAGGACGTGATGGCGACATTGGAGCACGTCTGCACCGAGCTCGGGACGCCGAAGACAATCCGGGCCAACCAGGGCTCGGAGTTCGTCTCGCGCGATCTCGACCCGTGGGCCGACGCCAACGGCGTCGCCCTCGACTTCTCGCGTCCGGGCAAGCCGACCGATCGAGGGCCCCGTCACCGGCCAGCCGTCCCGATGAAGCCGCGAAACTCCAACGGGGGTGATCCAGACAAGGGGGGCCAGCTCAGGACGCTTACGCTGGAACGGATAGAGCGGATCACAAAAGAGGCCACCGGCAAACGCTTCTCCGGCAACGACCATGAGCCGCTTCGCCACCCGCAGTCGCCTCCTGCCGCCGCACAAACTCGCCGACAAGTGGTGGACGATCGAGCCCGATTGCCTCGGGCTTGATCCGACGAGATGCCGACGCTGAGCGCAGACGGCACCTACATGCTTGGGATCTTACTCGGAGCCTTTTTCCTCATACTCCGCTCAGTCTGAACGATTTCCAGTTGGTCCAGGTCGTACTCTGATGGTCCCCGGCTGATATATAGAGGAAAACTCCCCTTATCTAAGTAACGTATTGTCGAGCGACGCCAACCAGGGTTATGACGAGCGTTCAACGATGCTACAATAGACCGCAGCAACCCCCTGCTGTCACTCCGAGTGTTCATAAGAAGCATTGTATCAAAAAGCGCTAGAGGTACCAGGCCTGCGGCCATTAAACTTTGAACCAAAGCGCCATCTTCACCGTGCCGAACAGCACCCCTGACAAGAATTGCTGCCCCCTCCGCAAGCACAGGAAGCTCTATTGACTCAATTAAGTCTTGATTTGAAATAACAAGCAAGCGGACAGGGTCGTTATCAGTTGCCAGATCCCCACATGCCGCAATGAAGCCGCCAAAGTACCCATCAATCTTACCTTTTATCATCACGCCGCCTGATGCATCAATATCGAAGTGGTAGGCGTTTATCGACTCAAGGAAAGAAACCAGCGCATAAGGCTCAGGGTCACGGGGCACTTGCGCTGCAATTCGCGCCAACTCCAGTATTTTCGAGTGGGCACCGAGTGACAAAGACGGCGCACCAGGTGCGGATTGAGGGGCTTCGGCCAATATATTCTTCAACGTTGGCGCAAGCGCCTCTGCCGCTGCATTGTGCATTTCTTGTGACGGATAGTAACCATGGCTTACGCGCTGTTTTGTGCCAAAATAACAATGCCCCCCCCCACATAGCGATTCTTGAATTCCACCGGTAAACCATCTTGGCTCACAACTTCGACATAGGCATCGCCTAGTGGAGCAACGGCATCGACCATCCGACGGTCAACTAGCTGAGGAAAATCTCCTACGTACTTAACGTAGCTTTCTTTATTATACTCCAGCTCGGGCGCCCTTGAGGAAAACCATAGCAGAACTTTCGGAACAACAATCTGTGATAATAATTGTTGCATCTCCTCAATCCAAGTATCTTGGCTTTCACTCAGTAACTGGATGGCGTGATCTCGATCGCGCTCCCACAATTCAGGATAAATATCAAATTCTTGCATCATTGGCCCATCAGGCCCATCAGCCACTTTTTGGAACACGCTGTTCCGCCAAACACGATTAGTATATTCGCTATTTCCACAGGAGCGCGCCGAAACCAATTGCACGACACACGCGGCGCCAGAATTAATAATTTCAATAATCCGCTCTTTTTCAGAAAAATAACTCGGGTCCACGGCGGATGTAGATAAATTGATGATAGGAATACCAATACTATCCATTAATTTCTGATGAAAAGGAATTTGCGCAAATCGCCCAAACGTATGGGCTGATCCAATAGCGGAGATATATTGTCCCGGGGTCAACGGTCGAGGGTCTGGACCACGCAAATAACCAATTCCATCGATGCGATATAAATCGTACCGAAATGCTTCTCAATCATAGAACTGATAATTCATCTAAATTACTCCTCGGCCCAATGGGATAATCCAGCAGATTCCAAGTAGCTCATTACATCTTGAGCATTCGTAAAGCGATCGACCAATTTGGCTGGATTTTGCTTCACAACCCCCGCCTCGAGCGGCACATTGGGCTCCCCGCCAAGAAATGACACTAATCTTTGTTGAAATTCCGAATCAAGCAGCTCGTGATAACGGGCCTCGAACAATCTTGACGGGTCAGTGATTCTATTGCGAAACCTCTCGTACGTTCTATCTGTTTTTCGCTTGTACTCAATCAAATCCTCGACTTTGAAATCAACCTTCACGGTACCTGGCGATGCACTATTTTCGTCCTTATCAACCTGCTGTTGCCACGTCGACGTCCGCTGCCCAATCAGGAGAGACGAAAACGATGCCAATCTATTTTCACGCTCAAGAAGGACGATTTTAATATCTTTATCATTAATAATATAATCTAAAACATCTTTATTGTGATAAAAGAAAAGCTTAAATCCAACCGCCTTCTGTTTCCGAGGCGACGTACTATATATTGCATCGAGAAATTTAATCGGATCATTTTCACGTAATTCTATGGGTTCTACCCCATAAATTCTTCTAAATTTTCCGCTCGTCCTGAAGGTTGCAACAAAACCAGGCTTATAAACTTCCCCATGGAAATAGAAATCGGGGTGACTATTCAAGAGGGATAAGAGTAAATTTGACCCGCTACGGGCCTTAGTAACAATAACGACTTTATTCATCTACTCGCCCCCTCACAAGGGTTGCAGTCAGAACTTCCGAAGTCGACGTAGTTATATACCTCTCACAATATATAGTTGTAACTTGGCGTTGCTGCGCAACAGGAAGTTTCATTAGAGCATCTCTCGTCGGACTATTTGGCCTCACGTCGGGAGGATAGGGTGTTATGCTCGTCGTGTCGACGCTTTCCGGAGCACCGGAAAACTCACTTCAAGCAAAGGCGACAGGTGCGGCGCGTCGCGACGAGTGGGTTGAAAGCAATGCGTATTTCAGCCCGACGGCTGTCGTGAAGGGTTAGACGACGGAAGCGTGAGAGCATCGCGACGCAACAGTGCGCTCAATCACCTGTCAGCGACGGTCAAGGCGCCACGAGGTCCCGCTCCCCGTCCGAGCGATGCAGCTGCCGATGCGGCGCTGCGGCTGAACCGGCGCCGCGCCCTGCGGCGGAGGTGGGGCAAAAGCGTGGGCTCGCCGCCGGTAGGTGCCGCGTCTGAACGATGGCCGATCGCCAGTTCCTCCGATACAACGGTGGCCGCGGCGCCGGCGCGAGCGGACACGCCGAAGGGTGCACCCTCCAAGGTCCCGCGCGCCACCCACGCAGACACGCTCGCCGAAACGCACGCCGCCCCCGCCGCCACGCCGGGACACCCCACGCCCGGGACTGCGCAACACCGCACCCGTGACGTCGAGCAAAGGCGCCTTGCGGAAGCGTCAGTCGCCATGCTACCGAGCTTCGCGCGCACGGCGCGTGCCAAGCCGGCACGAGGAGTGCCGAAGCGCAGCGGCGGCAAGGGCAAAAAACCCTTGTAAATCAATAAGGAGCCGTGGCCGAGAGGCTGAAGGCGGCGGTTTGCTAAACCGTTAGGCGGGGTAAACCCGTCTCGAGGGTTCGAATCCCTCCGGCTCCGCCATCTACCCTTCCAATGCCGTCCACTCGCATCCAAAAGCCCCAGGAATCCCGGGCCTTGCCTCTTGCGGCGGTCCATCCGCGTTCGCAATTATGTGTCCATATCCGGGGTTTGCGTTAGGCACCCCGTTAGGCACATGAGGCACGCGGGATGGCTGGAAGACTCACAGCGACCCAGGTGAAGGCCCTCGACGAAGGACGCCACGCCGATGGTGGAGGGCTCTATCTCCATGTGAAGCCGGGCGGGTGGCGCGGCTGGAAGTTCATCACCAACAAGGGCGGCCGGCGCCGTGAAAAGGGCCTCGGGGCTTTCCCCAAGGTGACGCTCGCCGACGCTCGCAAGGCTGCGGCGCGAATCCGCATTGCAATGGATGACGGCGAGGACCCGTTCACCAAGGCCGAGGCTGCACCCACCGTCCCCACATTCGCCGAGGCGGCCGAGCAGTTCGTCGACAGCATGGAGGCGGGCTGGAAGAACCCGAAGCACCGGCAGCAGTGGCGCAACACACTCGGCACCTACTGCAAGCCGATGGCCGATAAGAGCGTCGCCGAGATCGATACCAACGACGTGCTCGCGTGCCTAACACCCATATGGCACACGAAGGCCGAGACCGCGTCTCGGGTCCGCGGCCGGATAGAACGTGTCCTAGACTTCGCCCGTGCGCGAGGATGGCGGGACGGCATCAATCCAGCCATCTGGCGCGGCCATCTCTCCGCCGTCCTCCCCGCCGCCGGGAAACTCAGGCGCGGCCACCACGGGGCCATGCCCTACGGGGAGGTACCGACCTTCATGAAGGCGCTCGCCGCTCGGCGAGGGACGGCAGCGCGCGCCCTCACCTTCACCGTTCTGACCGCGGCTCGGAGCGGCGAGGTCCGCGGTGCAACGTGGTCAGAGATCGACATGGACAAGGCGGTGTGGACTGTTCCCGCCAATCGGATGAAGGCTGGGCGCGAGCACCGGGTCCCCCTCTCACCGGCCGCCCTCGCCATCCTCGAAGCGCTGCCCAAGGGCGAGCCAGACGAGCTGGTGTTCCCCGGTGCGAAACGCGGTCGGCCCATGTCGGACATGACGCTCGGCGCCGTCTTGAAACGCATGGAGTTGGACGAGCTGACCGTCCACGGTTTTCGCTCCAGTTTTTCTACATGGGTGACGGAGTGCACCGACGCGACGATTGAGGTTCGCGAGGCGGCGTTGGCACACGCTGCTGGGGACCGTGTGGCCGCTGCCTATAACCGCTCCGACCACTTCACGCGACGGCGGGCGCTGATGAAGCAGTGGGCCATGCACTGCATCTCTTGGGACAAGGTGTCTCCGATCAGTTCAGAGGCCGAGCGATGATGGATTGGGGCACTCCAGATTGGCGAGACCTCGACGATTACGGTTATGTCGAAGGATGGTCCGAGAAGCGATGGCGGTGGGAATTTCTACGCCGCAGAGATGAATATAGACGTGATTTCGAGGAGGTGGCGGCTCCTATACGAAAGTCAATCACCTGGAGTCAGAAGCATTTGATCGCGCATGCAGTTGCAACTGGTATGGTTGTCCCCGAAAGCGAATTAGGCGTTTTCACAGAGGAAGAGCGTGGGCGACTTGAAGAAATTGCATTCGAGCATCCCGACATGCCAGGCTTTTCAATAGACGCGCCCGACCCGGCGAAATACGGCATGTACAGTCTACTCAACCCGGCAATCGGGGAAAGCCAAGTAATCTATGTCGAGTTTGCAGAGTACGACGGGTTCGAGTTTGGATTTCCCGAATACGACGAACACGAACTAACTGCGGTAACATTTGACCGGCGCATGCCGCTTAAGAAGCAACTCGAAAAGGCGCGTGAATATCTAATCGGGTGGGCTGACGAGGATGGGGAGGAAGATGATGCCCCCCCGAAACGGCGCCGCAACCGGAAGGTAGATCGGATATCCGCTCTACGTGCCATCGACGCTAAAGAACAGGAGCCGGCAATCACATGGAAGGAGATGACCGAAGTGCTTTGGCCTGGCCAAGACAAGGCACCAAGTCGAGCACAAGAGGCATACGAGCGAGGCTGCCGCTTACGAGATAAGCCTCTCTCTTAAATCGGAATGCCGTACTAGGCTGTCGCGGATACTAATCATGTCATCCCTTTGAACGGAGATGGACATGACCTTCCAGATGGAAACCTACCGAGCCACGGAGGCGCCGAAGCCTCTCGTTGTTCCCCTGGTCGCCGGTTTCCGCATGGTCGGCGTCGGCCGCTCGACCGGCTATAAGCTGATCGACACCGATCCCGCCTTCCCTAAGCCCATCGAATGCTCGCCCGGCCGCAAGGGCCTCATCGTCGCCGAGTTGGAAGCTTGGGTGGCCAGCCGCGCGTCCCGCCGCAACATGGTGGAGGCCGCGTGATGGCTGACACCGAAAAGACCGAGCCAGCGCCGACGGTGATGGCCCTCGTTGACGAGTTCGACGTTCTCGAAAGTCGGGTTCGCTTTTACCTGGCTGCCTCCGAAAAGATCGCCGCGGACGGGCTTAGCGCGGACGAACTCGATCCACTAGTGCGGGGCGGCATTGACCTCGTCGACTCTGTTTTGGTCTTTCACGCACTCCTAGCCGAATACCATGCGGCAACCAAGGGCGGTGCCGCATGACGGAGGAGGAAGTGAAGGGCCCGGCGCCGTTGGCAGACGGCAACCGGGCAGATCGAGACAGCAAAGCAACCGTCGGAGCGAAAGATAGCCCCGACACCATCTCATCGCAAGCGAAATGGAACGCCGCGAACCCGCTCGCCCTCTGGGCGCACAACGCCGTCCGGTCTGCGATCCGCCGTGGCATCATCAACCGCAAGCCCTGCGAGATCTGTGGGGCCGAGCCGGCGGACGCGCACCATGACGACCACACGCGGCCGCTCGCGATCCGCTGGTTATGCCGTACGCATCACCAACGCCTCCACGCAGAGAAGCGGGAGGAAGCGGCGTGACCCTGCACAAGAAGCTCGCTGCCGAGGCCTCGGCATTCAAGGCCGGTCGGAAGACGCTTCGTGGCCCGAGTGATCGCGACACGTTCGTGGTCGAGCCGGACCCCGACAGCGTCGGTCTGTGGCGCATCCGCATCCAGCCGACCAAGGGGCCGTCGGAGATCATTCCCGGCCTCAGTTATCCCGAGATGAACCGCCGCCGGCTTGAGCTTTCCGACCGCGGCTTCCTCGGCAAGGTGGACGGAGACGCCGGCTGATGCGCAGGCGTGATCTACGAGAGAGGCAGGCGCTCAAGCTCCTCATATCCCGCCGCGAGGTGAGCGCTATCGAACTCGGCAACGCAGCCGTTGCGGGTGAGGTTAGCCGCTTCGAGGGGCGCGAGAAGCTCGGCTTGAAGCTCGGCATGCACTTCATGAAGCGAGGTTTTGCCCGTCTGACGCGCGAGAACAAGTTCGTTTGGACGCCGCCCGCCAAGTAGGCGGCGCCCCTCCATAGCCCACCATATCGTCTGGCCGCTCACAGGGGGACAAGGACCCCAACCGGCCACCGGGCACTTTTTCGAATCAACCCCTAACCCGCGGGATACCGCATAGTGCGCGGGATACCGCCACCGCTCGGAAGATGGAGACATCGAACCCACGCCGTCGTCGGATCGGCGACGTGGGACGCCGCTGGAATTGAGTGGCAGTGAGCATGGGACGACAGGCCAGCCCCGTCCCTGCCGGTTATGGCGCAAGCCCCCCGCCGGCCCTCACTGATCCGATGCACGTCAGGCTCCATACGCGACGGCTCCGTCGTTCAGGACTGAAAGGACGCGCTCACTCCCCTGCAAGGGAGTGGTGCGTCCTCACCACCGCTCCTTCCATCGTTCAGCAGGGAAGAACAAAAACTGCACGGTGATAAGCGTCGGCGCCCAAAGGCGGTGCCGCTCCCCAAAACGGGGGAGCGACGGCCTCAGCCTCCTCCGATTTTTTTGAGGCGCGAAGCCGCAGAGGGCCGCGTCATCCCCAGGGTTTTTGCGATGTCCTGTGCGCTAAGACCCGCGCCGGCCATTTCATCGAACAGGGCGGAACCGGCTTCTGTCAGGCGACGGCCCCGTCCCTCGCCGGAGGACACCTCGATGGCGGCAGCGCGAGCGCTCCAGTCGGTGCCATCGGCAGCGGCCGACGTTCCGGTAGGCCGGTCGTGTACATTGTTAACGGTGACAATCTCTTTGGCGGTCTTGCCAGAGTGACCGCCAAGACCGTGCGGGTTGTTCGCCCCGCCCGGCCCCCGCTCCGCCTCCAGTGCCTGGATCCTCTGCTCGAGCGCCTCGAAACGATCGGCCCACCGGGTAGCCGCGGCGTCGTCCTCCAAGAGGGCATTGAGGCGGGCCAGGAAGTCCGGCTCGTCCCGAAGGCGGGCGGCAACCGCGAGCAGAACCGGGCGGGCTTCTTCCGGGACGCGGGCATTCGCTTGGACAAGAACCATAGCACCTCCTATCATATGCTAGCACAAGATAGGCGGGCGCACGCTAGCGCGCAATAGCATATGATAGCATATCAGTAGATAGCATTTGCTATGATAGCGATTGATAGCGATTGATAGCGTCTGATAGCGCTCTATTCCTGCATGTGGATACCTCAAATTTATCTTGAACCATAGCAGACTAAGTGGTATTAGGGTACCGCACCAACGGATATAGCCATGTCGCTCCTGGTCGGACCGCTCGCCACTGAGATTGCCGCCGCCCTCGAAGCCGAGGGTGTGCCGTACGCCGTGACCGTCACGCGCATGGAAGGCGGCGAGCCTGCGAACCCCTGGGACCCGCCAACCGATCCCGTGCCCACCGAATACCCGTGCCGTGGTTGGCGGGACGAGTGGGATCAAGACGTGGTGGACGGAACGCTGATCCAGCAGAACGACGTGAAGATCGTCGTCCTCGCCACCACGCTCTCCATCGTCCCGACCTCGTCCGAGACGGTCACAGTGGATGGGCTCACCTACAACATCATCAACATCACCACCGACCCGGCGAACGCGACGTTCACCCTGCAGGCTCGCCGATGAGCGCGCTCAGTGCGCATTTGGTCCCAATGGTCGGCACCTTGGAGGGAGCCAGGTACGCGGGCTGGGTCTTTCTCTCTCGCTACGAGGGGTGGTGGTGATGGCAACCCCCTCGACACTCGCAACCCGTTTCTTGACCTCGCTGGAGATCCCAGAAGGACCGATGGCGGGCCGGCCTCTGAAGCTCGCTCCGTTCCAGCGGCAGTTTATCAAGGGCGCGCTGTCCAACGACGTGAACGTGGCCTGCCTCAGCGTCGGACGCGGCAACGGCAAGACGGCGCTGTCGGCCGGCCTCGCACTAGGTGCTCTCCTAGGCGTTTGGGATGATCAGCCCCGGCGGGAAATCCTGGTAGCGGCACGCACGCGCGATCAGGGCCGCGTCGCGTGGCAGTACATCGAAGGTTTGGCTCGCTCGCTCCCGGACGAGATACGCGCCCGGCTCCAGTTCCGGCGCTCGCCGATCCTCTCGGTCACCCTCGATAACGAGCATGAGATTCGCGTGCTCGCCGCAGACGGCAAATCGGCCCTCGGCACGTCACCGACTTTCGTGCTGATGGATGAACGGGGACATTGGGCTCTCGACAAGGGCGATGCGCTGGAGCACGCGCTGCTCACCGGCCTCGGCAAGAGGAACGGCAAGGCGCTGATCATCAGCACCAGCGCGAGCGACGACGCGCACCCGTTCAGCCGTTGGCTGGATGAGCCCCAGGAGGGGGTCTACGTCCAGGAGCACCGACCCGCTCCGGCTCTCCCTGCAGACGATCGCGAAAGCCTCCTGATCGCCAACCCGGGTGCCAAGGGCGGCATCGGCGCAAGCCTTGAGTGGCTGGAGGCGCAGGCTCGGCGCGCCATCGCTCGCGGTGGATCTACCCTCACGAGCTACCGGCTCTACCACCGCAACGAACGCGTCGCCGCCGAGAACCGTGATTGCCTGCTGACTGTGGACGAGTGGTTGCAATGCGAGGCGCAGGACGTGCCCCCGCGCTCCGGCCCGTGCGTGATCGGGATCGACCTCGGCGGCTCCTCCAGCATGTCGGCGGCGGCCTACTATTGGCCGGAGACCCACCGCCTCGAAACCCTCGGCTGGTTCCCCTCTAAGCCCTCCCTGCTGGACAGGGGGCAGCGGGACGGCGTGTCCAGCCGCTACGTCGAGATGCTGGACCGGGGCGAGCTGGCAGCTCTCGGTGACCAAACGGTCCCGGTGGCGCCATGGCTCAAGGTGGTGATGCAGCACGTTGCCGGCGAAAGCATCGCGGCAATCCTGGCTGACCGGTATCGCCAATCCGAGTTGGGCGAGGCGATGGACGCGGTCGGCATCAGGACGCCCGTCACGTGGCGTGGGTTCGGCTTCAAGGACGGCGGTGAGGACTGCGAGCGGTTCCAGCGCGCGGCTTTCGACGGCAAGGTTGTGTCCCTCCCGTCTTTACTACTCCGCAGCGCCTTCGCGGATGCCATTGTACTTCGTGATCCTGCAAACAACATGAAACTTGCCAAGGCGAGAAGTAACGGTCGGATCGATGCGGCGAGTGCGACAGTATTAGCCGTGGCCGAAGGGGCGCGCATGACGGCCCGGTCTCAGCCGGCCCGGAGGGTCTTTTGGGCATGAGGCATTCCGCTCACATCACCCGCTCCAAACGATGGGCGAGGCTGCGCTGGGACATCCTTCGGCGGGATGGGTTCCAATGCGTCGAGTGCGGCGCTCGCGGCCGGCTGGAAGTGGATCACCGTCACCCGGTTCGGACACATCCCGAACGCGCGTGGGACCCCGCCAACCTCCAGGCGCTGTGCGTGCCCTGTCACTCCCGAAAAACTTGCCTCGAACAGGGGCGCTCTCTCCCCAACCCCCAACGCCTCGCGTGGACGAGGCTCCTACGTGAGGAACTAGACGATGCTGACTTCTGTGAAGATCCAGCGCCGACAGTCTGAGATCAGGCAGGCGCTCGCCCCGCTGGTGGCGAACGACAATCCGAGTGAAGACGAGACCCGGCAGATTGAAACGCTGGACCTCGAATTCCGCCAGAACGAGACTCGCTACCGTGCGGCTCTGATCGCCGAGGATGAGGAGCGGCGCGAGGCTGGTGCCGAGCTGGAGACCCGCGGCGAGCGCGAATACGCGGACCTCGTGGCTGGCTTCGAGATGCGCCAGGTGGCGCGCTACCTGGATGAGGGGCGCCAGCTCGAAGGCCGCACCGCTGAGGTGGTACAGGAGCTGCGTAGCGCCAACGGATATCGCGGCGTACCGGTGCCGTGGCAGGCACTCGAACTCCGCGCGGGCGAAACGGTCTCGACCGGCACTCCGGACCCGATGCAGACGCGCCCGATCATCGATCGCCTATTCCCCGACTCGGTGGCCGGGCGGATGGGCGCGAGCATGATCAACATCGGCTCCGGCTCCGTCGAGTGGCCGGTTGCTACCGCGGGTGCATCCGTGGGTTGGCAATCGTCGGAGACGGGCAATGTTGCCTCGCCCTCGGCCTACGCCACGACCGATCATGCGCTGTCGCCTGACCACACGCTGGGCGTTCAGATGAGGATCACCCGCAAGGCGCTGAAGCAGTCCGGCGAGGCGCTGGAGCAGGCCGTACGGCGCGACATGAACGCGGCGATCGCGGTGGAAATGGATCGGGTGGTGTTCCTGGGCTCCGGCGCCGATGGCGAACCGCTCGGCGTCATCACCGGGGCGGCGACCTACGGCATCACCAACACCGACATCGGGGCGGCCCCTGACTGGGCGGCCTTCCGTAGCGCGGTGCTGCGCTTCATGCTCGCCAACTCGGCCACCGGCCCGGCGGGCGTCCGGCTGATGCTCCGCCCGGAAGTGTGGGACGCCACGGACGATCTGATCACCGGCCTCGCCATCTCCGAGTGGGACCGCATCGCCGCGAAGATCGGCAACACGGTCCTGACCACGAACGCGCTCGCGGCGCCGTCCGGTGATCCGGCCGAAAGTGTTGGGTTGCTCACCACCTCGGCGGGCGGTGTCGCGCCGATCTTCGTCGGCACCTGGGGCGCTGTGGACATGATCCGCGACCCCTTCAGCGACGCTCAGTCCGGCGGTCTTCGCATCACGGCGCTGGCGACGATGGATGTGACCGTGGCCCGCGCTTCCCAGCTTGAGATCATCAGCGGGATTCAGTGATGCTGTACGGCGGCGCCATCGGAGAACTTGAACTGCGTCGCGGCTCGCGGGGCGGTGGGCGCCGCCTCACGGGGTCGTTCCCGTACAACTCGAACGCTGTCATGAGCGACGGCGGGCGTAATGGTGGGCGGCCTCGCAAGGAGCGGATTGCCCCTCGGGCTTTCGCCTACCGGGTCGAACGGCCGGAGGAGGAAATCCACCTCCTGGTCGGCCACAGCTATGATCGGCCGCTCGCCTCTCGCGCCAATGGCACCTTGAAGCTGAAAGACACCGACGCGGCGTTGACCTTCGAGGCTGACATCTCGCCGGAAATCCTAGACGCGCCCTATGGGCGGAACTTCGCGGCGGCGTTCGATAGCGGCTTGATCCGGGGCATCAGTCCCGGCTTTCGGATTCCGCCACCGCGCGCTGTCCCCAAGGCTGAGGAGGTGACGGAAGAGGACCCTGCCGAGGGCACGGCGCTCATCCGCACCATCTTCGCTGCGCTCCTCTATGAGTTATCCCTTGTCACGGTAGCGGCATACCGCGAGGCGATGGCCAAGGAGGAGGAAGGCGCCGAGGAAGGCCGGAGCTGGGAGATAAACCCAATGGGGATCATCTCCCCCCGCCCGCGCCACCTTCTCAACCGGTGGAGGCTGTGATGGCCGAGACGATCAAACAGACCGAAGGCGTCCCGACGTCATGGCCTGACCATGGGCTGACGCTCTCTACCGCCGCCGCCGCGCTCGATGAGGCGATGCTATGGCAGCGCATCGAGGCGTACATCGTCCACCGGTGGTCCGCGCGCACCGTCGCTTGGATCGTCGAAGGTCCCGGCGGATGGGTACCGCCGCTGACGCCCGCGACAATCAGCACCGTGGAGGTGTGGGACTGCGAGGACGATTGGACCGCGGTGGAACTGTCGCCGACGCCACTCGGCGGCTTCTGCCTCCCGAGCTGCAAGGCCTACCGCTTCACTGGTGAGGTTGGCGGCGGCGACCTTCCCGAGGTGGTAGGCGAGGCCTTCCGACGCCTTGCCGAGTTCATGGCGGCCACGCCCGGTAAGCCCGGCGTCATGTCCGAGTCCGTCACCGCGGGCTCCGTTTCGATCGCACACCGTCGCTCGCCGTCGTGGATGGCCGATGCGCTGCGCAACAGCGGGGCAGCGGATCTTCTTCGCCCATATCGGAGGACGACCGCATGAGGTGGCCCTGGCAAAAGCGCGAGGAGATGTCATCAGATTTGAGGACATCTCGCGAGACCCGCTCCAGCGGTTCCGGCTTCACCGCCGAGATCATCGCGGCGCGCGAGGCGTACATTAGCGGCGCCCGCGGAATGGCCGAGCTGACGGGCACGGTTCAGACCTGCGTCACCATGTGGGAATCGGGCCTCGCGCTCGCCGATATTGTGGGCACAGACCTCATTAACCACTCGGTCATGGCGGCTACCGCGCGCTCCCTGGCCCTGCGCGGCGAGGCGGTTTGGGTTATCCGGGAGGATAACCTGGCACCGGCCACGGATTGGGAGGTGTCCACGCGAGACGGAACACCACGGGCCTATCGCCTCTCCATCCCTGATGCCGGCGGTGGCCACACCGAGACGGCGCTGGCGGCCGAGGTGCTGCACTTCCGAACCGCGGTGGACATGGTCGCGCCCTGGTACGGATCGGCCCCGCTGCGACGCGCTCGGCTCTCTGCAGGACTCCTCCACGCCCTCGAAACCGCCCTCGGAGAGATCTACGAATTCGCTCCGCTTGGCTCTCAAATCGTCCCGTTGCCGGAGCACGACGAAGCCGGCATGAACCGGATGCAGCGTTCCTTCAGGGGCTCGCGAGGCCGCGTTCTGGTGCGCGAATCGGTGGCCGTGTCAGCGGCCGGTGGCCCGGCTCCCGCGCAAGACTGGAGGCCCAACGACCTCACGCCCGACATGGCGAAGAGCATGGCCTTGGAGACCCTAGAGGCGTCGCGAAGCAGCATTTTCGCAGCCTTCGGCGTGCTGCCGGCGATGTGGGCGACGAACGCGCAAGGCCCCCTCGTGCGCGAGGCCCAGAGGCACCTGGCGCAATGGGTCCTCCAGCCCATGGTCGGACTCATGGCCGAGGAGGCCACCAACAAATTGGGAACACCCATCACGATGGACGTAGTTCGACCGACGCAGGCGTTCGATGCCGGCGGCCGAGCGCGCGCCTTCGCCACCATGGTCCAAGCACTCACCCAGGCAAAGGAGGCGGGGCTGGACCCGCAGGCGATCGAGGACAGCTTCAAGTTCATCGACTGGGAATGACATGCTTGCTCGGGTCCCCTGGTCGCCGCCAAAGCGGGAGACCAAGAAGACGGCCAAGCCGAAGCAGCGGCAGCTCAACGACGCCAGACGGCGGCGCATGATCGACAACGTGGCCGAGATCATGAAGGCGGGGTTCGAGGCCGGCGCACCGTCCCGGTTCGCGTTCGAGGCGTCCTGCCGTCACGGCATCCGTTCCGGCCTCTGCACCGAGGGATGGACGTGGCAGGAGGCCGACGCAGCGGCCGCCGACATTGTGTCCCGCGCGCTGGCGATGATCGGCGCCACCCGGCCATCATGGAAGGAGGGCCAGCCGGAATGGACCCAGGACGGCGCCCTGCCCATCGAGCGCGAGAACTGCCTCCGGTGCCGCGGGCCGCTGGAGGGCCATCACTATAAGTTTTGCAGCACCGTGTGCGCGGCCGCGTGGCACACCAGCCGTCGCGAACGCGACACGAGCGACGAGGCGCGAGCGCAGCGTGCAGCGTCCGATGCGGCCTATCGTGATCGTGCGCCGGCACGGGCCTGCGAGCGGTGCGGGACGATGTACCGAAGCCGGAAGCGGGACCAACGATATTGCGGCTCGGCGTGCTTCTACGCCACGCAGCGCGAGATGCGGCGGCAGGCATGAACCTCGACGACCTGCCCGACGACGTGTGCGAGTGGTGCGGGACGGCGATCCAGACGACGGCCAGCAATCGACGCTATTGCAGCCGTCGATGCGCCGCGCGGGCGCACTACCGGCGGCACCATCCTGCGGTGCCTCGCACCTGTCCACGCTGCGGCGAGGTGTTCACCCCACGGCGCAACGACGCGAAATATTGTAGCGGGCGCTGCCGTGCGCGGGCGGCGAGCGTCTTCAACACCGCGGTCGAGTCGGAGGAGCGGCGGCGAGCGCGCGCGAATCGATCATGCGCCCATTGCGGCACGACCTTCACCGGCACTCGGAGCGATGCCATCTATTGCAGCCGGGCCTGCGGACGGCGAGCCGAGTACGATCGGAAGCGGGCAAGCCGTGATCAACCGCCGCTCTCCGAGGCGCTGGCGGCTCTGCGATGCGTGGATTGCGATGGGCCTATCCCTGAAGCGACGCAGTGCCGGCGCCGGATATGCGACGGCTGCCGACGCGAGCGACAACGGGCAGCTGGGCGGCTATGTGCAGCACGTAAGCGCGCGAGAGATCCATCTGTGGACAACGGAAAGAACTTTCCATGAACGCGAGTCCGTTACGCACTGCAAAATATTAGGCACTACGTTAGGCACGATAGAGCTTAAAGAGCGGGGTATCCATTGAATATCAGCGGCTTATGTCGATAATCGTAATCCCTCCGGCTCCGCCACCCCCGCTCCGGCCGACTGGCCCCTCCCCGATCACCGCTCCCGCCCCTTGCCAAACGTCGCTACGGAGGGCAGGAAGACGGGCCGCGCGGCACGGTGGCGCACCCTGAGCGCCATGCGCCGGTCGCATCGCGGAGCACGACCCCCGAGGCGCAGCCGCCGGCCCCATGACCCGACCTCATGACCCGACCTCATGATCCGGCCCCGAACGACCCGGACCGGAACGACCGGGCCCGATCGATCGGCGTGGGCTGCAAACGCCCGTCGTGCCGGCCGGAACAGGGTTTCGCCGCGATCGCCGAGCGGCGCCCGCGACGCCGCGCAGGCCGCGCCCGCCGCCGAAAACCGATCGCCCTGCATTCGCCGAGACTTCGGGTCGTGCCGAAGTAATAAGAACCACTTATATAGACAATGCCATAATATCATTTGAAGCGCCCCGACGGGCATGCCTAGCTGTGCTCCGCGGACGGCGCCTCGCCGGCCTCCGCACCCGTTCCGCGACCATCCGGGAGCCGACAAGGACCGCTGCATGGCCTATGGCATTGATGTCGAGTTGCGCAATCTGACCAAGCGCTACGGCTCCTTTGCGGCCATCGACGACATCTCGCTGCGCGTTCCCTCCGGCTCCTTCGCCACCCTTCTCGGCCCGAGCGGATCGGGCAAGACCACCACGCTCAACGCGATCGCCGGCTTCGTGACGCCCGACGAGGGCGAGATCCGCTTCAACGACCAGGCGGTGTCGCAGATCCCGACCTACAAGCGGAACATCGGCATGGTGTTCCAGTCCTACGCCCTCTTCCCGCACCTCACGGTAGGCGACAACGTCGCCTATCCCCTGAAGATGCGCGACCGGATGAGCCGCGCCGCCGTCGCCGAGCGGGTGCGCGAGTGTCTCGCGATGGTGCGCCTCGAAGGCTACGAGACGCGCCTGCCCAAGCAGCTCTCGGGCGGCCAACAGCAGCGCGTGGCGATGGCCCGCGCCCTCGCCTCCCGGCCCCGTCTCCTCCTCATGGACGAGCCGCTCGGCGCCCTCGACCGTCGCCTGCGCGACCAGGTGCAGATCGAGATCAAGGAGATCCAGCGACAGACCGGGGCCACCTTCATCTACGTGACCCACGACCAGACCGAAGCCTTCGTCATGTCCGACCTCGTCGTCGTCATGAACGACAGCCGGATCAGCCAGGTCGGCACCCCGACGCAGATCTACGACGAGCCCGACAACGTGTTCGTCGCCAACTTCCTCGGCGGCTCGAACCTCATTCCGGCGACGGTTGAGGGCGTCGACGCATCGGACTACCTCGTCGCCCTCGGCGACGGCACCCGCCTCGCCGTGCCGCGGCGCGGCCAGTCGATGAACGTCGGCGAGGCAGCGTATATCTTCATCCGCCCGGAAGACATCACGGTCGGCGCGCCGACGGGCGCGCAGGAGCGCACCGTCGACGTCGCCGCGACGGTGGAGACGGTCGACTTCCACGGCGACTCCCTCAGGATCACCGCCCGCATCAAGAACACCTCCGACGTCATCTCGATCCGCACCGGACGGCATCAGCCGGTCGGTGGCGGCGCCGACATCGGCGTCAGCTGGAAGGTCGACGTCTCCCGCCTCCTGAAGCGATGACGGCGGCCACCGCCGTGAGAACGCCGAACCCCGTCCACGGAGCCCCTACTTGCGCCACCTGACGCGAAACACGACCGGTGCGCTCCTCATGGCGCCGTGCCTGATCTGGATCGGCTTCTTCTTCATCCTGCCGATCGTGCTCCTGGCGATCAACGGCTTCCGGGAGGGCGGCCTCGCCTCCTACGAGACGGTGTTCACCTCGCCGGTCTACTCCAAGGTCCTCGGCAACACGCTGCGCGTCGCCGTCGTCACCACCGTCTGCACCCTCCTCCTCGGCTACCCGATCGCCTACATGCTCACCGTCCTGTCGGGCTGGTGGCGGGCCGTCGCCCTCGTCATGGTGATCGTGCCCTACTGGCTCGACTACATCGTGCGCAGCTACGCCTGGCTCGTCCTCTTGGGGCGCGAGGGGCTCATCAACCGGCTGCTGATCTCGCTCGGCATCATCGAGCAGCCCATCGCGATGCTCTACAACCTCTTCAGCGTCACCTTGGCGATGACGCAGATCCTCCTGCCCCTCATGATCCTGACGCTGTTCGGCGCCATGCTGCGCATCGACCGCCGCCTCCTCGACGCCGCGGCGATCCACGGCGCGAGCCGGACGCGCGCCTTCCTCACCGTGTTCCTGCCGCTCAGCATGCCGGGGATCTACGGGGCGAGCCTTCTCGTCTTCGTCGTGGCGATGGGCTTCTACGTCACCCCCGCCCTCCTCGGCAGCCCCAGCGAGACGATGATCAGCCAGACGATCATGATCCTCGCCACCGAGCTCCTCAACTGGTCGGTCGCCTCGGCCGCCGGCGTCATCCTGCTCGTCTTCAGCGTGGCGATCCTCGTCGTCTACAACCTCGTCTTCGGCATGGACCGGCTGTTCGGCGGAGACGGCAAGTCATGAGCGCCGTCCTCACCAACATCCTGCGCGGGGTCAACGTCTTCGTCCTCGCGATGCTGCTCTTCCCGGTCATCGTCGTGGTGGGCATCTCGTTCAGCTCGGCGAGCTTCCTGCGCTTCCCGCCGCCGGGGCTTTCGCTGCAGTGGTACGAGAAGATCCTGACCGACCCGTCCTGGGTCAACGCCCTCGTCCTCACCGTGCAGGTGGGGGTGATCTCGGTCGTCGTCGCGGTGGTCGTCTCCGTGCCGATGGCGATCGCTTTGGTGCGCTACGTCAGGCGCGGCCGCGGCTTCCTCAGCGGCCTGCTCCTGTCCACCTTCATGACGCCGACGATCATCCAGGCGATCTCGATCTATCAGTTCTACGTGCCGCTCGGCCTGCTCGACACGGTCTACGGGCTCGCCTTCGCGCACGCCGTCTCCGGCATCCCGTTCGTCGTCATCAACGTCGTCGCGAGCCTCGGTCAGATCGACGAGAACATCGAGCGCGCCGCGGTGGCGCACGGCGCGCGGCCGGCCCGCGCGTTCGTCAACGTCACCCTGCCGATCATCGCGCCGAGCGTCATGGTGGGGGCGATCTTCGCGTTCATGCACTCGGCGCACGAGCTGCTGATCGCGACCTTCGTGCTCGGCACGATCCGCAAGCCGATCTCGGTCAAGCTGTGGGAGGGCGTGAAGGTGACGGTCGATCCGACCATCGCCGCCGCCACCACCTCGGTGATCGCCCTCGGCGTGCTGCTCCTCATCATGATCGCCCTGATCCGACGGACCGACGTGAGGCGCCGCGCCGCCTGACCTCTCCGCAACGACGCAACGAAGGAGGTACGACATGACCTATAGGGACAAGGACGAGGTCGAGCGCTCGCTCGATATTCTGCGCAACGTGCTGCACGAGACGCGAGGGATGGACCGCCGCGGCTTCCTGAAGGTCCTCGGCAAGGCGGCCGTCGCGACCCCGCTCGTCGCCGGCGTCCACTCCATGGCGATGAGCACCGCGCGCGCATCCGGGCCGATCACCACCATGGGCTACGGCGGCTCGTGGCAGGACGCCATGCAGAAGGCCTATCTCGACCCCTGGAGCGAGAAGACCGGCGAGAGCTACAACTACGTCACGCCGATGCAGTTCGCCCGCGTCATCGCGATGGACCAGGCCAAGCGCCAGCAGATCGACGTGATGGAGGCCGGCGCGCTCGAGAGCATGCGCATGCTCAAGCTCGGCCTCAACGCCGAGATGGACTGGAACGTCATCGACAAGAGCGCGCTCACGCCGAACCAGCTCAAGTATCCGAACGCCATCTCCTCGATCACGCTGTCGACCCTCATGGTCTACAGCAAGGCGAAGTGGCCCGGCGACGATCACCCCAAGAGCTGGGCGGACTTCTGGGACGTCGAGAAGTTCCCCGGCCGGCGCGCCATGTTCCGCCGCCCCTACTCCACCCTCGAGGCGGCGCTGATCGCCGACGGCATGCCGCTCGACCCCGAGAAGATGTACCCGCTCGACCTCGACCGCGCCTTCGCCAAGCTCGACGAGATCAAGCCGCACGTGAACTTCTGGTGGAACTCGGGCTCGGAGACCCAGCAGCTCATCCAGGACAACGAGGTCGACCTCTGCGTCATATGGAGCGGCCGCGCCGTCCAGTCGATCAAGGACAACGGGGCGAACTTCGGCATCGTCTGGAACCAGGCGACCTACAACTCCGACTACGAGCTGTGGTTCGCGCTGCGCAACAGCCCGAACCCCGAGGGCGCCATGCAGCTCCTCGACATCGTCGGCCGCGCCGAGCCGCAGGCCGTGTTCGCCCGCGCCACCTACTACGGCCCGACGAACCTCAAGGCCTACGACTATCTCGACGACAGCATCGGTCCGTTCCTGCCGTCCTATCCGGACAACTCCAAGCTGGCCTTCCCGATCAACTACCAATGGTGGTCGGAGCATCAGGCCGAGATCTTCGAGCGCTTCGAGGCCTGGCTCCAGTCCTGACCGCCCGATCAACGCTTCGGATCCACGGGGGCGGTGCTCCCGTGGACCACCCCACCCGGCAGAGACGATGACCCGACACGCCAGCATGCACGCCCTCCTCTCCCCCCGCTCGGTCGCGGTGGTGGGGGTCTCCACCCGCGACTCGGCGGGCAACCGCGTCTTCCGCGGACTGCGCGACGGCGGCTTTCCGGGCGAGATCCACCAGATCAACCCGAAATATGCCGAGCTGAACGGCGCGCCCTGCCACCCCTCCCTTGCGGCGCTTCCCGCCCCGCCCGACGCGGTCTTCATCGCCGTCGCCGCCGCCAACGTCGAGGCGGTGCTGCGCGATGCCGCCGACACCGGCGTCAAGGCGGCGATCGTCAACGCCAGCGGCTTTTCCGACGCGGGCGCGGAGGGGCTCGCGCGCCAGGACCGGCTCGCGGCCATCGCGCGCGAAGCCGGCATGGTGCTGTGCGGCCCCAACAACATGGGGCTCGCCAACGTCGCGGGGAACGTCATCCTGTGGACCGGGCGATCGCCGCTGCGCCCCGCGCGCGGGCCCATCGCACTCGTCTCCCAGAGCGGCTCGGTCGCCATCGCGCTGAGCACGGAGCCGCGCGGCGGCTTCTCCCACATCATCACCGTCGGCAACGAGGCGGTCTCCACCCTCGCCGACTATGTCGACGCCCTCGTCGACGACGACAACGCCGGGGTGATCGCGCTCTATATCGAGACGATCCGCGACCCGCGCCGCTTCGCCGCCGCGGCGCTGCGGGCGGCCGAGCGCGGCAAGCCGGTCATCGTCCTGAAGGCCGGCCGCTCGGCGCAGGGCGGCGCGATGGTCGCCTCCCACAGCGGCGCCCTCGCCGGCGAGGACGCGACCTACGAGGCCTTCTTCGCCCACCTCGGCATCATGCGCGCCGCCGACATGGACGAGCTGATGGAGCTCGCCATCCTGTGCGCGGCGCACCCGGAGCCGCCGGCGGCGCCCGGCGTCGCGGCGGTCACGGTCTCCGGCGGCGAGGGCGCCCTCCTCGCCGACCTCGCCGAGGCGGCGGGGCTCGCGCTGCCGCCGCTCTCGCCGGCGGCGAAGGCGCAGGTGCGCGACCTCTACCCCGCGACGGCGCGCGACAACCCGGTCGACGCCTACGGCCTCGGCTGGGACGGCTCGCTGTTCGGCACCCTCCTCGAGACGCTGATGACGGAGCCCGGCGTCGGCACCATCCTCGCCGCCGTCGACGCGCCCGGAACCGACCCCAACGGCGGGCGCACCGCGATCGACATCGCGGCGACCTACGGCGCGTTCCTGCGCGCCGGCAAGGTGCCCGAGGGCACCCGCCTGGTGCTCGCCAACAACACCGCCCCCTGCGGCCCCAACCCCAAGGTGAAGGCGCTGCTCGACGAGGCGGGCCTGCCCTACCTCGCCGGCATGCGCACCGCGCTCGGCGCCCTGTCGCCGTGGAGCCGGCGCCGCCCCGCCCCCGCGCTCGCCCGCTCGCCGGCCGCCGCCTCGGCGCCGAACCTCCTCGAGGCGGGCGAAGCGGAGCGCTACGCCCTCCTCGGCGAGGCGGGCGTGCCGATGGCGCCGACCCGCGTCGCCGCCTCCGAGGCCGCCGCCCTCGCCATCGCCGACGAGCTCGGCTACCCGGTGGTGCTCAAGGGTCTCCTCGCCGCGATGCCCCACAAGAGCGAGCACGGCCTCGTCCACCTCGCCCTCGCCGACGCGGACGCCCTCAGCCGCGCCTACCGCGAGACCGCCGCCACCCTGTCGCGATACGCGGGCGCGTCGGACGCCGGCGAGATCGTCGTCCAGCCGATGACCGGCAAGGCGGTGCAGCTCTATGTCGGCGCGCGCCATGCCGGCGAATTCGGCGTCACGATCATCGTCGGCGTCGGCGGCGTGCTCGTGGAGCTCTTGAACGACGTCAGCGTGCGCATCGGCCCCGTCGACGAGGCGAGCGCGCACGAGATGCTCGCCGAGACCACGGCCGGGCGCCTCCTCGCCGGGGTGCGCGGCGCGCCGCCGTCCGACGTCGCGGCCGCTGCCGCCGCCATCGCCCGCTTCTCCGAGCTGACGGCCGGGATGGGCGCCGACATCGCCGCCGTCGAGATCAACCCCCTCATGGTGCTGGAGCGCGGCCACGGCGTCGTCGGCGTCGATCTCGTGGTGGAACGGGCCGCCGGCGCGGCGGCGGGCTGACCCCGCGCCCGAACTGTCGAAAGGAATGCGACGTGTCTGAAGGTCTCGCCAACTACGCCGTCGACGGCAACGTCTCGATCGTCACGATGAACCGGCCCGAGAAGCTCAACGCCCTCAGCAAGGAGCTGCGGACCGACCTCACCGACGCCCTGGTGCGCGCCGACGAGGATCCCGCCACGCGCGTCGTGATCCTGCGCGCCGCGGGCCGCAGCTTCTGCGCCGGCTACGACATCGGCGGCCCGCGCGATCCGGTGAAGGACGCCTGGCGCAGCGATCCCTTGCAGTATCACAAGCACCTCACCCCGCAGCTCGAGTTCGAGATGATCCCCTGGTACATGCGCAAGCCGGTGATCGCCTCGGTGCAAGGCCACGCGATCGGCGGCGGCTGCGAGCTCGCGATGTTCTGCGACCTCACCATCGCGGCCGACAACGCGAAGTTCGGCGAGCCGGAGATCCGCTTCGCGAACTCCGGGCCCGCGCTGGTGATGCCCTGGATCGTCGGCTTCAAGCGCGCCCGCGAGCTCCTTTATTTCGGCGACATGATCGACGCGGAGGAGGCGCTGCGCCTCGGCATGGTGAACCGCGTCGTGCCGCTCGCCGAGCTCGAGGAGAAGACCCTCAAATACGCCCACCGCCTCGCCCTCGTCGACGCCGAGGCGCTGACGACGACGAAGCTCGCCCTGGTGCGCGGCGCCGACCGGGCCGGCTTCCGCGACGCGATGCACGTCGGCCTCGACGTCGTCGCCCCGCTCTACGCGGCCCAGACCGAGGCGGGCGCAAAGTTCCGCGAGATCGTCAAGGCCGAAGGCCTCGGCGCCGCCGTCAAGTGGCGCACCGCCCAGTTCGAGAACGCGAAGATCTGAGGCGGCGGCGACGCGCCGCTGGCGGCGGGTGATGCCCCCGCGGGGAGGGACGGCGCCACGGCGCATCACCGCATGGTGGTGTCGCCAATGTGCCAATTCCGGACGCTCGCCGCGTCGGAGCAAGCGGTTGAATGCAGTCGTCCGGCAGCTCATAGGTGGGCGCCGCTACGACGCTGCCCAAATGTACCTCCGTCCCTGGCAGGACGTGATCCAGCCAAGGACGTTTCGTCTCGAGAAAACAAATGGTTATGCCATACTCTTCAGAAGCTTAGCGTAGATCGACGTAATTTGCATCAATGACGTGTAGCACGCCTTGTTCTTCCCCATGGTCTGGGGGTTGTGACCTGCTATTTCCATGTATGCTTGCTTTGCGACTCCAATAATCTCTTCATCGCTAAGCTGATCGGGCTTGCCTAACTGCCAACCGGCCTCGGCCTTATATACGAAGACAGAGTGAGCGGCGATTATGGGAAAAATGATGCCATCCGGAACTTCCACCACCTGACCGTTCGCACGTTCGATTGAACGGATTCCGGTGCCAATGAAACCTTGATGGACCTTCCACTTTTTGTACAGCGACCACGCAAGTGGAGCGATGCCAAGAAAGGCCTTATACATGTCCGAATCAGACTCATCGGCCAGCTTCTGAAAAACTTTCAGGCAACGTGTCTTCTGGCTGTAGGCAAATACCTTACTGGTGAGGTCAATGACCATTCCCTCCGGCGGCAAGAGGTCGTCGGGGAGCAATGCGAATGTGGCTTGTATGACCTTCTCGGTATCGACGAAGTTGTCGTCCGCTAGCAAGTCACTCTCGCTTTTGCGCAGCTTCCCAGACGGATCAACAAGTTGAATGCTCTTTTCAAGCTCATCAAGTTGACCACGCCTCCCGGCAATCGAGATCGGCTTAACGTCATTTTGAAAGTTTCTAGAGATCGAGATCTCGGCTATCAAATCGTCGTCTGTTGTGACGATAATCTCAAATTTAATACTTGGTTCCGCGACATCATCGGCTGTTTTTTGGTCAAAGTAGCGCTTCAACTCTCCGCGGGTCTGCGATCCATTAATTATACTAGCGCGAGTTAAATAAATCTTGCGGTTTTTATCGTCGACTTCGGCTTGGCGTGCGACGATGACAGTTCCGCTGTTGAGTACACCAAAAGTGTCCGGGGTCTCTCTAAGGCTCTTACGCATCGCCTGATGCACAAGTGTAGGGGACTTTTTCTGCTTCCCCTTGGCGTCAACCAAGTACTCTCGGACATTCTCGTTATCATCGAGTCCGATTACCGACCGAGCTGGCGCCGATCCGGAATACACTCGTCGGTTGGCAGCTTCATCATCGGGGGAGGAGATGTTTCGGCACTTGTGAAAGCCGAACGTGTATACGTCGCTCGCTGGAGCGGTCATGGTATCACCTTCCATTTTTCCGCTGACCGCTACAACGACGCACCCACCCTGGGCGATCAACACGAGCCAGCGATGCAACAATAATTGCACTGCCCCACGACGTCAATTGCGTTTGTCAGTTTGTCAAAGCTAGATCCTGACAAGACCGGCGGACCTTGAAGTATATCAATTAAGGCGCATCGATTGCGGATCCGATCAGACTTGCGTGGACATGCCCGCCGAGCAGCGTGCGATCGCCGCTAAAGGGTCTGGACACAGACTACTGAAACGGCCGGGGCATCTTCCTGGCGGCTTAATCTGGCGCAAGTGATGGCCATCAGCCATCCATGAACTTCCGCTTAGGGGGTCGCTTAACCCTGGCGTGAAAGGCGGGAATGGGTCAACACACATCGCTCGACATCCGGGCCACAGCCTCACTCCGCCGCGGCGCTTGGCCAACCGATCTCCGCCAGCACGTCCCGGGTGTCGGCGCCGAGGGTGGGGGCGGCGCGGCAGGGAAGCGGCCCGGAGCCGAGGAAATGCACCGGCTGGCGCACCACGGGGATCTCCCCGAGGGCGTCGTGGAGCGCGCTCGAGACGAGACCGCGAGCCTTCGCGTGAGCGCTCGCCACCACCTCGTCGATCGCGAGGATCGGCGAGGCCGGCACCCCCACCGCGCTCAGTGCCGCGACGGCGTCCACCGCCGTACGCGCGCCCGTCCACGCCTCGATCTCCCCCTTCAGCGCCCCCTCGTTGGCCTTGCGCACCGCGTCCGTCGCAAAGCGCGGATCGGCGGCGAGACCCGGCTTGCCGATCGCGCTCGCGAGGCGGGCGAAGAGCGTGTCGTTGGCAACCGCGATGATCAGCATCCCGTCGGCCGCCTGGAACGCGTCGAGCGGCGCCGACAGCGGATGGGCGTTCCCCTCCCGCTGCGGCACCCTGCCGGTGAAGAGGTGCTGCGCCAGCACCGTCAGCATGGTGGCAAACAAGGAATCGACCATCGCCACGTCGAGATGCTGGCCACGCCCGTCACGCCGTGCCCCGTTGAGCGCGGCGAGGATCGCCCACGTCGCGTGGAGCCCGGAGATGAGGTCGCCCATCGATTCCCCGACGCGGGTCGGCGGCCCGTCGCGGCTGCCGTTGACGCTCATCAGCCCGCTCATCGCCTGGGCGATGATGTCGTAGGCCGGCCGGTCGGTGAGCGGCCCGGTCTGCCCGAAGCCCGAAATGGAGGCGTAGACGAGGCGCGGGTTCTGCGCCGCGAGGCTCGCGTAGTCGATGCCGAGCCGCGCGGCGACGCCGGGCTTGAAGTTCTCCACCACGATGTCGGCCCGCCGCGCGAGGGCGTGCGCCACCGCCCGCCCCTCCTCGCTCTTGAGGTCGAGCACCACGGACCGCTTGTTGCGGTTGATGAGCAGGAAGTAGCCGCTCTCCTCACCCGTCCGCGGCTCGAAGTGGCGCGCATCGTCGCCCGCCGGCGCCTCGACCTTCACGACGTCCGCCCCCGCGTCGGCGAGCAGCGCCGTGCAGAAGGGCCCCGCGAGCACGCGCGAGAAGTCGAGGACGCGAACCCCGTCGAGGGGCGGCGGCAGGTCGGTCATGAGCTCGTCTCCTTGGGGGCGGCGGACGCGGCCGCGGCGGGTCGGGGAAGATCCGAAAGGTCGGCGATCGCCTCGAGGCGCCGGAGCCGGGCGAGAAGCGCCGCCGCGGCGTCCACACCGAGGCTCGGCGCCACGCAGGTGAGGAATTTCGCATCGAGCTCGGCGTCGGAGAGCGGGTCGTCGGCGCCGCCGCGCGGCCGGTCGCGCGCCGCCTCGAGCACCCGCCCGTCGCGCAGACGCACCCTGAGGGCGGCGCCCTCGGGGGCCGCCGCCCGGCGCGCCGGAGCGTCCCACTCCGGCGAGGAGCGCGCGCTCACCCTCTCCATCAGCGCCGCGAGCGGGGCGTCGGGGGCGACGGCCTCGTCGAGCGCGGCGACCGTCAGCGGCCGCCCGAGCGCCGTCATCGCGAGAACGAAGGGCATCGAGAACTGCGCCTCGCGCGCCGTGCGCGGCCGCGGATGGCCGAGATTGCGCCAGACGAGCGCCGGTGCGTCGACCTCGATCGCAGCGATCGCCTCGCCCGCGACGCGGGTCTCCCGGCATAGGTCCTCCAACGCATCGATCGCCGCGTGGGCGGAGAGGCAGACCGGCACGCGCTTGACGTCGAGGCCCGGTGTCAGGAGGCGCCAGCCGCACTCGGCCGGGCCGCCCGCCCGCTCCGCCGCGGGCGTCACACCGAGGAGGGCGGCAAGTCCCGCCGCCGCCTCGAGCGCGGCGTCGGGCCCCGAGGCGCCCATCGCGGCAAGCCGCGCCGCGCCGAGGCCCGCGGCGCTGGCGCGACCGAGGAGCAGCGGCTTGGCATCGCTCCCGAAGGCCGCCTTGACGCCGCCCGCACCGGCGAGCGCCGTCCCGAGCGCGGCCGCCATCGCGCCCGGCACGAGCCCCATCGCCCGCCCCGCCGCCGCCGCCGCGCCGGCCGTGCCGAAGAGCGCCGACGTCCACCAGCCGCGGGCGTAGATCGCGTCGCCGAGAACCTCGCCGATGGCATATTCGACCTCCGACCCCGCGACGAAGGCGAGGAGGAGAGCGGCGCCGTCGCCGCCGGCCTCCTGCACCGAGGCGAGCGCGGCGGGAAGCACCGCCGCCGAGCCGTGCACCACGCCGGCGTAGCAATTGTCGTCGAAGTCGAGCGCGTGCGCCGCCGTGGCGTTGGCGAAGGCGGCGCCGGGCCCGGCGAGCGCGCCGCCGGCCGCGAGCCGCGCCGGGCCCGGCGCATAGGTCGCGCGCGCCTCCACGGCGGCGAGGCGGCCCACCGCGGTGTCCGCCCCGGCGATCATCACGCCGATGGTGTCGATGATCGCCCGGCGCGCGACGTGGCGAACGGGCTCGGGAATGTCGCCCGGCGCGAGCGCGGCCGCCCAGCCGCCGATGCGCGCGAGGATCGCCGGCGGCGGCGCGGCGGCCATCTCAGCCCCGCAGCGCCTCGGCGTAGGGCCGCCTCAGCCCCTCGGCACGCGCCGTCTCCACCGCCTCGGGGTAGCCGGCGTCGGCGTGACGGAACACGGCGACGGACGAATCGTTGCCGAGAACGCGGGCGATCTTCGCCGCCGCCGCATCGCTGCCGTCCGCCACGCACGCAAAGCCCGCGTGCTGGGAAAAGCCGATGCCCGTGCCCCCGCCATGGTGCAGCGACACCCAGGTGGCGCCGCTGGAGCAGGCCGACATCGCATTCAGCATCGGCCAGTCGGCCACCGGGTCGGAGCCGTCGAGCATCCCCTCGCTCTCGCGGTTGGGGCTCGCCACCGAGCCGGAGCTGATGTGGTCGCGCGTCACGACGATCGGCGCCGACACCACCCCCTCCGCCACCATGCGGTTGAGCGCGAGGCCCGCCGCGACGCGGTCCGCGAGCCCCATCCAGTAGCTGCGCGAGGGCAGCCCCTGGAAGCGGATGCGCTCGCTCGCCATCTCGATCCACCGGGTGAAGGTCGGGTCGGAGACCACCCCCTTCAGCGCTTCGGAGGAGACGCGAATGTCCTCCGCCTCGCCCGACAGCGCGATCCAGCGGAACTGCGTGCGCCCGCGGCAGAACTGCGGCCGCACGTAGGCCGCGATGAAGCCCGGGAAGTCGAACGCCTCCTCGACGCCGGCGTCGCGCGCCATCTGGCGGATGTTGTTGCCGTAGTCGAACACCGGCACGCCGCGCGCCTTGAAGGCGAGCATCGCGCGCACCTGCCGCGCCATCGAGACCTTCGCCGCCGCGATCACGCCGGCCGGGTCGCGCTCGCGCCGGCTCTCCCACTCGTCGATCGTCCAGCCCGCCGGAACATAGCCCTGCAGCGGGTCGTGCGCCGCGGTCTGGTCGGTCACGAGGTCGGGGAGGTCACCGCGCGCGAGGATCTCCTCGTAGACCTCGGCGGCGTTGCCGAGGAGGCCGACCGAGATCGCCGTGCCGCTCGCCTTCGCCTCGTCGATGAGCCGCAGCGCTTCGTCGAGATCGGCCGCCTCGCGGTCGAGATAGCCGCTCTCGATGCGCCGGGCGATGGCGGCGGGGCGCATCTCCACCGCGAGCACCGAGCAGCCCGCCATGACGCCCGCGAGCGGTTGTGCGCCGCCCATGCCGCCGAGCCCGCCGGTCAGGAGCCAGCGCCCGGAGAGGTCGCCGCCATAGTGCTGCCGCCCGGCCTCGACGAAGGTCTCGAAGGTGCCGCCGATGATCCCCTGCGAGCCGATATAGGTCCACGAGCCGGCGGTCATCTGGCCGAACATCATGAGGCCCTGCCGCTCCAGCGCGTCGAACACCTCCTGCGTCGCCCATTTGCCGACGAGGTTGGAGTTGGCGATGAGGACGCGCGGCGCGTCCGGATGCGTCGCGAGCACGCCGACGGGCTTGCCCGACTGGACGAGCAGCGTCTCGGCGTCGGACATGTCGGTGAGCGTCGCGACGATGCGGTCGAAGGCCTCCCAGTTGCGGGCCGCGCGACCCCGCCCACCGTAGACGACGAGGTCTTCCGGCCGCTCCGCCACCTCCGGATCGAGATTGTTCATCAGCATCCGAAGCGGCGCTTCGGTTTGCCAGGATCGGGCGGTGAGCGTGGTTCCGCGCGGGGCGCGCACGATCCGTCGGTTGGCAGGCTCGCTGTTCATCGGCCCTCCGCTTCCATCCGCCGGCGGCGACGACACCGCGCGGCGAGCCGGCCAGACGGTAGGAGCGAAGCGGCCTAAGCAGAACTAATGATTTTCGATAGGGAGGATGAACGATCCTTATTCAGCCGCCATCGCGTAGGCGAGCGGCTGGACCGTCGCGAGCTCGTGCGCGCGGGCCGGCAGCCAGGTCTTCGCCACCTCGATGAAGGCCTGCGCGGCCGGCGTCGGCAACACGTTCGCCGAGGTGGCGATGATCGCGCGCTGGGGCGGTACGGCCTCGCGCAGCGTGCGCGAGACGAGCGGCATCCCGTCGTTGCTGATGTTGCACGGCGGGCGGGTCACGAGGACCGACACGCCGAAATTGTTGGCGACCATCCCGCGCAGCGTCTCGATCGAGGTGCAGGGCAGCACCTTCGCCGGCATCGCGTCCACCTGGCGGAAGAGGGAGATGAAATAGTCCCGGCTCTGCGGCAGATCGATGAGGAGGAAGGTCTCCTTGGCGAGGTCGCGCAGGCTCACCTTGTCCTGCGCGGCGAGCGGGTGACCGGCCGGCAACAGGGCGTAGGGATGGAAGTCGGCGAGCGGGATGCGGGTCAGCTCGTCACTCGATTCGAGCTCGTAGAGGAGCGCCAGCTCGACCCGGCCGCTCATCAGCGACTTCTTGACCCCGTCGAGGTCCTCCTCGCGCATCGTCACCCGCACGCCCGGGTGGGCCTTGGCGAACGCGGCGAGCAACCCCGGCGCGAAGGCGGGCGCGAGGGTGGAGAACACGCCGATCTCGAGCGCGCCGGACACCGCCCCGTCGATGTCGAGCTGGCCGAACGCGTTCGCCTGGGCGAGGAGGTGGCGGGCGGCGACGAGCTTGCGCTGGCCGTAGAGCGTCAGCTCCATCCCCTGGCTGTGCCGGCGGATGAACAATTTCTGCTCGAACAGCTCCTCGAGCTGGCTGATCGCGACGGACACCGCGGGCTGGCTGACGCTCAGCCGCTGGGCGGCCTTCAGCGTCGAGCCGGTCTCGGCCGCGGCGACGAAGTAGGAGAGCTGCCGGAATGTGAAGCGTATCATCGAGCCCTATACGCCCTATGACCAACGAGTATTTTTTCGGATACCCGCCCTCTGCAATGTTCGGGCCGACCGCAGATGCTCAGGCCCCGCCCGTGTTCAACACTTTCGAGATGCCGCCCGGCGCGACCCCGTTCGCCACGGAAGACGACCACGCGATGGCGCGACACATCGCCCGCTTCGCCGGCGACGTGCTGGCGCCCGAGGCGGCGCGGATCGACCGCGACGCCGCCTTCGCCGGCTGCCACTGGCCGGCGCTCGGCGCGATCGGCCTCGCCGGCCTCAACCTGCCCGAGGCATGGGGCGGAGCGGGCGCCTCCCCGCTCGCCCTCTATCTGGCGGTGGAGGAGGTGGCGGCGGCCTGCGCCTCGACCTGCTCCATGCTGACGGCGCACTATCTCGCCACCGACGCGATCCTCCTCGGCGGCGACGACGCCCAGCGCGCCCGCTGGCTGCCCGGCGCGGCCGCGGGCACCCTCCTCGGCGCGTTCGCCCTCACCGAGCCGCAGGCCGGCTCCAACCCCGCCGACATGACGACGCGGGCGCGCCGCCACGGCGGCGACTACGTCCTCACCGGCACGAAGCACTTCATTTCCAACGCCGGTGCCGCGAATTTCATCATCGTGTTCGCCGTCACCGACCCCGCGGCCGGCGCGCGGGGGATCTCCGCCTTCGTCGTGCCGCGCGAGGCGCCGGGCGTGCGCTGCGGTCCGGCCGAGCCGACCATGGGTATCCGCGGCGGACACATCTTCGAGGTCTCGCTCGACGCGGTCGTCGTGCCCGAAAGGGATCGGCTCGGCCCCGAGGGCAAGGGCTTCGCCACCGCCATGAAGGTGCTCGACAACGGCCGCGTGGAGGTCTGCGCCGCCGCCACCGGGATCGCCCGCGCGGGCCTCGGCGCGGCGCGGGACTGGATGAAGGCGCGCGAGATCGGCGGCCGGCCGATCGCCCACTTCCAGGGCCTCCAGTGGATGCTCGCCGACATGGCGACCGCACTCGAGGCGGCACGCCTCCTCGGCCTCAACGCGGCGCGGCTGCGCGCCGCCGGCGCCCGCTTCACCCGCGAGGCGGCGCACGCCAAGCTCTTCGCCGCGGAGGCGGTGGGGCGCATCGTCGACGCGGCGCAGCAGATCCACGGCGGCTACGGCTACACCGCCGCGCTCGGCGTCGAGCGCCTGGTGCGCGACGCGCGCATCCTGCGGATCTACGAAGGCTCCTCGGAGATCCAGCGGACCATCATCGCGCGCGACCTCCTCGGCTGACCGGCCGGGACGTCCGCGACACTCCGACCGGCGGCGGGCCACCGTCAGCCCATCGCCGGCTCGGCCGTCCTCGCGTAGCGGCTCTGCGGCCGCGCGAGGCCGAGATGGTCGCGCAGCGTCGTCCCGCTATAGTCCTCGCGGTAGAGGCCGCGACGCTGCAGCTCGGGCACCACGTGGTCGGCGAACTCCTCGATGCCCACCGGAAGCTGCGGACAGATCACCATGAAGCCGTCGCAGGCCTTGCCAGCGAACCACTCCTCCATCACGTCGGCGATGTCCTTGGCGGTGCCGAGCACGCGCTTGTTGCCGCGCTCGTAACGCTGCCAGAGCTGGCGCAGGGTCAGCCGCTCGTGCTTGATCATGTGCACGAGCTGCTCGAAGTAGCGGGTGTGCTGGTTGGCCGAGGCGGGGATGATGTCGAGCGGCACCGGCTGATCGGGATCGAGGCCGGAAAGGTCCGCCTCGAGGTCCTGGCCGACCCGCTGCTTGCCCACCATCGGGGTGACCAGCTCCTGCAGCGTGCGGTGCTTGTCCTCCGCCTCCCACTTGCTCTCGCCCCACACCGGGGCGAAGCCGGCCAGCACCTTCAGCGTCGACGGGTCGCGGCCGAACCGCGCCACGCGCGCCCGCACGTCGTCGTAGTAGGCCTTCGCCTCCTCGAACGTGTCGTCGGAGTTGAACACCAGGTCGGCGGTTTCGGCGGCGAGCTCGCGGCCGGCGTTGGACGCCCCCGCCTGGATGATGACGGGCTGGCCCTGCGGCGGCCGCGCGATGTTGAGCGCGCCGCGGACCTTGAAGAAGGCGCCCTCGTGATCGATCGGGTGGAACTTCGCCGGATCGAAATACTCGCCCGTCGCCTTGTCGAAGCGGATGGCGTCGTCCTCGTAGGTGTCCCAGAGCGCCCGCACGATCTCCACGAACTCCTTGGCCCGCGCATAGCGCTCCGCGTGCGGCGGCAGCTTGGCGTGGCCGAAGGCGCGCGCGGCGTGGTCGTTGCTCGACGTCACCACGTTCCAGGCCGCCCGCCCATGGCTGATGTGATCGAGCGAGGCGAACAGGCGGGCGAGGTTGAACGGCTCGTAGAAGCTCGTCGAGGCGGTGCCGCCGAGGCCGATCCGCTCGGTGCCGCGCGCGAGCGCCGACAGCAGCGTCGTCGGCTCCAGGCAGTTCATGTAGTTCGGGCCACGGGAATAGGCGTCGAGGTGGTCGATGCGCGCACCCGGCGTGTCGGCGATGAAGAAGAGGTCGAACTTCGCCCGCTCGGCCCGCTGCGCCAGGTAGGTGAAATAGTCGATGTCGGTCGCGGTGTCGGTGTCGCTCGCCGTGTTGCGCCAGCCGGCGCTGTGATGGCCGTTCACCAGCGCCAACAGCGCGAGCGACATCTTTCCGTCTTTCACCATCTGAGATCCTGCCTATCGCTGCTCGGAGAATGGGGAGGACGGCGCGCCCGTCGACGGCGCGCCGGAAGGGGCCGCGCGGGCGATGGCAGGGGGCGTCCGCCACGCGATGACGCCCGGGCGATGGATCGCATCCATGCAGGAATCCGCCGTTGAGCGGCGCGGCCGATCGACCGTCGCATGCTTGTGAATACCTCATATATGTAAATACAAAATGGGCCGCCCTGGCAAGCCGGACGGCGGGCCAGCGGCGCGATGCCGCCGCCCGGCTGCGCGGCTCAGCGCGCCAAGGCGGACCGGATGAGGCCGACGCCCGCGGCCGCGAACAGCGCGGCGACCAGCCCGTCGATCGATCGGCGCAGGCGCCGATATCCGGCCATCACGCCGGGCAGCGAAAAGGCGAGCGCATAGCCCGTGTAGTTCACGAACCCCAGCGCGGCGCAGACGAGCGTCGCGACCGCCACCTGAAGCGCGCTGTCGCCCGCCCCGAGCCCCATCGAAAGCGCCGCCATCCACGCGACGACCGCCTTCGGATTGGAAAGATTGAGCACCAGCCCGTGCCGGAAGCCCCGCCGCGGCGCCGCTGCCGGCGCGTCCCCCGCCCTCAGCGCCGCGCGGCCGGACTGAACCGCGAGCCACAGCAGATAGAGCCCGCCGCCGAGCTTCAGCACCGTCAGAAGCGCCGTCGCCCCGTGGAGCAGCGCGCCGAGCCCGGTCGCCGCGACGACGCCCCAGACGGCGAGCCCGACCGACAGTCCGACGCCGAAGAGGAACCCGTCGCGGCGCCCCGAGCCCATCGCCACGGTGGCGACGGCGACGTTCGCCGGCCCCGGCGAGACCGTCACCACGAAGAACGCGGCGGCGACGGACACGATGTCCGACAGATCGACCATTCTGTCTCCCCTACCCTTCGCCGCCGCCCTCTTTCGGCCCGTCCCTGAAGGCTTCGGCGAAGCGGCACATCAGGCGGACGAGATCGGCGACGTCCTCGTCCTTCCAGGTCTCGAAGATCGCCCGGCTCATCCGCTCGCGCGCCGCGTCGATCTTGTCCGTCATCGCCTTCCCCGCCTCGGTGACCACGGCCTCGCGGACCCGGCGGTCGGCCGGATTGCCCTGCCGGGAGACGAGGCCGAGACCGTCGAGCTTGGCAATCTGCCGGCTGACGGTGGTGTGGTCGACACCCAACCGGTCGGCGAGCTCGACGACGCCGATCGGACCGAGCCGCTCCACCGCCACCAACAGCCGAAACAACGCGCGATCCAGCGACACGCCGGCCTCGCGCACCAGCTCCTCGTCCCGCTGCGGCCGATTCATGACGCTGACGATCTCGATCAGCGCGCCGTGCAGGTCACGCATCATCGGGCTCATATGTGTATTATGCACGTTTTTTGTTGACGACATGCCTCGGCTCCTATTACGTGCATAATACACATATGGAGGCAGCAATGACAAATCGTCTTGCCGCGGATGTACTCATCTGCGGCGCGGGTGCGGCCGGCCTCACGCTGGCGATCGACCTCGCGCGTCGCGGCATATCCTTCCGGCTGATCGACAAGGCCGCGGATCCCTTCCCCGGCTCGCGCGGCAAGGGCATCCAGCCGAGGACCCAGGAGATCTTCGAGGATCTCGGCGTGCTCGACAAAGCCGTGGCCGCCGGCGGCCGCTACCCGCCCCAGCGCACCTATCACGACGATGGCAGTGTCACCGACGCCGCGATGGCCGAGCCCGCCGAGCCGACGCCGGCCGAGCCCTACCAGATGCCGCTGATGGTGCCGCAGTTCGTGACCGAGCGCCTGCTGCGCGATCGCCTGAGCGAATTCGGCGTCGACGTGGAGGCCGGCCGCACGCTCGTCGGCTTCGAGCAGGACGGGGACGGCGTCACCGCCCGCATCACGTCCGCCGAAGGCACCGAAACCCTCCGCGTCGGCTGGCTGATCGGCGCCGACGGCGGGCGCAGCTTCGTGCGCCATGCCCTCGGCATCGCCTTTCCGGGCCACACGCTCGGGGTTCGCGCCATCGTCGCCGACGTCGCCCTCGAGGGCCTCTCGCGCGGCCTCGCGCACCGCTTCGCCCGCGGCGGCGCGATGAGCGAGCAGGTCTCGATCACCCCACTCGCCGGCACCGACCTCTTTCAGATCCAGGGCCCGGTGCCGATGGACGGCGACGTCGACCTCACCGCCACGGGGCTGACGGCCCTCCTCGCGCGGCGCACCGGCCGCGACGACATCGCCGTCCGATCGGTCGCCTGGGCGTCGGCCTACGAGATGAGCGCCCGCCTCGCCGAGCGCTATCGTGCGGGACGCGTCCTCCTCGTCGGCGACGCCGCCCACGTGCACCCGCCGACCGGCGGGCAGGGCCTCAACACCAGCGTGCAGGACGCCTACAATCTCGGCTTTAAGCTCGCCGCCGTCATCGCCGGCGCCGGGGACGACATCCTCGCGACCTACGAGGCCGAGCGCCGCCCCGTGGCTGAGGACATGCTGCGCCTCGCGACCAGATTGCTCGATGCGCAGACGCAGGGCGCGATGCGGCGGGGGCGCGAGGTGCGCCAGCTCGACATCGGCTATCGCGGCTCCCCCCTCACCGTCGAGGCGCTGGACCGCCGGCGCGGGCTGCGGGCGGGCGATCGCGCGCCCGACGCCCGCCTCCACGGCGCCGCGGGCCAGCCCTCGCGACTGTTCCACCTCTTCAAGGGACCGCACTGGACGCTCCTCGTCCAGGCGGGCGGACACGGCGCGATCGCCCCGCGCGCGAACCTCCACATCCACGTGATCGGCCCCGCCGGCGACATCCTCGACACCTCCGGCGACATCGCCGCCGCCTATGGGCTCGCGCCGGGCGAGTGCGCCCTCGTCCGCCCCGACGGCTATGTCGGCGCGATCCTCGGCGCCGACGACACCGCCGCGCTCGACGCCTATTTCCCGGCCCTCGGCGTCGTCGCGCATCCGGCGCGCCCCGTCACCACCACCGAGGTCTCTCCTCATGGCTGAGGTCCCCATCATGGCGAAGGCGTTCACGATGCGCACCTGGGCGACGCCGCTCACCCTCGGCTCGTTCATCCTGATGGCGGCGACGGGCGTCCTGATGTTCTTCGACGTCGTGCCCGGCTACGTCACCTTCGTCCACGAGTGGTTCTCGTGGCTCTTCCTGCTGGGCGCGGGCGCCCACATCGCGGTGAACGTCCGCCCCCTCAAGTTCCACCTCAGATCCACGTGGGGCCGGGCGAGCGTCGCCCTCTTCGCCGCCGTCCTCCTCGCCTCCACCATCTCGTTCGGGCAGATCACCGCGCCGCAACTGAAGTGGCCGCTCGCCGAGGCCCTCCTCGAAGCGCCCCTGTCCGTCCTCGCCGCGCTCACCCGCGTCGAGCCCGACGAGCTGTTGCAGCGGCTCGCGGCGCACGGCATCAGCGCGACGCCCGACCAGTCGATCGACGAGCTCGCGAGCGCGCACCGGATGGACGAGTTCCACATGTTGGGGCTGATCGTCCTGCACCGATAGCCGCCGCCGAAGCGGGGCCCGCTATCGCAGCATCGCGGTAAGGGCCTTGCGCCAGTGGACCTCGAAGCGATCGGGGCCGTAGTCGCGGGCGGTGCGGGCGCCGCGCGCGGCGATCGCCTCGGCGCGGGCGGGATCGGCGACGGCCGCGAGCACCGTGTCGGCGATCGCCTCGATCGGGCCGTAGCGGGTGACGAGGCAGTTGCGGCCGGGGCGCATATATTCGCGCCCCGCGATCCCGTCGACGCCGCACACGAGGGTGCCCGCCCCCATCGCCTCCAGCGGCGTGAGGCCGAACCCCTCCGCCGGCACCAGCGACAACAGGGTGCGCACCTCGCCGAGCCGCTCCAGGACGCGCGCATGCGGCACCTTCGTCGCAAAATGGAGCGGCACCAGCTCGATGGACGGATCGCGCGCCCGCACGGCGTCGGCGACGCGCTCGCCGATCCCCCGGCTCAGGAGATCCTTGCCCTTGACGTGCACCAGCACCTCACGTGCCGGCCGCTCGGCGAACGGCCGCGGCGGCGCGTCCGGCGCCAGCACGAAGGCCGGAATGACCGGTGTGCGCAGCCCGTAGACGCGCCGCAGGAAGTCCTGCACCGTGCCGCTCACGCTCACATAGTGGTCGAAGTAGATGTCCAGCGTGGCGAAGGTCTTGAAGTCCTGAACGTACATGATCTTGCGGCCGGGAAAGCGCAGGCCGAAGGCGTTGTTGGAAAAGGACGGATTGCACACGAGCACGTCGGCCGCGGTGGCGGCGGCGAGCATCGCCTCGATGCCGAGGGTGGGAAACGGATATTTGTAGCGGAAGATGCCGTTGTCCGGCCCGTGGTCCGACGTCGCGACGACCGTCACCGCATGCCCGAAGTGCTCGTGCAGGATCCGGCCGATGTCGTAGGCCATGTAGGTCCCGCCGTTGGGAATGTAGCCGCCGACGATGTAGGCGGTGGGGCTCATCGGGTGGCCCGGTCCTCGACACGGTGGGCGATCGGCGGCGTCACGTGGGGCACGGACGTCCCGAGCTCGTCGAGGTCGTCGACGGAGGCGCCGGCCGCGTCGGCGAGCGCGTTGCGGGCGGCGGCCACGAGACGGGCGACGTCGCGATAGCGCTCGCGCCCGGCGCGCACCACGAGCTGCAGCTGGCGCCCCTCGTCGCGCGGCTCCATCAGGCTCACCGACAGCCCGTCCATCGCGTGGAAGCTGCCGCGCACGTAGGGCTCGGGCAGCACCGTGTCGCCGTGGCCGGAGCGCACCAGGCTGAGGAGGGTCGCGAAGGAGGACGGGCCGATGCGCGTCCGGATGTCGGAGCCGCAGCGCTGGTGGGCGCGGCGGATCGCGTCCGACACCACCTCACGGAAGCAGTGCCCCTCCTGCATCAGAAGCACCGGCCGCTGCAGATCGTCGATGGCGACCGCCTCGGGCAGCGGCTCGGCGCTGACCACCACCAGGCGCTCGTCGATGAGGGGGATCGCCGTCAGCGAGGTCACCCGCGGCAAGGTGGCGGTGATCGCGAAGTCGAGCGTGTCGGCGTTGACGGCGGCCTCCAGCGTGTCGCTGCGGTCCTCCACGAAGTCGATCGGCGCGTCGCGGTTGAGCGGCTCGAGGAGCTTCAGGAAACGCGGCGCGAAATAAGGCGCGATGGTCGGCAGCACGCCGAAGCGGATCGGCCGGCCGAGCAGCAGCCCGTCGCCGCTCGTGGTGCGCTGAACGCGGTAGAAGGCCTCCATGATCTCGCGCGCCGCCGACAGAATCTCGCTTCCCTCCGGGGTCAGCGTCACCCGGCCGTGGCGCCGCTCCACGAGCGTCAGCCCGAGCAGCTCCTCCATCCGCCGCACCTGGGCCGACAGCGTGGGCTGGGAGATGCCGCACGCCTCGGCAGCCCGAGAGAAGGAGCCGTTCTCGGCGATCGCGATGAAATATTCGAGGTCGCGAAAGCGCAGGAGGCGCATCATGACGTGATGTCGCGCATTGATGTTGCCTTTACTGGAGCTGCCATTTTGATAGGCGTTATCGATCGCTCTGTCGAGGGGTGCTCGACCATGGCCGAATTGTGACGCTATGGTGCGTCGAGGTGGCAAGACGATCGGAGACAACCGGCATGGCCCATGGGAGGATCTGCTGGTCGGAACTCGCAACCGACGATGTGGAAGCGGCGATGGCGCACTACAAGGCCATCGCCGGGTGGACGTTCACGGCCCTCGCGATGGGCGAGGACACCTATTGGGTGGCCGAGGTCGACGGCGAGCCGGTCGCCGGCCTGATGCCCCGCAGCGTGCTCGGCCAGAACGTCATGCCCCATTGGCTGACCTACATCGTGGTGCCGGACGTCGACGCCGCCGTCGAGGCGGTGATCGAGACGGGCGGCACGGTGATCCGCCAGCCCTTCGACGTGCCGAACATCGGCCGGATCGCCCTCGTCGCCGAGCCCGGCGGCGCGGCCTACGGCATCGCCACGCCGCAACCGGAGGAGGACGCGGACGACGCCTATGATGCCGTCGACGATGCGTCGAGCGCCACCACCGACGCGTCGAGCGTCATCGACGCCGCGCCGGACGCCGACGCACCGGAGGCCGCTGCCGACCGGACGGACGACGAGGCGGACGACGGGAACGACGCCGCGCCGCATCCCGCCCCGGCGGCCGAGGCGGATCTCGACACGGCCGGGGCCTGACCCGCCGGACCGATATTGCGCATTGGGCCCCGCCCGTCTCCTCAGGCGAGCCCGAACCACCACTTCGCGAGGGCGAGGAAGGCGAAGAAGCCGATGACGTCCGTCAGCGTCGTCAGGAACACGGACGAGGCGACGGCGGGGTCGATCCCGACCCGGTCGAGCAGCATCGGCATCGTCGTGCCGAAGAAGCCGGCACAGAGGATGTTGAAGACGATCGCCGTCGCGATCACCAGCCCGAGCTGGACGTTGCCGAAGGCGACGCCCGCGGCGAAGCCCACCGCGATCGCCACCGCCCCGCCGTTCATCAGCGCCACCACCACCTCGCGCCCGACGACGCGTATGAGATTGCGCTTGGTGATCTGGCGCTGGGAGATGGCGCGCACCGTCACCGTCATCGCCTGGATGCCGGCATTGCCGCCGAGCGCGGTCACCACCGGCATCAGGATCGCCAGCGCCACCATGGCGGCGATGGTGTCGTCGAAGAGGGCGATCACGCCGGAGGCGAGGAAGGCGGTGCCCATGTTGATCATCAGCCAGGGGATGCGCGTGCGGGCGACGTACCACGGCGTGTCGGACAGCTCCGCGTCGCCGGCCCCGGCGAGGGCGCGGATGTCCTCGTCCGCCTCCGCCTCGATCACGTCGACGATGTCGTCGATGGTGAGGATGCCGACGAGCCGGTCGCCCTCGTCGACGACGGCGGCCGACAGGAGGTCGTAGCGCTGGAACAGGCGGGCCGCCTCCTCCTGGTCCTCGTCGGCGCGGATGGTGCGCGGTTCCGCGTCCATGATGTCGGTGATCTTCACCGGGCGACGCGTGCGCAGCAGGTGGTTGAGCTTGACCGTGCCGAGCAGGCGGAAGGCCGCGTCCACCACGAAGATCTCGGTGAACTCGTCCGGCAGGTCCTCCTCTTCGCGCAAGGTGTCGATCACCTGGCCCACGGTCCAGAACGGCGGCATCGCGACGAAGTCGGTCTGCATCCGCCGTCCGGCGCTCTCCTCCGGAAAGTCCAGCGACCGCTTGAGGCGGTGGCGCATGGCGAAGGGGAGCTGGGCGAGGATCGCCTCCGACTGGGCCTCGTCGAGGTCCTCCAGAATGTAGACGGCATCGTCGGAATCGAGGTCGGCGAGGCCGTCGGCCACCGCCTTCGGATCGAGCTCCGACAAGATCTGCAGGCGCACCGGCTCTTCGAGCTCGGTGAGCACGGCGAAGTCGAAGTCGGCACCGAGCAGGCGCACGAAGGCGCTGCGCTCGTCGGGCGACAGCCGGCCGAGGAGATCGGCGACGTCGCTCGCGTGCAGCGGCTCCACGAGCGCGACGAGCCCCAGCGCGTCCTCCGCCTCGATCAGGGCGGCAGCTTCCTCGCGCATCTCGTCGGTGAGCGTCTCTTCCGGCTCGATGTTCGCTTCGGCCATTCCCCATCCCAGCTTCGACCGCTCCCCCCGAAGGGCGGGCGGCGGTTGGCGGCGCTCGTCGGCGCGTTCGATAGCACGAACGGCGAGAGCGTTCTCGCCATCCTGTGCACCAATTCCCATTCCCCCAATGACAGCTGGGGCACCAACCGCCGCCTGCCCAGTTTATCAGCCACCGATGACGCGCCGTTCGGCTTTTCTCCGTCGCGGACGCATGCCAGTCTTCGCTCGCGCGCCCCGTCCGTGACGCCGGGCTGGCCAAGGATAGGAGGGACTATGTTTGCAAGGCTTGCAGTCGCCGCATCGCTGACGGCGCTTCTTGTCGCACCCGCCGCGGGGCAGGAGGTCGTCAACGTCTACAACTGGTCCGACTATATCGACGAGTCGGTGCTCGGGGACTTCACCGCCGAAACCGGCATCGAAGTCCGCTACGACGTGTTCGATTCCAACGAATTCGTCGAAGCGAAGCTGCTCGCCGGCTCCACCGGCTACGACGTGGTGGTGCCGACCGCCTACTTCCTCTCCCGCCAGATCCGCGCCGGCGTGTTCGCCCCGCTCGACAAGTCGAAGCTCAGCAATCTCGGCAACCTCTGGGACAAGATCACCAAGGAGACGGCGACCTACGACCCGGGCCTCGAGTACGCCATTCCCTACATGTGGGGCACCACCGGCCTCGGCTATGTCGAGGAAAAGATCCTGGAGCGGATGCCGGACGCGCCGGTCGATTCCTGGGACATGCTGTTCGATCCCGACGTCGTGTCGAAGTTCGCCGACTGCGGCATCCACGTGCTCGACGCCCAGTCCGACGTTCTGCCCATCGCCATGAACTATCTCGGCCTCGACCCCAACTCCAAGGACCCCAACGACATCCGCGCCGGCGCCGAGCTCGTCGCCAAGATCCGCCCGTTCGTCCAGAAATTCGATTCCTCCGAGTACATCAACGCGCTGGCGAACGGCGACATCTGCCTCGCCGTCGGCTGGTCGGGCGACGTCCTCCAGGCGCGCGACCGGGCCGACGAGGCCGACAACGGCGTCACCGTCGTCTATTCGATCCCCAAGGAAGGGGCGCCCATGTGGTTCGACATGATGGCGATCCCCGCCGACGCGCCGCACATGGACAACGCGCTGAAGTTCATCGACTTCATCCTGCGGCCGGAGGTGATCGCCAAGGCCACCAACTACGTGAACTACGCCAACGCCAACGCCGCCTCGCGCGAGTTCGTCGACGAGGGCGTGTTGGGCGACCCCGCCGTCTACCCGCCCGACGAGGTGCAGGAGACGCTGTTCACCACCACCGAGCTGCCGCCCCGGGTGCAGCGCGTCGCCACGCGGGAGTGGACGCGCATCAAGACCGGCCAATAGCATGCTGACGGCCTCTCGGGAGGGCGGGCGATGAGCGAAGCGGCGACGCTGACCACGCCGGTGGTGGTGCCGGCCCCCCCGCTGATCCGCTTCGAGGGGGTGACGAAGCGCTTCGGCTCCGTCGTCGCCGTCGACGATCTGACGCTCGACATCCACGCCGGCGAGTTCTTCGCCCTGCTCGGCCCGTCGGGCTGCGGCAAGACCACGTTGATGCGCCTCCTCGCCGGCTTCGAGACGCCGACGGAGGGGCGCATTCTCCTCGACGGGGCGGTGATCAACGACGTGCCGGCCCACCGCCGCCCCACCAACATGATGTTTCAGTCCTACGCCCTCTTCCCGCACCTTTCGGTGTGGGACAACATCGCCTTCGGGCTGCGGCGCGAGGGGCTCGGGGCGGCCGAGATCAAGCGCCGCGTGGCCGAGATGCTGGACCTCGTGCAGCTCACCGCCCAGGCGCGGCGCAAGCCGCACCAGCTCTCCGGCGGTCAGCGCCAGCGCGTCGCCCTCGCCCGGGCGCTGGCGAAGTCGCCGCGCATCCTCCTTCTCGACGAGCCGCTCGCCGCGCTCGACAAGAAGCTGCGCGGCGAGACCCAGTTCGAACTCACCTCCATCCAGCGCCGGCTCGGCATCACCTTCTGCGTCGTCACCCACGACCAGGACGAGGCGATGGTGCTCGCCGACCGCATCGCCGTGATGCGCGACGGCCGCATCGAGCAGGTGGCCGGGCCGACGGAGATCTACGAGACGCCGGCCTCGCGCGCCGTCGCCGGCTTCATCGGCGAGATCAACCTCTTCGACGGCAGCGTGACGCGCCTCGTCGACGGCTTCGCCGAGGTGGCGGCGGACGGCATGGTGACGCCGCTGCGCGTGCCGGCGGAGGGCTGCGCGCCGGTCGGCACCCGCGGCGCCGTGGCGGTGCGGCCCGAGAAGGTCGCGATGCGCCGCACCAACGGCCACGCCCCCACGGCCGACAACGTCGCCACCGGCACCGTCACCGACGCCGCCTACATGGGCGAGGACACCCTCTACCGCGTCGCCACCGACGGAGGGCCGATGGTGAAGGTGAAGCTCGCCAACAGCCGCCGGCAGGCGGCCCTTCCGATCGACATCGGCGAGCGCGTGGTGCTGACCTTCCACGCCGCCGACGCCCTCTTCCTCGACCGGTGACGACGCCGCCCCCCACAGTGCGCCGAGGCTGGCGGGCGCCGGCGAATCTCGTCGCCGTGCTCCCCTTCCTCTGGCTCCTCGCCTTCTTCCTGGTGCCCTTCCTCATCGTCCTCAAGATCTCGCTGTCGGAGGCGGTGGTGGCGATGCCGCCCTACGCGCCGACCTTCGAGGGCATCGGCGGCGTCGGCGATCTCCTCGAGCGGCTGCGCGCGCTCACCCTCTACAACTTCGCCTTCCTCACCGAGGACGCCCTCTACTGGCGCGCCTACCTCTCCTCGGCGCGCATCGCGGCGCTGTCGACGGCGATCACCCTCCTCGTCGGCTACCCCATCGCCTACGCCATGGCGCGGGTGCCGGAGCGCTGGCGCCCGCTCGTCGTCGCCATGGTGATCCTGCCCTTCTGGACGAGCTTCCTGATCCGCGTCTACGCCTGGATCGGCATCCTGAAGCGCGACGGGCTGCTCAACGCCGCGCTCACCCAGATCGGCCTCATCAGCGAGCCGCTCACCATCTTGAACACCAACATCGCGGTGATCATCGGCATCGTCTACGCCTATCTGCCGTTCATGATCCTGCCGCTCTACGCCTCGCTGGAGCGGCAGGACCCGGCGCTGCTCGAGGCCGCGGCCGACCTCGGCAGCCCGCCTTGGCTCGCCTTCTGGCAGGTCACCGTGCGCCTCTCCGTGCCCGGCATCCTCGCCGGCTGCCTGCTCGTCTTCATTCCGGCGGTGGGAGAGTTCGTCATTCCGAGCCTCCTCGGCGGCTCCGACACGCTGATGATCGGCCAGACGCTGTGGGACGAGTTCTTCCTCAACCGCGACTGGCCGCTCGCGAGCGCCGTCGCCATCGTGCTCCTCCTGGTGCTGGTGGTGCCGCTCACCCTCTTCCAGCGCGCCCAATGGCGGGAGGCGGGGCGAGAACGATGATCCGCTTTACGACGATCAACGCCGTGTCGCTCACCCTCGGCTTCACCTTCCTCTACCTGCCCATCATCATCCTGGTGATCTTCTCCTTCAACGCCTCGCAGCTCGTCACGGTGTGGGGCGGCTTCTCCGTCAAGTGGTACGGCGAGCTCTGGCGCAACAAGCAGCTCCTCGACGCCGCCTGGGTGTCGCTCTCGGTCGGCTTCGTCACGGCGACGCTGTCGGCCGTGCTCGGCACGCTGGCGGCGATCGCGCTCAACCGCGCCCGCACCCTGCCCGGCCACTCGCTGCTGCGGGCGATGACCTACGCCCCCCTCGTCATGCCGGAGGTGATCACCGGCCTGTCGATGCTGCTGCTCTTCGTCGCCATCGGCTTCGACCGCGGCTTCTGGACGATCACCATCGCCCACACCACCTTCTCGCTCTGCTTCGTGGCGGTGGTGGTGCAGTCGCGCCTGACCGCGCTCGACCTGTCGCTGGAGGAGGCGGCGCAGGACCTCGGCGCCCCGGCGTGGCAGGCCTTCGTGCTGGTGACGCTGCCGCTGATCGCCCCCGCGATCGTCGCCGGCTGGCTCCTCGCCTTCACGCTGTCGCTCGACGATCTGGTGATCGCGAGCTTCACCAGCGGCCCCGGCTCCACCACGCTGCCGATGCGCATCTTCTCCGCCGTCCGCCTCGGCGTCTCGCCGGAGATCAACGCCGCCTCGACCATCCTCATCGCGCTCGTGACGACGGGCGTCCTCCTCGCCACCTTCGCCGCCAAGTGGCGCTCCGCCCGCAAGGCGTGAGGCCGGCACGGCAGGCGGCGCCCGCCGGTCAGAAGAACACGAAGTCGCTTTCGGTCATCTCGCGCGTGTCGACCCCCGGCATCACGGCGACGATCTCGCCATAGACGCGCAGCTTGTTGCCGTCGAAGATCAGCTCGTCGTAGTGCACGCCCCCGTCGAAGCCGATCTTGTCCTCCCCGAGCTCGAAGTCGCGGATGACCGTCAGCTGGCCGTTGTCGGAGAGAAGAAAGAGGTCCGCCCCGGTGCCGCCGGTCAGCGTGTCGAAGCCGTCGGTCGCATCGAGCGTGTCGTTGCCCGAACCGCCGATGATCATGTCGTTCCCGGCCCCGCCGCTCAACCAGTCGTCGCCGTCGTCGCCGATCACCGCATCGTCGCCGCTGCCGCCGTCGACGACATCGCGCCCATTGCCGCCGCGCACCGTGTCGTCGCCGTCGTCACCGGCGACGGTATCGGCCGCCCCGCCGCCGTCGATGAAGTCGTCACCGTCCTGGCCGACGATCAGGTCGCGGCCGGCACCCCCGCTGACGGTGTCGGCGCCATCGCCGGCACCGATCGTGTCGTCCCCGTTCTGGCCGGCGATGGTGTCGTCGTCGGTCCTGCCGAACACCCTGTCATCGCCGGCCCCGGCACGGATCTGATCGGCGCCCCGGCCGCCATCGACGGTGTCGTCCCCGTCACCCCCGAGGAGCTTGTCGTCGCCATCTCGGCCCGAGAGCTCATCGTCCCCCCCTTCGCCAAGGATGGAGTCGGGCCCCGGGCCCAGCACGATGACGTTGCCGTCCTCGTCGCCGACGACGAAGCCGGAACTATCCGTCTCGAGCACGGCCCCGCCGAAGTCCACCCCTTGGATGGTGAGGGACGGGCGGCCGATGCTCGAACCGACCGACTCGAAAAGGTCGAGGCGGCTGCCGACATTGTCGTCGAAGGTGGTGTCGGTGATGGTGGTGGCATCGGCATTGCGCACGGCATAGATGGCACCGCCGCTTTCGCCCGCCCTGTTGCCCGTGATCTCCGATTCGGAGAGTACCAGGGAGCCCCACCTTTGATCGATCGCACCACCGTACAGACCGGCCCGATTGTCCGCGATCGTCACGCCGGAGTACTGCGCCGAGCCCCACTGATAGATCACGCCCCCGGACTCACCGGCCTCGTTGTCGACGAAGGTATCGTCGGTGAACGTTGCGGATGTCCGGTTAAGAAATATCGAGCCACCGGATACCTCAGCCACGTTCGCTTGGTAAATATTATCACTGGAAACAATAGTTTCATACGCATAAATCCCACCACCTTCTACCGACAAATTGTTGGAAATCGTCGTAGATTCGATGGAGAAAGCTATATTTTCCCAAATTCCACCCCCAGTTACATCAGAACTATTTCTACTAATATCTGAATCGGTGATCGTGACAGAGGAAGCCGCGCGATAGTCGTAGAGCGCGATCCCGCCGCCCTTGCCGGCCCGCGATCCGGAAGACGTCTCCGCCGACGCATGGTTGCCGGTGACGACGACGCCCTCGAGCTGCGCATCTCCCGACCCGACGTAAAGCCCACCGCCGGTCGCCGCCTCGTTGCCCTCGAAGACGCTGTCGGTGATCGACAGTTCGATATTTCGGTACGCCCCGCCGAATGAGACGCCGCCGCCGGTGTTGCTGGCGGCGTTTTCTTCAAACGTCGACCCCTCGATGAGGACCGTTCCGGTGGGCGCGTAGATGCCGCCACCCGATGTCGCGCTGTTCTCCACAAACGTGCTGTTGCGGATCGTCGCCTCGTCGGCGTCGACGTAGATCGCACCACCATTTCCCTCTGAGGTGTTGCCGACGAATTCGGAGCTCTCGACGATCAGCGCCTCGCCGTTGCGCAACCTGATCGCGGCGCCCGAGTCTCCCGCGTTGTCGGAAAAGCGGGAGTCGGTGATCGTCAAATGCCCGCCCGTCATGTCGACGGCGCGGCCGACCGCGCCGGTGAGCTCCATGGTGGTGATCGCAAGATCGGCGCCGGAGACCTCGAAGATCGCGTCCCCGTTGCCGTCGACGGTGGTCCGGCCGCCGGTGGCGTCCGCCCCGTCGAGGGTGAGCGTGTCGGTCACGGCGATCTCGCCGAGGGTCAGCGTGACGGTGCCGCCCGCCACCCCGTCGGCGAAGCGGATGGTGTCGGCGCCGGTCGCGGCGTTGGCGAGCGCGATCGCCTCGCGCAGCGAGGTGCCGCTACCGACCCCCGCCCCATCCATTTCGTCCGCCAGCGTGTCGACGATGAATTCCGCCATGGGAGGGCTCCCTTTCTTGTCTTTGGTCTCGTTCGTCGGTGACGTCAGAAGATGCGACGTCGCTCTCGGTCGGCGCGCGCGTGTCGACCCCGGGCCGCACCGCGATGGTCCCGCCATCGAGGCGCAGCGTGTCGCCGTCGAAGACCGGCGCGTCGACGTGCACACCTCGATCGAAGCCGATCTTGTCCTCCCCGACCTCGAAGTCGCGGATCAGCGCCACCCGCTGGTTGTCGGAGAGGATGAAGCGATCCGCCTCGTCGAGGGCGGGCGCGTCGGTCACGGCGATCTCGCCGAGGGTCGGCATGATGGTGCCGCCCGTCACCGCGTCGGCGAAGCGGATGGTGTCGGCGTCCGTCGCGGCGTTGGCGAGAGCGAGGGCGAGGGCGAGGGCGAGGGCGATCGCCTCGCGCAGCGAGGTCCGCGACCGACCCCCGCCCCATCCGCCTCGTCCGCCAGCGTATCGACGATGAATTCCGCCATGGCCGCGGTCCTTTTCTTATCGTTGGCCCCGGCCTTCGGTGGGGTGAGCCGCTACCATAGGACAACACGGCACACTGAGATCGATCCATTCTGCATAGAGCCACGCTATCCGTCCATACTTACTGCATAGCTCAGGATCACGATGCCGATGAACACTGATGAGGCGAAATAATCTATGAAACTACACAACTTTTAGAAGACATCTACTCAGCGTTACAACTCTTCGCCGCCACCGCTGGTGGCACGGCGCGCCACGTTGACACGGCACGATCGTTGCATTTCCATATTTCAGGTATGAAACAAACCGCGGTCCACAACGATCGCGGAGGATGGAGGATACCGATGGCCGTCACTCGCCGCGCGCTCGTGAAGGGCGCCCTGATCCTCTCCCTCCTCGCCGCACCGGCAGGGCTCCGCCCCGCCCCGGCGCTCGCCGAGGACACCACCCTCACCATCGCCTACAACGTGTCGCTGCCCTCCTGGGATCCGACCGTCGGCCCCTCGGCGGTGAACCCCACGATCCAGGGCATCTACCGCTCGGTGTTCGACCAATATGTCGGCCAGAATCCCGACCTGTCCTTCGCCCCCGGCATCCTCACCGAATGGGGCTGGAACGAGGACAAGACCAAGATCCGCATGGTCGTGCGCGAGGGCGTCACCTGGCACAACGGCGATCCGCTGACGCCCGAGGACGTCGTCTGGTCGCTGGAGCGCGCCGGCAACGCGGAGACCGGCAACCCGATCCAGTTCGTCTGGTCGAAGGTCGGCAACTTCGCGATCGACGGCAACGTCGTCACCGCCGACGTCCTGGAATTCGAGCCCACCCTCTTCAAGTGGATGGCCTTCCTGACAGGCTACGTCCTGCCGAAACACTACTACGAGGAGGTCGGCCCCGAAGGCTTCGCCGCCCATCCGGTCGGCTCCGGCCCCTACATGGTCGACGCCTTCGAGCGCAACGCCTTCGTCCGCCTCAAGGCGAACCCCGACTACTGGGGCGGCAAGCCGGCCTACGACGAGGTGGTGATCAAGTTCGTGCCCGACGCCACGAGCCGCGTCGCGGAGGTGGAATCGGGCGCCTCCGACGTCGCCTTCGACATGCCCTACGAAGAATATGACCGGCTGAAGGAGAAGGACGGGCTGTCGGGCGTCGCCACGCCGATCTCCGACATCGCCATGATCTTCCTCAACGACGTCGAGCCGATGCTCGACCCCAACGTGCGCAAAGCCGCCGCCCTCGCGATCCCGAAGGACGTCCTCATCGACCGCCTCCTGTCGGGCTACGGCGTGCCGATCGACACCCTCCAGACCCCCGAATACGACGCCTACGATCCCTCGATCAGCGTCGGCTACGATCCTGAGAATGCCAAGGAGCTCCTCGCCGCGTCCGGCTACTCCACCGACAACCCGGTGCGCTTCACCATCCAGACGACGCGCGGCTTCAAGCCGAAGGACTACGAGATGATCCAGGCGATCGTCGGACTGTGGCGCCGCATCGGCATCGAGGCCGACATCGAGGTCTACGAGATCGCCAAGCACTACGAGCTGCGCGCCGCCGACACCCTCGCCCCGGCCGCCTTCTACAACTGGGGCAACGCCATCGGCGACCCAGCGACCTCGACCGGGTTCGCAATGTTCGGCCCCTCGCCCCACTCGGTGTGGGACGGCCAGGATCTCATCGAGGCGATCATCCCGCTCTGGGGCGAGGCCGACGAGGAGACGCGCATCGCCGGCTGGAAGGCCGTCGACAAGATGATCGCCGACAACGCCTACGTGATCCCCCTCCTCCAGTACGTTCAGCCGATCATCCACGCCGACACCGTGGAGGTGACGCCCAACGTCTCCGGCGCGGTGATGCCGTCGCTGATGAAACCCGCCTCCTGACGCGATGGCGAAGGGGAGTATCATCCCCTCCCCCGCGGCGCCGGTCCTCCGGCGCCGCCCGAGCGAGGAGCGCGCCCATGTCCGACGGCATCCTGTCCACCGACCCCGAGGTCGGCAACGAGCAGAAATTCTGCTTCCGCTGCGGCACGCTGATCCGCGCCGACGCCGCCGTCTGCCCGCACTGCGGCGCCCGCCAAGAGCGCGTGTCCGGCCGGCGCAACCGGGTGATCGCGGCGATCCTCGCCTTCCTGTTCGGCTCCTTCGGCGCCCACCGCTTCTATCTCGGGCAGATCGGCATGGGGCTCCTCTACCTCGTCTTCTTCTGGACGGTCATTCCGGGGATCATCGCGATCGTCGAAGGCATCATCTACCTGACGATGTCGGACGAACGGTTCGCCGAGCGATACGGCTGACGATGGCGGACCCGGCCGGCGCCGCGGCGAGGGGGAGTTCCCCCCCTCGCACTCCCCTCCATCTCGCCGATGGGCAGGGTTCCAGGAAAGACGACCGCGTCGCGGTCCTCTTGCCTGGAGCCCTTGTTCGAGCGTTGGGAGGGCTTCGGCCGCGTCAAGGACAAGCCCTGCGGGCGCCTGCGGCGTCCTTGACGCGCCCGAAGCCCTCCGTGCCCCCGATCCGCGCCGGGGCGCGATGACGCGCGCGCTGGTGCGGCTCGCGACGACCCTCGTCACCCTCTTCGGGGTGGCGGTGGTGGTGTTCGTGGTGATCCGCCTCGCGCCGGGCGATCCCGTCGCGATGATGCTGCCGCCCGGCGCCACCGACGCCGACATCGCCCGCCTCAACGCCCTCTACGGGCTCGACAAGTCGATCCCCGAGCAGTTCGCCCTGTGGCTCGGCAACGTCGTGCAGGGCGACTTCGGCACCTCGATCTCGCTGCGCGAGGACGTCGCCCGCATCGTGCTCGCGCGCCTGCCCGCCACCTTGGAGCTCTCCATCCTCGCGCTCCTCATCGCGGTGGCGCTCGGCGGGGCGGCCGCCCTCTTCGGCACGCGCTGGCGCGGCACGCCGGCTGAGGCGGGCGTCGACGTCGCCAACGGCGTCTTCCTGTCGATCCCCGACTTCCTCTGGGGCCTCGTCTTCATCCTCCTCTTCGGCGTCGCCTTTCCCGTGTTCGAGATCTCCGGCCGCATCTCGCCGCGCCTCGACGTCGCCTTCGCCACCAACTTCTACCTCCTCGAGGCGCTCGTGCGGCTGCGGCTCGACGTGGTGCGCGACCTCCTCGCCCACATGGCGATGCCCGCCCTCGCCCTCGCCCTGCCGCTCGCCGCCGTCATCGCCACCCTCCTCAAGACCTCGCTCAAGGAGGCGATGCGGGCCGACTACGTGACGCTCGCGCGCACCCGCGGCTTCTCCGAGACGCGGGTGATGCTCCGCGAGGCGCTGAAGAACGCGGTGCTGCCCACCCTCACCCTCGTCGGCGTGCAGTTCACCTTCCTGATCGGCGGCACCGTCATCATCGAGCGCCTGTTCTCCTACGAAGGCCTCGGCAACCTCGCGATCGACGCCGTCATCAACCGCGACCTGCCGCTGATCCAGGGCATCGTCCTGCTCTTCGCGGTGCTCTTCGTCGCGATCAACCTCGCCGTCGACCTCCTCTACGCCGTCCTCAACCCGAGGCTCCGCCATGGCTGACGCCGCCCTCCGCCGCGCCCGCTCCCGGCCCGCCCCGCGCCTGTGGCTCGCCGGCGGCTGGCTCGCCGCGCTCGTGGTCGCCGCCCTCGCCGCGCCGCTCCTCGCGCCGCACGACCCGCTCTATCAGGACCTCTTCCTGACGCGCATGCCGCCCTTCTTCATGACGGGCGCCGAGCCCGGCTACCCGCTCGGCACCGACAGCCTCGGCCGCGACGTCCTCTCCCGCCTCCTCTACGGCGCCCGCATCGCGCTGATCGTCGCCGTCGTCGCCGGCTCGGCCGCCTGCCTCATCGGCGCCGCCCTCGGCCTCCTCGCCGGCTATTTCGGCGGCTGGACCGACCGGATCGTCAGCCGCATCGTCGACATCTGGATGGCCTTCCCGCCGGTCCTCTTCGCCATCCTCCTCGTCGCCGTCCTCGGCACCGGCCTCCTCTCCGTGGTTCTCGCCATCGCCGTCATCGACTGGACGCGCTTCTGCCGCGTGGTGCGCGCCGAGACGATGCAGCAGCGCGTCATGGAGTACGTCGCCTCCGCCGAGGTGGCGGGCTATTCGCGCTGGCGCACCCTCCTCGCCGAGGTGCTGCCCAACGTCGCCCCGGCGATCGTCGTCTTGTTCTCGCTCGAGATGGGCATCGCCGTCATCGTCGAAGCGATCCTCTCCTTCGTGAACCTCTCCCTCTCCTCCGACGCCCCCACCTGGGGCGGCATGATCGCGGAGGGGCGCACCGCGATCCATCAGGCCTGGTGGGTGCTCGTCTTTCCGCTGCTCGCCCTCTTCCTCACCGTCCTCGCCTTCGGCCAGTTCGGCGAAGGGCTCAAGAACCGCTTCGACCCGGTGCTGCGATGAGCCACCTTCAAATCCGCGACCTCTCCGTCGCCCTCGACGGCGATCCGCGCCGGCGCCTCCTGCGCAGCGTCTCGCTCGACGTCGCGACCGGCGAGGTGCACGGCCTCGTGGGCGAATCGGGCGCCGGCAAGTCGATGATCGGCAAGACCGTCTTCGGCATCCTGCCGCGCGCGGCGAAGGTGGTCGCCGGCACCGTCGCCGTCGGCGGGCGCGACCTCCTCGCGATGGACCGCACCCGCCGGCGCCGCCTCGTCGGCCGCGAGATGGCGCTGATCCCGCAGGACCCGCTCACGGCCCTCAACCCGTCGCGGCGCATTGAGGCGCAGCTCACCGACCGCCTCGTCGCGATCCTCGGCATGGGCCGGCGCGCCGCCCGCGACCGCGTCGCCGGTCTCCTCGACGAGGTGAAGATCCGCAACATCGACCGCGTCCTCGCCGCCTACCCGCACGAGCTCTCCGGCGGCATGCGCCAGCGCGTGCTCATCGCCGAGGCGTTCGCCGCCGAGCCCAAGCTCATCGTCGCCGACGAGCCCACCACCGCGCTCGACGTGACGGTGCAGAAGACCATCCTCGGCCTCATCGCCCAAATGCAGGCCCGCCACGGCGCCGCCCTCCTCTTCGTCACCCACGACCTCGGCGTGGTGGCGAAGATCTGCCAGCGCGTCAGCGTGCTGTTTTCCGGTCGCGTGGTAGAGACGCAGCCGACGGCCGACCTCCTCGCAGCGCCCCGCTCGCCCTATACGGCCGCCCTCCTCGCGGCGATGCCGCGCTACGACCGCCCCGCCGACCTCACCCCCGTGGCGCCGGAGATCATCGCCGAGATGCGCGCGGCGGTGGCGGCGGCCGACGCGCGCTTCCTCGCATGAGCCTCTTCGAGGTCGCCGACCTCCGCCTCGCCGTGCCCGACCTTGCCGAGAAGCGCCCGTTCCGCGCCGCACCCAGCATCGAGATCCTGCGCGGCCTCTCCTTCGCGATCGCCGAGGGGGCGTCGGTGGGGATCGTCGGGGAATCGGGGTCGGGCAAGTCCACCCTCGGCCGCGCCCTGGTGCGGCTGATGGAGCCGACGGGGGGCACGATCCGCTTTCGCGGCGAGGACATCACCCACCGCGACGCGGCGGCGATGCGGCCGTTGCGGCGCGATCTCCAGGTGATCTTCCAGGATCCCTCGTCCTCGCTCAACCCGCGTCACACGGTGGGGCGGATCATCGCCGGGCCGCTGCGCTTTCATGGGGTGGAGGGGGTGAAGGGGCGGGTCGCGGCGGTGCTCGAGGAGGTGGGGCTACCGGCGCAGACGGCGCGGCGCTATCCGCACGAGCTGTCGGGCGGGCAGCGTCAGCGGGTGGGGATCGCGCGGGCGGTGGCGCTGTCGCCACGCTTCATCTTCGCCGACGAGATCGTGTCGGGGCTCGACACCTCGACGCAGGCGCAGGTGATCGCCCTCATCGAGCGCCTGCGCGCCGATCACGGGCTGACGTTGGCGTTCGTGAGCCACGACCTGTCGGTGGTGCGGCACCTGTGCGAGCGCTTGATCGTGCTGCAGAACGGGCGGATCGTGGAAGAGGGCGACACGGCGACGATCTTCGAGGCGCCGCAGCACCCGCACACGCAGGCGCTGAAGGCGGCGATCCCCCTGCCGGAGGTGGAGGCGGGGTGGTTGGGGTGAGGAGCAGGCTTTATATACTATAATATAACTGTATTATCCCTAATCGAATTTATGAGTTCTTAGTACTCCACAATACTTTATTCAAAACGGCATCACCCAGAATAATATTCCAGCCCGAGAAAGCGACTTCATGAGAACCAATTGACGGCAAATTCTCCTCAATCACGATCAATTCTTCACCAAAATCGGTCTCTCTCTTGGCAGAAATCGACAAATTCGTATCATGCCGTACGACTGATCCTAGTGAATTACTAACATAAGCATAATCGTTTGCTGTCTTTGGATCGACCCTAAAGGATACATTCGGCACGACTATACCCTCTCTTGTTGAATTACTCCTAAGAATTCTGAATTGAACCTCGCCAGAAAGCGCCACAAATACTTTCTTCCCGTCCCTCTTACCGCTAATTGCAACAATTCCGTGCTCCGTATAGGGTAGTATGAGGCACTTTAACTCCATGCCAGTAAGTGTACTTACTGAAAATTCATCTAACATCAACATATAGCCCCCTCCATTGATATGTAAATTTACATTTTACTATAAGTTAAATCCAAAACTACCATTAATATAAATTGATATAGCCATTATTAATAACAAGATACGTGAGAATTGCGTCCGATCACTCACTATACAGGAAAAATATATTCGAACCTGGATAGTTTATTGAATACTACTTACATTAACGCCCAGCGAACACAATAACCATCATACGAATGATTGTCACTGCTCTTCTAGTCAGAATCTTATCCCCGCCTCGATCCCCCCATGGCATTGTCGCTGGGCTGCTCGACTGCGGGGAGGCGTGCCGGACCGTC
>NZ_JAEKJA010000020.1 GCF_016411865.1 Acuticoccus mangrovi | reverse complement strand
GACACGAGAACGGTAAGGAAATGGTTAGGGCCGGAGCCTAGATGCGTCTGGTCGCGCCGCGCCGCGGGCCAGTGAATGCGCGCCGAGGTGATCGGGACCATGTCGCCGCTATGCGGCAGGAGATGTGATAGAAACGCCGGTCGCTGTGCTTGAAGGCGGCTTCGATGCGGGAATGGCCCTTCAGCGTGGCCGTGGAGACCATGTAGATCTTGCGCCGGCCGCGAAAGGTCGCGGTGCGCTTGATCGCCAGATCGAGCGGAAGGTCGGCATCAGCCTCCGGCCGCGCGCGACCTCCGGCGTCGGCCAGCATTCCCGTGGGATCCCCTCCACACTGCCGGACCGTAGCCGCGGTTCCAGCGGCTCAACCGAGGGCAGCCGTTGAAGGCGCCTGCGCGCGCCCGGCGATGGGTACGGCGGGACGGTGAGAAAGTTCGATTTCTGTTCCGCATGTGAACTGGCGACTGACATCGAAGTGTTCAGGTCGGACGCCGAGATTCAGCAGAGAAGTCAACGTTTTACGCGCTATGCACCAAAGAGACGCAGTCATCAGGTTCAGAGAATATCGGCCCTGAGAAACCGCTTTCAGACCTCTCGGCGGCAGGTACGGTGCTCAGCCCCACCCGCATAACCCTCGAATATATCGGGAAAATCCGGCCGCAGCCGGATGGGGAGAACGCTTTCACGGAGGCAGCTGGCGGAGGGAGAGGGATTCGAACCCTCGAGACGGTTCCCCGCCTACACACTTTCCAGGCGTGCGCCTTCGACCACTCGGCCATCCCTCCGGACGGGTCCCCGCTTAGCAGAGCCGACGCACCGCGTTAAGGGGAAACTTCCGTGGCGCTTGGCACACCATCCATGCGCCCTTGTCAAGATGAAGGATGCCCCATGCGTCGCGTCAGATGGCTCCTCAGCCTCCCCTTCCGCCTTCTCGGCGGCCTGCTGCTCCTCGGCGGGTTCGTCGTCGGCATCATCGATCTCTACCACTCCGTCGCGGCCGAGCGCCTCGTGTTCACCTCGCTCGGCGAGATCTGGTACGGCCTCTCGCCCGGCACGCTGAACCTCCTCCAGGCCGGCATCCAGCGCCATCTCGACCCCAGACTGTGGGATCCGGGCGTGCAGACCTATCTTACCTTGCCCGGCTGGCTCGGCCTCTTCATCCTCGCGACATTGATCCTACTCGTCGCGCAACTCATCTATCGTCCGAGATGAAGGGAGAGCGGACATGAACATCTTCGCACGCTTCGGCAAGAAGCTGGACCTTCCGACGGCCGACGAGGCGCTGCCGGGCCGGCCCGACCCGATCCCCACTGCCGCCACGCACGACGTCAACGGCGCTCCGCTCAAGGGCCCCTGGTCGGGCCTCGAGACGGCGGTGTTCGCGCTCGGCTGCTTCTGGGGGGCGGAGCGCCTCTTCTGGCAGATCGCGGGCGTCGAGGTGACGGCCGTCGGCTATGTCGGGGGCATCACGCCCAACCCGACCTATCGCGAGGTCTGCACCGGTCAGACCGGCCACACCGAGGGAGTGCTCGTGGTCTACGACCCCAAGGTGGTGTCGTTCGAGGAGCTGACGCGCCGCTTCTTCGAGGGCCACGACCCCACCCAGGGCATGCGGCAGGGTAACGACATCGGCACCCAGTATCGCTCGGCGATCTTCGTCGACGGCGCCGAGCGGCAGGAGATCGCCGAGCGGATCATGGCGTCCTACGCCGCGCGCCTCGCCAAAGCCGGCTTCGGCGCGATCACCACCACGATCCACGAGGCGATGCCGTTCTACTACGCCGAGGCGGAGCACCAGCAATATTTGCACAAGATCCCGCACGGTTATTGCGGGCTCGGCGGCACTGGCGTGAGCTGCCCGGTGGGTGTCGGCGTCTAGATCGTCCGTGCCGGGAACCGCGACGGCACTCGCGGCCGGTCAGCGGGCGCCGATCAGCGACTGGCAGAGGGGCGGCATCCGCCCCACCGTGAGCGGCTTGGCGGGTCCGCCGCTCTTCGGCGCGTAGGGGGCCGGGGTGAACCAGTAGGCGAGATCGTCGCCGCAGCCGTCGCCCGCCGGTGGCGCCGCCTGCTCGATGCAGGCGGGCGAATCCGCCGGGCAGCGCAGGCGGACGTGAAAGTGCTCGTAGTGGCCGTACCACGGCCGCACCCGCCGCAGCCATCCGCGGTCCGCGCCAGCCCCCTCGCACAGCGCCCGCTTGATGAGCGGATGGACGAAGATGCGCGCCACCCGCTCGTCGCGCGCCGCCTGCTCCACCAGGCGGGCGAGAGCCGGGGTGAAGTGCTCCCGGTCGATGGCGGACCCGTCCGGCGTCAGCGTGGAGACGAACGGCACCGTTTCCCGCGCGGCCTCGTCGAGCCGCGGCTCCGGCATCTCGGCGAACCAGATGTCGACGTCGAGCCCGATCTGATGGCTCGCGTGGCCGAACGGCAGCGGGCCGCCGAGCGGCTGGCCGAGATCGCCCACCAGGATGCCGCGCAGTCCCACGCCGGGCGCAGCGGCGGCGAGATCCTCGACGAAGTCGACAAGCACCGGATGGCCGAAGCGGCGGTGGCGGGAAAGGCGCATCGCCTGCCAGGTGGGCCCATCGGCGGGCAGCGCCACGGCCCCGGTCACGCAGCCGCGCGAGTAGGACCCGACCGAGCGCGGCGGCAGCAGCGACGGCGCCGGCGCGGCACCGAAGTGAACGCTCGCGAGGTCGTCGGCGCGGGGCGGCGCCGTAGGGGGCAGCGGGACCAGGGCGAGCTCGCCATAGGGCGGCGGCTCGGGCGAAGCGGGTGCGATCGGCTCGGCCTGCACCGCTGCGACCGCGAGGAGGGCGAGGGCCGCGCCGAACAGCACCCCTATGGCGCGACGAACGTGGTGTAGGCCCATTCGATCCACTCCGGCCGCATCTCGTGGCCTCCCTTGTGTAGACAGATCAGCATCTCGCCGCCATCCGTCCGGCTGGCACCCTCGCAGGCGAGACCCGCGAGTTCGGGCAGATGCGCCGCGGGAAGAGTGAAGCCGCCGGTCGCCTCGAACCGGGCGAAGGCGTCGGCGACGTTGCCCTGCATGGTGTCGGCGATCGGACGGCCGGCAAGCGGCACGACGCGGTCGGCGGTGCCGTGAACGTGCATCAGAACGCGGGGTGGGGCGGCGCAGTCGTCGGGAAGAGGGTCCCAGAAGGTGCCGGAGATCGCCACGAAGGCCGAGAATGTCTCCGGCCGGCGACAGGCGAGCGTCCAGGTCATCATGCCGCCGGCGGAGAAGCCTGCCGCGAGGCGCCGCTGCGGATTGAGAGCGAAGCGCTGCTCCGCGTCGGCGAGGATCGCGTCGACGGCGTCCACCTCGATCACATCGTCGACGAGACCCGACCGCGGGGCGTGGGCGATCTGCCAGTCCCCGTCGAGCCCCTGCGGCGCGATGAGGGCGACGCCGAGCCGCTCGGCCATCGCCCTGAGCGCGGTGTCGTTCATCACGCCGGCGGCAGTGCCGCCGTAGCCGTGGAAATAGAGGATCGAGCCGATGGGGCCTGCCCGGTCGGGCATCGCGATGCGGTAGGCGCGCTCCCCGACCACGCAGTCGCTCGTCGGCCCGCAGGCCATCGCCACTGTCGGGGAGAGCAGCAGCGCCGCCGCCAACATCTTGCCGAGCCATCGTCTCATCGTGATCTCCTCACCCCGCCTATGTAGCACCGGGACGAGGCGCGATCCGGCCACACGGGGTCCGCGCACGACGTCGTCCCATCAAACGACCGCGAGGCCTCCGGATGATCCCATGACCGCGGGTCGGCCGACGTCCATCGGGCCGACTGGTGCGCCGCCCGGGAGGCGACGGCCCGCCGATCGGCGAGAGTAAGCCGGCGGTCATCAAAAGATTTCTATCTTTTCAATGTGTTGGACGGATTCGCGCGGCTCGTCGGAGAGTGGTGCGAGAGGGGGGACTCGAACCCCCAAGCCTTTCGGCGGACGATTTTGAGTCGTCTGCGTCTACCGATTCCGCCACTCTCGCGCGCGGCGCACCTTACAGCTTGCACCGCGTCGCACAAGCCGATCGACGATTGATCAGCACCCCTTTCATTCAATGAAAGGTTGTGCCATACATCACATCATTAGGTTGCAATTGGAACGCTCTGTATCCGGAGGCTGTTCATGCTGCGCGCCGCCGTTCTCGTCGTCCTGCTCGCTGCCTCGCATCACGCCCTTGCCGGGGCGTGGACCCTCGACCGCGGCAAGCTCAAGGCCTTCCTCGTCTCGACCTTCACCTATGGCGATCACGGCTTCGACAGCGACGGCAAGCTGGTGACGGTGCCGGAATACAAGAAATTCGAGCTCACAGCCGCGGCCGAATATGGCCTGCGCCCCTGGCTGACGGGCCTCGTCAAGGCGGAGTTCCGCGAGGAGACGCTGATGCGCTATCTCTCGCCCACCGTCCTCGCCCCGACCTCGCAGAGCTTCGGGTCGGGAGCGCTCGGCGCCCGCATCCGCCTCCACAAGGCTCCCGCCTGGGTGTTCTCCACCGAGGTGACGGCACTGTCAGGCGGCTTCGAGACCGCGGGCGACCCGGAGCCTGACAGTGCCGCCGTCGAAGTGCGCGCCCTCTTCGGCACCGAGCGAGAGATCGCCGGCCGCCGCATCTATGCCGACGTTCAGGCCGGCCTGCGCAAGAATTTCGACGCCGACGCGTCCGACGAGATCAAGGTCGACGTCACCGTCGGCGCCCAGCTCCTGCCGCGCTGGCTGATCCTCGCGCAGACCTTCTCGACCTTCGAGCTCGCCGGCGACGTCCAGTATCACAAGGTGTCCGGCAGCGTGGTCCACCGCCTGTCGGACCGCCTGCAGGTGGAGGTCAGCGCCCTGACGACGCTCTATGGACGCGACGCACTGCGCGAGATCGGTGGCCGCGTCGGCTTCTGGTACGCCTATTGAGCCGCGATCGACGGCCGCGATCCGAAGATCGCCGACCCGACCCGCACCCAGCGCGCGCCATGGGCGATGGCGATCTCGTAGTCGCCCGACATGCCCATGGAGGTGTCTGCGACGCCGCAATCGGCGGCGAGCCGGGCGAGCGCATCGAAGTAGGGTGCGGGCGGCGCATCCGCGGGCGGGATCGCCATCAGCGCGATCACGTCGAGGCCCAACGCCCGGCAGCGCGCCACAAGGCTCGCAGCGTCCTCCGGCGCCACCCCGGCCTTCTGCGGCTCGCGGCCGATATTCACCTGCACCATCACCTTGGGGAGCCGGCCGAGCGCCTCGCCGGCCTTCGCGATGGCCTCGGCGATCTTCTCCCGGTCGAGGCTCTCGATCACGTCGAACAGCGCCACCGCATCCTTCGCCTTGTTGGATTGGAGGGGGCCGAGGAGATGAAGCTCGATGTCGGGAAACTCCGCCTTCAGCCCCGGCCACTTCGCCTTCGCCTCCTGCACCCGGTTCTCGCCCACGACCCGCTGCCCCGCGACGAGGGCGGGGCGGACATGGTCGGCGTCGAACGTCTTGGTGACGGCGACGAGGTGCACCGGCTCGGTGCGTCCGGCCGCGGCGGCGGCCTCGGCGATCGACCGTCGCACCACAGCAAGCTGCTCGGCGACGCTCGGACCTTCCTGATGCGTTGTCATGGCGGTTGACCCCCGGCGAACTAATCCCCATGGTCCGGCGACAATCTCCATCGCCGGTCCATATCACACTGATGAGTACGTCTGAGCGTTACAACGCGCCTGCCACCGAAGCCAAGTGGCGTGCCGCCTGGGAAGAGGCGGACATCTACGCCACCGACAACGACGACCCGCGCCCGAAGTACTACGTGCTCGAGATGTTTCCCTACCCGTCGGGCCGCATCCACATGGGTCACGTCCGCAACTACACGATGGGCGACGTCGTGGCGCGGTACCGCCGGGCCAAGGGCTACAACGTGCTCCACCCGATGGGCTGGGATGCCTTCGGCATGCCCGCCGAAAACGCGGCGATGCAGAACAAGGTTCACCCCCGCGAGTGGACCTACGCCAACATCGAGGCGATGAAGAAGCAGCTGAAGTCGATGGGCCTGTCCCTCGACTGGAGCCGCGAGTTCGCCACCTGCGACGTCGCCTACTACCACCAGCAGCAGCGCCTGTTCCTGGCCTTCCTGGAGGCCGGCCTCGTCACGCGCAAGGTCAGCAAGGTCAACTGGGACCCGGTGGACCGCACCGTGCTCGCCAACGAGCAGGTGATCGACGGCCGCGGCTGGCGCTCCGGCGCGCTGGTGGAGCAGCGCGAGCTGTCCCAGTGGTTCTTCAAGATCACCGACTACGCTCAGGACCTGCTCGACGCCATCGACGGTCTCGACCGTTGGCCCGACAAGGTACGGCTGATGCAGCGCAACTGGATCGGCCGTTCCGAAGGCCTGCGTCTGCGCTTCCCGCTGACCGTGCCGGGTCCGGACGACATCGCCGAGCTGGAGGTGTTCACGACCCGGCCGGACACGATCTTCGGCGCGAGCTTCATGGCGGTTGCGGCCGGTCATCCGCTCGCCCAGGCGGTGGCGAAGCGCAACGGCGAGGTCGCCGCGTTCATCGAGGAAGCGAGCCGCATGGGCACCTCCGCCCAGGCGATCGAGAGCGCGGAGAAGCGGGGCATCGATACGCGCCTGCGCGTCGCCCACCCGTTCATCGAGGGCGCGACGCTGCCGATCTACGTCGCCAACTTCATCCTGATGGAGTACGGCACCGGCGCCATCTTCGGCTGCCCGGCGCACGACCAGCGCGACCTCGACTTCGCCCGCAAGTACGGTCTGCCGGTGACCCCTGTGGTGCGGCCGAAGAGCGCCGGCGACGACTTCACCGTGGGCGACGAAGCCTTCACCGACGACGGGGTGATCTTCAACTCCGCCTTCCTCGACGGGCTGACGATCGAGGAGGCCAAGGATTCGGTCGCCGGCATCCTGGAGCAACGCGAGCTCGATGGCGCCGCCCAGGCGAAGCGTACGGTGAACTTCCGCCTGCGCGACTGGGGCATCTCGCGCCAGCGCTACTGGGGCTGCCCGATCCCGGTGATCCACTGCGAGGCCTGCGGCATCGTGCCGGTGCCCGACGAGCAGCTGCCCGTCGAGCTGCCGGACGACGTGACCTTCGACATTCCGGGCAACCCGCTCGATCATCACCCGACGTGGACGACGGTCGATTGCCCCAAATGCGGCGCTCCGGCCCGGCGCGAGACGGACACGATGGACACCTTCGTGGACTCCTCGTGGTATTTCGCCCGCTTTACCAAGCCGCACGACGCGACCCGCCCCATCGATGCGCAGGTGATGGAGGAGTGGCTCCCCGTCGACCAGTATATCGGCGGTGTGGAGCATGCGATTCTGCACCTTCTCTACTCGCGTTTCTTCATGCGCGCGGTGGCGAAGACCGGCTACGGCAACCGGCCGGAGCCGTTCGCCGGGCTCTTCACCCAGGGCATGGTCACCCACGAGACCTACAAGGACGCCTCGGGCCAGTGGATGTTCCCGGAGGACGTCGTGTGGGCCGACGGCAAGGCCGTCCACGCCAAGACCGGCGAGCCGGTGACGGTCGGCTCCGTGGAATCGATGTCGAAGTCGAAGAAGAACGTCGTCGACCCGGATCAGATCATCTCCGGCTACGGTGCCGACACGGCGCGCTGGTTCATGCTGTCCGACACGCCGCCCGAGCGCGACATCCAGTGGACCGACGCCGGCGTCGATGCCGCCCATCGCTTCGTGCAGCGCGTCTGGCGCATCGTGGCGGAGGCGCAAGCGCGCTTCGATACCCCCGGCACCGGTGACGGGATGGCCCTGCGCAAGGCGACCCACGGGGGCATCAGGGCCATCGAGGGCGACATCGAGGGCCTCCACTTCAACCGCGCCGTGGCCCGCCTCTACGAGTGGTCCAACGCCCTCCAGAAGGCGCTGTCGGACGACGAGACGCCGGGTGCCGTGCTGCGCGAAAGCATCGATGCGATGATCCGCTGCTTCGCGCCGATGATGCCGCACCTCGCCGAGGAGTGCTGGACGGTGATCGGTAACCAGGGCTTCGCCGCCGAGGCGAGCTGGCCGCTGGTGGACGAAAGCCTTCTCGTTGAGAATGTCATCACCCTGCCGGTGCAGATCAACGGCAAGAAGCGTGCGGAGGTGACCGTGCCCATGGACGCCGCCAACGACGCCATCGAAGCCGCCGTTCTGGCGCTCGACGACGTGCAACGTTTTCTCAACGGCAATCCGCCCCGGCGGGTGATCGTGGTGCCGCGGCGGATCGTCAATGTGGTCGCGTAAGGCCGCCTTCCTCGTCGCGGCGGCGCTGCTGGTCGCCGCGTGCCAGGTGCGCCCCCTCTACATGGACCAGACGTCGGGCGGCCCGCTGTCGCCGGTGCCCGACATGCGTGCCGTGGAGGTCGATCCGCCGCGGAACCGGACCGAGCAGGCGCTCTCCAACGAGCTTCTCTTCCTGTTGCGCGGCGACGGCGGACCGGCGGACCAAGCCCGCTATCGCTTGCGCTACATCACCGACTTCGGCACCGACCCGCTGGCGGTGGAGCTCGAAGAGGACCTTCCGGCCGCCGTTCTCGTGACGCTCAACGTCACCTTCATCCTCACCGAGATCGACACGGACGAGACCTTGCTGACGGGCGCGGCCAAGGCCACCGCCTCCTACGACTTCTCTTCCCAGCGCTTCAGCAACGTGCGGGCCGAGCGCGATGCCGCCACGCGGGCGGCAAAGACGGCGGCGGAGAACATCGCCACCCGCCTCGCCTCCTACTTCGCGGCCAAGCGCTCCGACACATGACGACGGCGCGACCGCACGAGATCGGTCGCCGTTATCCCGAGGCGGCCAAGCTGCCGCCCGTCCTCCTGATCTTCGGCCCCGACCGCGGGCTCGTGACCGAGGTCACGGCGGCGATCATGCAGCTCTTCGAGGCCGTGGGGGACGACCCGTTCGCGGTCGTGAAGCTCGACGCCGCGACGATCACAAGCGATCCCGCCCGCCTGGTCGACGAGGCCAACACCGTTTCCCTGTTCGGTGACCGACGCCTCATCGTCGTGCGCGACGGGGCGGGGCGCAACCTCACCCCCGCCGTCGCGCCGCTTCTGAAAGCCCCGCCGCGCGATGCCGTGGTGGTGGTGGAGGCGGGCGACCTCAAGCGCGGCACGGGGCTGCGCAAGCAGGTGGAGGACGACCGCACCGCGGTCGCCATCCATTGCCCTGTCGACACCGAGAAGGATCTCGAGAGGATGATCGACGCCGAGGCCGCCCATCTCGGCCTCACCGTCGATGCCGACGCCCGCGTCGCCCTCAAGGAGCGCCTCGGTGGCGACCACGCGGCATCCCGCAACGAGGTGGCGAAGGCCTGCCTCTATGCCGTCGACACCGGCCGGCTGACGTTGGCGGACGTCGACGCCATCGTCGGCGACGTGTCGGTGAGCCAGATGAGCGACGCGGTGGACGCCGCCTTTCTCGGCCGCCGCGAGGCGCTCGACAGTCTTCTCAACCGCCTGCTGCGACAGGACTCGGCCGCCGTCACCCTGTTGATGGCGGCGCAGCGGCTCTCCCACGCCTTGGAGCAGGCCGCCGCGGCCATGGCGACGGGCGCATCGCCCGAGCGAGCGGTCGACACGCTTCGCCCGCCGCTCTACGGCTCGCACCGACAAACGGCCCCGCGCATCCTCCACCACTGGACACCGAAGGCGCTGCGCTCGGCGTCCGCACTGATCGCGTCCGCCACGTTCGAGACCCGCATCCGACCGGCGCTCGCACCCGCCATCGCCCGCGACGCGCTGCTGCGGATCGCCTCCCACGTCGTCATGCGCTGACGATCGCGCCGATTCGCTCGATTCTCGCAACCGAACATTAACCTTAACGCGGCGTCATCCCTCTGGCCGGAGGGCGCAGGCTCATGCCGGCCAGCGCAATCTCACCGAGACATGCTGGCGCTCCCGGCGTAGATCCGCGACGGGCGCCTACTCCTCGCCGAGCATGCGGCAGACATTCTCGAGCTGCTCGAGGTTGGAATAGCGGATCGTGAGGGTGCCGCTTTCGTCGGAGTTGTGGTTCAGCCCCACCTTGAGCCCCAACCGATTGGACAGGCGGCGGACGAGATCGCGGGTGTTGGCGTCCTCCACGGCGGGGGCCTTCTTGGGCGCCGCCGTCGCGTCCTTCGCCTGGGCGAGACGCGCGACGAGCTGCTCGGTCGCCCGCACCGACAGGCCGAGGCGGATCACCTCATCGGCGACCGCATCGGGGTTCTCCGCGCCGAGCAAGGCGCGCGCGTGGCCCGCCGACAGGCTGCCGTCGGCAACGCTCGCCCGAATCGACGCCGGCAGATTGAGGAGACGCATCATGTTGGCGACATGACTGCGGCTCTTGCCGATCAGCTTCGCCAACGCCTCCTGCTTGTGGCCGAACTCATCGATGAGGCGCTTGTATCCCTGCGCCTCCTCGATGGCGTTGAGATCGCTGCGCTGCACGTTCTCGATGATCGCGAGCTCGAGAGCCTCGCCCGCGGAGACGTTGCGCACGACGACGGGCACGTCGTGAAGGCCCGCCCGCTGCGCCGCCCGCCACCGTCGCTCGCCGGCGATGATCTCGTAATGATCGTCCACGTGACGCACCATCAGCGGCGACATGATGCCGTGCTGGCGGATCGACTGGGTCAACTCCTCGAGCGGCTCGTCCTGAAAACTGACGCGCGGATTGTTGGGGTTCGCGACCAGCGCCTCGATCGGCACCCGCGTCACGCCACGATCGGCGGGTCGCGACGCGCCTTCCGCCGGCATGTCGCCGAGGAGCGCGGACAGGCCACGGCCGAGGCGCTTCTTGGTGTCGTCCATCAATCGGCCCCCATGCGTTGTTCGGTCCGCCCCTCGGCCATCCGCTCTTCGCGATCGATCAGCTCGGAAACGAGGCGCAGGTAGGCCTGGCTGCCGGCGCATTTCAGATCGTAGAGAAGCGCCGGCTTGCCGTAGGACGGCGCTTCGGACAGGCGGACGTTGCGCGGGATCATCGTCTCGTACACCAGATCGCCGAGATGCGAGCGGACGTCGGCCACCACCTGGTTGGCGAGGTTGTTGCGAGCGTCGTACATCGTCATCACGATGCCGTGGATGACGAGCTCGGGGTTCACGCTGTCGCGCACCTCGGAGATCGTCCGCATCAGCTGGGATAGACCTTCCATCGCAAAGAACTCGCACTGCAGCGGTGCGAGAACCGCATGGGCGGCGGCGAGGGCGTTCACCGTCAGCATCGTCAGCGACGGCGGACAGTCGATGACGATGTAGGCAGGAGAGTCGTCGCTGCGGGCGAGGGTGGCGATCGCGTCCCGCAGCCGCCGTGCCCGGTCGGAGTGGGTCGACAGCTCGATGTCGATCGACAGAAGATCCATCGTCGCCGGCGCTACCGTGAGATGCGGCACCTCCGTCGTCATCGCCGCTTCGGCGAGCGTCGCGCCCCGGGTGAGGACGTCGTAAGTCGTCACGGCACGGTCGGCCGGATCGATGCCGAACCCTGTCGACGCGTTCCCCTGAGGATCGAGGTCGACCAGCATCACGCTGTGGCCGAGCGCGGCGAGCGCCGTGGAAGCGTTGATGGCGGTGGTGGTCTTGCCGACACCACCCTTCTGGTTGGCGACCGCGATGACCCTTGGACGGGCGGGCAGCATGTCAGGCCCCCTTCAACTCGGATACGGACAGAATGGCCGCCCGCGGATCGGTGCGGCTCGGCGTGGAGGCGACGGCGAATCGGTGACGCTTTTGCGCCTCCCTCACTTCATTGTCAGCGTCGCGCCCTTTTGGGAAGAGGCCGACCGTGTCGGGCCCAAAGAAACGCGAGGACAAGTCGAGAAGCGTCGCGAGCGGGGCGAGCGCACGGGCGGACACGACATCGTAGGGCGTAGCGGCGAGCTCCTCGATCCGCCGCGGCTCGACGCGCACCGCTCGTCCCGTCGCCGCGCTCGCCTGGATGAGGAAGGCCGCCTTCTTACGGTTCGATTCCACCAGCGTCACCTCGCCGCCCCGCACGATGGCGACGACGAGGCCGGGAAAGCCACCCCCGGAGCCGAGATCGATCCATGCCGGACCGGCCGCCTCGGCCAGCGGCACGAGCTGCAGACTATCGAGCACGTGACGCTCCCACAGCCGCTCCCGGTCCGCCTCGCTGACGATGTTGGACACGCGTCCCCAGGCCCGCGCCGCCTCCACGAAGCGCTCCAATGCGGCAAAGACGTCGCTGCCGACCTCGGCGCGGATGGTCTCCCTGGCCCTCTCCTCCGACGCGAGCACCTCAGGCGGCGGTCCGGTGACGCCGGGCATGGGCGGCGATGAGGGCGAGGCCCGCGGGCGTCATCCCGGAGATCCGACGCGCCTCCCCGATGGTGGCCGGCCGTCGCCGCGCCAGCTTCTGCTGCAGCTCGGTGGAGAGGCCAGGGATCGCCATCGTCACCACGACCTCAGGGATCGGCAGCCCGTCGGCCGTCGCTTCCGCCGCCGCGATCCGGCGCTGCCGCTCCGCCTGCGTGCGATAAAGCGCATCCGCCTCGAGCCCGGTACGCACGCTCTCGGGAAGATCGGCGAGAGAGGGATCGAGCGCTTCGAGCAGCCGCCATCCACCGTCCGGATGAGCGAGAAGGTCGAACCCATCGCGGCGCCGGCCGTCCTGGTTGAGCGTCACGCCGTAGCGGGTGGCCTCGTTGGGGGTCAGCGAAACCGTATCGAGACGTCGGGCCGCTTCCTCGCGGACGGCCGCCGATCGCCGGTGGTGCACCGCCCGCGGCTCTGCGACGAGGCCCATCGCTTCGCCCCAGAGGGTGAGCCTGTCCGCAGCGTTGTCGGCCCGCATCGTCAGCCGGTGCTCGGCACGGGAGGTGAACATGCGGTAGGGCTCGTCGACGCCGTTGGTCACGAGATCATCCACCATCACCCCCAGATACGCGACGTCGCGGCCGATGGTGACGCCATCGCTCCCGCCGGCGCGTCGCGCAGCATTGAGACCGGCGAGCAGGCCCTGCGCGCCGGCTTCCTCATATCCTGTGGTGCCATTGATCTGCCCCGCCAGAAAGAGCCCCGGGAAGGCGCGCAGCTCCAGAGTCGGCGCAAGGGCCCGCGGATCGACCATGTCGTACTCGATGGCATAACCCGGCTGCGCGACCTCGGCGGCTTCGCACCCCGGCATCGTGCGCACCATCGCGAGCTGCACATCCGCCGGCAGCGAGGTGGAGATGCCGTTCGGGTAGATCAAGTCGCTGCCGAGTCCCTCGGGCTCCAGAAAGATCTGATGGCTATCCCGATCGGCAAAGCGCACAATCTTGTCCTCGATCGACGGGCAGTAGCGCGGGCCCACGCTCTTGATGTGCCCGCCGAACAGTGCCGACCGGTGGAGATTGTCGCGGATGATCGCGTGAGTCTCCCCGGTCGTCCGCGTGATATGGCAGGAGACCTGCCGGAGCGCCGGACCCGTCGAAAGCGCGCTGAAAAGAACCGGCGTGGCATCACCCGGCTGACTCTCCAACACACCAAAGTCGAGGCTGGACGCCTCGAGCCGCGCCGGCGTCCCAGTCTTGAGACGCCCCATCGGCAGCGCAGCGTCACGCATCCGCGCCGCCAACGCATTCGCTGCGGCTTCGCCGATCCGGCCCGCCGACCAGTGCCGCTCGCCGAGGTGGATCGTTCCGCCGAGGAACGTCCCCGTCGTCAGCACCACAGCGCCGGCGTGGATCGATCTCCCATCGGCGAGCCGCACCCCGGCGACCCCGCCGCAATCGAGGAGAAGATCCGCCACCTCGCCCTCGACCACCGTCAGCCCGTCGATCCCGGCGATCTCGGCTTGCATCGCGGTCCGATAAGCGGCCCGATCCACCTGCGCCCGCGGTCCACGCACGGCCGGACCCCGACTGCGGTTCAGGAGGCGAAACTGGATCCCGGAGGCGTCGGCGACCCGGCCCATCAGCCCGTCGAGGGCATCGATCTCGCGCACCAGGTGGCCCTTGCCGATGCCGCCGATCGCGGGATTGCACGAGAGGCGGCCGATCGCATCCGCGCTCAACGTCACGAGGGCGACGCTTGCCCCGACGCGTGCCGCGGCCGCCGCTGCCTCGCATCCGGCGTGTCCGCCGCCGACCACCACCACATCATGTTTCACGTGAAACACTCACTTGCCGATACAGAACCGCCCGAACACGTCGTCGAGCACGTCCTCGATGCCGATCTCTCCCGTCATACGAGCCATTGCCGCGCACGCCAAGCGCAACCCCTCCGCCTTGAGCTCCAGAGCGTCCGTCGCCAGCGCTTCGGCGATCCCATCGCGCACGTCTGTCAGAGCCGAGCGCTGACGGGTCCGCGTGATGAGCGCGTTCTCGGCCCGGGACAGACCGGCCCGGGCGTGCGCCGCGATGTGCTCCCTCAGATCGGCGATCGACACGGGATCGGCAAGGCTCGTCGCCAAGTCGGCCGTGGCGGCGACCGCCGCCATGTCCTTCTTGTGGAGGATCCGCAGATCGGCGTCGGGAAGGTCGAGCGGCCGAGTGTCCGGGCTCGTCACCTCGATCACGAGATCGGCGGCCCGACGCGCCGCTTCCGTTCGGGCGATCCCCGCCGCCTCCACGCCGACCACACCGTCGCGCACGCCAGCGGTGTCACTCAGGGTGACGCGATAGCCGTCGAGGTCGAGGGTTACGGAGACGACGTCGCGGGTGGTGCCGGCCTCGGGGCTCACGATGGCGGCATCCCGCTCGCACAATGCGTTGAGGAGGCTCGACTTCCCTGCATTGGGCGGTCCGACGAGCGCTACGTGGAAGCCGTCCGTCAGACGCTCCGCGTCTATGCTCCCGGCGAGGACCACCTCGATCTCCGACCGCAGCGGCTCCAGCACGGCGTCGATCTCGGGTTGGGCGCTTCCGACATCGCCGTCGTCGGCGAAATCGAGATGGGCTTCGCAGAGGGCGAGCGCGCCGATCAGCCGTTCGCGCCAGTCGGCAAGGCGGCGGCTGAGCGCGCCGTCGGCGAGGCGGACGGCGCGCCGGCGCTCCGCCTCGGTGCGGGCCTCGATGAGATCCGCCAGCGCTTCGGCATCGGCGAGGCCCATCTTGCCGTTGAGGACGGCGCGCAAGGTGAACTCGCCCGCCTCCGCGGCGCGTACTCCCGATAAGGTCACGGCGTCGGCGAGTACCCGCTCAACCACGGCGACGCCGCCGTGAAGATGGAGCTCGAGCACGTCCTCCCCGGTGGCGCTCCCCGGCGCAGCGAAGTATAGACAGAGGGCACGATCGATGAGCGACCCGTCGACCGGCGAGGTCAGGCCGCGCAGCACCGCCTGACGCGGTAGCAGCGTCTTCACGCCGAACGCCGTCGCAACGGCACACGCCTCGGGCCCGCTCACGCGTATCACGGCGACTGCCGAGGGTGGTGGCCCCGACGACAACGCCACTATCGTTCCCGACCCGATCACGAAAGGTCTCCCCCATGGCCCTGGCGAAGCCCATGAACCGACTGGCCCACGAGGCGAGCCCCTACCTCATCCAGCATGCCCACAACCCCGTGAACTGGTGGCCATGGTGTCCGGAGGCGCTCGAGGAGGCCCGACGCACCGACACACCCATCCTACTGTCCATCGGATATGCCGCGTGCCACTGGTGCCACGTGATGGCGCACGAGAGCTTCGAGGACGCCGCGACAGCCGCGGTCATGAACGAGCGCTTCATCAACATCAAGGTGGATCGTGAGGAACGGCCGGACATCGACCAGATCTATATGGCGGCGCTGCATGCGACGGGCGAGCAAGGTGGCTGGCCCCTCACGATGTTCCTGACGTCCACGGCCGAGCCGTTCTTCGGCGGGACTTATTTTCCCAAGGAGGCGCGTTTCGGCCGACCCCGCTTCGTCGACGTCCTGACGGCGGTGTCGGACTCCTATAAGAGCCGCGCCGACATCGTGACCGGCAACGTCGAGGCGCTGCGCCAGCGCCTCGACACGCGACAGGATCCCGGCGAGCTTCCCGCCGATGCGCCGTTGCGCGCCGCCACGCAGCTCGCCGGCGTGATGGACCCCGTGGCGGGCGGCACGCGAGGCGCGCCGAAGTTTCCGAACGCCGGTCTCTTCGAACTGTTGTGGCGCGCCTACGCCCGCTCCGGCGAGACGTCCTATCGCGACCTCGTCCTCACCTCGCTCAACCGCATCGCGATGGGCGGCATCTACGATCACATCGGCGGTGGCTTCGCCCGCTACTCCGTCGACGAGCGCTGGCTCGTGCCGCACTTCGAGAAGATGCTTTACGACAACGCCCAGCTCCTCTCGCTGATGGCGGACGCCTGGTGCGTGACCGGCGATCCCCTCTATCGCGCCCGCTCGCAGGAGACCGTCGCGTGGCTGGAGCGCGAGATGGCGGTAGACGGCCTTTTCGCCGCCAGCCTCGACGCCGATTCGGAGGGGGAGGAAGGCCGCTTCTACGTCTGGAGCCGGGCTGAGGTCGACGGGATTCTCGGACCCGACGCCGCTCGCTTCGCCGAGGCCTACGACATCACCGAGGCCGGCAACTGGGAAGGCAGCAACGTGCCGAACCGACTCGCCGCCGCGGGCCTCGGCGACGAAGCCACCGAGGCCTTCCTCGCCGACTGCCGATCGCGGCTTCTCGCCGCCCGCGAGGCGCGTCCTCGGCCGGGCCGCGACGACAAGGCCCTCGCCGACTGGAACGGCCTGCTCGTCGCCGCCCTCGCTCGCGCCGGAGCAGCCTTCGACCGGACCGACTGGCTGGACCTCGCCGAGACCACTTACCACGTCGCCAAGCAGCGCTTCGGTGTCGGCGATCGCCTCATCCACGCGATGCGTGGCGACACGCGGGTGGATCAGGGGTTTGCGCTCGACTATGCGGCCATGATCCATGCGGCACTCGGCCTCGTCGCCGCCGGCCGTCTGCCGGATGGTCTCGCCGACGCCTACCGCTGGGTGGAAACGCTGGAGGCCCATCACACCGCCGGCCACGGCGGCTACTACTGGAACGCCGACGACGCCGAGAGCCTCATCATGCGTCCCGACAGCCCGCAAGACGAGGCGGTGCCGAACGCCAACGGGCTGATGGTGAAGAATCTCGCGACGCTGTGGGTGATGACCGGCGACGATCGCTACGAGGCGATCGCCCGACGCATCCTCAGAGCCCATGCCCGCGCCGCCGCGCAGAACGTGTTCTCCTGCACCAGCCTCTTCTGCGGCCAGGATCAGCTCGACCGGCTCGCCTCCGTCACCGCGCACGACGCCCCGACGCTCGTCATGGCGGCGCGGCGGTCGGGTCATCCCGCGGTCGTGGCACTCGACGCTCCCCCGACGAACCATCCCGCGCTGCAGATGGCTCCGCCGGAGGGAACCGCCATCGTCTGCCGCGCCGGTGTCTGCTCGCTGCCGCTCGCCGACACCAAGGCACTGACCGATGCACTCTGGCAGGCCGGCTGAGCCGGCCAACCAACCCTTCGTCAGGTGTTCATGGAGTCGAAGAACTCGGAATTGTTCTTCGTCTGCCGCAGCTTGTCGAGTAGGAACTCGATCGCGTCGACCGACCCCATCGGGTTGAGGATGCGGCGCAGCACGAAGACCTTCTTGAGGTCCTCCTTGCGCACCAGGAGCTCTTCCTTGCGGGTGCCGGAGCGCTGGATGTCGATGGCCGGCCACACGCGGCGATCGGAGATCTTGCGGTCGAGGATGATCTCGGAGTTGCCGGTGCCCTTGAACTCCTCGAAAATCACCTCGTCCATGCGGCTGCCGGTGTCGATGAGGGCGGTCGCGATGATCGTCAGCGAGCCGCCTTCCTCGATGTTGCGGGCCGCGCCGAAGAAGCGCTTCGGACGCTGCAAGGCGTTGGCGTCGACACCGCCGGTCAGCACCTTGCCCGAGGAGGGCACCACGGTGTTGTAGGCGCGGCCGAGGCGGGTGATGGAATCGAGCAGGATCACCACGTCCCGCCCGTGCTCTACGAGGCGCTTGGCCTTCTCGATCACCATTTCGGCGACCTGGACGTGGCGCACCGCCGGCTCGTCGAACGTCGAGGACACCACCTCGCCGCGCACCGAGCGCTGCATGTCGGTGACCTCTTCGGGCCGCTCGTCGATCAGGAGGACGATGAGATAGCAGTCCGGATGGTTGGCGGTGACGGACTTTGCGATGTTCTGGAGAAGCACCGTCTTACCGGTGCGGGGCGGTGCGACGATCAGCGCGCGCTGGCCCTTGCCGAGCGGGGCCACGAGGTCGATGACGCGGCCGGAATAATCCTTCGTCGGCGGGCCTTCCACCTCCATGTGGAGGCGCGACTCGGGATAGAGCGGCGTCAGATTGTCGAAGTGGATCTTGTGCCGGGCCGCCTCCGGCTCCTCGAAGTTGATGGTGTTAACCTTAAGGAGAGCGAAATATCGCTCGCCCTCCTTCGGGCTGCGGATCTGACCCTCGACAGTGTCGCCGGTCCGCAGCGAGAAGCGTCGGATCTGTGATGGCGAGACGTAGATGTCGTCGGGTCCGGGGAGGTAGTTGGCGTCGGGAGAGCGCAGGAAACCGAAACCGTCCTGCAAGACCTCAACGACGCCTTCGCCAATAATATCAACGTCTTTGCTGGCAAGCTGCTTGAGGATTCCAAACATCAACTCCTGCTTCCGCAGGGTCGAAGCATTCTCAACTTCATGCTCTTCGGCAAAGGCGATGAGATCACCGGGGCTCTTGGCCTTGAGCTCGTGAAGTTTCAATTCGCGCATGGGGCTGTCCTGGTCGCCGGCAAGAAAGCCGGGAAAGCGGATCGTTGCGACTGCCGCAAGAATGTACAGGTGGAAGGGGGGAGCTCCGGCACCGCCATCGTTCACGGCCTGGGAAGCCGCGATCTCCACGATGCGAAGGATGGAACAGGCGTGAACGTATCGACGGCGAGGCGCTTATGCAAGCCCTACGTGCATCCTAAAGCGCGGAAATCCTTCCTCTAGGCCAAAAAAATCGAGCTTGAGGCAGGATAATGCCGCATCGCATGGTCGTCGTCACCTTAGAACGGCTTCAAAATGACGAGGATCACGATGGCGATCATCAGCACCGTCGGCACTTCGTTCATCATCCGGTAGAAGCGTGCGGAGTGGGTGTTCTGATCGGCTGCGAAGGCGTCGACCCACCGGGCCATGCGGGTGTGGACGAAGGTGAGCACCAGCACCGCCGCGAGCTTGGCGTGCAACCATCCGCTCGACCACAAGTGCGCGTAGGTGGCGAGCGACAGGCCGAGCACCCAGGCCGCCATCATCGCCGGGTTGGCGATCGCCTTCAGAAGGCGCCGCTCCATCACCTTGAACGTCTCCGATTGGACCGAACCGGGCTCCGCAGCAACGTGATACACCATCAGGCGCGGAAGGTAGAGGAGCGCCGCCATCCAGGCGATGATCGCGATGACGTGGAGGGCCTTGAGCCAAAGATAGATCATCGACGGGCGGTCCGCTCCTTCACCCGCTCGATCACGCGGGTCACATGCTCCGGCGGCGTCTCCAGCGAGATACCGTGGCCGAGATTGAACACGAACGGCCCGTCCTTCAACGCCGCGCAGATGTGATCCACGCTGTTGTCCAGAGCCTCGCCACCAACTGTGAGAACGGCGGGATCGAGGTTGCCTTGGACGCAAATACCGCGGTCCTGGAACTCTCGGGCGGCCGCCATGGGCACGGTCCAGTCGAGCGACACCGCGTCGACGCCCGTGCGCTCCGCGAAGGCCGTGTAGCCGTAGCCCGCTCCCCGCGGAAAGCCGATGATCGGAACCCCCGGCGCCGCCTCCCGCACGCCGGCGACGATGCGGGCGATGGGCTCGACCGACCAGCGCAGGAATCCCCGCTCGTCGAGCGCGCTCGCCCAGCTGTCGAAGATCTGCACCGCATCCGCCCCCGCCTCGATCTGGCGCACGAGATGGCGGATCGCGGCCTCGACGAGCGTATCGATCATCGCTGCGAACGGCGCGGGATTGCGGGCGGCGTAGGTCCGGGCGGGCCACTGCTCCTGCCCGCCGCGCCCGGCGATCATGTACGTGGCGAGCGTCCACGGCGCTCCGCAGAAGCCGAGCAACGCCTTCTCCGCCGGCAGCGCCGCTCTCAGCCGCCTGATCGTCTCGTAGACCGGCTCGAGGTGGCTTTCGAACCCTTCGAAGCTCAGCGAACCCGGATCGGCAAGAGGCGTCAGGCGCGGTCCCTCGCCCTGCACGAACCACACCTCCTGCCCCAGCGCGTGGGGAAGCACCAGGATGTCGGAGAAGACGATCGACGCGTCGAACGCGTAGCGCCGCATGGGCTGTAGGGTCGCCTCGACCGCCATCTCGGGGGTGTAGCAAAATTCCAGGAAACCAGAGGCCTGCTTTCGGAGTTCTCTGTACTCGGGGAGGTATCGGCCGGCCTGGCGCATGAACCAGACGGGAGCCGGCCGCACGGTCTCGCCCTTCAATGCGGCGATGAGAGGTGGCTGGCGCTGGGAGGCGGAAGCGGCGTCGTCCATCACTTTAACAGATTCTATAATTTATTGATGTTGATGATGTTGGCGCGCGCATCACGGGGATGAAGCGAGAGCACACAGGGTGGGTGTTGACGTTCGCGTCATCCACGCGCGAAGCACCTTCACTGTTCACATGTTCGCTCGGCTCACCGCAAGAGGGTCAAATGTCGAGGCGCTGCGGCCAAATTGCGGAAGCCCGGCGCTCGCCCTCATTGGGGGCATCCTGTGGACGGAACCGCAAGAGGCGCCCCGCATGACGAATGGACTGTCATCGAGGTGTCGCTTGTCCACCGCGCCCGAACGGTGGATGGTGGCGTGGATCAGCGGGCGGGTGATCCACAGGCTTGCGCCGTGACCGCTCACCCGGCAGGAGTTGTTCCAAAATAATCCCCATGGTGAGGCGCAACTCTTGAGCCGGAAACGCACCTTCGTTCACGTCCATCTCGTGTCCGACTCCACCGGCGAGACGCTGATGACAGCCTCTCGCGCCGCCGTCGCCCGCTACGACGAGGTCGAGGCGATCGAGCACGTCTACCCGCTGGTGCGGTCCGACCGGCAGCTCGACCGCGTCCTCGCCGAGATCGAGGATGCGCCGGGCATCGTCATGTTCACCCTCGTCGACGGGGAGATCCTGGCCCGCCTCCAGAGCACCTGCGGGCGGCTGGGGCTGCCCTGCATCGACGTGCTCGACCCGCTGGTCGCCGTCTTCCAGTCCTACCTCAACGTCCAGAAGGCGAGCCGCGTCGGCGCCCAGCACGAGCTCGACGCCGGCTACTTCCGCCGCATCGCCGCGCTCGACTTCGCCATGCGCCACGACGACGGAGCCCTGCCCGACGACATCGACGAGGCCGACGTCGTGCTGATCGGGGTCTCGCGCACCTCCAAGACGCCGACGTCCATCTATCTCGCGAACCGCGGGGTGCGGGCGACCAATCTGCCCATCGTCCCCGGCTTCTCCCCGCCTCCTTCGATGTTCCAGGCGAAGCGGGCGCTGATCGTCGGGCTCACCGCCTCGCCCGAGCGCATCGTCGCGCTGCGCGAGAACCGTCTCATCGCCATGAACGCCGATCGGCGGGCCTCCTCCTACGTCAACCGCCAGGAGGTGGCGAAGGAGGTGACCTTCGCCCGCAAGCTCTGCGCCGAGAACGGCTGGCCGCTGATCGACGTCACGCGCCGCTCCATCGAGGAGACGGCGGCGGCGATCGTCGCCCTTCTCGCCGACCGCCGCTACGGAACGGGCGTCACGGAGGCCTTCTGATGCAGCGCGTGGGCGTCGTGGGCTGGCCGGTGGAGCATTCCCGCTCGCCGGTGATCTTCGGCCATTGGTTCGCCGTCCACGGCATCGACGCGCGCTACGAGCGGATCGCCGTCGCGCCCGACGAGGCGGCCGCGTTCTTCGCAGATCTCGCATCCTCGCCCTACACGGGCGTCAACGTCACGATGCCCTATAAGGCGTTGGCGGCGGAGAGCGTTTCGGCCGACCCTGTGGCTACCCGGCTCGGTGTCGCCAACACCATCTGGCGCGACGGCGATGGCCTTTCCGGCTCCTCCAGCGACGGCTCGGGCTTCATTGCGAGCCTCGACGATCAGGCACCCGACTGGCGCGGCGCCGTCGGGCCGGCAGTCATCGTCGGAGCGGGCGGCGCGTCCGTCGCCGTCGCCGATGCGCTGGTCGCGGAAGGATGCCGCGTGCTGGTGGCGAACCGCACCGCCGACAAGGCGGAGGCGGTGGCGGCCCGCGCCGGAGCCGAGGCGATCGCGCTGGACGCGCTTCCGGATGCCCTTTCCGAAGCCTCGCTCCTCGTCAACGCCACCTCGCTCGGAATGGACGGGACCACCCTTTCGGTCGATCCCCGCCCGCTTCCGGCCGGGACCACGGTGGCCGACCTCATCTATAATCCGCTGGAGACGCCGCTCCTCGCCGCGGCCCGCGCGCGGGGCCTTGTGCCGGTGGACGGGCTCGGCATGCTCCTCTTTCAGGCGACCACGGGCTTCGAACGGTGGTTCGGAGTGAAGCCGAAGGTCGACAGGGATCTGCGGCGTCTGGTGAGCGCGACGCTGTGATCGTTCTCGGCCTCACCGGTTCCATCGGGATGGGCAAGTCCACCACCGCCCGCCTCTTCGCCGAGGCGGGCGACGCGGTTTACGACGCCGACCTCGCCGTGCACCGCCTCTATCGCGGCAAGGCGGTGGCTCCGGTCGAGGCCGAGTTTCCGGGCGTCGCGGTCGACGGCGAGATCGATCGCGCCAAGCTCGGGGCGCTGGTGATCAACAATGCGGAGGCGATGGCGCGGCTCGAAGCGATCGTCCATCCCCTCGTGCGGGCGGAGGAGGCGGCCTTCCTCGCCGCCGCCCGGGGTGAAGGGCGGCCTATCGCCGTGCTCGACATTCCGCTCCTTTTCGAGACGAAGCAGGCGCGGCGGGTTCGTGCCGTAGCCGTGGTGAGTGCGCCGGCGGAGGTGCAGCGCGCGCGGGTGCTCGCCCGGCCCGGGATGACGGAAGAGCGCTTCGAGGCGATCCGCGGTCGCCAGATGGCCGACGCCGAGAAGCGCCGCAACGCCCACTTCGTGATCGACACGGGCGAGAGCGTGGCGCTGACGCGCTCCCGCGTCGTCGGCGTGCGCCGCGCGCTGCTGAGCTTGGGATAGCATCCGGCGAGCGATGCATTGGCGCCGCCGATGTGTCACCATGAGAGAAGATCGGAGGCGGACCGTTGCGCGAAATCGTACTCGACACCGAAACCACGGGGCTCGATCCGCTGACGGGCGACCGTGTCGTGGAGATCGGCGCGGTCGAGGTGCTCAACGCGATCCCGACGGGCAACGTCTTTCACGCCTACATCAATCCCGAGCGGGATATGCCCGAGGGCGCCTTCCGGGTGCACGGCCTGTCGAGCGAGTTCCTGTCCGACAAGCCGGTGTTCGCGGCGATCGTCGACGATTTCCTCGCCTTCCTCGGCAGCGACAAGCTGGTCGCCCACAATGCGAGCTTCGACGTCGCCTTCATCAACAACGAGCTGCAGATGTGCGGCAAGCCGCCGGTGCCGCCGCATCAGGTGGTCGACACGCTGTCGATCGCTCGGCGCAAGCACGGTGGTCCCAATTCGCTGGATGCGTTGTGCGCCCGCTATGGTGTCGACGCATCCCGCCGCACCAAGCACGGCGCGCTGCTCGACGCCGAGCTGTTGGCCGAGGTCTATCTGGAGCTGTCGGGCGGCCGGCAGGCGGCGTTCGTGCTTGCCGACGAGACCGGCGGCTACGCTCCGGCCGCCGCCGGGGCGCCGCGCCATCCGCCGCGGCCACGGCCGCTGCTGCCCCGTGTCACCGCAGAGGAGCGGGCGGCCCACGCCGCCTTCATGGCGACCTTCTCCGAGCCCTTGTGGGAGCGAGTGACGCTGCCCGCGTCGCTCGCGTCCGCGGATGACGGCGGCCCGGCGATGGCCGCCGAATAGTCCGGCTCAGTTGATCGGATTGGCGTTCGTCTGGCTGGCCTGCGCCTTTTCCAGATTGCGCCGGTAGAGCGTCACGAAGTCGATCGGGTCGATCATCAGCGGCGGGAAGCCGCCGTTGCGCACCGCGTCGGCCACGATCTGGCGGGCGAACGGGAAGAGCAGGCGCGGTCCTTCGATGAGAAGGAACGGCTGGACGTGCTCCGGCTTCATGCCGGCGACGCGCAGGATGCCCGAATAGTGGAGCTCGACTTGGAAGGCGATCTCGTTGTCGTCGGCCGCCTTGGCCTCCAGCGTGAGCGTCACTTCAAAATCCTGCTCGGACAGCGGCCGGGCGTTGACGTTCACGCTGATGTTGATCGGCGGCGTCCCTTCCTTGCGCTGCAGGGAGAGCGGGGCGCGGGGATTTTCGAAGGAGAAGTCCTTCACGTACTGCGCCAGGACGCGCACGGTGGGCTGGGCGGGCTGGCCGCTCGGCTGGGTGTCCGTCGTCGTCGAGTCGCTCATGGTGTTTCCGTCCGTTGCGGCAATGTGGGGTGGCTTTGCCGCGGTCGCTAGCATGGGCACCCGGCCCAAACAAGCAAACCCGCCGAAGCTAGCCGCCCGGGCCTTCGCGCCAGGGGGACGGATCGTTGGAGGGACGGTAGTCCCCCTCGTCGAGGTCGATCACACGCGGGCCCGTGGGAGCGCCCCCCGTCGGCCCGTAGCCGCCCGGATAGGGGCCGTTCGGGTCGATCCGCTCGACCTTCACCGAGGAGGTGATGCCGCGCCACAGCCAGGCGCGCACCGCCGGAATGAAGAGGAGAAAGCCGAGCGTGTCCGTAATGAAGCCGGGCGTGAGGAGCAGACATCCTGCGATCGCCACCGTGATGGCGTGACCGATCGCCGCTGCGGGCATGCGCTTGTTGCGCAGGTCGTCCTGCAATCGGGCAAAGGCGGAGGTTCCCTGCTGCTTCAGAAGGTAGGCGCCGATGATCGCGGTAATGATGACGAGGGCGATGGTCGGAAGCACTCCGATCGCCGCGCCAACCATCAGAAAGACGGCGATTTCCGCGATCGGAACAGCCACCAAAAAAGCAAAGAGTATGAGCCGCAGCACAAAGTCACCTCGTTCTGGTCGACGATTGATATGGGACGGATGAAGTCGATTTCAGCCGCCGACCATGGACCCATGTGCATCGATTGGTTAGGCTCGCCGGGTTTCGTGGGACGGCCGAGGGCTGTTTGCCTGCGCAATTCGTCTTATCTAAAGGGGGTACGCGGCATCGAACCGGTGCACCCAACACAGTCGCTCCGACGAGCGGACAGGTAACCGTGGATGAGTGAGATCTTCGACATCTACAATCTGATGATCCTGGCGCTGGCTGTGGCGATCTTTCTGAGGTTGCGCAGCGTGCTGGGCCGTCGGACGGGGAACGAGCGGCCGCCCTACGACCCCTATGCGGCGAAGAGCGGCCAGGAGGCCGCCCGCGAGACGGGGGGCGACAACGTCGTGTCGTTGCCGCGCCAGCCGTCGGCGGAGCGGGCCGGGGGCGGGGCTCCCGCCGATGCGGAGGAGCGTCTCTCCCCCGTCGCGAAGAAGGGCACGCCGCTCTACGACGCGCTGCACGGCATCATGTCGGTCGATCCGTCGTTCGATCCGAAGAACTTCATGAGCGGCGCGTCGATGGCCTACGAGATGATCGTGACGGCCTTCGCCAACGGCGATCGCGACACGCTGCGTCCGCTCCTGTCGTCCGAGGTGATGGAAGGCTTCGACGCGGCGATCTCTAGCCGGGAGGCCGCCGGGCAGACGATGTCGACCACGCTGATCGGCATCGAGAAGCTGGCTTTGACGGATGCGTCGCTGAAGGGCGACGTGGCGCGGGTCACGGCGCGGATCGACAGCCAGATGATCACCGCGACCTACGACAAGGGCGGCGCCCTCGTCGACGGCGACCCCAACAAGGTGGTCGACGTGGTGGACGTGTGGACGTTCGAGCGGCGTGTGACCGCGAAGGATCCGAACTGGGTGCTGGTGGCGACCGAATCGGCCTGACGCCACCGCATGGAGGGCCTCGGTGCCACAACAGGGTGCTCGACGGCGGAGGCGTGCGTTCGCAAGCCTGCCCGGCTGGGGCGAGGCTGAGGCCGAAGCGCTTCTGATCGGACTGGCGCGTCATGTGGATCCGGCCGTGCGCGTGCGCCCGCATCAGGCGTTCTGGCTCGCGACGGCCGAAGCGATACTCGCCCGTCGAACGGGCTCCGCGCAGGCTTTCGTGGAGGCCCATTTCGAGCCCTTCGCCATTGTGGCGGAGGGTTTTTTGACGGGCTACTACGAGCCGCTCGTCGCCGCCTCGCGGGTGCGCGAAGGCCCCTTCACCACCCCGATCTACCGCCGCCCGCCGGATCTCGTGAGAGTATCACCGGCCTCTCCGGATCTGCCCGGCGACGGCACTTTCGCCCAGCGCTTGGCCGACGGGACGCTCGCGCCCTACCCCGACCGCGTCGCGATCATGAACGGTGCCCTCGAGGGCATGGGGCTGGAGCTCGCCTACGTCGCCGATCCCGTGGATGCCTTCTTCGCCCAGGTGCAGGGCTCGGCCCGCTTGCGTTTTCCCGACGGGGCGGAGATGCGCATCGGCTATCACGGCAAGACCGGCCACCCCTACACCGCCATCGGGCGGGTGATGATCGACCGCGGCATGCTGCCCGAGGGCGGGGCCACGATGCAGACGATCCGCGCCGCCCTCGCGGCCAATCCCGACCGCGTGGCGGAGATCCTGTCGGCGAACCGCTCCTTTGTGTTCTTCCGCGAGCGGGTGTCGATGGGCGAGGAGCTCGGCCCGATCGCGGCGGGGGGCGTCGCGCTCGTTCCCTTCCGCAGCCTCGCGGTCGACCGCTCCGAGATCGCGCTCGGCACCCCCGTCTACGTGGAAACCACGCTACCGGGCCATGGGCCGTTCGACGGGGTGACCATCGCGGAGGACACCGGTTCGGCGATCGTCGGCCCGGCGCGCGGCGATCTCTTCATGGGCACGGGTCCGGTGGCGGGGGCCATCGCCGGTGAGATGAAGGCGCCGGCCCGCCTCACGGTGATCCTGCCGCGAGGCATTGCGTGAAGAAGCGCACCTTGTCGGCGCGCGAGCGGGCGTTGTGGGATCTCGTGGCACGCACGGTGAAGCCGCTGAAGCCCGAGAAGGCGGCGAAGGAGGTGGTGCCGCCCGCGGTCCCCACCGCCGACGCCGCGCCGGAGAATCCGGCGCCCGCGCCGACGCCGCCCGCGCCTCCCGCCGCAAAGCCGATCAAGCGGCTTCCTCCTCCGACCGGCGACATCGACCGCAAGACGCGCCGCAAGCTCGCCCGTGGCAGCGTGCGGATCGACGGCCGCATCGACCTCCACGGCATGACGCAGGAGGAGGCGCACCGAGCGCTCGCCGGCTTCATAGAGCGCTCGGCGGCGCGGCGGCACAAAGTGGTTCTGGTGATCACCGGCAAGGGATCGGGCGGCGAGGGACGCGGCATCCTGCGCAAGAGCGTGCCCCACTGGCTCACCGGCCGCGAGCTGACGCCGCATGTCGTGAGCTTCGGCCCCGCCCATCCGAACCATGGCGGCGACGGCGCGCTCTACGTCCGCCTCAGAAGCCGCGGCTGACCGGTCGCGGGAGCCCGCGAGCCGCGCAGAGCGATTAGACGCCGAGGACCCCCTCGGTTCGGTCGAGGATCAGCGGGATGATGATCTCTTCCTCGTCGTCGAGGTGCCGGATGAGACCGCCGAGCGTCTTGTGAAGGCGCGCGGCAAGGGTCTCGGCGGCACGGGCGATCTCGCCGGTTCCCTTGAGGGCGGCGGCGAGGGCGTTGGCGTCGGCCGCAAGCTCATGGATCAGGCCGTCGATGACGTGGTGATCGGCATCGAGAATGTCGAAGCCGCGCCCGAGGCGGTGGTCGGCGGCGCGGAAGAGCGGGAAGTAATGCTCGTCCTCCACCCCATGGTGGGTGTGCAGCTCGTTGAGGAAGAAATTGATGCGCGGGGCGAACCAGCCCATGAACGCGTGCGCTTCGATCTGACCGTCGCGCAGCTGGTCGGCGGCACCGGTGATGGCGCCGCCGAGATCGCGAAACATCTGGTGCCGCTCCAGCCAGAAACGGGCCATCGGTCCGAGGTGCCGGTGACCCTCCCACACGCCGCGCGGGTAGGCGGCACGCAGGAGGGCGACCTCATCGGGCAAGCCAGGCCGATCGAAGAGCGGCAGGTCGCTCGCCACTAGCCGACGAAGCCGACCACGCGGCGCATCGCCTGCATCACCGGCGCGGTGATCTCGGCGGCACGCTCCGCACCGCTCGTCAGCACCTGGTCGAGGTGACCACGATCGTCGAGCAGGCGCCGCATCTCGTCGTTGATCGGCGCGAGAACGCTCACGGCGACGTCGGCGAGCGCCGGCTTGAACGCGGAGAACATCGCGCCGCCGTGCTCGGCCAGCACCTCTTCCTTGGTCTGGCCGGCCAGCGCGGCGTAGATGCCGACGAGGTTGTCCGCTTCCGGTCGTCCTTCGAGACCCTTCGGCTCCGAGGGCAGCGCCTCGGGGTCGGTCTTCGCTTTGCGCACCTTCTGGGCGATGCTGTCCGCATCGTCGGTCAGGTTGATGCGCGAGGCGTCGGAGGGGTCCGACTTCGACATCTTCTTCGCCCCGTCGCGCAGGCTCATGACGCGCGTCGCCGGGCCCTGGATGATGGGCTCGGTCATCGGGAAGAGGCCTTCCTCGTAGCCGAGCTCGGCGAGCCGGTCGCCGTAGTCGTGGTTGAACTTCTGCGCGATGTCCCGGGTCAGCTCCAGGTGCTGCTTCTGATCCTCGCCCACCGGCACATGCGTCGCCTGGTAGGCGAGAATGTCGGCGGCCATGAGGGTCGGATAGACGAAGAGTCCCGCCGAGGCGTTCTCGCGGTCCTTGCCGGCCTTCTCCTTGAACTGCGTCATGCGGTTCAGCCAACCCATGCGGGCGACGCAATTGAACACCCAGGCGAGCTCGGCGTGGGCCGAGACGCGGCTCTGGTTGAAGACGATGTGCTTCACCGGGTCGATGCCGGCGGCGAGATAGGCGGCGGTCACGTGATACGTGGCCTCGATGAGCTCCTTCGGGTCTTGCCAGACCGTGATCGCGTGGAGGTCCACCACGCAGTAGATGCACGGGAACTCGTCCTGCATGGCAACGAACCGGCGGATGGCGCCGAGATAGTTGCCGAGGTGCAGGCTTCCGGTCGGCTGGACGCCGGAGAAGACGCGGGGGGTGAAGGTCACTAGAGTGCTCGTTGTTGGAACGGCCTGCGTGTTATCCCGCAACGGCGTCGCCGGCAACTCCGGCGGCGTCATCCATCGTCGCAGCCGGCGGAGGCGTCCGCCGAAGGCCGTCAGCTCTTCTTGAAGGCGCGGATGAGATCGCGCACGCCGATGGCGCCCGACACCTCGCAGACGACGGCGAAGATGGCCGCTGATCCCGCCACCATGATGAGGAGGGCGATGGTGGCGTAGCGGTCGCCGGCAGCGAAGAACCAGCCATTCAGACCGTCGGCGATCAGCACGGCGGCGATCACGAGGGCGAGGGAGGCGGCGAGGAAGCCGAGGGACCGGCTCCACAGGAGGTTGTCGGGCACGAAGTCGCCGCGTCGCAGGAGGCCGGTGAAGAGGAGCAGCGCGTTGACCCATCCGGCGAGGCTGGTGGCGGCGGCGATGCCGACGTGGGCGAGGCCCTGCGGGGCGAGGAGCATCGCGAAGCCGATGGAGCCGGCGACGTTCACCACCATCGAGACGCCGGCGAAGATCATCGGCGTGGCGGTGTCCTCGCGGGCGAAGTAGCTCGGCGAGAACACCTTGATGAGGACGAAGGCCGGCAGCCCGAAGCCGTAGGCGGCGACCGCCGCGGCGGTCATGGCGGCGTCCTCGCGGGTGAAGGCGCCGCGCTCGAAGAGCGGCACGACGATCTCGAACGGCACCACGACGAGGGCGGCGGCGGCCGGCAGCGTCAGCATCAAGGCGAACTCGAACGCCCGGTTCTGGGTCCACAGCGCGCCGCCGACGTCGCCGGCGCGCAGCCGGCGGGAGAGGTCCGGAAGCAGCGCCACGCCGATCGCGACGCCGACGATGCCGAGCGGGAGCTGGTAGAGCCGGTCGGCATAGTAGAGGTGCGACACGGCGCCCGGCCAGAACGAGGCGATGATGGTGCCGGCGACGATGTTGATCTGGGTGATGCCGCCCGCCGCGACGCCCGGGATGCCGAGCTTCACGAGGCGCCTCACGCGCGGCGTCGCGCGGGGGCGGGGAAGGCGCAGGCTCACGCCGGCCCGGCGGATCGCGATGAAGAGAAGGCTCGCCTGGGCAAGACCGGCGACGAACACGCCGCCGGAGAGCACCGTGGCGGCACCCTGCGCGTCGAGCCCCTGCCAGCCCGCCAGAAACAGCGTGGCGATGAGCACGACGTTGAGGAGCACCGGCGCGAAGGCCGCCACCGCGAACCGGTTCAGCGTGTTGAGGATGCCCGAGAAGAAGGCGACCAGCGACATCGCCGCGAGATAGGGGAAGCAGATGCGGGTGTAGAGGACGGTGATGTCGAGCGTTGATTCCTCGGCGAAGCCCGGCGCCATCACGAGGACCAGGAGCGGCATCAACAATTCGGCGAGCGCGGTGACCCCGAGGAGGAAGACGAGGAGCCAGGAGAGCACCATCGAGGCGAAGGTTTCGCCGCCCGCCTCGCCGTCCTCGGCACGGGCGCGGGCGAAGAGGGGCACGAAGGCGGAGTTGAAGGCGCCTTCGGCAAACAGGCGGCGGAAGAGGTTGGGCAGCTTGAAGGCGACGAAGAAGGCGTCCGACACCGGCCCGGCACCGAGGATCGCCGCGATGAGAATATCGCGGGCGAAGCCCAGGACGCGCGAGGCCGCGGTGTAGGCCCCGACGGTGGCGAAGTTGCGCGCGAGCTGCATGGGGCCCCGTGCCTCAGGCGGCCGACTTGGCGAGGCGGGCCTCGCCCGGCCGATCGTAGGCCTCGACGAGATGCTCGGCGATCTTCGTCTTCAGCTCCGGATCGGTGATCTGCACGTCGTCCGGCCCGGTGACGTAGAAGACGTCCACGACGCGCTCGCCGAAGGTCGCGATCTGCGCGGAGCGGACGTTGAGCTTCAGGTCGAGGAAGGCCTCGGCGAGGTCGCGGAAGAGGCCGGGGCGGTCGAGACCGGTCACCTCCACCGCGGTGTAGCCGTCCGACCAGTCGTTGGAGAGGAGCACGTCGGTCGGGTGGGTGAAGGCCTTCTGCTTCACCGCGCGGGCGCGGCGGTCGATCGCCTTCGGCACGGGCACACGCTCGGCAAGCGCGTCGCGCACGGTCTGGGCGATCCGCTTGACCCGCTGCTCCTCGTCCTCGGCGTCGTCGGACAGGGGGGTGATGGTGAAGATGTCGAGCGCGAGGCCGTCGCGCGTGGTGAAGATGTCGGCCGACACCACGTTGGCCTGGGCCGAGGCGCAGGCCGCGGCCACGACGGCGAGAAGGCGCGGCGCGTCGCGGGCGATGAGGGTCATCTCGGTGACGCCGCTGTCGGAGAGCTTACGGAAGCCGGAGATGATGTTGGCCGGATCGCCGCTCTTCATCAGCTCGGCATGATAGAGCGCGTCGTCGATGTGGGTGCGGATCCAGTAGGGCTTGCCATGCCGGTCGACGGTCGCCTGGCGCTCTTCCGGGGTGAGGAAGGTGGCGCGCTTGATGAAGGTCGCGTGCGCCGCCTTGATCCGGGCGGAGCGCGGCCGGCGGGTGTGGCGGGCCGCGATGATCGCCTCGGTCTCGTCGTAGAGGGTGGCGAGGAGCTGGCGCTTCCAGCCGTTCCACACGTTCGGGCCGACGGCCGCGATGTCGACTTCGGTGAGGATCTCGAGGAGGGTTAGGCGCTCGAAGCTCTGCACCTTCTGGGCGAAGGCGTCGATGGTCTTGGGATCGGAGAGGTCGCGCGACTGGGCGGTGATGGACATCGTCAGATGCTCTTCCACCAGCCAGGCGACGAGCTCCGTCTCCGCCGCCGTCAGCCCGAAGCGGGGGCAGAGGCGCCGAGCGATGCGGGCGCCCTCGATGGAGTGGTCCTTCGGGCGGCCCTTGGCGATGTCGTGCAGGAAGACGGCGACGTAGAGGGCGCGGCGGTTCTGGATCGTCTTGACGAGCTGGGTTGCGAGCGGATGCTCGTGCTCGGCGCGGCCCTGCTCGATGTCGGCGAGCACGCCGATGGTGCGGATGAGGTGCTCGTCCACCGTGTAGTGGTGGTACATGTTGAACTGCATCATCGCGACGACCTTGCCGAAGTCGGGCACGAACGCGCCGAGCACGCCGGTCTCGTTCATGAGGCGCAGGAGCGTCGCGGGATCGTTGCTCTCGGTCAGCAGCGCCAGGAAGATGCGGTTGGCTTCCGGGTCGGCGCGCACCGACTGGTCGATGAGCCGCAGCGAGCGCCGCAGCTCGAACATCGTGTCGGGATGGGGCGACAGATTGTTGGCGTCGGCGAGCTCGAAGATCCTGAGCATGTTGACCGGATCCTCGCTGAAGGCGTCCGGCCGGGTCAGCACGATGCGGTTGTGCTCGGCGTGGAAGTCGGGTGTCAGGATGCGCACGGCCTGACCCGTCAGCGAGCGCAGCATGCGCGAGAGGCCGAGCGCCTGCACGACGTGCTGGGCCTCGAGCGCGGCGCACAGGATGCGGGTGAGGTCGCCGACGTCCTTCGCGACGAGGAAGTAGTGCTTCATGAAGCGCTCGACGTCGGAAAGGCCCGGACGCGGCGCATAGCCGAGCCGCTGGGCGATCTCGCGCTGAAGCTCGAAGGTCAGCCGTTCCTCGGCGCGACCGGTGAGGAAGTGCAGATGGCAGCGCACCGACCACAGGAAGTCGTCGCACTTCTTGAAGAGGCGATATTCCTTCTCCGAGAACACGCCTTCGTCGACGAGCTCGGCCTCGGTGCGCACGCGGTAGAAATATTTGGCGATCCAGAAGAGGGTGTTGAGGTCGCGCAGGCCCCCCTTGCCCTCCTTCACGTTGGGCTCGACGAGGTAGCGTGTCATGCCCTGCCGGCGGTGCCGCTCGTCCCGTTCGGCGAGCTTGGCGGCGATGAACTTCTTGCCGGTGCCCCGCACCACCGCCTGGTCGAAGCGCTCCACGAGGTGATCGGCGAGATTTTCGTCGCCGTCGATGAAGCGGCACTCGAGGAGGGCGGTGCAGATGGTCGTGTCGACGCGGGCGAGCTTGATGCACTCGTCCACCGAGCGGGCGGCGTGACCCACCTTCAGGCCGAGATCCCACATCATGTAGAGGATCGTCTCGACCATCGACTCCGTCCACGGCGTGGGCCGGTAGGGGTAGAGGAAGAGGAGGTCGATGTCGGAGCCCGGGGCGAGCAGGCCGCGGCCGTAGCCGCCGGTTGCCACTACCGACAGGCGCTCGGCGACCGACGGATTGGCCGTCGGATAGATGTGCTCGGCGGCGAAGCGGTAGAAGGCACGGATGACCGCGTCCTGGCCGGCGGCGAGCACCTTGGCGGCGATCACGCCGGACTTCGTCTCGTTGAGCGTCGCCTCGCACGCCTTGAGGGCGTCGGCGCGGGCGGCCTTCATGCGGGCGAGGATCGCGGGTCGGGCGTCGGCCCAGCGCTCGCCGTTGTCGACATAGAGGTCTTCGAGCTCGCCGAGGAGGCGATCGGTCTCGGCGGCGGCGCTGGTGGGCAGGGTGCTTTCGGTGGTGCTCATGATGCGAGCTCCCGGACGATGGCATTGGTGAGGAGACGGGCGGCGTCCGGAATGCGGATGCGGCGTCCGCTGCGGGACAGGAAGCCCTCGCTGGCGAGGGCGTCGACGCGGCGTTCGTCGAGCGGAGCGCCGGCGCGACGGGCGTAGGCGTCGAGATCGAGGCCTTCGGAGAGGCGCAGGCCCATCAGGAGGAACTCGTCGGCCGTCGCCGCGGTGTCGAGCGGCTCGCGCTCGGCGAGCCCGTGGCCGTTCGCCTCCACCGCGGTGAGCCAGTCTTCCGGCCGACGGTGGGTGGCGGTCGCGGTGCGCGTCCCCTCGATGTCGAGCCGCCCATGCGCGCCGGCGCCCGCCCCGATGTAGCGGCCGCCACGCCAATAGAGGAGGTTGTGCCGCGCCTCCTCGTCGTCGCGGGCATGGTTCGACACCTCGTAGCGCGCGAAGCCCGCGGCGGAGGTGAGGGCGTGGGTCAGCTCGTAGAGGTCGGCGGCGGCGTCGTCTTCCGGCACCACGAGCTTGCCGGCCTCGTGGAGGTCGAAGAAGCGCGTGCCCTCCTCGATGGTGAGCTGGTAGAGTGACAGATGGTTGCCGCAGATCTCCAGCATCTCCGAGAGCTCGTCGGCCCAGTCGGCGGTGGTCTGACCGGGGCGCGCGTAGATGAGGTCGGCGGAGACGCGGGGGAAGATGCCCTGCGCGAGGGCGAGGGCCGCGCGGGCGGTGGCCGCGTCGTGGCGGCGGCCGAGGGCGACGAGCGCGTCGTCGTGGAGCGATTGGACGCCGAGGGAGACGCGGTTGACGCCGGCCGCGCGGAAACCCTCGAAACGGGACTGCTCGACGGAGGAGGGATTGGCTTCGAGGGTGATCTCGGCATCGCTGGGCAGGCCGAGGGCGTCGTCGATCGCCTCGAGGACGGTGGCGACGGTGGCGGGCTCCATCAGCGAGGGCGTGCCGCCGCCGAAAAACACGCTCGTCGGGTTCTTCTCGCCGCTCCATGAGGCCATCGTGGCGAGCTCGCGGGCGAGCGCCCGGGCATAGCGCTGCTGATCCACCCCGCCGTGGCGAACATGGCTGTTGAAGTCGCAATAAGGACACTTCGACTGGCAGAACGGCCAGTGGACATAGACGCCGAAGCCGCCATCGTCGGCACGGGTCGTGACGTCGTCCTCCAATGTCTCCATCGTCTCTCCTGAAGCGCGTCGGCTCGGCCGAACGCCGCGCTCCCGTTGATCCATCCCATCCGGGGCTCCGACATTGCCACGGAGGCCGGCCGGCACGCTACCTCAGCGCTGCCAGGAAGCGGGCGACGGCGCGTGCGCGGTGCGAGAGTGGTGCGTCGCCGCCATGCTTTTCCTCGGCGCTCATCTCGCCGAAGGTGCGCCCATCGCCTTGGGCGGGGATGAAGACGGGATCGTAGCCGAAGCCGCCGGGGCCGCGCGGGCCGTCGGCGATGTGCCCGTCGACTCGTCCCTCGAAGAATTGTGTCGGCTCGCCCGGCCGCGCAAGGGCGAGCACTGCGACAAACGCGGCCGAGCGCGCCGCGGGGCTCGTCGCTCCCTTTTCGGCGAGGAGGTCGGTGACGCGGCCGATGGCGGCGGTGAAGTCCTTCTCCGGCCCCGCCCAGCGGGCCGAGTAGACGCCCGGGTCGCCGCCGAGTGCGTCGACCACCAGGCCCGAATCATCGGCGAGGGCGGGGCGGCCGGTCGCCCTCATGGCGGCCTCCGCCTTCAGCGCGGCGTTACCTACGAAGGTGGTCTCGGTCTCCTCCGGCTCGGGCAGTCCGAGGGCGCCGGCGCCCTCCACCGCGATCCCGAGCGGGGCGAGCAGCGTGGCGAACTCGGCGAGCTTGCCCGCGTTGTGGGTGGCGAGAACGAGGCGGTCGCCGATCTCGAGGCGACTCACGCGACCGTCAGCTTCTGGAGGTCGACCAGGCGGGCGATGCCGTCGCTCGCAAGGTCGATCAGCGCGTTGAACTCGTCGCGGGTGAAGGGCTCGCCTTCGGCCGTGCCCTGCACCTCGACGAGCTTGCCGCTGCCGGTCATCACGAAGTTGGCGTCGGTCTCGGCGGAGGAGTCCTCCACATAGTCGAGGTCGATCACCGGGGCGCTGCCGACGATGCCGCAGGAGATCGCCGCCACATGGTCGACGAGAACCGGGCCCGTCACCATGCCGGCGTCGCGCATGTAGCCGATGCAGTCCGACAGGGCGACCCAGGCGCCGGTGATGGCGGCGGTGCGGGTGCCGCCGTCGGCCTGCAGCACGTCGCAGTCGACGCTGATCTGACGCTCCCCGAGGGCGCGACGGTCGACGATGGCGCGCAGCGAGCGGCCGATCAGGCGCTGGATCTCCTGGGTGCGTCCGGATTGCTTGCCGGCGGAGGCTTCGCGACGCATCCTCTCCTTGGTGGCGCGCGGAAGCATGCCATATTCAGCAGTGACCCACCCTTCGCCGCCGCCGCGCAGCCAGGGGGGGACGCGCTCTTCCAGCGAGGCGGTGCACAGGACATGGGTGTTGCCGAACTTCACGAGGCAGGAGCCTTCGGCATAGCGCGATACGCCGCGCTCCAGGCTGACGGCTCGCATCTCGTCGCTGGCTCGCCCGTCGTGTCGCATTGTGTGTCCTCCTCGGCGTGGGGGGTGAGCGTTGGCATAGAAAGACGCGGCGCGATAGGGCTCAATGGGGTTTCGAGCAGGGCGTGATGGGAGGTTCTTTGCCGGGCATGCAGCTTGTTGATGCGACGGCCGGAGCGTTTGAGCTCGACGAGCGGTCGAAGGACATCTTTCGTCAGATCGTGGACGCGTATCTTTCGACGGGCGAGCCGATCGGCTCGCGCTCGATCTCGCGCGCCTTGCCGACGAAACTGTCGCCGGCGTCGGTGCGCAACGTCATGAGCGACCTCGAGCACCTCGGGCTCATCTACGCGCCACACACCTCGGCCGGGCGCCTGCCGACCGATCGGGGGCTGCGTTTCTTCGTCGATGCGCTCCTCAACGTCGGCGAGCTCAGCGCCGACGAGCGCGTCGGTATCGAAGCGGAGGTGATGGGGCCGCCGGGCGGCGAGGCGATGGACGCGGCGCTCAGCAAGGCGTCGATGGTGCTGTCGGGCCTGTCGAGCGGCGCCGGCGTGGTGCTGACCCATACGCAGGACATGCGTATGAAGCACATCGAGTTCGTGCCCCTCGACCCCGGCAAGGCGCTGGTCGTGCTGGTGGGCGAGGACGGGTCGGTGGAGAACCGCGTGGTCGACCTGCCGCCGGGGTTGCCGCCCTCGGCGCTGCAGGAGGCGTCCAACTACCTCAACGCCCACATCCGCGGCGCGACGCTGAGCGAGGCGCGCGACATCATCGCCCGCCGCGCGGCGGAGGAGCGGGCGGCGCTCGACATCCTCACCTCCAAGCTGGTGGACGACGGCATCGCCACCTGGAGCCAGGCCTCGAGCAAGGGTCCCGGCACGCTGATCGTGCACGGGCGCGGCAACCTGCTGCAGAATGTCGAGGTGCGCGACGACGTGGACCGGGTGCGCCAGCTCCTCGACGATCTCGAGACCAAGCAGGAGCTGATGCAGCTTCTGTCGCTCACCGAGGAGGGCGACGGGGTGAGGATCTTCATCGGCTCGGAGAACAAGTTGTTCTCCCTGTCCGGCTCGTCGCTCATCATGTCGCCCTACCGCGACAATCAGCAGCGCATCGTCGGGGTGCTCGGGATCATCGGCCCGACGCGCCTTAACTATGCGAAGATCATTCCGGCCGTCGACTTCACCGCGCAGGTGGTGAGCAAGCTCATGAAATGATACGCAATCCGAAAGTCGATGTGGTTTGTTTGTTCGCCAGTCGCGCCGAACTGCGTTAAGGTTGCGCGTCTCCGCCCGGCAGGGTGGCTCGACGGGGACCGGAACGGCGCCGATCGGCGTTGGAAACGCGAAGGCGATGGAGCGCCGGGGAGACGAGAATGATGAGATACGCTGTAGCTGCGCTTCTCGCGGCGGGCACCATGGGCACCGCATTCGCGCAGGACGTGCCGAGCATCACGGTGCGCCCGATGTACAACGGGGCCTACGGCTCCGGGTCCGGCAGCGCCTATGTGGGTCCCTACCGGGATCTGCCGGGCGTATCGATGTTCGCGGGCAGGGCGGTTCCCGTCACGTCCAGCCTGGCGAACGGCGGCGTCAAGCTGACTGACGGCACCAAGATCGCCAACGAATACACCTACGGGCCCCGTCCGCTGCCGATCCTCGATGCCTATCACGGCACGTTGAGCCCCGGCATTCCGTTCTGATCCACCCGCCGCGCGCGCGACGTCGGCCGAGGCCGGCGCGCTCCCGCGTAGCGTCTTTCGCGACGAAAGGACCGGCGATGCGCTCCATGACGGGCCCCATCGCAGCCGTGGCCATCGCGCTCACGGCGCTTCCCGCATCCGCCACGACCTGGACCAAACCGGATGCGTCGGCGGCCGACATCAAGGCCGCCGTCGCCCAATGCCAGGCCGACGCCAAGATCGCCGCCATGCCCGCCGACGCCCGGCCGCCCGACCACGAGAACAGCGCGTGGCTGCAGGAGGTGATCGACGCCGGCGCGGCGCACGGCTTCACCGAAGACGAGCTCGTGACGAGCTGCATGAAGGCGAACGGCTTCTACGACGACTAGGCCGCCGGGCGACGCGAAAACTTGCGCTGCCGCCTTGCGGCGGCGGAGGGATGCGCCGATAAGGGCGGCATCTTCCCACCCCCCGAACGGACCTTTGTCATGGCCTTCCTGTCCGACACCCTTTCGCGCGTAAAGCCCTCAGCCACCATCGCCGTCACCACCAAAGCGGCCGAGCTGAAGCGTGCGGGCCGGGACGTGATCGGTCTCGGCGCGGGCGAGCCCGACTTCGACACGCCCGAGAACGTCAAGGAAGCCGCGATCCGCGCCATCCGCGAGGGCAAGACGAAGTATACCCCGGTCGACGGGATGCCCGAACTGAAGGAAGCGATCGTCGCCAAGTTCGCGCGCGAGAACAATCTCGATTATGCGACCAGCGAGATCTCGGTGGGGACCGGCGGCAAGCAGGTGCTCTACAACGCGTTGATGGCGACGCTGAACCCCGGCGACGAGGTGGTCATCCCGGCGCCCTACTGGGTGAGCTACCCCGACATGGTGCTTCTCGGCGGCGGCACGCCCGTCGAGGCGGCGACCTCGCTCGCCAACGGCTTCAAGCTGACCGCGGCGGCGCTCGAGGCGGCGATCACGCCGAAGACCAAGTGGCTGATCCTCAACTCGCCCTCGAACCCGTCCGGCGCGGCCTACACGCGCGAGGAGCTGAAGGCGCTCACCGACGTCCTGATGCAGCACCCGCACGTGTGGGTGATGACCGACGACATGTACGAGCACCTCGTCTACGACGACTTCGTGTTCCACACCGTCGCCGAGGTCGAGCCGGAGCTGAAGGAGCGCACCCTCACGGTGAACGGCGTCTCCAAGGCCTACGCGATGACCGGTTGGCGCATCGGCTATGCCGGCGGTCCGCAGATGCTGGTCAAGGCGATGGCGAAGATCCAGTCGCAGTCGACGTCGAACCCCTCGTCCATCTCCCAGTGGGCCGCGGTTGAGGCGCTCAACGGGCCGCAGGAGAACATCGACGCCAACAACAAGGTGTTCCGCGAGCGGCGCGATCTCGTCGTGTCGATGCTGAACCAGGCGAAGGGCCTCTCCTGCCCGACGCCGGAAGGCGCGTTCTACGTCTACCCGTCCTGTGCGGGCACGATCGGCCGCACGTCGCCGTCCGGCAAAGTGCTGGAGACAGATTCGGACTTTGTGACGGAACTTTTGGAGACCGAGGGCGTTGCCGTCGTGCAGGGGTCCGCGTTCGGTTTGGCTCCGCACTTCCGGATTTCATACGCCACCGCGACGGATGCGTTGGAAGAGGCCTGCCGGCGGATCCAGAGGTTCTGCGGCAACCTTTCCTGAGCCGCCAGCCGCGGGGCAGCACGCGCGAGGGATAGGATGCGTCGTTCTCTACTGGCGCTCGCCGCGATGGCAAGTGCTCTCATGACCGCGAGCCCCGCGGCCAACGCCAGCTTCGGCATTCGCGTCGGGCTGCTGACGTGCGATGTCCAGGCGGGCTACGGCCTCATCTTGGGGTCGCGCAAGGTGCTCGGCTGCCACTTCAAACCCATCGGCCGGCCCAGCGAGACCTACGACGGGTCGATCACCAAGGTGGGGATCGACGCCGGCATGACGGGTGGCTCCAAGATCGTCTGGGCCGTCTTCGCCCCGACCCTGCAGCTCTCCCCGGGCGCCCTCGAGGGTCGCTACTATGGGGTGACGGCGGAGGCGACGCCGGGCGTCGGCATCGGCGCCAACGTGCTGATCGGCGGCTTCGACCGGTCGATCAATCTGCAGCCGATCTCGGTGCAGGGTCAGGTGGGTGCCAACATCGCCGCCGGCATCGCCGGGCTGCGGCTGAAGTCCCCGCCGCCTCCCGTCTATAAGCGCTGACGCGTCCCCGGCGCGGTCCGACAAAGGCATAGCAAAGGCCGTCCCGACGGGGCGGCCTTTGCCGTTTCAGCCGGTGGTGCCGGAGCGGTCGGCCTCCTCGGCGATCGCATCGAGGGCGGCGGCTTCGGCGGCCTTCTCGTGGGCGATGCGATCGCGCCGGTGCATGCGGTAGAGGCCCGGCAGGCGGGCGAGGATGCGCGCATAGCGTGGGCCGAGCCGGCGCGGCTCGGTGCCGGCGCGCCACAGCCACTCGAGGCCGGTCTTCTGCATCGCCGTCGGCGCCCGCCGCACGTCGCCGGACAGGAAGTCGAGCCCGCCGCCGATGTTGAGGAACACGCCGTGGCGGACCGCCTTCGCCATGGCGTTCGACCAGATCTCCTGCTTGGGCGCGCCGAGCGCCACGAAGATGATGTCCGGCCGCACGGTACGGAACAGGCGCACCAGCTCGCGCTGCAGCTCGGCGTCGCGCTCGAAGCCGAAGGGCGGGGCGTAGATCCCCTTGATCTCGAGCCCGGGAAAGTCGCGTCTGAGGCCCGCGGCGGCGGTCTCGAGGCGCTCCAGGGTGGAGCCGAACAGGAAGATGGAGCGGCCGGCGCGGGCCGCCTCCCCCGCCACCGGTAGGATGAGGTCGGAGCCGGCGACGCGCTCCACCAGCGGCGTCCCCTCCCGCCGCGAGACCCAGATGAACGGCATCCCGTCGGCGGTCACGAGATCGGCTTCGGCGTAGGCCCGCTGGAAGGCCTCGTCGGTCTCGAGCTTCATCACGTGGTCGAGGTTGGCCGTGATGACGGTGCGCGCCGGCACTGTGCTCGACCAGGCGATGATCCGCTCCACGGTGCGGGTGAGGTCGAGGTTCGCCACCTCGATCCCGAACAGGCGCTGGGTGGGGATCGGGCTGAGGCTCTGCGGGTCGGGCGGCTTGGGACGCCGGCGCTCGACAAGAGGTTGAGCCGGCTGCGCCGGAGCGCCATGAGCCGCACGGAATGCGTCGCGGGCGAGCAGGAAGCCGGTCACGGCGCGGCGCAGAGGGTTCACCATCGGGGTGTCGAGCCCTTTCACGTCGGTTCGTCATGCGGGCCGGCCGGGGCCGGAACGCCATCGTCCTTCACCAATGCACGGGGAGGTGGTCCCGTTCAAACCGATGTTGGGCGCGTCGGTGGCTGGCCACAAAAAAGGCCCGGGCGAACCCGGGCCTTGATCGCGGACTCTCTGAGCCGATCGCCGGCGGGATCAGGCCCGCTGGCTGCCGAACTCTGGGTAGGCGAGGATGCCGACCTCTGCCGAGTCGAGACCGACCGCCTCTTCCTCGGGCGTCGCTCGCAGACCGGTGACCGCGGCGAGGATGAGCCACAGGATGAGGCTCGAGAAGAAGGCCAGAGCGCCGATCGAGATCACGCCGATGAACTGGACGTAGTAGGTCGCGTCCGAGTTGGAGAGCGGCACGATCATGGTGCCCCAGATACCGCAGACGAGGTGGACCGGGATGGCGCCGACCACGTCGTCGAGGTGGATGCGGTCGAGGAGCGGCACGAACACCACCACGAGCACGCCGCCGATGCCGCCGATCATCGCCGCCTGGGCCATGGTCGGAGCGAGCGGCTCCGCAGTGATGGAGACGAGACCGCCGAGGGCGCCGTTGAGGGCCATCGTGACGTCGACCTTGCGGTAGAGGAGCTGGGTGAGGATCACGCAGACCACCACGCCGGCCGCGGCCGCCGTGTTGGTGTTGACGAAGATCTTCGCCACCGAGGAGGCGTCTTCCATGCTGGCGAGGGCGAGCTGGGAACCGCCGTTGAAGCCGAACCAGCCGAGCCAGAGGATGAAGGTGCCGAGCGTGGCGAGGGGGATCGAGGAGCCCGGCATCGGGTGGATCACGCCGTTCTCACCGAACTTGCCCGCACGGGCGCCGACCACGATGGCGCCGGCGAGAGCCGCCCAGCCACCGACCGAGTGCACCAGCGTGGAACCGGCGAAGTCGGAGAAGCCCATCTGGTCGAGCCAGCCCGCACCCCACTCCCAGGAGCCGGTGATCGGGTAGAGGATACCGGTCAGGAAGACGGTGAAGATCAGGAACGGCCACAGGCGCATGCGCTCGGCCACCGTGCCGGACACGATCGAGGCCGTGGTGGCGCAGAACACCATCTGGAAGAACCAGTCGGAGGCGGCGGCGTAGTCACCGGTATCGGCCGACGGCGCCGGGATGTCCTTCATCGAGAAGGTGCCGAGATAGCCGGCGAGCTCGGGGATGTTGTTGGCGACGTCGACGCCTTCGTACATCAGGTTGTAGCCGAGCAGCCAGAACATCAGGCCGGCGATCGAGTACAGGGCGATGTTCTTCAAGCACTGCATCGAGGCGTTCTTGGCGCGCACGAGACCCGCCTCGAGCATGGCGAAGCCGGCCGCCATGAACATCACCAGGAAGCCGGTGACGAGGAAGAGGAAGGTGTTGGCGACGAAGGGGAACGCCGAGGGCTCGGCGGGAGCGGCCGGGGCCGCCGCCGCTGCGGCTTCAGCCGCGGGCGCAGCCGCCGCCGGAGCAGCAGCAGCGGCGCTCGCCGCTGCGTCGACAGCGGGAGCCGCCGACGTGGTGTCCGCACCGGTTTCCGTCTGCGCCCAGACGGCGGTGGCCGTCACGGCGAGGGCGATCCCCGCTCCGGCGATTGTCCAGAAAGTTTGCTTCTTCATGAGAGTGTCCGCGAGAGAGGGAGGAAAGATCAAAGGGCTTCGACGTCCACTTCGCCGGTGCGCACGCGCACGGCGGTGTCGAGCGTGTAGACGAAGATCTTGCCGTCGCCGATCTGGCCGGTTTTGGCCGAGGTCTGGATTGCCTCGATCACCCGGGGGACCGACTCGGAAGGCACGGCCACTTCGATCTTCAGCTTCGGCAGAAAGCTGACCGCGTATTCAGTGCCACGGTAGACTTCGGTATGGCCCTTTTGACGGCCATAGCCCTTCACTTCCGTAACCGTCAGCCCTGAAACGCCAATGGAGGAGAGTGCATCGCGCACCTCGTCCAGCTTGAACGGCTTGATGATCGCCATCACAATTTTCATGCGCATTCCCTATGTCTCCCCGGCGGGCTCGGGGCGCCCGACGGCGGTCAACACAAACGCTTTACAAGGTCTGTGCCAACCGTGGGCGCCGTGGTTGCCCGCCTCGTGTACACTGTTGCTGCTCAAAGAAAAAGCAGTTGCCCAGGGTTCAAGCGCACAAAGTCCACAAAGACGGCGGCGCGATGACGCGGCCATCGACGCCGCTCCGTCGCCCCGAGCGGGCCGTGTGCCGGCGCAAAAAGTGCTAAAACATATGGCGCGCCAAAAAAGTAGGCATTCGTGCGCGAACGCCATGTTTTTCTGATGGATGCCATGAAGAGAAGCGCCCCTGGAGATGTGTGCGGCGCACAAAAAAAGAGGCCCGTCGGGGCCTCTTTGAACTTTTTTAGCGGACCTTTTCTGCGACTCTTCTAATGAAGCCGTTGCGTCCGTGAAGAGATATTAGCAATTAGGAAGTTTAAGTCAACAGCCGTTTGAAAAAAAACTCATCAGCGGCTCGCCACGATTTGGACACAAGCCCGAACATGTGAAAAGCGGGGTCGAGAACCCGTGTCATTCGGCTCGTGCGCGGGTCGCGGCGGCTCTGCTACAGTCCGCCGGCGCCGCGACGATTCGCGAGACGGCGCCACGATGGGGGAGCGATGGCGTATTGGCTGTTCAAGTCCGAGCCGAATACCTGGAGTTGGGACGATCAGGTGAAGGCCGGCAAGAAGGGCACCGAGTGGGACGGGGTGCGCAACTTTCTCGCCCGCAATCAAATGCGCCAGATGAAGGTCGGCGACCGCGGCTTCTTCTACCACTCGGTCAACGCCAAGGAGATCGTCGGGATCGTGGAGGTGGCGAAGGCGGCTCATCCCGATTCCACCGACGACACCGGCAAGTGGGAATGCGTCGACATCCGCGCGCTGGAGCCGCTCGCCCGACCCGTCACCCTCGCCGAGGTCAAGACGCACGACACGCTCAAGGACATGGCCCTCGTCACCAACTCCCGCCTCTCGGTTCAGCCGGTGAAGGAGGCCGAGTGGGAGGCCGTGCTCGCCCTCGCGAACGGAGAGTGAGGTGGAGCGCGCCGCCTTCGTGCGCGAGAACACCGTCATAAAAACGCCGGCGCATGTGCCGGAAATTCGCCTCCACCTCGCCGACGAGGCGCTGCCGCTGTGGCAGATGACCGAGGACGAGCTCGGCGAGACGGGTTTGCCGCCGCCGTTCTGGGCCTTTGCGTGGGCCGGCGGACAGGCGCTCGCCCGCTACGTGCTCGACGCGCCCGAACTCGTGCGCGGCAAGCGCGTGCTCGATCTCGGTGCCGGTGGCGGCATCGCCGGGATCGCCGCCGCCCTCTGCGGCGCGGCGAGCGTGCGCGCCGCGGAGATCGATCCCTTCGCCCGCACCGCCATCTCGCTCAACGCCGCGCTCAACGGGGTGAGCCTCGCGCCGGTCGGCGAGGACCTGCTGGACGGACCGGCCGACGCCGACGTGGTGCTCGCCGGCGACATCTTCTACGAGAAGCCGCTCGCCACCCGCGCCTACGGCTTTCTCGTCCGTGCCGACGAGGCGGGGGCGCTGGTCCTCATCGGCGATCCCAAACGCTCCTACCTGCCGGCGGACCGGCTCACCATCGCGGCCACCTACACCATCCCCGGCAACGCGGCGCTGGAGGATCAGGACGTGAAGCGCACCAGCGTGTGGCGGCTCGCCGAACGCTGGTGACGGACGGGCGCTCGGCGCGTTGATGCGCTCAGAGGGTGGCGGCGAGGGAGAGGAGGCTGCCTTCGCCGTGGCGGGGGCCGACGAGGCTGAGGCCGACCGGGCCGCCCTCCACCACGCCCGCCGGCACCGAGAGCTGCGGCAGGCCGGCATGGCCGGCGAGGCAGAGCATCCGCAGCGCGCGGTTGCGGAACGCGTTGAGGGTCGGCTCGTCGGCATCGCGGAACGGCGCGGGGCCGGGGCTCGTCGGCAGCACGACGACGGCGCCGTCGGCAAGGAGAGCGGCGGCGCGGGCGCGCACCTTCTCGCGCATCGCAAGGGCGGCGGCGCGCTCGTCGGAGCCGATGGCGCTCGCCATCGCGAAGCGGTCAGCGATGCCCGGGCCGAAGTTCGGCTTGACCGCGCTCACCCACGCGCCGTGCGTCTCCCAGACCTCCGCCGCCTGGGCGATGCGGAAGGCGTCGAACCACGTGTCGATCCCCTCCTCGGCGACGACGACGGGCACGGCGGGGCCGACGGCCGCCTCCAGCGCGGCGAGGGTGGGGGCGACCGCATCGACCGTCGCCGGCATCGCCTGCGCCCAGAGATCGACGGGCAGCAGCAGGCGGGGCGGCAGGGGCCCTTCGCCAGCAAGACCCATGGCGGCGGTGGTGCGCGCCATGGTGGCGAGATCGCGGGTGAACCAGCCGACGGTGTCGAACGAGGGCGCCATCGGCATCGCCCCCTCGAGCGGTACCGCGCCGTGCGTCGTGCGCAGCCCCCAGACGCCGCAGAAGGAGGCCGGCAGGCGCACCGAGCCGCCGGTGTCGGAGCCGAGGCCGATGTCGACGAGCCCGGCCGCCACCGCCGCCACCGAGCCGGACGAGGAGCCGCCCGGCATGCGGCGCGGGTCGGCGCTGTTCGTCGGCGTGCCGTAGTGGGCGTTGGCGCCCATCAGCGAATAGGCGAGCTCGTCGGTGTGGGTCTTGCCCATGAGCGTGGCGCCGGCCGCGAGCAGCGTCGCCACCACGGGGCAGTGCGCCGTCGCCGCCGGATGGGTGCGCGCCCAGTCCGGATTGCCGCAGCCCGTCACGTGGCCTTCGACGTCGTAGAGGTCCTTGGCGCCGAAGGTGAGGCCCGACAGCGGGCCGCTGCCGCCCTCGATGGTGAAGACGTCCACGAAGGCGTTGACGGTGTCCTCCATCGGGACGGTCCTCTCTCAGTTCGGCAGGTGCAGCTCGGGCAAGGCGCGGGTGAACACCGGCCTGCCGTTCTTGAAGCCATACATCGGCTGGGCGAGCTCGGCGACCGCCATCGCCGGGTCGGTGGCGTCGAGCACCACGATGTCGGCGGGATTGCCCGGGACGAGCCCGTAGTCGGTGAGGTTCATCAGCTCGGCGGAGCGGGTGGAGACCATCGACAGGCAGTCCGCCATCACGTCGCGCGAGCCGATCTGGCAGGTGTTGGCGTAGAGGTTCGCCATGCGGATCAGCGAGCAGTCGCCGAACGGGGTGAACGGGTTGAGCACGTTGTTGGTGGAGAGCGAGCAGTTCACCCCCTCCGCCGCCATCAGGTGCACCGGCGTCACGCCGCGCGGCACGCTGGTGTTCGCCGTGTGGTCGCGGTGCATCAGGAAGAGGTCGGTGGCGGGCAGAATGGTCAGCGCGATGCCGGCGTCGGCGACCCGGCGGGCGAGATCGATCATCTTCGCCGGCGCCATCTGCGCGAAGCGGGTGACGTGGCCGCAGGTGACGCGCCCGCCCCAGCCATGGGCCTCGGTGCAGCGGATGACGTGCTCGATGTCGAGGCCCTCGGGGTCGTTGCCGAAGTCGAGGTGCATGTCGACGTCGACGTCGAACTCGCGCGCCATCTCGAACACGCGCTCGATCTGCCCGCGCGAGTCGCTGTCGACATAGGGCGCGGCGCCGACCGCCTTGGCGCCGTCCTTCAGCGCCGCCACCATCAGCTCGTCGGTGCCCGGATTGTTGAGGAGCCCCTCCTGCGGGAAGATGCAGACGGTGACGTCGATCGCCCACGCCCATTCCTTGATGGCCGCCTTCACCCCCTCGTAGCCGCGCAGGCCGATGGTGGGATCGGTCTCGCAGTGGGTGCGCATGCGCGTGGTGCCGTTGAGCACGGCCTTTCTGAGGGTGCGCTTGGCGCGCTCGGCGACGTCCTCCTCGGTGAAGGCGGACTTCAGCCCGGCGACCTCCTTGATCGCCTCGTCGAGCCCGCCGCGCATCGCGCAGCGGTCGAGGATGCAGGACTTGTCGAGGTGGATGTGGGTCTCGCAGAAGCCCGGCAGCACCAGGCGGCCGCCAAGGTCGAGGGCGCGGTCGCCGCGCGCGAGGCCAGGGCGGATCTCGACGATCTTCTCGCCCGCGACGCCGATGTCGACGGGCGTCGTCGGATCGGAGATCAGGCGCACGTCGTGGAGGGTGAGATCCATGATGGTCCTTTCGGGGGTCAGCCGGCGATGCCGAGATAGGCGGCCTCGATCGCGGGATCGCCCTTCAGCGCCTCGGTGGTGCCGCTCGTCACCACCTCGCCGTTTTCGAGCACGTAGCCGCGGTCGGCGATGGCGAGCGCGAGGGTCGCCATCTGGTCGACGAGGAGGATGGTGACGCCTTCGTCGCGCAGATCGGCGAGCGCGTCGTAGAGCTCGCGCACCATGGCGGGGGCGAGGCCGAGCGAGGGCTCGTCGAGGAGGAGGATGCGCGGCCGGGCGATGAGGCCGCGCGCCACGGCGAGCATCTGCTGCTCGCCGCCGGAGAGGACGCCGGCGCGCTGGTCGATGCGGTCGGCGAGGCGCGGAAAGCGCTTCAGCAGCGCGTCGATCTCCGGGCCGGGCTTGAGGTCGCGCCGGCGGTAGGCGCCCATCAGGATGTTGTCGCGCACGCTCATCTCGGGGAACACCTGCCGCCCCTCCGGCACCAGCGCGAGGCCGGCGCCGGCGATGGCGTGGGCCTTGAGCGCGGTGATGTCGCGGTCGGCGAGGACGATGGTGCCCTCGACCGGGCGGTGGAGGCCGGCGACGGCGCGCATCATCGTCGACTTGCCGGCGCCGTTGGCGCCGAGCACGGCGACCATCTCGCCGGGATCCACCTCCACCTCGACCGCCTCGAGGACGGGCGCGGCGCCGTAGCCCGCGGAGAGGCGCGTGGTCGCGACCACCGCCTCGCGCCGCCGCTCGAACGGGGCGGGACGGGGCCGCCCCTCGAAGTCCGCCTCGCCGAGATAGGCGCGGCGGACGGCGGGCGAGGTCTGCACCTCGGCGGGCGTGCCGGTCATCAGCGGGCGGCCGGCGTCGAGCACCACCACCGCATCGGAGATGCCCATGACGAGATCCATGTCGTGCTCGACGAGGATCACGACGAGTCCCGCCTCGGCCAGCCGGGTGAGGAGGCCGGCGAGGCTTTCCTTGTCGGCCTGGCTGAGGCCGGCGGCGGGCTCGTCGAGCAGGATCACGTCGGGCCGCGTCGCGAGCGCCCTTGCGATCTCCACCAGGCGGCGGTCGACGTGGGGGAGGGCGCGCGCCTCGCGCGCCAGCGGGCCGCGGTAGCCGACGACGCCGAGAAGATCCTCCGCGACCTGCCGGTCGGCCTTGCCGGGGCGCGGGCCGAGGAGGAAGCCGAGCCGCCCCTTCTTCATCGCGATCAGCACGTTGTCGATGACCGAGAGATGATCGAAGAGCTGCGTCGTCTGGTAGGTGCGGGCGATGCCGGCGCGGGCGACCTCGTGGGCCGGGGCGCCGGCGAGCTCCCTGCCGAGGCGGATCGAGCCGGCGTCGGGCTGGTAGAAGCCGCCGATCATGTTGAGGGCGGTGGTCTTGCCGGCGCCGTTGGGGCCGATGATCGCCGTCACCTTGCCCGGCGGCGCGGTGAAGGCGACGTTCTCGGCCGCCTGCACGCCGCCGAAGGCGATGCCGAGGCCCGTCACCTCCAGCGCCGTGGCACGCGCGCCGCCGATGATCTCGGCGAGCGGCCGGCCGGAGGGGCGCGCCGGCGTCGGATCCTCGGTGGCGGCGAGGCGGGCGAGGGTGCCCATCACCCCGCGCGGCGCGGCGAGGAGCACGCCGAGGAGGAGGCCGCCGAAAAAGAGGAGCCGATATTCGGCGAGGCTCGACAGGAACTCCGGCAGCATGACGGTGACGAGGACGCCCACCACCGGGCCGAAGAGCGTGCCGGTGCCGCCGACCACCACCGCGAGCAGGAAGAGGATCGATTGGAAGAACGGGAAGCTCGACGGGCTGATGAAGCCCTGCAGCGGGGTGAAGAGGGCGCCGGCGAACCCCGTCAGGAGCGCCGAGAGGATGAAGGCCGCCGTCTTCACCGCCACCGGGTTGAGGCCGATGGAGCGGGCCGCCACCTCGCTGTCGGAGACGGCGCGCATCGCAAGCCCCCACCGGCCGGCCCGGAGGCGCAGGTAGAAGAGCAGCGACAGGCCGGCGATGGCGGTGGCGAGGAGCGCCATCTCGGTCTCGAAGAACATGCGGCCGAAGGCTTCGGGCGAGGGAAAGCCCATCAGGCCGTTCTGTCCGCCCGTGAGGTCGCGCCACTCGATGGTGCCGTGCTCGACGATGAAGGCGAAGGCGATGGTGACCATCGCGAGATACGGCCCCGAAACGCGCAGCGCCGGCAGCGCGAGGAGGCCGCCGACCGCCGCCGCGATCGCTCCCGCCGCCAGGAAGGCGCCCCAGTAGGGCAGGCCGGCGAGCATCAGGATGCCCGCGGCGTAGGCGCCGATGACGTAGAAGCCGATATGGCCGAACGAGATCTGCCCGGAGAGGCCGAGGAGCACGTTGAGCCCGACGCCGACGATCACGTTGATCGCCGCGAGCGCCAGGATGAAGACGAGATAGCCCCCGGCGCCGGCGGCGAGCCACAGCGTGGCGGCGGTGAGGAGGATCACCGCCGCGGGCGCCGTCAGCGGGTGGTGGAGGACGCGGGCGAGCCCGGCGCGCAGGGCGTAGGTGCGGGCCATCAGACCTTCTTCACCTCCGCGCGGCCGAACAGGCCGTTGGGCACCCACACGAGCACCAGGATGACCATCGAGAACGAGACGATCTGGGTGTAGCTCGACCCCAGATAGGCGGTGGTGAGGGCTTCGACGCAGCCATAGAGGAGGCCCGCCAGCATCACCCCCCAGGCCGACGAGATGCCGCCGATGATCGCGGTCGCGAACGCCTTGATGCCGAAGATCGTGCCCATCGAGGCGGACACGTTGAAGAGCGGGGCGATGAGGAGGCCCGCGACGCCGGCGAACACGGTGGAGATGGCGTAGGACGCGGCGATCATCGCCCGCGTGTCGACGCCGACGAGCTCGGCCGCCTCCGGCCGCTGCACGGCGGCGAGCATCGCCTTGCCGAGCTTGGTGCGGCGCTGGACGAGGGCGAGGAGGCCGGCGATGAGGAGCCCGACCACCGGAATGATGAGCTGCAGTGGGTAGGCGCCGGTGCCGAACACGCTGATCGCCTCGCTGGCGAGCGGCGAAGGCAGCGAGCGCGGCTCCTTGCCGAAGGTGAAGAGCACGGCATTCTCGAGGATCAGCCCGCCGGCGATGGTCGCCATCAGCCAGAGGTCGGAGCCGCGCGAGGCGAACGGGCGCACCAGCACCCGCTCGACGACGAGCCCCAGCGCCGCGCAGCCGAGGAGCGCGGCGACGATGGCCGGAATGGTCGGCCAGCCGAAGGTGACGGCGAAGGTGTAGCCGAGGACCGCGCCGACCATCATCGACGCGCCCTGGCTGAAGTTCACCGTCTTCGACACCGCGTAGGTGACGTGAAAGCCGAGGGCCAGCAGGCCGTACATCGACCCCAAGGCGAGGCCCGTGATGAGGGTGGAGACGATCATGGTGCGAGGGGGGCGCGGGGCGCCCCCGCCCTTGTCAGTCGATGGGGATGATCTCGCCGTCGATGAAGCGGGTGAAGACGTAGTCTTCCGGCCCGAGCGCGTCCTGATCCTCGGGCGTGAACGGGGTCTCGTAGGTCTTGATGAGGCCCTCGTAGCTGTCGATGTCGTAGAAGCCCTGGCGGATGGCCGGGCCGTCGGTGGAGCCGGCGTTCTCGATGGCGAGGGCGGTGAGGTGCATCGCGTCGTAGGCGTTGGCGATGCCGACGGCGGGGGTCACGTCCGCGGCAGACTGGATCTCGGGGAACTTCTTCTTCAGCGCCTCCAGCGTGGCGGCGGCCTTCGGCGAATCGTTGCCGGAGAAGGTGAAGGTCTGGATCATCTCCACGTCCTTGGCGCGCGGGCCGCCGAGCTCGGAGAAGCGGCCGCCGGCGGGGCCCCAGTGGGATACGACCGGCACGTCCCAGCCCATCCGCTCCAGCGACTTCATCACCTGCGCCGAGGGGCCGACATTGGCGACGAGGAAGAGGGCGTCGGCGCCGGCGTCCTTGAGGCGGGTGAGCTGCGGCACGACGTCGACGTCGTTCGCCTCGATTGTCTCGACGCCCGCATTCTCCATGCCCTTCGCCTCGAGCGCGGCCATGATGCCCTTCTCGTTCGACTCGCCCCAGGGATTGTTGATGAGGACGAGGCCCGGCTTCGTCGCCCCGTGCAGAGTGGCGGCGCGCTCCACGAGGGCGACGTCGACCATCTCGTCGACGGCGGAGACGCGGAACATGTAGTTCTCCGCGGCGCCGTTCTTGGTGATCGGCGTGCCGGCCGCCCACGGGCCCATGAAGGGCACCTTGGTCTGATTGATGTAGGGCACGAGGGCGAGCGACACCGGGGTCTGCAGGCCGCCGAAGATCACCACGGCGCCCTCGCGGTTGATCAGCTCACGCGCCGCGGTGATGCCCTTGCCGGGATTGTTCTCGTCGTCGCGCGCGACGAGCTCCAGCGGCCGGCCGAGCACCCCGCCCTCGGCGTTGATCTCGTCCATGGCGAGCAGGATGCCGCGGGTGATCGCCTCGCCCGACTTCGCCGAAGGCCCGGAGAGGCTGGCGATGAGGCCGATCTTGATCGGATCCTGGGCGGCGGCGGGCAGGGCGGTGCCGGCCGCGAGGCCCAGCGCGGCGGCGGCCGCGACGACATGCCTGCGGGTAACGGCGAAGGTCTTCGTCATGGGGTAGGCTCCTCCCGATGAAACGGCATAGACTATTGGATGGCGTCGAGGACGCTGCTTTTGTCGTGCGTATTTTCAGCAACTCTCGTGCCAGCCCCCGCAGTATTGGGGCGTGGCGAAATGTCCAACCGCGACTTTGGAGCCTTCCTTGATGCTTGACACGCCTGCGACCGCGACCGCCGTTCGCGACATGATTCTCGATTTTCTCGACAAGCAGATGGCTGGTCGGTTCGACGAGGTGGCGCATCGGGTGCACCCCGACTGCACGATCATCTTCACCGGCGCGCGGGAGTTCCGCAGCGCGGCCGACATCACCCGCTTCAACGCCAACCGCTATCAGTGGGTGCGCAAGAAGATGGTGCGGACCGACGTCGCGGTGAACGAGGACGCGGTGGTGGTCTATTCGATCGGCTTCCTCTATGGCGCCTGGCCGGACGGAACGGAGTTCGACGGCAATCGCTACATCGATCGCTTCGAGGTGAAGGACGGCCAGATCGTGCTGTGGGAGGTGTGGAACGACAGCGCCGAGCGGATGCTCACCCAGCTCGGCGTCGACCGCTAGGCCGTCTCTCGCGCCGCCGGCCCAACCACGTCGGTCACCGCCGATGCGGCCCTCGCCCCCGCTCGTCACCTACCGCGCGGTGTTCGCGATCTCCGTGCCGATGACGTTCGCCTATCTGTCGACCCCATTGATCGGGGTGACCGACATGGCGGTGATCGGCCAGCTCGGCGACGCGGCGCTGATCGGTGCCGTCGCGATGGGGGCGGTGCTGTTCGACTTCATCGGCACCACCATGAACTTCCTGCGCACCGGCACCACGGGCCTGGTGGCGCAGGCGATGGGCGCGGGCGACGCCGAAAGCGAGGCGGTGGCGTTCTGGCGGGCGCTGATGACGGCGGTCGCCATCGGGGTGGCGACGCTCGTGCTGCAGGGGCCGGTGCTGTGGCTCTTCCTGCGCGCCATGGGGGCGAGCGCGGCGGTGGCGGAGGCGACGACCACATATTTCTCCGTCCGGGTGTGGGCGATGCCGTTCATGCTGGCGAACTACGCCGTCCTCGGATGGCTTCTGGGCCTCGGTCGGGCGCGGGCGGGGCTCGCGCTCCAGCTGGTGCTCGGGATCGTCAACATCGTCCTCTCCGTCGCGCTGGTGCTGGGGCTTCGGATGGGCGTCGCGGGGGTCGCCCTCGCCTCCGTGCTCGCCGAGGCGGCGGCGACGGTGGCCGGCGGGCTCCTGGTGGCGCGCGGGCTGGCCGAGCGGCCCACCCCGAGCCTGCCAGCGGTGCTGGAGCATCGCGGCCTCGCCCGGCTCTTCGCCATCAACCGGGACATCCTGATCCGCTCGCTGATCCTCGTCAGCACCTTTTCCTTCTTCGCCGCGATGGGGGCGCGGCTCGGCGACGTGACGCTGGCGGCGAACGCGGTGCTCCTCAACATCTTCATGCTCGGCAGCCACATGCTGGACGGCTACGCGACGGCGGCCGAGCAGCTCGGTGGCCGGGCGGTGGGGGCGCGTGACCGGGCCGCCTTCGACCGCACGGTGGTGGTGACGAGCGTGGCAGGCGTCGCGACCGGGGCGGCTCTCAGCCTGATCGCCTTCGCGGGCGGCAACGCGTTCGTGGCGTTGATGACGACGGCGGAGGCGGTGCGCGAGGCGGGCGCGGTCTACCTCGTGTGGGCGGCGCTGACGCCGCTTGCCGGCGCGCTCGCCTTCACCATGGACGGGCTCTATATCGGTGCCACATGGTCGGCGGCGATGCGCAACATGATGCTCGTCTCCGGCGCGCTCTTCGTTGCCGTCTGGTGGCTCGCGACGCCGCTCTTCGGCAATCACGGGCTGTGGCTGGCGCTGTTGGTCTTCCTCGGTGCGCGCGGGCTGACGCTGGCGCTGTCGCTCCCCGCCATGCGCACGCGAACCTTCGGCACACGTACCGATCAGCCCTTTCCAAAGACAATATCTTGAACTATATCTTTCCTTAGAAAGAGGAGAGGCCTATGCCGGAACGGATGCTGGCGCCGGGGTCGCGGCCCTCCGGTGCGCTCGACAAGGGGACCGTGCTGACGAAGGCGGTGTTGCGGGCGGGCGAGCGGCTCGGGTTGACCGCACGCACGCTGGCGGCCGTGATCGGGGTGAGCGAGCCCACCGCCTCGCGGATGAAGCGGGGCGACTATGTGCTCGAGGAGACGGGCAAGCCGTTCGAGCTCGCGGCGCTGCTGGTGCGCCTGTTCCGCTCGCTCGACGCCATCACCGGCGGCGACACCCGAACCGCGCGGGCGTGGATGACGCGGCAGAACACCGCGCTCGGCGGACGCCCCGTCGATCTCATCGTGACGATCCCGGGGCTCACCCATGTCATCGCCTATCTGGACGCCCGACGCGCTCTCGTCTGAGGCGCGACCGTACAAGGGCGAGGGCTGGCGCCTGGTGGAGGCACAGCACAGGGTGTCGACCCTGGACCTCGTCGACACGGTGGCCGAGCAGACGCTGCTCGAAGACATTCTGGAAGAGACCAAGCCGCCGCTTCCCGAGGCGTGCCGTGGGCTCGACTATCTGCTCGCCGCTCCCTTCCGCTACGCGCCCTATCCGCACGGCTCGCGCTTTCGGCGGGCGGGGTGGACCGACGGCGTGTTCTATGCGGCGGAGACGGTCGAGGCGGCCGTCGCCGAAATGGTGTTCTACCGCCTCCTCTTCTATGCCGAGTCGCCCGACACGCCGATGCCGACGGGCGCGGCCGAATACACCGCCTTCGCCGCCCGTCTCGGCACGGATCGGGCGATCGACCTCGCGATGCCCCCCTTCGCGCGGGAGGCGCCGCGGTGGACGGATCCCGTCGACTACGGCGCCTGCCAGGCGCTCGCCGACGCGGCGCGGCCGGCGGGGGTGGAGATCATCCGCTACCTCTCGGTGCGCGATCCGGCGGGCGGCGCCAATCTCGCGGTGCTGTCGCCCACCGCCTTCCGGGCGCGCGCGCCGGTCAAGCGGCAGAGCTGGCGCATTCGCGTCGGCCCGGGCACGGCGCAGGCGGTCTGCGAGCATCCGCGCGTCGGGATCGACTTTCCGGCCGGCACCTTCGCGGCCGACCCGCGCCTCGCCGGGTTTTGAGGGGACGCCGGGGTTGCCCGGCGCGGCGCATGGGGCAACCTATCGCGGATCACGAGCCGCTTCGGAGGGACGGTGCTCCCGGTCGTTCACAATCCCTACTATCACGCGCCGCTGCCCGACGGGCACCGCTTTCCCATGGGCAAGTTCGCCGCCATCGCCGCGGTCCTGTCCGATCTCGGCTTCGCGCCCTTCCACACCCCCGCTCCGGCGCCGGCGGAGTGGATCGCCCTCGCGCACGACCGCGCCTATGTCGATCAGGTCCTCGCCGGTAGCGTGCCGCGACCGATCGAGCGCGAGATCGGCTTGCCCATGAACGAGCGGGTGGGGTTGCGCTCGCGCACCGCCTGCGCCGGCACCACGCTGACGGCCCGCCTTGCGATGGAGCACGGCATCGCCTGCAACACGGCCGGCGGCAGCCATCACGCGCGGGCCGAGCACGGCGCGGGCTTCTGCGTGTTCAACGACGTCGCGGTGGCGATCCGCGTGCTGCAGGCCGACGGGCTGATCCACCGCGCCTTGGTGTTCGACTGCGACGTCCATCAGGGCGACGGCACCGCGCGCATCTTCGCGGACGACCCCTCCGTCGCCACCATATCGCTCCATGCGGCGGCCAACTATCCGGTACGCAAGGCGACGTCGACGCTCGACCTCGCCCTCGCCGACGGGATGGAGGACGACGACTACCTCGCCGTGCTCGACGAGGCGTTGGAGCGGGCGGAGGAGTTCGCCGCCGACATCGTCTTCTACAACGCCGGGGTGGACCCCCACCGCGACGATCGGCTGGGTCGTCTGTCGCTGTCCGACTGGGGTATCGCCGAGCGCGACCGGCGGGTGCTGGCCGCGATGCGGCGGCGCGGGCTGCCGATCGCCGGCGTGCTCGGCGGCGGCTACATGAGCGACGTGGAGGCCTTGGCGCGCCGGCACGCCCTGCTCCACGTCTCGGCGCGCCAGGCGCTGGGCTGAGGGGCTCAGTCCGCCCGCCGGCAGCGGCCCTGCTCGGTGACATAGTCGAACGTGAAGCCGTCGGTCAGGATCTTCGGCTCGCCGTAGGACAGGGTGTATTTGAAGAAGCCCCGCCCCGCGAAGAGGTGCAGGAAGGAGGCGGGCCCGTTCTGAAAATAGACGGGCGCCCCCGTCGCGATGCGCCGGTCCCAGGCGAACAGCTCGTTGAAGGAGGGCTCGTCGCGACCCTTCAGCACCGCCCGATAGATCGTGGCGTCGGTCTCCCGGCAGAAGTCCTGCACGGCGTCGCTGTCGAAGCCGGCGATCGCCATGCACGACATCATCGGGTCGTCGGTCTCGTCGGTCGGCGCGACGACGAGGGTGAAGCGGGGCGCGACCGGGGCGATCGCACCGGTGACGGGCGTGCCGTCGGCCTCGTGCCGGATGGCGACGGCGCGGTCGGCCTCGCAGGCATAGTCGCCCACGCCCACCTCTTGGGCGGCGACGGGCGTCGCGAGAAGCGGCAGCAGCAAGAGCGCCGCGCGGCCATCGTTCATCGGTATGCTCCCGTGAGCGTCGGGCCGAGGGTGCCCCAACCGCGCCCGTGAGGCAAAGACCCGCGGCCGTCGGGACGGGAGGGACAGCGCCGCCCCGCCGGGCTACAAGCGGCGCTCGGAGCGCCTGCGGGGGACGCGGGCGCCGAAGTCGTGCCGTCGGATCGTCCAGTGCTCAAAGAAATCCTGACCGGGGTGACGGTGAACGTCGCCGTCACCCTCATCCACCTCGCGGCGACCCTCCTTCTGATCGTGCTCTTTCCCTATTTCGAGCGGGTGATCCGGAACAACCACACCGCCCACCTCGTGATCAGCCTGGTGGTGGTCAACTTCATCCTGTTGAACGCGCACGTCGTCGAGGTGGGGATCTGGGCCGCCGTCTATCTGCATCTGGGGCTCGTCGAGCAGGCGGAGGACGCGTTCTACTCCGCCTTCGTCAACTACACGACGCTCGGCTACGGCGACGTGGTGCACACGACGCCGGCCCGCCTCATGAGCCCGATGACGGCGGGCAGCGGCATCATGATGTTCGGCTGGTCGACGGCGCTGCTGATCTACGTGCTGCAGCTCCACCTGCCGCGGCTCCGGCGGCGGGACGGCGAGCGCTGAGGGTCGCCGCGCGCGCCGGCGATCGCGCGGCACTTGTCCACACCTCTGGACTTCGCCTCGCATCGGTTGCACTTCTGTTCTAATCTGCTAACGGGCCGAATCGGCGAGGTATCATGAGTGAGGTGGCGCGGCTGAGCGCACAGGAGCAAGGCTCCAGGGCGATGTCGATCTCGGAGCGTGCGGCGCGCGTCTCCCGGCCGACGCCGTCCTATCTGGAGAGCCTCAACCCGGAGCAGCGGCGCGCCGTGGAGGCGATCGACGGGCCCGTGCTGGTGCTCGCCGGCGCCGGCACCGGCAAGACGCGGGTGCTGACGACGCGCATCGCCCACATCCTGTCCCTCGGCAAGGCGCGGCCGTCGCAGATCCTGGCGGTGACCTTCACCAACAAGGCCGCCCGGGAGATGAAGGAGCGCGTCGCCGCGGTGATCGGCGGGCAGTCGGAGGGCATGCCCTGGCTCGGCACCTTCCACGCCATCGGCACCCGCATCCTGCGCCGCCACGCCGAGATGGTGAACCTCTCGCCCGACTTCACCATCCTCGACACCGACGACCAGATCCGTCTCGCCAAGCAGGTCCTGCAGGCCGAGAATATCGACGAGAAGCGCTGGCCGGCTCGCCAGATGCTCGGGATGATCGACGCCTGGAAGAATCGCGGCCTCACCCCGGAGGAGGTGCCGAAGTCGGAGGGCGACTATTTCGCCAACGGCAAGGGCGTCGGCCTCTACAAGCTCTATCGCGACCGGCTGAAGGCGCTGAACGCGGCGGATTTCGGCGATCTCCTGTTGGAGCCCATCCGCCTGTTCCGCGCCAATCCGGACATTCTCGCCGACTATCAGAGCCGCTTCCGCTACATGCTGGTCGACGAGTATCAGGACACCAACGTCGCCCAATATCTGTGGCTGCGCCTTCTCGCGCAGGGCAACCGCAATCTCTGCGTGGTGGGCGACGACGATCAGTCGATCTACGGCTGGCGCGGGGCGGAGGTCGACAACATCCTGCGCTTCGAGACCGACTTTCCGGGCGCCACCGTCGTGCGGCTGGAGCGCAACTACCGCTCCACCAGCCACATTCTGGCGGCGGCCTCCCATCTCATTGCCCACAACGAGGGTCGGCTCGGCAAGGAGCTCTTCACCGACTTCACCGATCCGGACGAGGTGCCGGTGACGGTCGCCTCCTCGTGGGACTCGGAGGAGGAGGCGCGCGCGATCAACGAGGAGGTGGAGAGCCTCCAGAAGAAGGGGGCGAGCCTCGACGAGATGGCGATCCTGGTGCGGACCACCGCCCAGATGCGCGCCTTCGAGGACCGCTTCGTGACGACCGGCACGCCCTATCGCGTGATCGGCGGCCCGCGCTTCTACGAACGCAAGGAGATCCGCGACGCCCTCGCCTATTTCCGCTGCGTGACGCAGCCGGCCTACGACCTCGCCTTCGAGCGCATCATCAACGTGCCGGCGCGGGGCATCGGTCAGGTGTCGGTGCGGCTGGTCAGCGAGGCGGCGCGGGCGGAGGGCATCCCGATGATCGCCGCCGCCACCGACCTCCTGTCGACGGACGAGGTGAAGGGCAAGGCGCGCACCGGGCTCGCCGGCCTCGTCGCGAGCCTGGAGCGGTGGCGCTCCCAGCTCGACACGATGAGCCACACCGAGCTCGCCGAGATCGTGCTGGAGGAGTCGGGCTACACCGACATGCTGAAGGCCGACCGCTCGGCCGACGCGCCGGGGCGGCTCGAGAACCTCAAGGAGCTCATCCGCTCCATGGAGGAGTTCGATTCCCTGCCGGCTTTCCTGGAGCACGTGTCGCTCGTCACCGATGCGCAGGGCGAAGCCGGCGGCGAGGCGGTGACGTTGATGACGCTGCACGCCGCGAAGGGGCTCGAGTTCGACGTGGTGTTCCTGCCCGGGTGGGAAGAGGGGCTGTTCCCTTCCGTGCGGGCGCTCGACGAGAACGGCCAGGCCGGGCTCGAGGAGGAGCGGCGGCTCGCCTATGTCGGGCTGACGCGGGCGCGCAAGCTCGCCTTCGTGTGGTTCGCCCTCAATCGGCGCATCCACGGCATGTGGCAGAGCTCGGCGCCGTCGCGCTTCGTCGACGAGCTGCCCGAGGGGCACGTGATGGTGCGCGAGGAGGCCGGCTATGGCGGCATCGGCAGCTACGGCCGAAGCCGCTTCGACGAGGTGGAGACCTTCTCCTCGTCCTACCACACCCCCGGCTGGGCGCGGGCGCAGCGGCGGCGGGAGGACGTGCCGCGCCATCGCCGCCATGTGCCGACCACCATCGACGGCGAGCTGGTCGCGAAGACAGTGACCGAGAAGCCCTCCGCCTATGCGGTGGGCGACCGCGTGTTCCACCAGAAGTTCGGCAACGGCGACGTCGCCCAGGTCGAGGGCAACAAGCTCACCGTGGACTTTGACAAGGCGGGGCGGAAGCGGGTGATCGACGGCTTCGTCACCCGCGTCTGATCCTCGGCGTGGCGGGGACGAGTGGCGCGGGCCGGGACTATTCCGGCTTGGGCGAGGCGGCGGGCTCGCCGGCCCCCACGATCGACACCGTCAGTGAATAGTCGGCGACGTTCGCATCCTCTGCGGCCGCACCCATCTGGTAGAGGCGGATCGTATAGTCGCCGTCGGACGGTAGCGTGCCGATGAAGGTGGAGCCGTCTACGCTGCCGTTGAAGATCGCGGTCTGCGAGCTCGGCGGCAGGACGTTGAAATAAAGGCTCGACGGGCCGGTCAGCTCGGCCGACATCGTCTGGTCGGCGGTGGCCTTGAACACGTAGTCCTTGGTGTCCTTGCCCGTCAGCTCGCCGGTGATGGTGGTCTGGGTCTCCCCGGGCAGGAAGGCGACCTGCTCGGCGGCGGCGTTCTGCGCCAGCGCGGCGACCGGTGCGCCGGTGAGCGCGAGGAGGAGGGCGAGGGGGGCGATCGTCTTCACGGGGAGCGTCCTTTCGGGCGGGGCCATTCCGGCTCTTGCCGCGAGCCTAGTGGCCTGCGCCGGTCGAGGGAAGCGTTCGGGTCGACGCCATGTGACGCAAATGCCGCACCCCGACGCGTTCCGCGCGAACCGACCTCGGCGGTCCATTCTCTCGAATTGAAAGGAACCAGCCGCTCCGATAGCGACGGAATGTTGACGAAGCGATGTATCGTTTCGTGCGTAGTGGCGTGTAGGGGTACATGATGGACCGCATCCGGATTCTCGGTGGTGTGCCGCTCGAAGGCTCGATCCCCATCTCGGGCGCGAAGAATGCCGCGCTGCCCTTGATGATCGCCTCCCTCCTCACGGACGAGACGCTGACGCTCGACAACGTGCCGCGCCTCGCCGATGTGCAGAAGCTCTTCCACATCCTCGCCAACCACGGCGTCGACACCTCGTTCCAGGGCAAGCGCTCCGGCCAGGACCTCCTCGCCGGCCAGACCGTGGCGATGACGGCCAACAACATCGTCGACACCACCGCCCCCTACGACCTCGTCTCCACCATGCGGGCGAGCTTCTGGGTGATCGGCCCGCTCGTCGCCCGGATGGGCGAGGCGCGGGTGTCACTGCCGGGCGGCTGCGCCATCGGCACGCGGCCCGTAGACTTCTTCATCGACGGCCTCAAGGCGCTCGGCGCCGAGATCGACATCGACCGCGGCTACGTGGTGGCGAACGCGCGGGCCGGGCTGATCGGCAATCGCGTCCGCTTCCCGCGCGTCTCCGTGGGGGCGACGCACACCATCTTGATGGCCGCCACCCTCGCCCGCGGCGAGACGGTGATCGAGAACGCCGCCCGCGAGCCGGAGATCGTCGACCTCGCCGAATGCCTCATCGCCATGGGCGCGAAGATCGAGGGGCACGGCACCTCCACCATTCTCGTCGAGGGTGTGCCGCGGCTGCGCGGTGCGCGCCACCAGGTGCTGCCCGACCGGATCGAGACCGGCACCTATGCGCTCGCGGCGGCAATGGCCGGCGGGGACGTGACGCTCGAGGGGGCGTCGGCCGCCCATCTGGAGCGGCCGTTGGAATTGATGCAGCACGCCGGCGCCGAGATCAGCGTGACCAACCGCGGTATCCGCGTGCGCCGCAACGGCCACGGCATCTACGCCGTCGACGCCGAGACGGCGCCCTATCCCGGCTTCCCCACCGACCTGCAGGCCCAGTTCATGGCGCTGATGACGGCGGGCAAGGGAACGAGCCACGTGACCGAGACCATCTTCGAGAACCGCTTCATGCACGTGCAGGAGCTGGTGCGGCTCGGCGCCAACATCTCCCTCAACGGCCAGACCGCCACCATCGAGGGCGTCAAGGCGCTGAAGGGCGCGCCGGTGATGGCGACGGACCTGCGCGCATCGGTCTCCCTGGTGATCGCGGGCCTCGCCGCGGAGGGCGAGACGGAGGTCAGCCGCATCTATCATCTCGATCGCGGCTTCGAGCGGCTGGAGCAGAAATTGTCCCGCTGCGGCGCGCAGATCGAGCGCGTTTCCGCCTGACCGCCCGAGCAGCGGATCCGCGAAAGCGCGGCTGCCCCCTCGCGGTCTCGACCGAAGCCCGCTATAGGGCGGGCATTGCCTCGCGCCGGACCCGTTGCCCATGTCGACTATTCGCCCCCTGAAGCTCTTTGCGCTCGACGAGGAGGACCTCGGCGTCCTCTCCGCGCACGTGCAGGACGCTGTGGTGAAGGTCGGGGACATCAAATGGTCGCCCCGCGCCGGCCAGTTCACCATGCCGATGAACCGCTTCGCCTGGGAGCGCAGCGTCGGCCGCCGCACCCGGCGCCAGGACGACCAGCGCCGCCGCTCGGTGCTGCACTTCGACCGGGTGACCCGCGCCCGCTCGGCGGGTCTCGTGAAGGGGGATCGCGACGTGGTGCTGTCGCTGCTCGCCGTGGTGTTCGAGGAGACCAATACGCCGGCGGGCGTCGTCAGCATCGTGTGCTCGGGCGATGCCGTGCTGCAGCTCGAGGTGGAGTGCATCGAGGCCCAGCTCACCGATCTCGGGGCGACGTGGAGCGCCTCGATGCGTCCCAATCATCGGCTCGGACGGGAGAAGGCCTGATGCGCCGCCTCGACACACGCAGCGCCACCTTCGCGGACGACTTCGCCGCCCTCCTCGCTATCCAGCGCGAGCTGTCGGAGGACGTGACGGCGGCCGTGGCCGAGATCATCGCCGCGGTGAAGGCGACCGGCGACGCCGCCCTCGCCGACTACACCAAGCGCTTCGATCGGCTCGATCTTTCGACGATGCCGGTCCGGGTGAGCGCCGAAGAGATCGCCGCCGCCCGCGGCGCGGTGAGCGACGAGGCGCTCGATGCGCTGGCCTTCGCGGCGCGCCGCATCGCCGCCTTTCACGAGCGCCAGATGCCGCGGGACGAGCGCTTCACCGACGCGAGTGGGGCGACGCTCGGCTGGCGGTGGACGCCGCTGTCCTCCGTGGGGCTCTACGTGCCCGGTGGACGGGCGGCCTATCCGAGCTCGCTATTGATGAACGCCGTGCCGGCTAAGGTCGCCGGCGTGGGGCGGCTGGTGATGGTGGTGCCGGCGCCCGACGGCGTGCTCCCCCCGATCGTGCTCGCCGCGGCCGAGCTCGCCGGGGTGGACGAGATCTACCGCGTGGGCGGGGCGCAGGCGGTGGCCGCCCTCGCCTTCGGGACGGAGACGATCCGCCCCGTCGACAAGATCGTGGGGCCCGGCAACGCCTACGTGGCGGCGGCCAAGCGGCAGGTGTTCGGCAGCGTCGGCATCGACATGGTCGCCGGCCCGTCGGAGGTGGTCGTGGTGGCCGATCGTACCGCCGATCCCGACGTGACGGCGGCGGACCTGCTCGCCCAGGCCGAGCACGACGAGGCGGCCCAGTCCGTCCTCATCACCGACGATGCGGGCTTCGCCGATGCGGTCGCCGCCGCGGTCGAGGCGCAGCTCGAGACGCTGCCGCGGCGCGAGGTGGCGGCGGCGAGCTGGCGCGACAACGGCGCGATCATCCTGGTGGGAGCCCTCCAGGAGGCGGTGGCGCTCGTCGATCGCATCGCGCCGGAGCATCTAGAGCTCGCGGTGGCCGATCCGGAGACGCTGGCGGGCAAGATCACCCACGCCGGCGCCATCTTCCTCGGCACCATGACGCCGGAGGCGATCGGCGACTATGTGGCCGGCCCGAACCACGTTCTGCCGACGAGCCGCTCGGCGCGCTTCTCCTCGGGCCTGTCGACGCTCGACTTCATGAAGCGCACCACCCTGCTCGGCATCGACCGCGGCGCCCTCGACGCGCTCGCCGGCCCCGCCATGGCGCTCGCCGCCGCGGAAGGGCTCGACGCGCACCGCCTGTCGATCGCCAAGCGCATCGGCCGATGAGGCGGCGATGGGGGACGATACGGGAACCCCGGGCGACGATCGGCTGATTGCGATCACGCTCGACGAGGCGTCGATCGAGCGCGGCAACCCCGACGTGGAGCACGAGCGGGCGGTCGCGGTGTACGACCTCTTGGAGGAGAACCGCTTTCAGCCGGTGGGCGGGCCGAAGGGGCCCTATCGGCTGATGCTGTCGATCCGCGAGAACCGCCTGGTGCTCGACGTTGCCGACGAGGCGGGTGAGCGGATCGTGGCGCACATTCTGTCGCTGTCGCCGCTGCGCAAGGTGGTGAAGGACTACTTCCTGATCTGCGAAAGCTATTTCACCGCGATCCGTCAGGCGGCGCCGGCCCAGATCGAAGCGATCGACATGGGCCGACGCGGCGTGCACGATGAAGGCTCACGGATCCTGATGGAGCGGCTCGAGGGCAAGATCGCCGTCGACCACGACACCGCGCGGCGGCTGTTCACGCTGATTTGCGCCCTGCACTTCAAGGGATGAGGGGGTGATCGAGACGCCGTCGTCGGTTCTCTTCGTCTGCCGGCACAACGCGATCCGCTCGCCGATGGCGGCGGCCATCGCCCGCCACGTCGCCCCTCACGTCTACGTGCGGTCCGCCGGGGTGGAGCACGGCGAGCCGGATCCCTTCGCCGTCGCGGTGCTCGCCGAGAGCGGGATCGACATCTCGCACCGCACGCCGCGAACCCTTGACGAGCTGGCCGACACCTCGTTCGATCTGATCGTGACCCTGGCTCCCGAGGCACACCACCACGTCTTGGAGCTTGCGCGGACACAGTCGTTCGATGTGGAATACTGGCCAACGCTCGATCCGTCGGTTACGCACGGATCGCGAGCGCAGATTCTTGAGAGCTACCGCGCTTGCCGCGATGCCCTCGACAAGCAGGTCCGGGAGCGGTTCGCCCGTTGACAATCGGGCCCTGGAACCGTTTGCCATACATGACCACTTTAACGGATGGCGGAAGGGAAACCCGAGGCCGGATGTGCAACAGATCAAAAGGCGCCCATGGCGAAAGAAGAAGTCCTGGAATTCCCCGGGCAGGTGACGGAACTCCTGCCCAATGCCACGTTCCGCGTGAAGCTTGAGAACGACCACGAGATCATCGCCCACACCGCGGGGCGGATGCGCAAGAACCGCATTCGCGTGCTCGCCGGCGACAAGGTGCTGGTGGAGATGACGCCCTACGACCTCACCAAAGGTCGCATCACCTACCGCTACAAGTAGGCCGATGGCGCAATCGCGCGGGTCTTCGGTTCTCGTCCTGGCGTCCGGGTCCCCCCGGCGGCTGCAGCTGCTCGAGCAGATCGGCTATGTGCCCGACCATCTGTCGCCGTCCGACGTCGACGAGACGCCGCTCAAGAAGGAGCGGCCACACGCCACGGCCCAGCGCCTCGCGCGCGGCAAGGCCGAGGTGGCATGGGAGCGCGCGCGGGGCGTGCTCGACAAGCAGAACACCTTCATCCTCGCCGCCGACACGGTGGTGATGCTCGGGCGGCGGATCCTGCCCAAGGCCGAATCCTTCGAAGAGGCGGAAGCGTGCCTGCGCGCCCTCTCCGGCCGCGGCCATCGCGTGGCGACGGCGGTGGTGGTGATGGGCCCGCGCGGCAAGACGCGCGAGCGCCTCGTCGAAACGCGGGTGAAGTTCAAGCGCCTCTCCGGCGACGAGATCCGCGACTATCTCGCGTCGACGGAGTGGAACGGCAAGGCCGGCGGCTACGCCATCCAGGGCCGCGCCGGCGCGTTCGTGACGCAGATCGTGGGGTCCTACTCGGCGGTGGTGGGGCTGCCGCTCTACGAGACGCATCAGCTCCTCACCGGCCTCGGCTATCAGCGGCCGGACGCGGCGAACGGCTCCGCCAAGGCGGAGCTCCTCGGCGCATGAGCCACCCCGAGCCCGTCCGCACCAAGGGCCGCAAGTGTCCCATCTGCGGCAAACCGGCCCAGCATGCGACGCGGCCTTTCTGCTCCAAGCGCTGCGCCGACGTCGACCTCCACCGCTGGCTCGGCGGCCAGTACGCCATTCCGGTGGTGGAGGAGGACGGCAGCGCCGAGCCGGACACCGACGAGGAGCGCTGAACGGCCCGCGTCCTCTTCCTAGACGCGAGAGCTGTGGATCGCTGCCCGCAGGGGGTGCAACGAATCACTCGTTAACCGATCCTTTACCGCGTTCGCATTCACTGACCGAAACGCGGAACCGGATTTACCCCCGTGCAAGAAACAACTCCACCACAGCGATCCATCCGGTTTACAGGCCGCTCGTTCATGGCGTTCGTCCTGTCGCCGCAGCCGCCGATCGCGGAGTGGTTGGAGGACTTCGATTCCTTCGCCAAGCGTAGCCCCGGCTTCTTTGCCGGCCGTCCGGTGGTGGTGGACATCTCCCACATGCCGGCCTCGCGACCCGACCTCGTGCACATGGTGACGGAGCTGCGGCGCCGACACATCATCATCATGGGCCTCGACGGGCGGACGCCGGGCGAGCTCGGCGCCGACGCGCGCGGCTTGCCGCCGATCCTCACGGGCGGCAAGGAGATCGCCGGCCTCGCCAACCTCGCCGACGCGGTGGAGGAGGTGAAGGTGAAGGACAAGGCGGCGTCCGCCCCGGCGGCCGCCTCCGAACCGGCCGGCGCGCCGACCCCGGACGCCGTCACCGAGGCCGCCCTCGCGGCGGTGGAGAAGGCGATCGACGAGCCGGAAGGCGAGACGCTGATCATCGACGAGCCGGTGCGCTCGGGGCAGTCGATCGTGCACCTCAACGGCGACGTGACGGTGATCGGCTCGGTGGCGTCCGGCTCGGAGGTGATCGCGGCGGGGTCGATTCACGTCTACGGCGCGCTCCGCGGCCGCGCCATCGCCGGGTCGAAGGGGAACCGCAAGGCGCGGATCTTCGCCCAGGCGCTGCACGCCGAGCTCGTCGCGATCAACGGACTCTACAAGACAGCAGAAGACCTCGAGCGGGCCTGCATCGGCCGCGCGGTCCATGCCTGGCTCGACGGCGACGCCCTCAAGATGGCCGCCTTGAATGGAAAGGGTTAATAGGATGGCGAAAGTCCTCGTTGTCACCTCCGGCAAGGGGGGCGTCGGCAAGACGACGTCGACCGCCGCCCTGGGTGCTGCGCTGGCCAAGACCGGCAAGAACGTGGCCATCGTCGACTTCGACGTGGGCCTTCGGAACCTCGACCTCGTGATGGGCGCCGAGCGCCGCGTGGTGTTCGACCTGATCAATGTGATCAACGGCGACGCCAAGCTGTCCCAGGCGCTGATCCGCGACAAGCGCGTCGATACGCTGCATCTGCTGCCGGCCTCCCAGACGCGCGACAAGGACGCGCTGACGGAAGAGGGCGTCGAGACCGTCATCACCGAGATGCGCGAGAAGTTCGACTACATCCTGTGCGACAGCCCGGCGGGCATCGAGCGGGGCGCGACGATGGCGATGCGCCATGCCGACGTCGCCATCGTGACGACCAACCCCGAAGTGTCCTCGGTGCGCGACTCCGACCGCATCATCGGTCTTCTCGATTCCAAGACGATGAAGGCGGAGAACGACGAGCGGGTGGAGAAATTCCTCCTCCTCACCCGCTACGACCCGGTGCGGGCCGACCGCGGCGAGATGCTGAAGGTCGACGACGTGCTGGAAATCCTCTCCATCCCGCTGCTCGCGGTGGTGCCGGAGAGCCAGGACGTGCTGAAGGCCTCCAACCTCGGCATGCCCGTGACCCTGGGCTCGCCGGCGTCGATCGCCGCGAAAGCCTACACCGATGCCGCGCGTCGCCTGATGGGCGAGGCCTTGCCGGTCGAGATCCCCACCGACCGGCGCGGTCTGTTCGGCAAGATCTTCGCGAGGAAGGCAGCATGAATGTATTCGACCTCTTCCGGAAAAAGACCACCGCCCCCGTCGCGCGCGAGCGCCTCCAGATCATCCTCGCGCACGAGCGGGCGCAGATCGGCTCGTCCGATCTGATCGTGACGCTGCGCGAGGAGATCCTGGCGGTGATCGCGAAGCACATGCCCGTCGAGCGCGACAAGGTGAACGTGTCGATGGACCGCAACAACGAGGTGTCGATGTTGGAGGTCGAAGTCGAGCTGCCGCTGCGCGACGAGAAGGGCGAGCCGATGAAGATCGCCGCCAACGCTTGACAGGGTAGCCGCCCAATCTCTAAGTAAGGCCGGTCACGGCGCGGGGTCCCCGCGCCGTCTTTCGTTTGTGCGCGACCCGGGGCTTCCCATGAAGATCAAGAACTCGCTCAAGGCGCTGATGAAGCGCGATCGGAACAACAAGCTCGTGCGTCGTCGCGGGCGAATTTACATCATCAACAAGAAGGCTCCGCGCTACAAGGCCCGTCAGGGTTGAGCGGAGCTTGCGGCCGCGCGCCAAAGCGCGGCTGATCACGCACTTGCGACAGCCGGACCTTTTGACGGCCCGGCGTTGCGGCCCCATCATGGGGGCATGAAACACCTCGCATTTCTCTTCGTGATCGTGGCGCTCGCCGGTCCGGCGAGCGCTGAGGACGTCGTGTCCATCCCGACACCGTCGGCGGGGACGGCGCTCGCCCAGAAGGGCGACAGGGCCAACAGCGGCACCGAAGCCGAGCGGCGCAAGGCGCGGCTCGACCTGATGTTCGGGCGTCTCGCCAAGGCCACGAACAAGCGCCGGGCCGACAGGATCGCCCGCCACATCATGCGGCGGATGACGCAGTCCGGCAGCGACACCGTCGACCTTCTGATGGTCCGTGCGGCGAAGGCCATGCAGGCGAAGGACCTGCCGATGGCGCTCGACCTTCTCGACGGGGTGGTGCGGCTACAGCCGGACTACGCCGAGGGTTGGAACCGACGGGCCACGGTCTATTTCCTGGTGGGCGACTACGGCCGGTCGATGGCCGACATCGAGCAGGTGCTGAAGCGGGAACCGCGCCACTGGGGCGCCCTCGCCGGCATGGCGATGATCCTCGCCGCCCTCGACCGCAAGGACGAGGCGGTGGTGGTGATGGACCACGCCCTCGAGATCCACCCTCATCTCGAGAAGATGAAGGAGCAGCGCGACCGGTACGCCAAGGAAAACGGCGGCTCCGACATCTGATCCGGCGACACCCGGCGCCGCGACGGCTCAGGGGTGCTGGTCGATCACCCCGGCCGGCGGCGCCTGAGCATCGATCGCCGTGGTGTAGACTTCCGGCGGCGCCGGTCGGCCGAAATAGTAGCCTTGGAAAAGGCGCAGGCCGATGCCTTCCAGATAGCGCACCTCGTCGAGCAGCTCGACGCCCTCGGCGACGAGATCGCGCCCCAGCCCGCCGGTGAGCGAGACCAGCGCGGCGCAGACCGCCTGCGCCGACGGGCGCCGATGCACCCCCTGGATGAAGCTCCGGTCGATCTTCAGCGTGTCGAAGGGGAGGGCGTGAAGCTGGCCGATGCCGGCAAAGGCGCGGCCGAAATTGTCGAGCGTCACGCCGATGCCGGCCTCCCGAAGCTGGCCGAACACCCTGCGCGTATATTCGTGATCGTCGGTGGCGGCGAACTCCGTCACCTCCACCTGGAGCTGCACGGGGCTGAGATCGTGGGCCGACAGCGTGTCGACGATGCGGTTGGTGAGGTTGGGGTCGAGGAACTGCTCCATCGACAGGTTGACGGCGAGGCGCTCGGGACCCCGCCCCTCGTCCGCCCAGCTCACCATCTGGCGGCACGCCTCGTTGAGCACCCACCAGGCGATCGGCTCCATCAGCCCGCTCGCCTCCGCCACTGGAATGAAGGCCTCCGGCAGGTGGATGCGCCCCCCGTCGGTACGCCAGCGCAGGAGGGCTTCGGCGGCGCGGATCCGGTTCGCGGCGAGGTCGACGACGGGCTGATAGAACAGGCAGAATTCCTTCTGCTCCAGCGCGTCCTGCAGCCGGTCCTCGAGGCGGCGGCGGTCGAGGAGGGCGCGGCGGACACCGGGCGTCTGCGCGACGACGGGCGTGGTCAGACTGGTCGCCCCGGCGGCGGTCGCGGTCTCGAGCAGTGTCTCCGCGTCGCTGCCGTCGTCGGGGAAGGCGGCGATGCCCACCGTGAGGGCGGGCTTCACGGCGATGCCGCCGGCAGCCAGCGTGCGGGTGCACTGGGGCAGCGCCGCGCCGATGGTGGAGGTGCAGTTGTGCACCACGGTGTCGAGGGTGACGGCGACGAAGGTGTCGACGTCGATCCGCCCGAGGGTGATGTTCTCCGGCAACGTCGCCCCGAGGCGGCGGGCGATGGCGCGGATCGCCTGCTCGCGGGCGTCCTTGTCGACGGCGTCGGTGATCCGTCCGGCGTTGGCGAGGCGGATCACCGCGAGATGGAACGGCTCTTCCTGGGCGATCATTTCGTTGAGGGTGGCGACGATGCGGGCCCGATTGGGCAGGCCCGTCGTGTCGTCGATGGTCTCGATGCGGTCGCGGATGCGCTCGAGCTGGAGCAGCGTTTCGTGCGTGTCCTGCATCAGCGTGCCGGCGGCGTCGCGATAGCCGCCCGGGAGCGGCGTGATGGTACGGGCGGAGCGGTAGGCCTGCAGCGCGCCCGAGGTCTTGAGGACCGGCCGGATCAGGCCGCTGAGGAGCCACATGGTGAGCCCGGTCGCGAGCACCGTCGCGAACAGCACCACCCCGAGAAGCGCGAGCCGCGCCTGCCAGTCCGGCGCGACGGTCACGGCGAAGTAGACGAGCACCACCGCCAGCGGGATCTGCGTCCCGAAGAACGCGATGGTGAGGACCTTCAGCCGATAGTTATTCCCAAGAAAACGGTTCAGCAGAGAATATATGCCGAGATCGGCACTGTGATTACTCTTGGGCTCCGCCGACGCGGGCTTGCCGGCCCGCCGCGGCGGCTCGGACGAACCTTCCCTCAAAGAGTTGTGCGCACCGCCCGCTGACGTGGTCTTCTGCATGGTCCTGTAGGTGGGGCGGGACATCTGAATGTAAACGATCCAGCTTCGGGCCAGCCGACACAGTACCAGAACACGGTGGACCAATGACAAGGGAGATCGTCATGCCCCCTCGACCGGGGCGTCGCCGCCGCGTGGCGCTCGTCGCCCGATGAGGCCGGCCGCCGCCCGGCCGACGTCGTGGCCGACGCCGAGGAGCGTCGGGACGAGAACGAGGACGAGGATCGTCGCGAGCGACAGGCCGAACACGATGGTGACGGCCATCGGCAGGAGGAATTGCGCCGACGTCGCCGTTTCGAAGAGGAGGGGGACGAGGCCGCCGATGGTGGTGAGCGAGGTGAGGAGCACGGCGCGCAGCCGGTCCGCGCTGGCGCCCACCGCGGCCGCGGCGAAGCTCTCGCCGTCGGCGAGGCGCTCGTCGAAGCGGCGCACCAGGATGATGGAATCGTTGACGAGGATGCCAGCGAGACCGAGCAGGCCTGCGAGACTCACGATGGTGAGGTTCATCCCGAGAAGGAGGTGGCCGAGGATCGCCCCTACGGCGCCGAACGGGATGATGAGCATGATCACCACCGGCCGCCAGTAGCAGCCGAAGACGAAGGCGAGGGTGAGGTAGATCACCACCGCCGCGAGGTAGGCGCCCTGGCGCAGATCCTCGAACGAGCGGCGGCGCTCGCGATCGCGGCCGGCAAACTCGCCGCGCACGCCGTAGCGGGCTTCGACCGCAGGCAGCACGTCGGCGGCGATCCGCTCGGTGACGGCGCCCGGCGTGGTGACGTCGGGATCGACGTCGGCGAGGACGGCGACGGTGGTCACGCCGTTGCGGCTGATGATGATCGAGAAGGTGTGCCGCTCGGTGAGCGCCACCACCTCGGTGAGCGGCACGAAGGAGCCGCCGGGGGCGCGCAGGAAGAGATCGTCGAGCGGCACCGGCTCGCCGCCGTTGCGCTGGCGCACGCGCACCGGCACCTCCTCCTCGGCGATCGCGAGGCGGCGCGCGATCTCGCCCTCGAAGGCGCCACGGATCTGCCGGCCGACGCTCTCCAGCGTGAAGCCGAGGCTCTCGCCCCGCCGCGTGAGGCGGATCGCGACCTCGGGTTTGCCGTAGGGCAGGTCGTCGGTGACGGCGGAGACGCCGGGGATGGTCTCCAGCACGCCCATGACGTCGGCGGCGGCGCGCTTGAGGGCGTCGGGGCTCGTGCCGGTGAGCTTCAGATCGACGTCGCGGCCGGGCGGCCCACCGCGTCGCTCGGCGATCGAGACGCGCTGGACGCCGGCGAGGCGCGGCATCTCGCGCCGCCAGGCGCGCACGATGTCGGGGGTGCGGGCCTCGCGCAACTCGGAGGCGGTGAGCTGGACGTTGAGAGTGGCGAGATTGTCGCCGCGCTCCCGTCCGGCGCGGCCGACGAGGGCGTAGGCGTCGACGACCAGCGGCGTGTCGGGAGAGAGCGCCCTCTCGGTGCGGCGGAGCGCGGCCTCGATGGCCGCGACCCCCTCCACCGCCCGATCGCGCGGCGTCCCGGGGTGAAACTCGATGCGGGCGCTGATGAACTCGGCTTCCGGCGAGGGGAAGAACACGAAGGCGAGGTGGCCGCCACCGAGATAGAGCCCCCACACCACCACCATGACGCTGCCCACGGCGGCGGCGAGGGTGGTGTAGCGGAAGGCGTAGGTGGCGGCGACGAGGCGGGAGAAGGCGCCGTCGCGGAAGGCGTCGAAGCGCCGGTCGAAGGCGGTGCGGAAGCGGCGGAGCGGCGAGACCGCGAGAGCGCCGCGGCGGTGGGCGATGTGGTGCTCCACAACGCCGGCGAGGGCGAGGCCGACGATCACGGCGATCACCGCGAGAAGCAGCGGTGGCAGGGCGAGGACGGCGTCGCCGATGTGCGCCATTTCGCCGCGGGCGAGATGCGCCGCACCCTTGAGGAGGGCGCCGACGAAGGTCGCGCCGAGACCGGCGAGGAGGGTGAGGCGCAGGAAGCGGCCCACCGCGAGCGGTCCCTTCGGCCGCCCGGCATGGGCGAGGTGGCCGGGCAGCACGAGGAAGCACTCGATCAGCGAGGCCGTGATGATGGCGATGCCGACGAGCGGCAAGGCGGCCATCATCTGGCCGATGACGTCGCGCATCAGGAACAGCGGCGCGAAGGCGGCGATGGTGGTGAGCGAGGAGGCGAGCACCGGCACCAGCATCTCCGTGGCGCCGCGGGTGGCCGCCTCGTCCGGCGGGACGCCGCGGGAGGCCAGCGTGTCGGCGTGCTCGCCCACCACGATGGCGTCGTCCACGATCACCCCCAGCATCATGATGAGGGCGAAGAGGGAGATCATGTTGATCGTCTGCCCGGAGGCGAGCATCACGGCGAGGGTGCCGGCGAAGGCCACCGGAATGCCGAGCGCGACCCAGAAGGCGATGCGCGCGTCGAGGAACAGGAAGAGCACCAGGAGCACGATCGCGAGCCCCTGCCAGCCGTTGGTGATGAGGATGGTGATGCGCTCCCAGAGCTGGTCGGTGCGCACGTCGTAGAGCTTGAGGTCGAGGCTTTCGGGCAGCCGCGCGCGCGCCTCGTCGAGATAGGTGCGCACGATGCGGTCGGCGGCGAGCGCGTCCGCCTGCAGGGCGCGCTCCACGGTGATCTCGATGGCGTGGTTGCCGCCGCGCGTGCCGGAGACCGAGCCGCGGGCGAAGCCGTCGGTGACGTCGGCCACGTCGCCGACCCGCAGCGGCTCGCCGGACGGCAGCGACTTCAAGGTGATGGCGGCGACGGCGTCGGCGGTCTCGCCGGCCGCGAGCACGCGGATCTGGCGATCGACGGCGCCGTCGAGCACGCCCGACGGGCGATCCACGGTGTTGGCGCGGATGGCGGCGGCGATGTCGGACGTGGTGAGGCCGAGGCGCAGGAGATCGTGCTCGCGCGCGTCGACCAGGATCTCGCGGTCGCGCACCCCACCGAGCGAGACGCGGTCGAGGCCTCGGCTCATCAGATCGTCGCGGATGCGTCGGGCGAAGACCTGGAGTGCGGCTTCCGAGAACGGGCCGGAGACGCCGATCTTGGCGACGGGATCGCGCAGGCTGTCGGTCTTGATGACCGGCGTCTCGCTCTCCTCCGGCAGCGTGGTGATGGCGGCGACCGCCTGCTCCACGTCGCCGAGGGCGCGCTGCATGTCGGTGCCCGCCTCGAAGCGGATCGAGGTGTGGGCGGAGCCTTCCCGCGCGATCGAGCGCACGCGGTCGACATCGGACAGGAAGCGCACGGCGGGCTCGACGGCGGCGATGATGTTGGCGCTGACGTCCTCCGCGCTGGCGCCGGGCCAGCTGATATTCACCTCCACCTCGGAGAGCTCGGCCGGCGGCCAGAAGCGCGTGGTGAGGTTCATCAGCGCGAACACGCCGAGCGCGAGCATCAGCGCCATCAGGAGGTTGGCGGCATTGGGGTGGCGGGCGAAGAGGGCGATGACGCCGCCGACGCGGCTCTCCCCCCGCATCACGAGCGCTCGGCGCTCTTGCGGCGGCGGCGGACGGGCTCCGAGGCGCCCGCCGGGGTGACGGCCGGCGCCTCGGGGGCCGCCGGCGCCGCCGCGACGTCCGGTGCGTCGAGTACCACGCGGCGGACCTTGATGCCTTCACCGGCCTCGGCGAGGCGGGTGGTCACCACCACGTCGCCGGACGTCAGCGGACCCTTGACGATGATGGTGCCGCCGTCGAGGGCGAGCGGGCTCACGTCGCGGCGGACGAGGCGGCTGTCGTCGGCGATGAGGAAGACGTGATCGCCGTAAAGCGCGGCGGCGGGGATGCGCGCGGTGCCCGGATGGGCGAGCCCCGGCACGCGCACCTCCACGAACGCACCGGGCCGGGGAGCGACGCCGCTCGCCGGCAGCGTGAGGCGGGCGAACACGTCGACGCCGCCCGTCGCCGAATCGATGTCCGCGGCGACGCGCGAGATGGTCGCCTCGTAGGAGATCGGCACGTCGCCGATGCGCCAGGTGACGGCGACGGGCGTGCCGATGAGCGAGCTGCCGGCCATCAGGCGGCCGTAGCGCTGGTCGGAGAGGGTGAAGCGCACGTCGAGAGCATCGGCGCGGATCAGCTCCACGGCCACGTCGTTGGCGGCGAGGAGGCGGCCGACGGCGGCGTTCTCGGCCCGTACGATGCCGGTGAAGGGGGCGACGAGGGCGGTGTCCTCCAGCGCCCGCTCGGCGCGCTCCACCGCCCAGTCGAGCCGCGCGATGGTGGCGAGCATCTGGTCGCGCCGGGCCTTCTCCACGTCGAGCGTGTAGCGGCGCTGGTCGAGCGCCTGCCGGCGCTGGCTGACGAGGAGGCGGCGGTCGTCGACGCCGCGGTCGGTGATGTTGCCGGACCGGGTGAGGGTGACGGCGCGTTCGAGGTCGCGCCGGGCGAGGTCGAGCTGCTCGGCGGCCCGCTCGACGCCGCTCTCCTCGAGCGCGATGCGGGCGGCGGCCTCGCGCTCTCCGGCGATCGCCTCGCTGTGCTGGGCCCGCGCCTCGCGCAGCGCGCCTTCGTAGGCGAACGGGTCGATGGTGACGAGGGTCGCCCCCTTCTCCACCACGCGGCCCACGGCGAGATCGTCGGCGACGGCGATCACCTCGCCCGGCGAGGCGACGCGCAGCTCGGCGCTGGTTCCGGCGATGACCTCGCCGAACGCGCGCAGCTTGGCCCGGTTGGTGCCGACCTCGATGTCGGCCGCTGTGACGGCGTAGACCGTTTCGACGCGCGGCGGCTGCCCGTCGTCACGGGCCGGGCCCTCCATCAGGTGCTCGGTGAGGAGGAAGGCGGCGACGAGCACGACGCCCGGCAGCACCGCCTGGGCGAGACGGCGCGGCAGCCGCGCCAGCGCCGCCCTCACCGACACCTCACTCGGTGGGGTCGACCGCCTCGAGCGTCGCCGGATCGAACGCGTAGTGGGTGTTGCAGAACTCGCATGTCACCTTGATCACGCCGTCCTCGACCATCGAGGCGCGGTCATCCTCGTCGAACTGGTTCAGCATCATCCTTATGCGCTCAGTTGAGCAGTGACAGTCTGCACTCAAGCTGAATGGGTCGAAAACCCTGACGTCACGCTGATGGAACAGGCGCAGGAGCAGCCGCTCGGCGCTGATCGCGGGATCCACCAGCTCGTGGTCCATGGCGCTCTGGGCACGGGCGCTCGCCTCGACCCAGGCATCGTCGTCGTCGCGCTCGTCGCGGGCGGCACCTTCGGGCGCATCGCCGGGGTCGATGTCGCGCACCACGATGCGGTCGAGCGCCTGCGGCAGGAACTGGACGGTCACACCGCCGCCGCGCCAGATGCGGCGCGGCTCTTCGCCCGGCTGCCGCTCCAGCGTCTCGGCCACGGCGAGGCGCACGGTGGTGGGGATCTGCTCAGACTGGGTGAAGTAGGTGTGGGCGATCTCTTCCAGGCTGTTGCCGGAGAGCTCCACCACGCCCTGGTAGCGGCGCATGTTGGTGCGAGGGTCGACGGTGATCGCCATCGAGCCGGTGCCGACGAGCTGGGAGAGGCCGGCCCCCTCGGGCAGGGCGGCGACGGCGTCCCCGTCGAAGCGGGCGTAGCCGCGCAGCCCGTCGGGGCTCGTGAAATCGGTCACGAGCAGCGACACGGGCCCGTCGGACTGGATCTGTACGATCACCCGCCCCTCCATCTTCAGCGCGGTGGCGAAGAGGACGTTGAGGATCACCGCCTCGCCGAGCAGGCGCGAGACGGCGGGCGGATAGTCGTGCCGGCGAAGGATGGAATCGAGCGCGGGGCCCAGACGGGCGACACGGCCGCGCACGTCGAGCTCCTCCACGGAGAAGGGCAGAACGAGGTCGTCACCGCCGGTCAGGACGGCGGAATCGGTGTCGGCGGCACTCAAGGGGCGGCTCCGGTACGCAAGGTGGCTGTCGGGTGCACGGGCGTCTCCGTCGCGAACGGCCTGAGGCCATGGATCGAAGGCGAACGGGAAACCGTACCCGTCCGATATAGTGAGCGGGAAACCCGATGCCATCGGCGGTCAGGATCCGTCGTGCTCCCCGCTGCGGGGTCCATGGTAGCGGGCTTGGTCGTCGAGTCCCAAACGCCGTTCCAGCGCCCGCAGGACGACGAGGATGACGAGGCCTCCGACCGCTGCCGTCAGGCCGACGATCCACTGGCCGAGTCCCACGGCGAGGCCGATCGCGGCCGACAGCCAGACCGTCGCCCCGGTGGTGAGGCCACGCACCTCGCCGCGGGAGAACACGATGAGGCCGGCGGCGAGGAAGGCGACGCCGGAGGTGACCGCCTCGACGAGGCGCAGCGGGTCGGTGCGGATGGTGTCCGACGTCGCCTCGGCGATGACGCCTGAGGAGATCACCGCGAAGGTGGCGGCGGCGAACCCGACGAGCATGTTGGTGCGCAGCCCCGCCGCGTGGCGCCGCCGCTCGCGCTCGAAGCCGATCAGGGCGCAGAGGAGGGCCGCTCCGGCGAGGCGCAGCACCACGATGATGGCGTCCGGGCCGGGCAGATGGAGGAACTCGTCGGAAAGGGCCGCCGCAAGCGTGTCCATGGGGGTCCAACGCGCCCCGCGGGCTCAGAGTTCGGCGACCATCGCGGCGTCTGTCAGCGGGTGCGCACGCGCATCAGGCCCTCCTGGGCGGTGGAGGCGACGAGGCGGCCGCCGAGGTCGAAGATCAGGCCGCGGGAGAGGCCGCGCGCGCCCTGGCTCGACGGCGAATCCTGCGCGTAGAGCAGCCACTCGTCGGCCCGGAAGGGGCGGTGGAACCACATGGCGTGATCGAGGCTCGCCATCTGCATCTCCGGCCGGAACACGGACTTGCCGTGGACGAAGAGGGCTGTGTCGAGGAGCGTCATGTCGGAGAGGTAGCCGAGGACGGCGCGGTGGAGGCCGGGATCGTCTGGCAGGCGGTCGCAGGCACGCACCCAGACGTGCTGCACCGGCGGCAGCGGCTCGTCGGTGAGATAGTGGCGCAGGTCCGTCGGGCGCAGCTCGATCGGCCGCTCGCGTTCGAAGTAGTGGCGAATGTTGTCGGGCGCGTTCTTGAGCGCCACCTGGCGCAGCTCGTCGAGGTCGGCGAGCTCGTCGGGCCGCGGCACGTCGGGCGGCATCGGCGCGGCATAGTCGAGCCCGGGCTCGCGCGTCTGATGCGAGGCGATCATCGAGAAGATCTCCTCGCCGTGCTGGATGCCGATGACGCGGCGGGTGGCGAAGGAGCGTCCGTCGCGAGCCCGGTCGACCCGGTAGATGATCGGCACGTTCGGATCGCCGGGGCGCATGAAGTAGCCGTGCATCGAGTGCGCCGGGCGCTCCTCGTCCACCGTGCGGCTGGCCGCCACCAGCGCCTGGCCGATCACCTGGCCCCCGAAGACGCGCTGCCATCCCACCTGCGGGCTGCGGCCACGGAAGAGGTTGCGTTCCAGGGGTTCCAGGTCGAGGGTGGCGAGAAGTTCGGCGACGGACGGGCGCATGGCTCTATGATAGCAACCTGGATCGGAGCAGACGAGGGGTGGGCCGCGCGGCCCGCCCGCCGCCTCTAGCAGGCCGAGGCACGGCGGGCGAGCCCTTTGCGCCGCGCCGGCCGAACGGAGCGAGGAGTGAAACGGATGAGACCGGTGATCGCGATTGCAGGCGGAGGCCTCGTCGGTCGCACGCTGGCGGTGACCCTTGCGAGCCAGTCGCACCTCGACGTGCGGTTGATCGCGGGGCCGGCGCCGGGGCCCGACGTGCGGGCGAGCGCCATCGCGGCGGCGGCCTGCGCCTTCCTCGAGCGCGTCGGCGTCTGGTCGCTCATCGCCGCCGACGCCGAGCCGATCCGCCGCATGGTGATCACCGACAGCGCCGCCGACGATCTCATCCGCCCCGAGCTCCTGTCGTTCGACGGCGAGGTGGGCGACGCCTTCGCCCAGATGGTGCCCAACGACACGCTGCTCGCCGCGCTCACCAAGCGCTGCGCCGCGCTCGGCATCGCCGAAACGGCGGCGCGGGCGACCTTCTACACCGAGGACGAGCGGGCCATCCGGGTGGAGCTGTCGGACGGCTCCGTGCTCGACGCCGACATTCTGGTGGCGGCCGACGGGCGGGCCTCGCGGCTGCGCTCCATCGCCGGCATCGTGGCGGTGGAGAAGGCGTACGACCAGTGGGGCATCGCCGGCACCGTGGCGCACGAGGAGCCCCATCACGGCGTCGCGACGCAGCATTTCCTGCCCAACGGGCCGTTCGCCATGTTGCCGCTCACCGGCAACCGGTCGTCGATCGTGTGGACCGAGCGGCCGGGCTTCGCCGCCGAGCTGACGGCGATGGATCCGCTGCTCGCCGCGCTCGAGATCGAGCGGGTGTTCGGCCTCTCGCTCGGCCGGCTGACGGTGGAAGGCGCGCTGGTCGCCCACCCGCTGAAGCTCGTGCTGACGCGCGAATGGTCCGCCGGCCGGCTGGTGCTCGCCGGCGACGCCGCCCACGTGATCCATCCGCTCGCCGGACAAGGGCTCAACATGGGGCTGCGCGACGTGGCCGCGCTCGCCGAAGCGCTGATCGACGCCGCCCGCATCGGCGAGGACGTCGCCCAGGCGCTGCCGCGCTATGCCCGCCGCCGCCGGGCCGATACGGCGCAGATGGCCCTCGTCACCGACGGGCTGAACGCCATGTTCTCGCGTAAGTCCAACGCGGCGCGGGCGATCCGCTCGGTCGGCCTCGGCCTCGTCGAGCGGCGCGACAGCCTCAAGCGGCTGTTCATTCGCGAGGCGGCGGGGTTGGAGGGCGAGTTGCCACGGCTGATGCGAGGCGAGGCGGTCTAGCCCCCCGCGCTCCAGACGAGAAAGAACAACAATGTCGACTTTCTTCCATTTTCTGATCGTGGTCGCCGTGGGGGCCGTGGTCGTGGTTCTGCTCCTCGGCCTGTGGAACCTCGTGAGCGGCGGATCGCCGAGCCGGTCGCAGGCGCTGATGCGCATGCGCGTTCTGCTCCAGTTCATTGCGATCGTCGTCGCAATGACGGCCTTGTATTTCACCACGGGGTGAACAGAGGCGACCATGGTTACGCTGAACAAGATCTACACGCGCACGGGCGACGACGGCTCGACGGCGCTCGGCAACGGCGAGCGCCGCAAGAAGTTCGATCTGCGCGTCGCGAGCTACGGCACCGTCGACGAGGCGAACGCGGTGATCGGCTGCGTCCGCGCCGCCGGCGGGCTCGACGAGGCGCTCGACCGGATGCTCGCCCGCATCCAGAATGATCTCTTCGACCTCGGCGCGGACCTCGCGACGCCCGAGACGGCGGACCTCCCCTACGAGCCGCTGCGCATCGTCGCCGCCCAGGTGGATCGGATCGAGCGCGAGATCGACGATCTGAACGGCCGTCTCAAGCCGCTGAAGTCGTTCGTGCTGCCGGGCGGGAGTGCGGCCTCCGCGCAGCTTCATCTGGCGCGGACCGTCCTGCGGCGCGCCGAGCGGCTGATGGTGGAGCTCGCCGAGCACGAGAGCGTGGGCGAGGCGGCGCTGCGCTACGTCAATCGCCTCTCCGACTTCTTTTTCGTGGCGGCGCGCGTCGCCAACCGCGACGGCGCCGATGACGTTCTCTGGGTGCCCGGCCAGTCGCGGGGCGTTTGACAGGGTTACGGGCCGCTTATAGCGTCCCGCCGCACAGCGAATGTGTTGACGATCGAAGGTTACGACGACGATGAAAATCCTGGTGCCGGTGAAGCGGGTGGTCGACTACAACGTCAAGATCCGCGTCAAACCGGACGGAACGGGTGTCGATCTTGCCAACGTCAAGATGAGCATGAACCCGTTCGACGAGATCGCGGTGGAAGAGGCGCTGCGCCTGCGCGAAGCGGGCACCGCCGCCGAGGTGATCGCGGTGTCGATCGGCCCCAAGCAGGCGCAGGAGACGCTGCGTACGGCGCTCGCCATGGGCGCCGACCGGGCGATCCTCGTCGAGGTCGACGAGATGCTCGAGCCGCTCGACGTCGCCAAGATCCTCAAGGGGGTGATCGGCGAGGAGGCCCCGGGCCTCGTGATCCTCGGTAAGCAGGCGATCGACGACGACTGCAACCAGACCGGCCAGATGCTGGCCGCGCTCCTCGGCTGGGCGCAGGGGACCTTCGCGTCCAAGGTGGCGGTGGACGGCGACAGCGTCGACGTGACGCGCGAGGTCGACGGCGGGCTGCAGACGGTGAAGCTCAAGATGCCGGCCATCGTGACCACCGACCTGCGCCTCAACGAGCCGCGCTACGCCTCGCTTCCGAACATCATGAAAGCCAAGAAGAAGCCGCTCGATCAGAAGACGCCCGGCGACTACGGCGTGGAGCCGAAGCGGCGCCTGGAGGTCATCACCACCGCCGAGCCGGGCAAGCGTCAGGCGGGCGTCAAGGTGGGCTCGGTCGCCGAGCTGGTCGACAAGCTGAAGAACGAAGCCGGCGTCATCTGACGGCCGCGGAGGGATACATGACGACGCTTCTTATCGCCGATCACGCGGACGGCGCTCTCGGGGACGCCACGGCGAAGGCGCTGACGGCGGCGGTGGCGCTCGGCGCGCCGGTGCACGTGCTGGTGGCCGGCGGCGACGTGGCCGCGGTGGCCGAGGCCGCCGCAAAGCTCGACGGTGTGGCGGCCGTGCTGACCGCCACCGGCGACATCTACGCCCACGGCCTCGCCGAGCCGCTCGCCGATCTCATCGTGTCGCTCGCGGGCGACTACGACGCCCTCGTCGCCGCGTCGACCACCACGGGTAAGAACGTGATGCCCCGCGTGGCCGCGCTCCTCGACGTGATGCAGGTCTCCGACGTGATGGCCGTGGAGGGCCCCGATACCTTCCGCCGACCGATCTACGCCGGCAACGCCATCCAGACGGTGCGCTCCACCGATCCCAAGAAGGTGCTCACCGTGCGCACCGCCTCCTTCCCGGCGGCGGGCGAGGGCGGCTCGGCCGAGATCAAGCCGGTCGACGCGGCGGCCGACCCGGGCCTCTCGTCCTTCGTCGGCGAAGAGGTGGCGGCGAGCGACCGTCCCGAGCTCGGTGCGGCGCGGGTGATCGTGTCCGGCGGCCGGGCGCTCGGCTCGGCGGAGAAGTTCCACGAGGTGATCGAGCCGCTCGCCGACGCCCTGGGTGCGGCGATCGGCGCCTCCCGCGCCGCCGTCGACGCCGGCTACGCCCCCAACGACTGGCAGGTCGGCCAGACCGGCAAGGTGGTGGCGCCCGAGCTCTACATCGCCTGCGGCATCTCCGGCGCCATCCAGCACCTCGCGGGTATGAAGGATTCCAAGGTGATCGTGGCGATCAACAAGGACGAGGAGGCACCGATCTTCCAGGTGGCCGACTACGGGCTCGTCGGCGACCTCTTCACGATCGTCCCTGAGCTTCAGGGTGAGATCAAAAAACACACATCCTGACCATGAGCCGAGGCGATCGGAGCGTGAAACGGTCGCCCCGGCTTGACGTGCCGGGCAAGGCGGGCTTCATCGACGATACCTACTCGTCGAGGATGGCGATCCCCATGAATGATATCCAAAGCGTTGGCGTAATTGGTGCCGGTCAGATGGGCAACGGGATCGCGCACGTCGCGGCGCTTGCCGGCTACACCGTCTACCTGAACGACGTGGCGAAGGAGCGGATCCAGTCCGGCCTCGCCACCATTACCGGCAACATGGCCCGCCAGGTGGCCGCCGGTCGGATCGACGACGAGGCGCGCAAGGCGGCGGTGGAGCGCATCACGCCCGCCGAAAATCTCGACGAGCTGTCCGAGATGGACCTCGTCGTGGAGGCGGCGACCGAGAACGAGCAGGTCAAGCGCAAGATCTACGCGCAGGTGTGCCCGCTCCTGAAGCCCGAGGCGGTGCTCGCCACCAACACCTCGTCGATCTCGATCACGCGTCTCGCGGCGGCGACCGACCGGCCGGAGCGCTTCGTCGGCATCCACTTCATGAACCCGGTGCCGGTGATGGAGTTCGTCGAGCTCGTGCGCGGTATCGCGACCGCCGACGAGACCTTCGCGCTCGCCCAGCGCTTCGTGGAGCGGCTCGGCAAGGTGTCGGCGGTGGCCGAGGACTTCCCGGCCTTCATCGTCAACCGCATCCTGCTGCCGATGATCAACGAGGCGATCTACACGCTGTACGAGGGCGTCGGCTCGGTGATCGCCATCGACACGGCGATGCGCCTCGGCGCCAACCACAAGATGGGGCCGCTGCAGCTCGCCGACTTCATCGGCCTCGACACCTGCCTGTCCATCATGCAGGTGCTGCACGACGGGCTCGCCGATTCGAAGTACCGCCCGTGCCCGCTGCTGGTGAAGTACGTCGAAGCCGGCTGGCTGGGCCGCAAGGCGGGTCGCGGCTTCTATGACTATCGGGGCGAGACCCCGGTGCCGACCCGCTGAGGCGGGGGCCGCGACAGGCGCTTTTCGCCGCTGCGGCGGCGCTCCCGGCGGGGTTCGTCACGCCGGGGCCGGCCGCCGCGGTGCCGTGCTACGGCCCGTCGGAGCCGGTGAGGATCGCGACGGCGCGCCTCCCCGTCGTCACCCTCGATGACGGCAGGGCGGTGCGGCTTGCCGATGTGCGGGTGGTCGAGGGCGCCGAGCCGCCGGTTGGGTTGGACGGGCGCGAGGCGCTGCTGAGGCCGCTGCCGGAGCTCGATCGGTACGGCCGAACAGTCGGCGACATCGTTCTGAAAGACACAACCGCGTCCTTAAGCGCATCACTCGTCGCGCGTGGCCTTGCGTTCGTCGACCCGGTTGCTATGTCGGAACAGTGCCTTTCGGTGCTCTTTGCGGCCGAACGGCGGGCGGAGGCCGAGAGCCGCGGCCTTTGGGCACAAGCGGGGACGGTGGTGCCGGCGGGCACGCCGAATCTCGTAGATCAGGCGGGGCGCTACGTCATCGTCGACGGCACGGTGGAGAGCGTCGGCGAAACGAAACGGACGATCTATCTGAACTTCGGCGGCGACTATCGTACTGATTTCACTGCCCTGGTCCGGCGTAATGATGCTCGCGGATGGGGTGACGGTCTGACGGCGCTGAAGGGCGCCAGGGTACGCATCAGGGGTGTGTTGGAAGCGTGGAACGGCGGCTTGATCCGGATCGAGCATCCCGCGCAAATCGAGCGAGCGGAGGCTTTCGCGCCGCTGCGCTAGCGTCCGTTCTCGTCGCTGCGCTCGGGCTCGCCGGGTGCGCTGGATCGATCAGCGAGCAGCCGCTGATCACGTCCAACGCGCCGGCGAAGGGGCTGCCCCCGATGCCGCCCGTGACGCCGCCGAACACCCAGCGCAGCGCCGAGCACGTCAAGTTGATCGGCGCTTATGGCGGCGTCTACTCCAACCCGAAGGTGGAGACCGAGGTCGCCCAGATCGTCGGCCGGCTGGTGGAGGCATCGGATCAGCCCAACCGCAGCTTCCGCGTCACCATCCTCAACTCCCCGGCGGTGAACGCCTTCGCTCTGCCCTCCGGCGACCTCTATGTGACGCGCGGGCTCATCGTGCTCGCCAACGACGAGAGCGAGCTCGCCGCCGTGATCGCCCACGAGATCGCCCACGTGACCGCCGACCACGCGCGTCAGCGGCAGCGCCAGGCGCAGGCCGCGGCGCTCGCCAAGCGGGTGAGCAACGTGGTTGTCGACCCCGGCGTGCGCGAGGACACGCGCGAAACCGCCGAGACGAGCTTGGCGACGTTCAGTCAGCAGCAGGAGTTCGAAGCCGACGAGATCGGCGTCAAGACGCTCGCCAGGGCCGGCTTCGACCCGTTTGCCGCGGCGCGCTTCCTCACGTCGATGGCGCGCTTCGCCGCCCTGCCGTCGATCAATGCGGCCACGCAGACGAAGGCGGGCTTCCTCTCCTCTCACCCCTCGACGCCCGCCCGGGTGGAGAAGGCGCGGCGGGTGGCCCGGCAGTTCGGTGCACCCGGCATCGGCAACAGCGCGAGCAACAGCTACCTGCGCAGCCTCAACGGCACGCTCTATGGCGACGACCCGCGCGAGGGCTACGTGCGCGGGCGCGAGTTCGCCCACATCGAGCTCGGCATCGCCTTCGAGGTGCCGGACGGCTACGTGTTGAAGAACACCTCCGCCGCCGTGCTCGCGACGGACGGCGAGCACACCGCGATCCGCTTCGACGCGGTGGCCGTGCCCGACAACACCTCGCTCGCCGACTATCTGCGGTCGGGGTGGGTGAAGGGGCTTGTCGCCGATTCCATCCGCACCGACATGGTCGGCGGGCTGGAGGCCGCGATGGCCTCGGCGCTGGTGGAGGGCTGGTCGTTCCGCATCGGGGTGATCCGGGGCCCGGAGCGGGTCTATCGCTTCATCTTCGCCTCGTCGAAGCCGGCGTCGGCCTACGAGGCGGCGTTCCGGCGCACGATGGCGTCCTTCCGCCTGCTGACGCCCGAGCAGCGGGCCGAGATGCGGCCGTTGCGGATCCGCATCGTCGCGGTGCGCCCCAACGAGACGGTGCAGACGCTCGCCGCGCGCATGGTGGGGGTGGACGAGGAGCTGAAGGTGCCGCTGTTCGAGGCGCTCAACGACCTCGGGCCCGATCGTCAGCTGGCCTCGGGCGAGCTCGTCAAGATCATCAGCGACTGACGCGGACCGGGGGCCGGCGGGGCGGGGCGGGGCGTCCGGCGGACGCCCCGTGGTCGTTCAGCCGCGCTTGTTGCGCTGGGCGAGGAGCTTCAGGCGCAGGGCGTTGAGGTGGATGAAGCCCACCGCGTCCTTCTGGTCGTACGCGCCGGCGTCGTCCTCGAACGTCACGATCGCTTCCGAATAGAGCGACTTCTTGCTCTCGCGCCCCATCACGATGACGTTGCCCTTGTAGAGCTTCAGCCGCACCGTGCCCTCGACCTCCTTCTGGGAGCAGTCGATGGCCGCCTGCAGCATCTCGCGCTCCGGGGAGAACCAGAAGCCGTTGTAGATGAGCTCCGCATAGCGGGGCATCAGCTCGTCCTTCAGGTGCATCGCGCCGCGGTCGAGGGTGATCGATTCCATCGCGCGGTGCGCCACGTGCAGGATCGTGCCGCCGGGGGTCTCGTAGATGCCGCGGCTCTTCATGCCGACGAAGCGGTTCTCGACGAGGTCGAGGCGGCCGATGCCGTTGTCGCGGCCGAGGTCGTTGAGGGCGGCGAGAAGGGTCGCCGGGCTCATCGCCTGGCCGTCGATGGAGACGGCGTCACCGGCCTTGAAGCCGATCTCGATGATGGTCGGCTTGTCGGGCGCCTCTTCCGGCGACACGGTGCGCTGGAACACGATCGAGGGGGGCGCCTCGGCCGGGTTTTCGAGCACCTTGCCCTCGGAGGAGGAGTGCAGGAGGTTGGCGTCGACGGAGAAGGGCGCCTCGCCCTCCTTGTCCTTCGTCACCGGGATCTGGTTCAGCTTGGCGAACTCGATCAGGTCGGTGCGCGACTTGAACTCCCAGTCCCGCCACGGCGCGATGACGCGGATCGTGGGGTCGAGGGCGGCATAGCCGAGCTCGAAGCGGACCTGGTCGTTGCCCTTGCCGGTGGCGCCGTGGGCGACGGCGTCGGCGCCGGTCTCGTGGGCGATCTCGATCTGGCGCTTGGCGATGAGCGGACGGGCGATGGAAGTGCCCAGAAGGTAGACGCCTTCATAAAGCGCGTTGGCGCGCATCATCGGGAAGACGTAGTCCTTCACGAAGGTCTCGCGCAGGTCCTCCACGTAGATCTCGCGGCAGCCCATCATCTCGGCCTTCTTGCGCGCCGGCTCCAGCTCCTCGCCCTGGCCGAGGTCGGCGGTGAAGGTCACCACCTCGGCGTCGTAGGTGGTCTGGAGCCACTTGAGGATGATGGAGGTGTCGAGACCGCCTGAATAGGCGAGAACGACTTTCTTTGGCGCAGTCATGGCGTGCTCTTAAGGGGGCGGGAATGGCCGGCTATGTGCCACGCCGTGGCGCATCCTTGCAAGCATCGCAGAGTTTGCCGGCGAGAAGCGGGACGCGGCGGCTGGGGCGCGAACCTATCGGGAGGCTCTTTCAACGCAAGGAGCACCCATGCATCCGCACGAGAACAAGCGCCTTCAGGACAGGACCATCATCGTGACCGGCGCGAGCAGCGGCATCGGCGCCGCTGCCGCGCGGCTCTTTGCCGCCGAGGGTGCCAACGTGGTGCTCGGAGCGCGGCGCGGCGATCGCCTCACTGCGCTGGTCGAGGCGATCGCCGCGGACGGCGGGCGCGCCGCCGCCCTCGCCGGCGACGTGCGCGACGAGGCCTATGCCGCGGCCCTCGTGGCGATCGCGACGGAGGGCTTCGGCGGGCTCGACGGAGCCTTCAACAACGCCGGCGTCGTCGGCACCCTCGCGCCGGTGGAGGCACTGTCGATGGCCGAGGTTGAGGAGACGCTGGCGGTGAACCTCACCGCCGCCTTCGCCGCAGCGCGCCACCAGATCCCGGCGCTCAGGGCCCGGGGCGCCGGGGCGCTCGTCTTCACCTCGTCCTTCGTGGGGCACACGACGGGGCTTGCCGGCATGGGCGCCTATGCGGCGGCGAAGGCCGGGCTCGTCGGTCTCGTCCGGGTGCTGGCGGCGGAGCACGGGGCGGAGGGGATCCGCGCCAACGCGCTTCTGCCGGGCGGCACGCGCACCGCGATGGCCGGCGACGATCCCGACGTCCACGCCTACGTGGCCGGTCTCCACGCCCTGAAGCGGATGGCCGATCCGATGGAGATCGCGCGCGCCGCGCTCTTCCTGTTGTCGGACGACGCGAGCTTCGTTACTGGGGCGGCGATGATGGTGGATGGCGGCAACTCCATCACCAAGGCATGATGCATTGAAACAGCGACGGAAATCCATTAGATTGGATTTATTCTAATTCGTAAGAAGGGCTCTCATCGATGATGGCGGGATTGTTCGGGCGCCGACGGTTCAAGGATCTGTCGGAGCAGGAGGTGCTCGCGCTCGCCATCACGTCGGAGGAGGACGACGCGCAGATCTACCGGTGGTACGCGGAGAGCCTGCGTCCGGACTATCCGGCGAGCGCCAGTGCGCTCGATGAGATGGCCGGCGAGGAGGACGGTCACCGCCGGCGCCTGATCGAGATGCATCAGAAGCGCTTCGGTCCGGTGATCCCCCTCATCCGGCGCGAGCACATCGCCGGCTACTACACCCGCCGCCCGGTGTGGCTCATCGAGAAGATGGGCGTCACCCGCATTCGCGAGGAGGCGGCGCGGATGGAGGCCGACGCCCGCGACTTCTACGTCAACGCCGCCAAGGTGTGTCCCGACGGCGACGTGCGCCTGCTGCTCGGCGATCTCGCAGCCGCCGAGGCCGAGCACGAGGACCGTTGGAACAGCATCGAGGAGACCGACGTGCCGCGCGACGTGCGCTCGGCCGAGGACGCGGCGGCGCATCGCCAGTTCATCCTCACCTACGTGCAGCCTGGCCTCGCGGGCTTGATGGACGGATCGGTGTCGACGTTGGCGCCGATCTTCGCGGCGGCGTTCGCGACGGGCGACACATGGCAGACCTTCCTGGTGGGTCTCGCGGCGTCCATCGGCGCGGGCATCTCGATGGGTTTCACCGAGGCCGCGTCGGACGACGGGGTGATCTCGGGGCGTGGGTCGCCGCTGCTGCGCGGCATCACCACCGGGGTGATGACCACGATCGGCGGCCTCGGCCACGCCCTTCCCTACCTCATCCCGCACTTTTGGACGGCGACGATCATCGCCTTCACGTTTGTGGCGATGGAGCTCTGGGCCATCGCCTGGGTCCAGAAGCACTTCATGCAGACGCCGTTCTGGCGGGCCACCTTGCAGGTGGTGGTCGGCGGCGCGCTGGTGCTCGCCGCCGGGGTGCTCATCGGTCAGGCCTGACCGATGAGGGGTGCGTCCCGCGCAGCCGGATAGAGCATCCTCTATGCGCTCGGTCGAGCGTCGGATGACCTAGAGATACTGCCAGTCGGCGCGGACGAAGGCGTAGCCGTCACCGTCGCGGGCGATGTGGCCGAAACCCGGGAAGGGGAGGTGCATGCCGGCGACGAGCAGGCGATCGCTCGCCGCCTCGTCGAGGATCTTCTGGCGGGTGGAGACGGCCTGCTCCGGCGTGGAGTCGAAGCCGATGAAGATCGCCGGGTCGGCGAGCTGGAGCGGCGGGACGTGGACGATGTCGCCCCAGATGAGGAGACCGGTGTCGCCGCTTTCGAGGCGGTAGCCGGTGTGCCCCGGCGTGTGGCCGGGCAGCGCCACGGCGTCGACGCCCGCGACGCCGAGATCGTCGGTGAAGGTGCGGGTGCTTCCCTCGTAGGCCGCGGCGACGGCGTTGACCCCGTCGACCATCCCCTTCGCTCCGTCCGGCAGGGCGGCGCGGGTCCCGGGATCGGTCCAGAATTCGAGCTCCGGCGCGGCGACGACGAGCTCGGCGTCCGGGAAGGCGGCGGCGCCGGTCGCGTCCGTCAGGCCGCCGATGTGGTCCGGGTGGAGGTGCGTCATCAGGATGGTGTCGACCGAGGCCGGCGCGATGCCCGCCGCCTCGAGGTTGGCCCTCAGGTTGCCGAGCGTCGGCGCCATCCCGCGCGAGCCGCCCGCGTCGACGAGGATGACGCGATCGCCGATCTCGATGGCGTAGGCGTTGACCGCCGCGGGATAGGCCGATGTCGGCTGGAAGGCGGCTTCCATGGCGCCCGCGAAGTCGGTCTCACCGACGGTGGGGAAGACGCCGGCGTTGAGCTGGAGATAGCCGTCGGCAAGGGCCGTCACCGTCGCCTCGCCCACCTTCATGCGATGGAAGGCGGGGGCCTGGGCGGTGCCCGCGGTGGCGGCGGCACCCTGCGCCGCGGCGAGGCGCACGGACAGCGTGGATGCGGCGCCGGCGGCGGCCGTGCTCAAGAGGATCTGGCGGCGGTTGAGGATCATGATGTCGCTCCCTTGTCGCGCCTTGGCCGGGGGGCAGCACGGCGCAGTTGAGGCGACAGATGAGGTCGGCACGGCGCGTCGCAATGGGCGGGGGCTCACACGCGCGTGAGGGGTGGCGGATCGGCCACGGACACGGCGATTGATCGGCGGCGCGGAATGGAACATATCGCGGGTATGAGCGATGAAACCAAATCCGACGACCGTCCGCCCCTGACGCCGGCCGCGCGCCGGGCGCTGGAAGAGGCCGCAGCCCGCCGCGCCGCGGCGGCGCAGGAGGCCGCCGAGCGCCCCGCCGAACAGGGCGGGCGCAACGGCCCCGAGCCGGTCCGCTACGGCGACTGGGAGGTCAAGGGGATCGCGACGGACTTCTGACCGCCGCGATCTCCGGCGGCGCGAGGCCGCATCGACGGCGTGCGCCGGTGTCGAGCCGCGGGCTCACCAGCTGCCGGTATTCTCCATCGACGACCACGGCTCGGCCGGGGCCTTCGCCTCGCCCTTCTGCAACAGCTCGATGGAGATGTTGTCCGGCGACTTCACGAAGGCCATGTAGCCGTCCCGCGGCGGGCGGTTGATGGTCACGCCGGCGTCCATCAGCCGCTGGCAGGTGGCGTAGATATCGTCGACGCGGAAGGCGAGGTGGCCGAAGTTGCGGCCGCTGGGGTAGCTTTCCGGGTCCCAATTGTAGGTGAGCTCGACCATCGGGCTCTTCTCGTCGCTCTGCGCGCGCGCCATGTCGTCGGGCGCGGCGAGGAAGATCAGGGTGTAGCGCCCCTTCTCGTTCTCCATCCGGCGCACCTCGCGCAGGCCGAGCTTGTTGCAATAGAAATCAAGCGACTCGTCCACATCGGTGATGCGGACCATGGTGTGCAGGTAATGCATAGGATGCCTCCGGATGGGTTCAGCATCCACCTAGGGCATCTTGGGCGAAAGGGGAAAGCCTGCTTGCGCGGTGCGCCGCAGCCTTCGGCGTCGCGAACGCCGCGTCAGCGCGAGGCGCAGGAGGGGGTCGAGCAGCGCAGCGTCGCCGCGGCGGGCGCGGTGCGCCGGAGGGCGGTCGTCGGCGTCGCGCGCGACCAGTAGACCTCGCGCGTGCGATAGGTGGTGACGGTGGTCGCCTCGCCGACGCAGGTGCCGGCGCAACCCCTGACGCGGGCGGGTGGACTGATGATCCGCGTCGGCGTCTGCACCTCCTGACGGACGAAGGACGCGTCGGCGACCCGAAACGGCTGGGTGCCCGGGGCTCCGGGACTGCCGCCCCAGGCCGCGGCCACCGCGAGCAGCATCAGCGTCAGCACGATGGCGACGGCGGAGGCCGCGATGCGTCCGCCCGTCTTCATCAGGGTGAAGTGTCGGCTGGGGATGGCTTCGGATGGGCTCACGACAACACCGCTCCTCCGTGCCGGATCGGAGCCTCTTAGCATCCCAGCATTGACCCTTGCTTTCATGACTTGGAACAATTGCAGAGGTCGTGTCGGTGCGGTGCGACGCAAGGGGCGTGCGACACCGTGGCGGGCAAGGGGGCTCGCGGCCGTGCGGCTTCGGAGACGGTGTCGGCTTGCGCGCGGGTGCCGCGTGGGCGGGGGGGCGGCGTCTAGGGCTCCAGCTCGGTGTCCCAGTAGAGGAAGTCGAGCCAGCTTTCGTGGAGGTAGTTGGGCGGGAAGAGGCGGCCGTTGTTGTGCAGGTCCTGCACGGTGGGGCGGTAGGGGTGCTGGCGGGGGAACATGTCGGCCGCCTTGCAGCTCTTGTTGGCCTTGCGCAGATTGCAGGGGGAACAGGCCGTGACGACGTTGTCCCAGGTGGTGAGGCCGCCCTTCGAGCGCGGAACGAGGTGGTCGAAGGTGAGGTCGTCGGGCGATCCGCAATATTGGCACTCGAAGCGGTCGCGGAGGAACACGTTGAAGCGTGTGAAGGCGGGGAAGCGGGCCGGTCGGATGTAGGTCTTCAGCGAGACCACCGAGGGGAGCCGCATTCGGAAGGAGGGGCTGCGCACCTCCGCCGAGTATTCCGATACGATGTTCACTCTGTCGAGAAACACCGCCTTGATGGCATCCTGCCAAGCCCAGAGAGACAAGGGGTAATAACTGAGCGGCCGGTAGTCTGCATTGAGTACCAGCGTGGGATGCGCATCGGGATGAACCGCGATGGTCAACCTACTCTCCCTCTTCGCCGAATCGCGAGAAGTCCTGTCGTCGTTATCGTGCGCCAACGTGACGGAGATGTGAAGCTTGTCCGTCTCGGCGTCACCATGATGCTTACCTCGGCAAGGAGCGGGCGAGATGGTCGCCGGCCATGGCGAGGCCGTCCTCGTCGATGCCGTGGGCGAGGCCGGGGCGGAAATGAAACTCCACCGGGACACCGGCGCCGCCGAGCGCCGTGGCGGCCTGCAGCGTGTGGCCGGCGGGAAGGATGTTGTCGGCCGTGCCGTGGATGAGGAGGGTCGGCACCGGCGGCAGGTCGGCGGGCTCCGGATCGGCGCAGAGGCCGGAGAAGCCGACGATCGCGGCGAGCGGCCGCGGCCGGCGGTAGCCCACGTGAAGGGCCATCATGGTGCCCTGGCTGAAGCCGACGAGGGCAAGCGCCGTCTCGTCGAGCGCGTAGCGGGCGAGCTCGGCGTCGAGGAAGGCGTCGAGCGAGGGCGCCGCGGCGGCGACCCCGCGAACATACTCGGCGGGGTCGCGCATGGTGAGGGGGAACCACTGGCGTCCGCCCATCGGCGTCGCCGCCGGCGCGTTGGGCGACACGAACTGGGTGTTCGGCAGGGCGCGGGCGAAGATGTCGGCGAGCGAGATGAGATCCGCCCCGTCGGCGCCGTAGCCGTGGAGGAAGACGACCAGCGAGGTCGGCGGCCGGCCCGAGCGCGGCGATTTGCGAGGGCCGGTGAGGAGGCTCACAAGGGGAACCCCGCCGTTGCCGCCTCGGTGGGGGTCTGCGTCGCGGGCGCGCCGGAATAGCGGTAGTAGGCCCACATCAGCCGGGCGGCGGTGGAGCGGTGGGGCGCCCACGCCTCGGCGATGGCGTCGAGCGCGTCGGGGCGCGGCTCCTCGGCGAGGTCGAGGGCGTCCTGGGTGGCGCGGCGCACCGCGAGATCCCCGACGGGGAAGATGTCCGGATGGCCGGCGCAGAACATCAGGTAGAGATCGGCGGTCCAGCGGCCGATGCCGGGGAGGTCCTCCAGCGCGGCGCGCGCCTCGGCGGTCTCCGCCTCGGCGAGGGCGAGGAGATCGAGCCCGCCCGCCACCGCTTCGGCGACGGCGCGGAACGTGCGCACCTTGCCGCGCGAGAGGCCGGCGGTGCGCATCGTGCTGTCGCTGGCGGCGAGGATCGTCTCGGCGGTGAGCGGGGCGAGGCAGGTCTCGACCCGGCCATAGACCGCGGCGGCGGACTGGGTGGACAGCTGCTGGCCGGCGACGATCCGCAGGAGGCCGGCGAGCCCCGCCGGCTGCAGCCGCAGCGGCACCACCGGCACCAGCTCGGCGATGCGCGCGAGGCGCGGGTCGCGGGCGGTCAGCGCCCGCACGGCATCGTCGATGTCGGATTGAGTTCGGATCCGCTCTGCCATGTCGCTCTCCCATAGCGGCTCCCAGCGGGCCGCGCCATTGAATTCGTGATCGGCCCGACGGTGCGCGGGCCCTATCCCGTTGAAATGGGTGTGGCTGTGGTGACACTGGGGCGACGGTCGGCTCAGAGTTGCGGCGGTCGAGGAGGACGAATGCTGCGCTTCGCGCCGAGCCCGAACGGGCGCCTGCACAAGGGTCACGCCCTCTCCGCGCTCGCCAACCGGCACATGGCCGATCGGCTCGGCCTGCCGCTGAGGCTGCGGATGGAGGACATCGACCCCGGTCGCTGCCGGCCGGAGTACGAGAGCGCCATCCTCGACGATCTCGCCTGGCTCGGCATCGCCTGGACGCCGCCGATGTGGCGCCAGAGCACCCGCTTCCCCGCCTATGCGGACGCGCTGGCGCGATTGCGGGCGATGGGGCTCCTCTATCCGTCCTTCGCCTCGCGACGGGAGATTTCGGAGGCGGCGCGCGTGCCGGGGATCGCGCGCGACCCGGACGGGGCGCCGGTGTTCCCCGGCGACGATGCCATCCTCGGCGCGGCGGAGGCGGCACGCCGGCGGGCGAGCGGCGAGCCGGCGGCGTGGCGCCTCAGAATGGCCGACGCCCTCGTCCGCACCGGCCCGCTCGAGGCCGTGACGGTGGACGCCGACGGGGCCGATCCGGTGCGCCGCCCCGTCGATCCCGCGCTCTGGGGCGACGTTCTCCTCGCCCGCAAGGAGACGCCGACGAGCTATCATCTCGCGGTGGTCGTCGACGATGCCGCGCAGGGCATCACCCATGTCGTGCGGGGCGAGGACCTCCTTCCCTCGACGGCGGTTCACCGGGTGCTGCAAAGCCTCCTCGACCTGCCGGCCCCCGCCTATCGGCACCATCCGCTCATCCTCGGGGCGGACGGGCGCAAGCTGTCGAAGTCGAACGGGGCGGAGGCGCTGCAGGTGCTGCGCGACGGCGGCCTGAGCGCGGCGGCGCTGCGCGCCGAGCTCGTCCCGCTCCTCTGATCCGGGAGCGAATTGCGCGCCTGCCATGGACAAGCGCCCCCTATCGCGCCTATCTGACCGCTTCGCATCACGACAAAGAGTGAGATGGTTCGATGGGCTTCCACGTGGCAGTCGTCGGCGCGACGGGCAACGTCGGCCGCGAAATCCTCGACATCATGGCCGAGCGCGGCTTTCCCGCCGACAAGGTGACGGCGCTTGCCTCGCGCCGCAGCCAGGGCACCGAGGTGTCGTTCGGCGACAAAACCCTGACCTGCTCCGCCCTCGAGACTGCCGACTTCTCCGACGTGGACATTGTGCTGATGTCGGCCGGCGGCGACGTCTCGCGCGAATGGGCGCCGAAGATCGGCAAGGCCGGCGCGGTGGTCATCGACAACTCCTCCGCCTTCCGCGTCGATCCCGACGTGCCGCTGATCGTGCCGGAGGTGAATGCCGACGCGGTGGAGGGCTTCCGCAAGAAGAACATCATCGCGAACCCCAACTGCTCGACCGCGCAGCTCGTGGTGGCGCTGAAGCCGATCCATGACCGCGCCAAGATCCGCCGCGTGGTGGTGTCGACCTACCAGTCGGTGTCGGGCGCCGGGAAGGAGGCGATGGACGACCTCTTCGCCCAGACGCGGGCGGTGTTCGTCTCCGACACGGTGGAATCGAAGAAGTTCCCCAAGCGGATGGCGTTCAACGTGATCCCGCAGATCGACGTCTTCATGGAGGACGGCGCCACCAAGGAAGAGTGGAAGATGATGGTCGAGACCAAGAAGATCCTCGACCCCAAGATCAAGCTGATCGCCACCTGCGTGCGCGTGCCGGTGTTCATCTCCCACGCCGAGGCGGTGACGCTGGAGCTCGAGGAGCCGCTGTCGGCCGACGAGGCACGCGAGATCCTGCGCGAGGCGCCGGGCTGCCTGGTGGTCGATAAGCGCGAGCCGGGCGGCTACGTGACCCCCTACGAGGCCGCCGGCGAGGACGCCACCTACATCAGCCGCATCCGTGAGGATCCGACGGTGGAGAACGGCCTCGCCATGTGGGTGGTGTCGGACAATCTGCGCAAGGGCGCGGCGCTCAACACCGTGCAGATTGCTGAACTCCTGGTGAACAGGAAGCTCCTCACGGGGCAGCGTCAGGCCGCCTGACAGGTGTCAGGGTGCGACACGACGTCGCACTAAACTTCCAACTTCAGACGCGGGACCTGCCAGCCGTCCCGCGTCTGCGGGACCGGCACGACCGCTTCCACGTCGCTCAGCACGAGGGGACGATAGAGGTGAGGGAAGCGCTCTCCGCCGCGCGAGACCTCCCAGCGGAGTGCGTCTTCAAGCGCCCCAATTTTAACATATATTAGAAACAGCGTAGCGATTTGGTGGAAATGTTTTGTCAGGGTGCCGGGCACCTGGGCGTCGGTCGACAGGTGCACGAAGCCGTCGCGGCGGTCGTCGGCGGAGCCCTCGAAGCGTCCGGACACCACCAGTTCGGCCAACTCGTCGGCGCGGAGAATTTTAATGATCGACACATCGTTCATTGGATTGAGCTTCTGTCCTCCGCGATGGTTTCGATGAAAGAGAGAGAGGCGTTCCGGCATTATTCCATGCTGAATGCATACTGTGTTAAATGTTTCCATAGCGGTTGCAGCTTGTTCGCACGCTGAGCGGTTGCGATCGCGACCCGGGCTAAGTTTGATCTAGGTCAGTACCGCATGCGGATTAGGACATTGCCGCGGACGAACACCTTCGGCTTGGAGTAGAATATGCTTGCGCACGAAGAGGTTTGGAACGCGATCGACTCGTTGGCGGATCGCAACGGCATGTCGCCATCGGGGTTGGCGCGCCGTTCCGGTCTCGATCCCACCACGTTCAACAAGTCGAAGCGTTTCGCGCCGGATGGGCGGCCCCGCTGGCCGTCCACCGAATCCATCGCGAAGATTTTGACGGCCACCAACACCTCGATCACCGAGCTCTTCGGTGAGGGGGCGGAAACCGTCTATCCGGCCGAGCACGTCTCCGTGCCCCTCCTCGGGGAGGCGCACGCGGGCTTCGAGCTGCCGGCGGCGGCGGCCGAGAAACCCGTGGCGCTGCCGCGTCCGCCGCGGATCATCCATTTTCCGGATGCGCGGCACGGTCCGCTCTACGCTCTGTCGGTGGTGGGCGATTCCATGCAGCCGCTCTATCGCCATGGCGACGTTCTGTTCGTCTCCTCCTCGGCGTCGGCCCGGCCCGGCGACCGCGTGGTGGTCAAGCTGACCAACACCGACGTGCTGGTGAAGATCCTGAAGGACAACACCGGCAACGAGGTGAGCTTCCACGCCGTCAACCCGGATCATCCGGACGTCGCCTTCTCGTGCGACAGCGTCGAGTGGATTGCGAAGATCGTCTACGCGTCGCAATAGGACACCTCAGGCGGCCTCGTCGGGGGACGGCTCGATGAGGTCGGCCTCGCCGTCGTCACCATCGCCGTAGCCGAGGAGGCGGAGCGGGCGGGCGTCGATGCCGGCCTGCGTCGCCCAATGGACGAGGGCGTCCTCCTGGCCGTGGGTCACCCACACCGCCTCCGCCCCGGTCTCCACGATGGTGGTGCACAGATCCTCCCAATCGGCATGGTCGGAGATGACGAGAGGCAGCTCCACGCCGCGCTGCCGCGCCCGCGCGCGCACCCGCATCCAGCCGGAGGCGAAGCCGGTCACCGGATCGCCGAAGCGGCGAGACCAGCGGTCGGCGAGCGCCGACGGCGGACAGAGGGTGATGGACCCGCCGAGCGTCTTCGGTTCCACCTCTTTCACCGGCTCGAGCCGGCCGAGATCGACGCCCGCTTCGACGTAGTGGTCGGTGAGGCGCTGCAGCGCGCCGTGCAGATAGATCGGCGCGTGATGGCCGGCAGCACGCAGCAGCGCGATGACCCGCTGCGCCTTGCCGAGCGCGTAGGCGCCGACGAGATGCGGCCGATCGGGAAAGAGGCTGAGCGAATCGAGCAGCTTCGCCACCTCGTCGGCGGCGTCCGGATGGCGGAACACCGGCAGCGCGAACGTCGCCTCGGTCACGAAGAGGTGGCAGGGCACGAGCTCGAACGACGCGGCCGTCGGATCGGACTGGCGCTTGTAGTCGCCGGAGACGACGGCACGGTGGCCGCCGCGGTCGATCAGCACCTGCGCCGAGCCGCGAATGTGGCCGGCCGGATGAAGGCTCACGCCGAGGCCGTCGACGGTGACGGGTTCGCCGTAGGGGGTGGGCTGGCGCGTGGTGGTGAACCCTTCGCCATAGCGGATCGCCATGATGGCGAGCGTTTCGGGCGTCGCGAGCACGCTGCCGTGGCCTGGCCGCGCGTGATCGGCGTGGCCGTGGGTGATGACGGCGCGCGGGACCGGCCGAATCGGGTCGATGTGGAACCGACCGCGCGGACAGTAGAGGCCTTCCGGGGTGAGAGTGAGGAGAGGCTCGCTCGTCATGAGGCCAACATAGGGTACGAGGGCCGGCTGGTCAGGGCTCGACCTTGACGCGCGTCTCGGCCCTTTCGGCGTTGGCTTCGCCCTCCAGCGGGGCGAAGGGGCGCGGCGAGGCGCTGGCGGCGACGGGCTTGCGCCCCACCCTTTGCTCGCGCCACAGCGTGTAGAGGCCGGCGCCGACGACGATGGTTGCGCCGACGAGGGTCATCACGTCCGGCACGTCGCCGAAGATGACGAAGCCCAGCACGAACGAATAGACGAGCACGGTGTAGCGAAAGGGGGAGACCACCGAGATCTCACCGAGCCGCAGCGCGGTCACGTTGATGAGGTAGCCGAGGGTGACGGCGAGCGCCGCCCCCGCGCCGACGGCGAAGTCGACGGCGGAGGCGTGATGCCAGCCTTGGAACGGCATGACGATGGCGGAGCTGACCGTGATGGTGACGAGCGTCGCGAGGCTCGCGAACACTGCCGGCGTGGACGGAGAGAGAAGGCGCGTGACGAGATCGCGCACCACCACGAAGACGACGGTGACGAGGGGAAGCAGGGACAGGGCGTCGAACCCTTCCCCGCCCGGCCGGATCATGATGAGGACGCCGAGGAAGCCCACGCCGATGGCCGTCCAGCGCCGCCAGCGGACCGGCTCGCCGAACAACAGGGCGGCCGCCATGGTGAGCACGAGCGGCGCGACCTGCGTCAGCGCCACGGCATCGGCGAGCGGCATTTGCGACAGCGCGACCATGAAGGTGGCGGTCGCCGCCACCTCGCAGAGGGACCGCGTCGCCAGCGCCATCATGTCGCGCGCCGTGGGGTGGAAGCGATCGAAACCGGTATGCCAGCAGAGCCCGAGGATGAAGATGGTTCCGAGACCGCTTCGGATCAGCACGGCCTGTGTGAGGGGCAGCGATTCGAAGGCGATCTTCAGGAGCGCGTCGTTGACGGCGAAGAAGCCCATCGACACCGCCATGAGCGCGGCGCCACGGGTGTTGTCGGTCTGGGGCATCGAAAGACTCGGGCGGGTAGATACACCCTCCTTACACGCATTCGCGGGCGCGCGCCTATCAGACTCAGTCGAACAACATCACGTCTGGTGTCAGTGCGGCGAGCGTCGTGTTCCCGATCCGCAGGCTCGTCTCGTAGCCGAGATAGGTGTTCCCGCGCTGGTAGACGACATCCGCGCCGTCTTGGACCGCGCGAGCCATGAAGGTCTCGTAGCTCTCGCCATAGAAGTGGATGCGGTCCTCGCCGGGATCGAAGTCCCGAACGACCGTGTCGCCGGGGGCGAAGTCGGCGACGACGATGTCGTAGCCCGGGCCGCCCGTCAGATCGTTGTCGCCGCGCACACCGTCGAGCGTGTCGTCGCCGGTTCCGCCGTCGGTGGTGTCGTCTCCCGCCTCGCCGGCGAGGCTGTCGTCGCCGCCGAGCCTCATGACCACGTCGTCGCCGTCGAAGCTGTAGAGCCGGTTCGCGTCGTTGGTGCCGGTGAGATGGTCGTCGTGTCGGAAGCCGTTCAGGTTCTCGACCGCGGCGTAGGTGTCGCCGTGGGCGTCTCCGCCGCGGTCGAGATTGCGGGAGAGATCGACGGTCACGCCGCAGGGCGAGGCGGAGGAGCCGACGGTGTCGGTGCCCGCGCCGCCGCGGCTGTCGTCGTCGCCGTCGCGGCAGAGGACGGTGTCGCCGTTGCCGGGCCGAGGGCGCGCCGGCTGAGCGGCGCGCCCTCGGCGGTCGGCACGCGCCTCAGCGCAGCGACATCTCGAGGTTGCCGAGGATGGCGTCGGTCATCTCGGTGGTTCCCACCGCCTCGTCGCCGGGGGCGGCGATGTCGGCGGTGCGCAGGCCCTCGGCGAGGGTCTCGGCGATGGCCGCGTCGAGCGCCTTCGCCTCGGCGACCATGCCGAACGAATACTGCAGCGCCATGCCGAAGGACGCGATCATCGCGATCGGGTTGGCGATGCCCTTGCCGGCGATGTCGGGCGCGGAGCCGTGCACCGGCTCGTAGAGGGCGCGGCGCCGGCCGGTGGTCGAATCCACCGCGCCGAGCGAGGCCGACGGCAGCATGCCGAGCGAGCCGGTCAGCTGAGCGGCGATGTCGGACAGCATGTCGCCGAAGAGGTTGTCGCAGACGATGACGTCGAACTGCTTGGGATTGCGCACGAGCTGCATAGCGCCGGCATCGGCGAGCATGTGGTCGAGCGTGACGTCCTCGTAGCCGTCCTTGTGGGTCTCCTCCATCACCTCGCGCCAGAGCACGCCCGTCTTCATGACGTTGCGCTTCTCCATCGAGGTGACGTGGTTGCGGCGGGTGCGGGCGAGGTCGAACGCGGCGCGGCCGATGCGGTCGATCTCGTAGGTGTCGTAGACCTGGGTGTCGATGGCCCGCTTCTGGCCGTTGCCGAGCTCCTCGATGGTCTTCGGCTCGCCGAAATAGACGCCGCCGGTGAGCTCGCGCAGGATGATGATGTCGAGCCCTTCCACCACCTCGCGCTTGAGGCTGGAGGAGTCGGCGAGCGCCGGATAGCAGATCGCCGGCCGGATGTTGGCGAACAGGTCGAAGTGCTTGCGCAGGCGCAGGAGGCCGGCCTCCGGGCGCATGTCGTAGGAGAGGCCGTCATACTGCGGACCGCCGACGGCGCCGAACAGGATGGCGTCCGCCGCCATCGCCTTGGCCAGCGTCGCCTCGGAGATCGGCGCGCCCTCGTTGTCCACCGCGGTGCCGCCGACGAGGCCGCTCTGGAGCTCGAACCCCGCCCCGCGCTTGTTGAAGAAGTGGATGACGCGCTCGGTGGCCGCCATCACTTCGGGGCCGATGCCGTCGCCGGCGAGGAGCAGGAGGGAAGGCATGATGGATCCTTTCTAGCCGAGGAGTTCCGCAAAGAGTGCTGGATCGGTGTTGCCGCCGCAGACGAGCACGCCGACACGCTCGCCGGGCCGTGGCGTATAGGCGCCGGACTGGAGCGCGGCGAAGGCGGTGGCGCCACCCGGCTCGACCATGAGCCGGGCCGTCTGCCACAGCGTGCGCATCGCCTCGACGATGGAGTGGTCGGGCACGAGCACCACCTCGTCGACATAGCGGGCGGCGATGGCGTGGTTGAGGGCGCCGGTGCGCTTGGCGCCGAGGGAGTCGGCGGCGATCGAGTCCACCTCGACATCGACCGGTCCGCCCGCGGCGAGCGCGGCATGGAGGCACGCCGAGCCTTGGGGCTCGACGCCCACCACCTTCACCCGGTCCTCGAACCAGCTGGCGACGCCGGAGATCAGGCCGCCGCCGCCGACGGCGACGAGCACGGTGTCGAGCCCCGTGCTGTCGGCCTCCCACTCGGCGGCCACGGTGCCCTGGCCGGCGACGGTGGCGGGGCTGTCGTAGGCGTGGATGGAGATGGCGCCGGTCTCCGCCTGGAAGGCCTCGCAGGCGGCGAGGGCGTCGGCGTAGCGGTCGCCGCCGATGTGAACGTCACCCATCGCCGCCTCGATGACGCGCAGCTTGGCGCGACTCGCGATGGTCGGCACGAAGATCGCGGAGGCATGGCCGAGCCGGGTCGCGGCATGGGCGACGGCGGCGCCGTGGTTGCCGCCGGATGCGGCGGCGACGCCGGCCTCGGGCACGTCGTTCGAGAGGAGAGCGTTGAAGGCGCCGCGTGCCTTGAAGGAGCCGGTAACCTGAAGGAGCTCCAGCTTCAGCTCGCAGCGCACCGGGTCGGCGAGCTGCATCAAGGGCGTGCGCCGCACGTAGGGGGCGATCCGGTTCTGGGCGGCGGCGATCATTTCGCGAGTGACGCTCATCGGGAGGCTCCGGAGAAAGCGGCGCCGACGGGGGGCCGGCCGGCGCTGCCTACCACAAATCGAACCCGGCGCGGATGAGGAGCTGGACGCCGATGAGGGTGAGCACGACCTTGAGTGCGGTGCGCAGCGACTGCTCGGGCAGGCCGTGGAGCAGGCGTGTGCCGATCACGGTGCCGATGAAGCCGGCGACGATCATGGCGGCGAGCAGCGGGATCCAGGCGCCGAACGCGAAGCCGAGGAAGCCGAAGGCGAGGATCTTGAGGAGGTGCTGGACGGTCATCGCCGCCGCGGTGGTAGCGACGAGGCTTTTGTGGGAAAGGCCCGCCTGCCGCAGCATCGCCATGACGAAGGGGCCGGTGGCGCCCACGAACATGGTGAGCACGGTCGCCCCCGCCCCGCCGATGGCGAGAACGCCGCGCTCGCCCCGGCCGAGCGGCGGCAGCTTCACCCACGTGGTGACGATGACGAAGAGGCCGATGGCGATGAGGATCACCTCCTCCGGCAGATCCGTGACGAGGAGGCCGCCCACCACCGCCCCCACCACGGCGCCGACGGTGAAGGGCAGGAGGAGGCGCAGCGTGGCGGCGCGCGCCTGCATCGCCGCCCGCCCGACATTGGAGCCGAGCTGGACGACGCCGTGGATCGGGATCAGCGCGTCGATGGGCACGACGAACGTCATCGCCGCGAGCAGAGTGACGCCGCCGCCGATCCCCACCGAGGCGGAGAGGGCACTCGTCAGCGTGCTGAGGACGATGAGGGCGAGCGCGGCCCAAGGGTCGACACCCGCGGGCAGGAGGGCGGTCATGGGCTGACGTTCCCGTGGGTGCGGTGAAGGGTGTCGATCGCCTCCAGAAGCTCCGGGGAGAGGGTGATGTCGGCCGCCGCGAGGCAGGTCTGAAGCTGCGCCGTGGAGGTGGCGCCGAGGATCACGCTGGTCATGAAGGGCCGCGACACGGCGAAGGCGATGGCCATCTGCGCCGGATCGAGCCCGTGCGCCTCGGCGAGCGCGAGGTAGCGGTCGTTCTGCTCGACGGCGCCCGGACCCTCATAGCGCTTGAGGCGGTCGAACAGCGTCTTGCGGGCGCCGGGGGGCAGCGCGCCGTCGCGATATTTGCCGGTGAGGTAGCCCTGGGCGAGGGCGGAGTAGGCGAGAAGGGACACGTCCTCGCGCAGGCACGCCTCGGCGAGGTTCACCTCGAAGGAGCGGTTCACCAGGCTGTAGGCGTTCTGGATGGAGACGATGCGGGGCAGCGGATCGGAGGCGGCGAGCCACTTCATCACGCCCCAGGTCGATTCGTTCGACACGCCGATGTGGCGGACCTTGCCCGCCTTCACCAGCGCGCCGAGGGCGTCGAGACTCTCGGCGATGGGGGTCTCGTCGGCCGGCCGGTCGGGCACCGTGAAGACGGTGGGGTTGGAACCGAACTGCGTCACCGGCCGGTCGGGCCAGTGCACCTGGTAGAGGTCGACATAGTCGGTCTTGAGGCGCTTCAGGCTGCCGTCGATGGCCTCGTTGATGTCGCGGGCGGTGAGGCGGGGCTCGTGCCCGTCCTCGCGCAACCAGGTCTGCGAGGAGCGGCCGACCACCTTGGTGGCGATCATCACCTTGTCGCGCGCGCCCTTCCGCGCGGCGAACCAGTTGCCCATGATCGTCTCGCAGCGATGCTTCGTCTCGGCCCGCGGCGGGATGGGATACATCTCGGCGTTGTCGAAGAGGTTGATGCCGCGGTCGAGCGCCATGTCCATCTGCGCGAAGGCTTCGGCCTCGGTGTTCTGCGACCCGAAGGTCATGGTGCCGAGGCAGAGAGCGCTGACGGTGAGATCCGTCCGGCCGAGCTTGCGATATTCCATGACGGCGCGTGGTCCTCGAGGGGGGAAGGGAGGAGACGCCGGCGGCGGTGGCCGGCGGACGTTCTTGTTAGCCCCTCGGGAAAGAGAACGGAAGGCTCAGGTCTTTTCCTGGGTCGTCGCCCGGTCGACGAGCTCCTTCACCTTGGGCAGGATGTGTTCGACGATCACGCCCACCCCTTCGGCCGTCGGATGGATGCCGTCACCGAGATTGAGGGTGGGATCGGCGGCGACCCCGTCGAGGAAGAAGGGGTAGTAGACGAGGTCGCGACTGCCGAGGTCGGCGTAGATGGCGCGGAAGGCGTCGCCATAGTCCTCGCCGAGATTGGGTGGGGCGAGCATGCCGGCGAGGAGCACGGGCAGGCCGCGCGCCTCGAGGCGGTCGAGGATGGCAGTGAGGTTCTGCCGCGTCCTGGCGGGATCGATGCCGCGTAGCGCGTCGTTGCCGCCGAGCTCCACGATCACCGCGTCGGCGTCCTCGCCCACCGACCAGTCGAGCCGGGCGAGGCCGCCGGAGGTGGTGTCGCCGGAGACGCCGGCGTCGACCACCTTCACGTCGAGCCCCTCGGCCTTGAGGGCGCCTTCGAGCTGGGCGGGAAAGCCGGCGCCCGGGGGAAGCTGATAGCCGGCGGTGAGGCTGTCGCCGAGCGCTACGATGGTGACGGTCTCGGCCGCGGCGGGCGTCGCGACGACGCCGGCGAGCGCGACGGCGAAGGCCGCACCGGCGAAGGCGAGATGGCGGAGCGGGTGCACGGAAGGCCTCTCCTCGTTGCGGGTGAGACGGAGGTAGGGCCGCGCGCCGCCGTCACCAAGCCGGTGCGACGCCGCACTCGGCGCCTACGCGGATGCCAGCGCGTCGGCGATCGCGTCGCGATAGCGCTCGGCCGCCGCGCGCGGGTCGGCCGCGGCGTTGATGGGGCGGCCGACGACGAGGGCGTCGGCGCCGGCGGCGATCGCCGAGGCGGGGGTCGCAATGCGCTTCTGGTCGCCGGCGGCGTCGTCCGCCATGCGGATACCGGGGGTGATGACGGTGAGGCCGCTGGCGGCGGCGACGGCGGCCTCCTGCGGCGAGCAGACGATGGCGTCGGCACCGGCCGCGGCCGCGCCGGCGATCCGCTGTGCGACGAGGTCCGCCGCGCCGATCGCGTAGCCCGCTTCGCGCAGGTCGGCGTCGTCGAGCGAGGTGAGCACGGTCACGGCGACGATGGCGAGCCCGTCGGGGCGCGCGGCGACGGCGGCGCGCAGCGCCTGCGGGTAGGCATGGACGGTGAGGAAGGTCGCTCCGAGCGCCCCGGCCGAGCGCACGCCGCCCGCCACCGTGTTGGCGATGTCGAGGAGCTTCATGTCGAGAAAGGTCCGATGGCCCGCCCGGGCGAGCTCGGCGGCGAAGTCCAGCCCGCCGGCCATCGCGAACTCCAGGCCGATCTTGTAGACGCCGACGACGCCTTCGGTGGCGCGCACCAGGCGCTCGGCGGCGGCGCTGTCGGCGACGTCGAGGGCGAGGATGAGACGGCTCTCGGGGGTGGGAAAGTCCATGGGGGCTCCAGCGGCTGCCGCGGCGGGGCAGCCCCGCGCGAATTGATGTAGGCGTGCGGAAGAAAAGCGCGCTAGAAGCCATCCAATGACACAGATGCTCCCTGCGCGAAAAGCCGAGGTCGCGCGCCGGACCAACGAAACCGACATCCGTGTCGTCGTCGATCTCGACGGCGGCGGGGTGAGGGAGATCGCGACCGGGGTCGGCTTCTTCGACCACATGCTCGACCAGCTCGCGCGCCATTCGGGCATCGCGATGACGATCGCCGCCACGGGCGACCGCCATATCGACGATCATCACACCGTGGAGGACGTGGGGATCGCCCTCGGCGAGGCGGTGCTGAAGGCGCTCGGCGACAAGCGCGGCATCACGCGCTACGCCGACTGCCTGCTGCCGATGGACGAGACGTTGACCCGCGTCGCCCTCGACATCTCCGGCCGGCCCTTTCTGGTGTTCCGCAGCACCTTCCACACGCCGAAGATCGGCACCTTCGACACGCAGCTCGTGAAGGAGTTCTTCACGGCCTTCGCGATCAACGCGCGGCTGACCTTGCACGTCGAGACGCTCTATGGCGAGAACGATCACCATATTGCGGAGAGCTGCTTCAAGGGGGTCGCGCGGGCGCTCGGGGCGGCCGTGGCGATCAAGGATCCCGGCGGGGCGATCCCGTCGACGAAGGGCGCGCTCTGAGGAGGGGCGGCATGGCCATCTGGACCGTGTGGGAGCATGAGAAGTTCGGCGAGAAGCAGGCGGAGCGCGCCGTGTTCGTGCGCGACGGGTTCGCCTGGCTCGCCATGATCGCGCCGCCGCTGTGGCTTCTCGCGAACCATATGTGGGTGCTGTTCGTCGTCCTCGGGGTATTGGTCGGCGCCATCCTCTGGCTGGTCTCGACGGCGCTTTCCGCTGAGGTCGCGGGGGTGGTGGCGCTGGGGCTGATGGTGTGGTTCGGCTTCGAGGCGCGGGGGCTGCGGCGCTGGTCGCTCGCCCGGCGTGGCTGGCGGATACGCGCGGTCGCCGAGGGCCGCCGCTATCGCGACGCCGAGCGGCGCTATTTCACCGATCGCCTCGCCCCGCACCTTCCGCCGCACACCCATCGGCCGGTTCCCGAGGCGGGCGGAGCCGCACCGTGGGCGCCGGCGCCGGCGACGCGCGCTGCGCCGGGCTTGATCGGCGCGGCGAAAGGGGAGCGGGCGTGAGCGTCGTCATCATCGATTACGGGTCGGGCAACCTGCGCTCGGCGCAGAAGGCGTTCATGCGTGCCGCCGACGAGGCGGGGATGCAGGATGCCATCGTGGTGTCGGCCGATCCGCGGCGGGTGGCGCGGGCCGAACGCATCGTGCTGCCCGGCGTCGGCGCCTTCGCCGACTGCATGGCCGGCCTCTCCTCCACCTCCGGCATGGTCGACGCCCTGCTCGAGGCGGTGGTGCACCAGAGGGTGCCGCTGCTCGGCGTCTGCGTCGGCATGCAGCTGTTTGCGACGCGGGGGCTCGAGCACCGCGTGACCAAGGGGCTCGACCTCATTCCGGGCGACGTGCGCCTGCTGGAGCCCAGCGACCCGTCGCTGAAGATCCCGCACATGGGCTGGAACGTGCTCGAGGAGGTGCGGCCGCATCCGCTGCTCGAAGGGATCCCGACGGGGCCGGACGGCTGGCACGCCTATTTCGTCCACTCCTACGTGATCGCGCCGGACCGGGCCGAGGACATCATCGCGCTGTCCGAGCACGGCGAGCCCTTCGCCGCCATCGTCGGTCGCGACAACATCGTGGGCACGCAGTTCCATCCCGAGAAGAGCCAGCGCCTCGGCCTCGCTCTGATCGCGAACTTTCTGAAGTGGATGCCATGATCCTCTACCCTGCCATCGACCTGAAGGACGGCGCCTGCGTGCGCCTGCGCCAGGGCGAGATGGACCGGGCCACCGTGTTCTCCGACGATCCGGGCAAGACGGCGGCGGGCTTCCTCGCCCTCGGCTTCCGCCGGCTGCACGTCGTGGATCTCAACGGCGCCTTCGCCGGCGAGAGCCGCAACGGGGCGGCGGTCGACGCGATCCTCGCCGCCACCACGGTGCCGGTGCAGCTCGGCGGCGGCATCCGCACCATGGCGCACATCGAAAGCTGGCTCGAGCGCGGCATCGCGCGGGTGATCCTCGGCACAGCCGCCGCCAAGGATCCCGAGCTGGTGAAGACCGCGTGCCGCGCCTTCCCCGGCCGCATCGTGGTGGGGATCGACGCGCGCGACGGCAAGGTCGCCGTGGCCGGCTGGGCGGACGCCACGGAGCTGTCCGCCCGCGACCTCGCCCTCAACTACGAGGACGCCGGCGTCGCCGCCATCGTCCACACCGACATCGGCCGCGACGGGATGCTGACCGGCCTCAACCTCGCCGAGACGGTGGCGATCGCGACGGCGGTGTCGACCCCGGTCATCGCCTCCGGCGGCTTCTCGGGCATGGATGACATCGCCCGCCTCGCCGCGCCCGAGGCCGCGATCCTCGACGGGGCGATCCTCGGCCGGGCTCTTTATGACGGGCGGGTGGATGCCGCGGCGGCGCTCGCCACCCTGCCGCAGCCGGAGGTCGTGTGATGCTGAAGAAGCGCATCATTCCCTGTCTCGACGTGGCCGAAGGGCGCGTGGTGAAGGGCGTCCGCTTCGAGAATCTGGTCGACGCCGGCGACCCGGTGGAGGCCGCCACCGCCTACGACGCGGCCGGGGCGGACGAACTGACCTTTCTCGACATCACCGCGAGCCACGAGGAGCGCTCCATCCTGTTCGACGTCGTGCGGCGGACGGCGGAGCGCTGCTTCATGCCGCTGACGGTGGGCGGCGGCATCCGCACGATCTCCGACATCCGCTCCCTGCTCCTCGCCGGTGCGGACAAGGTGTCGATCAACACCGCGGCGGTGCGCGATCCGGAGTTCGTCGGCCGCGCCTCGGAAAAGTTCGGGGCGCAGTGCATCGTCGTCGCCATCGACGCCAAGCGGGTGGGCGACCACTGGGAGATCTTCACCCACGGCGGCCGCAAGCCCACCGGCATCGAGGCGGTGGCGTTCGCCAAGGACATGGCGAAGCGCGGCGCCGGCGAGATCCTGCTGACGTCGATGGACGCGGACGGCACCAAGGCGGGCTTCGACATCGGCGTGACCCGCGCCATCGCCGATGCGGTGACGATCCCGGTGATCGCGTCGGGCGGGGCGGGCACCCTCGACCATCTGGTCGAAGCGGTGAAGGAGGGGCATGCCGAGGCGGTGCTCGCGGCCTCGATCTTCCACTTCGGCACCTACACCATCGGCGAGGCCAAGGACTATATGGCCGCCGCCGGCATTCCGATGCGGCTCGATCCCCATGCTTAAACCGCTATGACGGCCATCCGATGAGCGACTTCTCCGTCCACGCCCTCGAGGCGATCATTCGCGACCGCCTCGCCGATCCGGACGCCAAGTCCTACACGCGTGCGCTGGCGGCCAAGGGAACCGACAAGTGCGCCGAGAAGTTCGGTGAGGAGGCCGTCGAGGCCGTCATCGCCGCGGTGCGCCGCAGTCCCGAGGAGCTGACGGCGGAGGCGGCCGACGTCGTCTATCACCTCACCGTGCTCCTCGCCGTATCGGGTCTGTCGTGGGATGCGGTGTTGACGGAGCTGCATCGCCGCACGGCCCGCTCGGGCCTCGAAGAAAAAGCCAGCCGCTTGTCCTAGTCGAGCGGCCTCCTTATGAGGGGGGCTCATGGACGTTGCCGTGACATCTGAGCGTCGCTCGCGCGACGAGCTGGCCCCCTACCACGTCTTCGACGAGGTGGAGTGGGCCCGGCTGCGCGCCGACCAGCCGATGACTTTGTCATTGGTCGAAATCCAAGCGCTGCAAGGGTTCAACGACTATGTGGACCCGGACCAGGTCGAGACGATCTACTTGCCGCTCTCGCGCCTTCTGACGTTCTATCTGGAGGCGACCCAGGGTCTGCACAGCGCCACCAGCGCCTTCCTCGGGCGCAACGGCGGGCGGGTGCCGTTCATCATCGGCATCGCCGGCTCGGTGGCGGTGGGCAAGACCACCACGGCGCGCCTGCTTCAGGCGCTGCTCGCCCGCTGGCCGTCCTCGCCCAAGGTGGACCTCGTGACCACCGACGGCTTCCTCTACCCCAACGCCACGCTCCTCGCCGAAGGGCTGATGGAGAAGAAGGGCTTTCCCGAGAGCTACGACGTCGGCGCGCTGATCAATTTCCTCGCCGACATCAAGGCCGGGGTGCGCCACGTGCAGGCACCGGTCTACTCCCACCTCACCTACGACCGCGTGCCGGGGGAGACGATCGAGGTCGATCAGCCGGACATCCTCATCGTCGAGGGGCTCAACGTGTTGCAGACGAGCCGCCTGTCGAGCGAGCGGCAGCGGGTGCCCTTCGTGTCCGACTTCTTCGACTTCTCGATCTATATCGACGCCGACGAGGACGCGCTGGAGCGGTGGTACATGACGCGCTTCATGCGGCTGAAGGAGACGCGCTTCACCGACCCGCGCTCCTACTTCCACCAGTATGCCGGCATTTCCGACGGCGAGGCGACCCACTTCGCCCGCCGGCTGTGGCGGCGCATCAACCTCAAGAATCTGCGCGAGAATGTCGGGCCGACCAAGCTGCGGGCCGACCTGATTCTGCACAAGGACGAGGACCACCGCATCGACCAGGTGGCGCTGCGGAAGGTGTGAGGCGGGTCCCTATTGGGTGGCGGGCACGTCGGCCTGGGCGGTGACCTCCTTCGGCAGCGGGTTCTGCTCGAAATATTGCGACAGGCCGAGGAGGTGCGTGCGGATGCGCTGGATCGCCTCGCCCGGCGCGCCGGACGCGTCGAGACGCTCCTTGTAGGCGAGGACGGCGCGCCGGACGCCGGCCGACGCGGGCTCGCCGGTGGCAAGGGCCATCAGCGCGTTGAGGGCATCGGTCTGCGTCGGGTCGAGCTCGAGCGTCTTGATGAACATCTCGACGGCGTTCACCGGCTGATTGGTGAGGGCCATCGCTTCGCCCCAGTGGAAGTAGGCGACACTGAGGGTGGCGTCGACGGCGAGCGACTGCACCACGCGCTCCACGGCCGTGGTGTAGTCCGGAGTGAGCCGCAGAGCGGCACGCCAGTTGATGAGCGTGGCGCTGTTGCGGGGCTTGACGGCCGAGGCCTTCGCATAGAGGGCGATCGCCTCGTCGGTCTTGCCGGCGGCCATCAGCACGCGGGCGAGGGTGTTCATGGCGTTGGCGCTGTCGGGATCGACCTGCAGCGCCCGCTCAAGTAGGGCGATGGAATCCGTGTAGTCCTCGCCGTTCTGGCGGGCCCGTTTGAAGAGCAGCGCGCCGAGCCCGCTCATCGCCGGGGCGAAGCTGCTGTCGGCCTCGAAGGCGCGGCGGAAATAGTCGCTGGCGGCGGCCTCGTCGCCGGCGCGGCTCATGCACTCGGCGAGGTTGTAGAGGACGATCGGCGAGTGCGGATTGCGCTTGAGCGAGCGCTTGAACTGGATCAGCGCCGCGTCGAGATGGCCGCTCATCCGATAGACATAGCCGAGGCTGTTGGAGGGGATCTCGTCGAACGGGGCGATGAGCGTCGCCCGCTTCAGCTTGGTGATGGCGTCCTCGGTGCGCCCCATGGTGTAGAGGGTGATGCCCCAGCTGTTGAGCACGCTCGCGTAGGCGATCGTGCTGGTGGCCCGGGCCTTGCGGGCGGCGCGGTCGTAGTAGAGCAGCGACTCTTCGAAATCGCCCTCGTTGGCCGTGATGATGGCGAGATGGTGCAGCGCGTGGAGAAGGTCGCGGCTTTCCGGATGGAGGAGCGATTGGAGCTCCTGCCGCACCTCGCCGACCCGGCCCTGCCCGAGCGAATAGGCGGTCCAGGCGGTGAGGCTGATGTGCCGCAACGCGCGGTCGGCGGCCTTCTGAAGCAGATCGTCCGGAAAGGCGCCGAAATTGTTCTCGATGGTGACGAGCTGAACCATCGAGCGGGTGCGCACGCGCAGTCGGAAGTCGAGATTGTTGGGGTGGCACGCCTCGTTCATGCAGACGAACTCGCCCGACACGCGGATGCGGTTGCCGATGAGCGTCTCGCTGATCCAGTTGGACAGGCGGAAGACGCCGACACCGGTGGAGGGGATCTCGAAGTCGAAGGTCTCGCGGCGGGGCAGGATGTCGATATATTCGCCGCCGAGGCCCGCCGCGACGTAGGCCGACTGGAGGTGGTCGTAGAGGCGGATCGCCGCGACCTCCTCCGAGTATCCCATCTGCTTCAGCTTGGTCGGGATGCCGATGGGGTCGACCACCACGCGCATCCCGGAGGCCGCATCGGCGACGACCACCACGGCGGCAACAAGAAGTATGATGCCGCCGATGAAGCCGACCAAGGTAGTCAACAATTTAAAAAACGAACTAAATACACTCACACAAGGTCTCCCTAAGAGATAGCCTTGCTAATCGAGCGTGACACTAACAGTTGCCGGCTCCGTGGAAAAGCCCGTGTAGGTGGCGGTGATCGTGCCCGGGGCGGCGAGCTGGAAGCGGCCGAGCGAGCCGAGGGACAGGACGTCGCCTTCCTTGAGCGTCATGCCGCGCGCGTTGGCGGCCTTGACGATCCAGAGCACCGCGTCGAGCGGATGGCCGAGGAGGGCGGTCGCCGGGGCCTGCGCCACCACCGTGCCGTTCATGGTCAGCACGCCCGATGCGCCGGCGAGGGCGTCGGCGTCGAGCCCGTCGATGGGGATCGGGTTGCCGACGACGCCGAGGCGGGCGCCGGCGTTCATCGCCTGAAGCAGCGGACCGGTGATCGCCGCGCCCTTCGGCACCATGAGGTCGCCGAGCTCGATGAAGGGGACGACGGCGTCGAGCCCGGCGAGAGCCTCCTCCCGGGTGGTGGCCTCGTTGATCGCGGCGCTCCCGACGCGGGCGAGAAGGTCGAGCTCGAAGATCATCCGGGCGCCGTCCTTGATCACCACGGTGGATCCGTTCTCCCGCATCATGCCCTGGAGGAGGACGCCGAGCACCGGGCCGTCGAGGCCGAGCTGCTTTTGGGCGCCCGCCGAGGTGGCGGCCGCCTTGTAGCCGACCACGCTGCCGAGCTCCTCCTCGAGCAGGGCGACCACGCGGTCCTGGTGGCAGACCCCGTCGGCCATGGTGTGGATCGTCTGGGCCGCCTGGGCCGCCGCGTCGAACGGCTTGCCCGCCAGGAAGGCCGCCGCGTAGGGCTCGGCGAAGGGGTAGCTGCCGCAGGAGATCTGCGCCTCGACGCTGCCCGAAACGACGACCGCCGCGATCGTGGCGACCGCGGCGGTGATGATCTTCTTCATGACGTCCTCCGCTCGGCGCGGGGTCAGGCAGCCTTGAGGCTCGGCTCGGGCGTGTAGTTGAGGATCGGCGCCAGCCACCGCTCGGCCTCGCCAACGTCCCAGCCCTTGCGCCGCGCGTAGTCCTCCACCTGGTCGCGCTCTATTTTTCCGACGCCAAAATAGAAGCTGTCGGGATGGGAGAAGTAAAGGCCCGAGACCGACGAGGCGGGCCACATGGCGCAACTCTCGGTGAGGTGCACGCCGGCCCGCGCCTCCGCGTCGAGCAGCTTGAAGAGGGTGCGCTTCTCGGTGTGGTCGGGCTGCGCGGGGTAGCCCGGCGCAGGGCGGATGCCACGATATTTCTCCGCAATCAGCTCCTGCGGCGTGAACGTCTCGTCGGCGGCGTAGCCCCACAGGCGGCGGCGGATGCGCATGTGGGCATATTCGGCGAAGGCCTCGGCCAGGCGGTCGGTGAGCGACTGGAAGAGGATCTTGGAGTAGTCGTCGTTCTTCTTGGCGAAGCGCTCGGCAATCTCCTCCTCGCTGGCGCCGGCGGTCACCGTGAAACCGCCGATATAGTCCTGCGGTCCGCCGAGCGGGGCGACGAAGTCGGACAGGGCGACGTTGGGCCGCTTGCCGCTGCGGTCGATCTGCTGGCGCAGGGTGTGGAGGCGCGTTTCGGCGCCGGTCTCGTCGGTGACGATAATGTCGTCGCCGTCGGACTGCGCCTTCCAAAGGCCGATGACGCCCTTCGGATGCACCCATTTCTCCCGCACCATCTGAGCCAGCATCTTCTGGGCGTCGGCGAAGAGGGGCTTGGCCGCGTCCTTGTAGCGCTCGTCCTCCAGGACGCGCGGGTAGGCGCCCTTGATCTCCCAGGCGGAGAAGAAGGGGGTCCAGTCGACATACTGCACCAGCGTCGGCAGCGGCGCTTCGATGGACTGCAGGCCGAGCATCGCCGGCTCGGGCGGCGTGTAGCTCGACCAGTCGGGGGCGAAGCGGTTGGCCCGCGCGTCGGCGATCGGCAGGCGCTTCTTGTCGCTCTGGCCGCGCAAATAGGCTTCGGCGACCTTCTCGTAGTCCTCGCGCACCTCGGCCTGATAGGCCGTGGTGTCGTTGAGGAGGCGCGAGCAGACACCCACGGCGCGGGAGGCGTCGGTCACGTAGACCGCCTGGCCCGCAGCGTAGTTCGGGTGGATCTTCACCGCCGTGTGGATCTTCGAGGTGGTGGCGCCGCCGATCAGGAGCGGCATGTCGAAGCCCTCGCGCTGCATCTCGGCGGCGACGTTGCACATCTCGTCCAGCGAGGGCGTGATGAGGCCAGACAGGCCGATGATGTCGACCTTCTCGGCCTTGGCGGTCTCGAGGATCTTGGCGGAGGGCACCATCACCCCGAGGTCGATCACCTCGAAATTGTTGCACTGAAGCACGACGCCGACGATGTTCTTGCCGATGTCGTGGACGTCGCCCTTCACCGTCGCGAGCAGCACCTTGCCGGCGTTGGAGCGGTCGTTGTCCTGCTTCTCGGCTTCCATGTAGGGCATCAGGTAGGCGACGGCCTGCTTCATCACGCGGGCCGACTTCACCACCTGCGGCAGGAACATCTTGCCGTCGCCGAAGAGGTCGCCGACGACGTTCATGCCGGCCATCAGCGGGCCTTCGATCACGTGGAGTGGACGCTCGGCGGCCTGACGGGCCTCCTCGGTGTCGGCCTCGATGTATTCGGTGATGCCGTTGACGAGGGCGTGCTTCAGCCGCTCGGCGACGGTGCCCTCGCGCCAGGTGAGGTCCTGCACGCGTTTGGCGCCGGCGCCGCCCTTCCAGCGTTCGGCCGCCTCCAGCATGCGCTCGGTGGCGTCGTCGCGGCGGTTGAGCACGACGTCTTCGCACAGTTCGCGCAGCTCGGTCTCGAGGTCGTCATAGATGGCGAGCTGGCCGGCGTTGACGATGCCCATGTCCATCCCCGCCTTGATGGCGTGGTAGAGGAACACCGAGTGCATCGCCTCGCGCACCCGCTCGTTGCCGCGGAACGAGAAGGAGAGGTTCGATACCCCGCCCGAGATGTGCGCGTGCGGCAGGTTCTCACGGATCCACTGCGTCGCCTCGATGAAGTCGACGCCGTAGTTGTTGTGCTCCTCGATACCCGTCGCGACGGCGAAGATGTTCGGGTCGAAGATGATGTCTTCCGGTGCGAAGCCCGCCTTTTCGGTGAGGAGCGTGTAGGCGCGCTGGCAGATCTCGACCTTGCGCTGGCGCGTGTCGGCCTGGCCGGTCTCGTCGAAGGCCATGACCACGGCGGCGGCGCCGTAGGCGCGCACCAAAGCGGCCTCCTTCAGGAACTTCTCCTCGCCTTCCTTCAGCGAGATGGAGTTCACGATGGCCTTGCCCTGGACGTTGCGAAGCCCTTCCTCGATCACCTCCCACTTGGAGCTGTCGATCATGATCGGCACGCGCGCGATGTCGGGTTCGGACGCGATCAGGCGCAGGAAGGTCTTCATCGCCTCCTTGGAGTCGAGCAGACCCTCGTCCATGTTCACGTCGATGACCTGGGCGCCGTTCTCCACCTGGTCGCGGGCGACGTCGAGGGCGGCGGCGAAGTCGCCCTCCTTGATCAGCTTGCGGAAGCGGGCCGAGCCGGTGACGTTGGTGCGTTCGCCGACGTTCACGAAGGGGATGTCCTTCGTCAGCGCGAAGGGCTCGAGGCCCGACAGCGACAGGACTGGATTGTGGTCCGGCACCTTGCGGGGCGGGTACTGCTCCACCGTCTCGCGGATCGCGGCGATGTGCTCGGGCGTCGTGCCGCAGCAGCCGCCGACGATGTTGATGAGGCCTTCCTTGGCGAACTCGTCGAGCTGGCGGGCCATGTAGGCGGGCGACTCGTCGTATTCGCCCATCTCGTTGGGCAGGCCCGCGTTGGGGTAGGCGCTGATGAGGGTGTCGGCGACGCGCGACAGCTCGGCGATGTGGGCGCGCATCTCGTTGGCGCCGAGCGCGCAGTTGAGGCCGACGGAGAACGGGTCGGCGTGGCGCACCGAGTTCCAGAACGCGGTGGGCGTCTGGCCCGACAGGGTGCGGCCCGAGCGATCGGTGATGGTGCCGGAGATCATCACCGGGACCCGCTTCAGCCCCTCGGCGAACAGCCCCTCGACGGCGAAGATCGCGGCCTTGGCGTTGAGCGTGTCGAAGATCGTCTCGATCAGCAGGATGTCGGCGCCGCCTTCGATGAGGCCGCGGGCGGCCACCATGTAGGAGTGGGCGAGATCCTCGAAGTTGATGGCGCGGAAGCCGGGATCGTTGACGTCGGGCGAGATCGACAGGGTGCGGTTGGTCGGGCCGAGGGTGCCGGCGACGAAGCGGGGCTTGTCGGGCTCCTGGGCGGTGACGGCGTCGGCCGCCGCCCGCGCGATGCGGGCCCCTTCGAAGTTGAGATCGTAGACGGCGTGCTCGAGCCCGTAGTCGGCCTGCGCGATCGAGGTCGAGGAGAAGGTGTTGGTCTCCACGATGTCGGCGCCGGCGAGGAAATATTGCCGGTGGATGTCCTCCACCAGCCCGGGCTGGGTGAGGTTGAGGACGTCGTTGTTGCCGGCCTGGGCCCTGTCGGAGTCGAGCTTGTAGGCACGCGGAGTCGGGCCGCTCAGGCCGCGGAAGGCGTCCTCGTCCAGCTTCTCCTTCTGGATCATGGTGCCCATGGCGCCGTCGATGATGAGGATGCGACGGCGCGCTTCGTCGGCGAGATGCTTGGGCATCGGGTTCTCCGGAAGTCTAAGGGTCAGGCCGCGTCCGCGATGTCGCCCTCGGGGCGCATGCCGATGAGGTGGCACAGCGCGTAGACGAGATCGGCGCGGTTCATGGTGTAGAAGTGGAAACGGTCGACGCCGCGGCTCATCAGATCCTTGACCTGCTCGGCGGCGACGGTGGCGGCGACGAGCTTGCGCGTCTCCGGATCGTCGTCGAGCCCTTCGAAGCGGGTCTCGAGCCAGTCGGGCACGGAGGCGCCGCACATCGCGGCGAAGCGCTTCGTCTGCTTGAACGACTGGATCGGCACGATGCCCGGGATGACCGGAATCGTGATGCCGCGCTTGGCGACGCGCTCCAGGTAGGCTTCGAAGAGGTCGTTGTCGAAGAAGAACTGGGTGATCGCGCGGGTCGCCCCGGCGTCGGCCTTCTTCTCCAGCATGTCGAGGTCGGCGTCCCAGTCGGCGCTGTCGGGATGGCGCTCGGGATAGGCGGAGACGGAGACCTCGAACGGGGCGATCTTGAGGATGCCGGCGGTGAGGTCGGCGCCGTTCTGGTAGCCGTCCGGGTGCGGGGCGTAGGGCGTGCCGGGGCCGTCGGGCATGTCGCCCCTGAGGGCCACGATGTGGCGCACGCCGGCGTCCCAGTAGCCGCGGATCACCTCGTCGACCTCGCCGCGTGAAGCGGCGACGCAGGTGAGGTGGGCGGCCGGCTTCAGGTGCGTTTCCTCGATGATGCGGCGCACCGTGCGGTGGGTGCGCTCGCGCGTGGAGCCGCCGGCGCCGTAGGTCACCGACACGAAGTCGGGGTTCAGCGGGGCAAGCTTCTCGATCGACGCCCACAGCGTCTCTTCCATCGCCTCGGTCTTGGGCGGGAAGAATTCGAAAGAAACCAGCGGGTTCGTCATGCGAAAGCGCCTTCCTTGGTGCGGGTGTCGTCAGTGATGATGCGTCCGTCCTCCGCCAGCCAGAGCGTCACGGTGAGTTCATGGTCGGTGCTCGGGAGATCGATGATCTCCACGGTGCCGAGGCCGGCGGCGTCGAGCCAGTCGGCCATTTCCGCCCGTGCGATGCCCAGTCGCCGATGCTGCGCCTCGGTACGCAGCGCGGTCAGCCCGTGCGGCGCGAAGTCGACGATCAGCATACGTCCGCCTGGCCGCAGCGTACGTGCAGCCTCGGCGATGGCGCGGGCAGGACTGTCGAGATAGTGGAGCACTTGGTGGAAGATGACAACGTCGAACGCGTCGCGCGGCAGCGACAGGGCGTAGACGTCGTCCTGCGCGAGGCGGGCGTTGGCGACGCCGACGCGGGCGAGATTGGCCCGGGCGACGGCCAGCATCGCCGCGCTCGCGTCGATCCCGAGGAGACGGTCGGCCCGGTCGGCGAGAAGCTCGAGCATGCGGCCGGTGCCGGTGCCGACGTCGAGGAGATGGTGGATCTGGCGGTCCGACAGCATCTCGCGGATCTTCGCCTCGACCTCCGCTTCGGGCACGTGGAGCGAGCGGATCCGGTCCCAGACCTCGGCGTTGGCGGCGAAGAAGCCGGCCGCCACCTCGGCGTTGGCCTGGCGCGTGGCGTTGCGCCGTTCGCGATCACGGGTATGAATGGGGTCGTTCGGATCGAGGTGGGCGAGGATCGTGTCGGCGATCTGCTTCGCCTCAGTCTCTTCCGCGAGGCGGTAGAAGGCGAAGGCTCCCTCGGCGGACCGCGTCACGAGCCCGGCCTCGGCGAGGAGCTTCAGGTGGCGCGAGATGCGCGGCTGGCTCTGGCCGAGGATGGTGGTGAGGTCCTTCACCGTCAGGTCGGTGTCGGCGAGGAGCGCGAGGATGCGCAGCCGCGTCGACTCTCCCGCCGCCCGCAGCGCGGTAACGAGTGCGTCGTGCCCAGTCGTCGTCGTGATGGTGCGTTCCAAGAACACGCCCTACCCACATTTCCATATAAAGATTTCTTTATGGGATTATGGGCTCCAAGCGGCGCAGAGTCAACGTCTTGCCGGGCACGGCCTGTCCCGAGCGGTGCTCGGGACCTCGATATCAGTTGGAGATGAAGCGGTAGGGAACGCCGTGATGCGCGTAGTTGATCACGCGCACGTAGAAGCGTTGCCGCTGGTGCACGGTGAAGGTGCAGGTGTGGGAATCCGAAGCGAACCGGCGGTCGCAGACGATGGGGCCGGACGAGCCCGCCTGGATGAACAGGCCCACCGTCGGGTTGGTGCCGTAGGTGTCGATCGAGATGATCGCCGTGCCGGGGCACATGGTGAAGAAGCGGTCATAGTCGACGTGGCCGCCGCCGATGACGCGCTCCAACACCTTGGGCCCGAAGCAATTCCCGGCCTCGGCAGCGTGGGACGCGGAAATACACAACACGAAGAAAAGCGTTCCGATGAAATAGCGCCACATGGGGGTGCCCTATCCGAGGGTGAAGTCGATGCCGTGAAAACTACCACGCTTGCTTGTCCAGGGAGATGGAAAGGCGAGAGCCCGGTACGCCGAAAGTGCCGCGCGGCGGAGCCCGTCAGCCTCCGGCGAGCTCGCGGGCGCGCTGGCGCAGGGCGAATTTCTGGACCTTGCCGGTGGAGGTCTTCGGCAGCGGCTCGAACACCACCCGGCGGGGCGCCTTATAGTGGGCGATGCGCTCGCGCACGAAGGCGATGATGCCGGCCTCGTCCGCCGTCTGGCCGGCGGCGAGCTCGACGAAGGCGCAGGGGGTCTCGCCCCACTTCTCGTGCGGCATCGCCACCACCGCGGCCCCCGCCACCGCCGGATGGGCGTAGAGCGCGTCCTCGATCTCGATGGAGGAGATGTTCTCGCCACCCGAGATGATGATGTCCTTGGAGCGGTCTTTGATCTCGAGATAGCCGTCGGGATGGCGCACGGCGAGGTCGCCGGTGTGGAAGTAGCCGCCGGCGAACGCCTTCGCGGTCGCCTCCTCGTCCTTCAGGTAGCCCTTCATGACGATGTTGCCGCGGATCATGATCTCGCCGATCGTCGCCCCGTCCCACGGCACCTCGGCCATGGTCTCCGGGTCGCGGACGGACACCTCCTCCTGCAGCGTGTAGTTGACGCCCTGGCGGGCCTTGAGGCGGGCGCGCTCCTCCACCGGCAGCCCGTTCCACTTCGGGTTCCAGGCCGACACCACGCACGGGCCGTAGACCTCCGTGAGGCCGTAGACGTGGGTCACGTCCACGCCGATCGCCTCGAGCTTCTGGATCACCACCGCGGGGGGCGGGGCGGCGGCCGTCATCATGCGCACCGGGTGGGGCGAGTGGAAGCCGCGCTGCTCGGCGCCCTGGATGACCATCTGCATGATGATCGGAGCGCCGCACAGGTGGGTGACGCCGTGCGCCTCGAAGGCGTCGAGGATGGCGTCGGCCGAGACGTGGCGCAGGCAGACATTGACGCCGGCCGTCATCGCCACCGTGTAGGGGAAGCACCAGCCGTTGCAGTGGAACATCGGCAGCGTCCACAGATAGACCGGGAAGGGCGGCAGCGCCCAGTCGACGGCGTTCGAGACGGCGTTCGTCGCGGCGCCGCGATGGGAGTAGACGACACCCTTCGGCCGGCCGGTGGTGCCCGACGTGTAGGAGAGGGAGAGGGACGCCCACTCGTCGGCGGGCGGCTCGTAGGTCATCGGCTCGTCGGCGAACAGCGTCTCGTAGGCGAGGTCGGCGGGCCCGTCGGTGGGCGCGGCGGCGAGCGGGTCGTCGATGCGGGCGATGGTGGGGCGGGCTGCCATCTCCGCCGCCGCCTCGCCGAGCAGGCCGATGAGCTCGCAGTCGCAGAGCACGAGCTTGGCCTCGGAGTGCTCGAGGCAATAGGCGAGGGTGCCGGGGTCGAGGCGCGTGTTGAGCGTCAGGAGCACCGCGCCGGCGAGCGGGACGGCGAAGTTCGCCTCCACGAAGGCGGGGGTGTTGGGGGCGAGGATCGCCACCACGTCGCCTTCGCCGATGCCGTGAGAGCGCAGGCCGGCGGCGAGGCGGCGCACGTTGCGGTCGACCTCGGCCCAAGTCTCGCGGCGCTCGCCGTGCACGAGGGCGAGACGGTCGGGGAAGACGCGGGCGGTCCGCTCGAGGAAGGACAGCGGCGTTTGGGGCGTATGGTTCGCCGCGCGCTGCTCCAGGCCGCGTTCGTCCATCTCTCGTCCTCCCCCGATGTTCTTGTGCGGGAGCTGAATTGATGGGGCGAGCGGGACGCTGTCAATGCGGTTCGGTGACCGCTTCGGGCAAGGGGAGGCCGCAGCCTTCGAAGCGGGGGAGGGCCGCCTCGGGAAGGATGGCGATCGCCGCGGGGACGCCGTCGAAGGCGTCCTGCACGGCGACGATGTCGGCCTCGGGCGCGGCGACGCAGCCGAGGGTGCCGTGCCCCGCTCCGCGCCAGACGTGGAGGAAGATGCACGAGCCGCCCGCCGCCTCGCGATTGGTGGGATGCTCCACCACGATCCCCTGGCGGTAGAGCGGGATGCGCCACATCGCCTCGTGGCTCGCCGCGTCGATGCGGGAGAGGGGGGCGATCTCGTTGTAGAGGGGGCTCGCCACGTCGTCGACGCAGGCGCTCTCCCCGGCGCGGAGGGGGAGATAGTCGGCGAGCTCGCGCCGGTCGGTGCCGAAGGCGGGGCCGGCACGGAAGACGCCGGCGGGAGTGCGGCCGTCGCCCTCGCGTTTCTGCGGCTCGTCGGCACCGCGATGGGGCTCGTTCCAGGCCCAGCCGAGACCGGCGCGGCCGAGCACCACCGCAAAGGGCGGGCCGGCGGGCTGCCAGCGTTCCTCCACGGCGGCACGCTCGTAGAGGCGGGCCTCGGCCGCGACCGACGACATGCTCGGCGCGACGACGAGGAGAAGCCGGAGCGTGTCGGTCGCGGCGGCCGGGCAGTCGATGGCCTCGGCGTGCGCCGGTGCGGTGAGGATCAGCGCCAGAAGGAGGGCGCGGCGGAGCAGCGCCCTCGCCGTCCCTGTCGATCGCGGCGTTGCCCGGAGCCGAGCCCGGCTCAGCAGGAGATCCATCGGGAGACCTGCCAGGAGACCCAGCCGACGGTGCCGTCGGAGATGCGCACCCGGTGCCACGTGCCGGAGCGCTCGCCGAGCATCTCGATGGGCGTGCCGGAGGGCAGGCGCCGCAGCTGCTGGCCGCGCCGGGTGCTCGGTTCGGTCCTGAGGGCGAGCCAGGCATCCGGCGGCCGCACGTCGGCGACGTAGCAGACGACCGTGCGGCGACGCGCGGCCTTCGCAGCTTCCTCCTCGGCCTTCCGGCGAGCCTCCTCCTCCTCGGCGCGCCGACGGGCGGCTTCCTCGGCGAGGCGGCGGGCCTCGTCCTGGCGGCGCAGCTCATCCTGCCGGCGCTGCTCCTCCCTCTGGCGGGCCGCCTCCTCCTGCTTGCGCGTCTCTTCGGCGGCGGCCTCCTGCTCGCGGCGCAGGCGGGCCATCTGGCTGGCGACGGCGGCCTCTTGGCAGTTCGGGTAGCGCTCGGCGAAGCGGGTGTAGGCGTCGGCGGTGTCGGCGATGCCGGCGGCGGCGAAGCCGTCGCTGCAGGCGCGGCGCTCGTCCGCCTCGCGCCGCAGTCCCTGACGCATCCGCTCGGCGGTACCGCGAAGCCGGCAGTCGGGGTGGGCGGCGATGAACTCGTCGAACGCCTCCACGGTGTTCTCCCGCAAGGCGGCGTCGAAGGCGCTGTCGCACGCGGCGCGGGCCTCGCGCTCCTTGGCGTCCTCGACCATCCGCTTGGCGTCCTCGGCCTGCGGGCAGTGGGGGAAGAAGCGGGCGAAGGCCTCGAGGTCGGCGATGGTGCCGCCGCTCACCTGACCGAAATAGGTGGCGCAGCGCGGATCGGCGATCGGGATCGAGACCAGGAAGGAGGGCGTGCAGTTGACCCCGCTGCCACCCTGATTGTCGCGGGCGACGAGGATGATCTCGGCGTCCACCGTCTCGCCGGAGACGCGGAAGGGGCGGATCATCAAGGTGATGTCGGCACGGTCGGAGCGGGCGAGGAGGCGGCTGATCTCGTCCGATCGGGTCGGAGAGATGCTCTGGCTCGCCGTCGCGACGTATTGGAAGGTGTCGGCCTTCGTCACCCGCATCACCGTGCGCGACGACAACAGGCCGCTGATCTTGGAGAGGATCTCGATCTGGTTCGGCTCCTCCACCAGCGGGCGCGCATCGGTGGTGACGCCGAGGATGTGGATGCTCTCGGGCCGGGCGCCGCCGAAGCAGGCGGCCTGGAGCTGCAGATCGCGAACGGCCTCGGCGGTTCGGTCGAGCCACTCCTCGGCCTGCGCCGGCCCCACGAGGAGCGCCGCCGCCATCATTGCGCCGAGAAATCGTCGAAGCGCCGCGATCATCACCATCTCCTCCAGCCTGCTTAGGGCGATGGAAGCATCAGGCCGAAAGGATGTCACCCATATGTCGCCACATTTGCAGCGGCGACGGCCGGCCCGTCACGGCCGCTCCAACATGTCGGCGAACTGGGAGAAGGGGACGGGGAAGGAGTAGAGGTAGCCTTGGGCGTAGCGGCAGCCGATGTCGCGCAGCACCTCCTGCTGCTCGGTGGTCTCCACCCCCTCGGCGATGACGTGCAGCCCCATCGAGCGGGCGATCTGGATGATGCCCTTGACGATCGCCCGCTTGCGGCGGTCGGTCTCGATGCCGAAGATGAACTGCTTGTCGATCTTGATCTCCTTCACCGGGAAGCTGGTGATGTGGATCAGCGAGGCGTAGCCGGTGCCGAAATCGTCGAGCGAGAACTCGACGCCGGAGGACACCAGGAACGAGATCTTGTCGTGCAGCGCCTGATCGTCGACGCCGATGATGACGTCCTCGGTGATCTCGATGATGAAGTCGTTCGGCTTCAGGTTGCCGTTGCGCGTGCGCTCCAGGAACGTGTCGAGGAAGTCGTTGCGCAGCACCTCGGTGCGCGAGGCGTTGATCGACACGCGGAACGGCCGGTCGGTGATCTGGCGCAGCTTGGCGATGTCGGTGATGACGGCGTCGAGCACGGCGCGTCCGACGCGGCTGCCGATCTCGTGATCGTCGAGGGCGTAGGTGAAGTCCTTGGCGTCGAGCAGCATGTCGGGCGTCTGCCAGCGCACCAGAGCCTCGACGCCGACCACCTCGTTGGTCTCGATGTCGATCTGGGGCTGGTAGTAGGGCACGAACTCGCGCTTGGCGAGGCTCTCGCGGGCGCGGCCGAGGATGGTCTCGCGGCGCTTCGCCACGTCGTCGGCGATCTGGCGGTCGAACACCACGATGGGATTGGAGAGCTTGCGCTTGGCCTGGGCGAGCGCCATCTCGCCGGCGCGCATCAGCTCCTCCGCGCCGGTGGCGTGGGAGGGATAGAAGGCGACGCCGGCGCTCATCAGGATGCCGTCGCCCTTGTCGAGGCTCTGCATCTCCTCGATCTGCCCCTTGAGGCGGCTCATCGGCGCCTTGAGGCTTTCGTTGTCGTTGATGTCGTAGAGCAGCAGCGCGAACTCGTTGAGCGAGACGCGGGCGATGGTGTCGCTCGCCCGCGTCACGGTGCCGAGGCGGCCGGCGACCTCCATCATGTGCGAATCGGGCACCGTGTAGCCGGCCCGGTCGGTGAGGCGGGCGAAGTCGGAGATCTCGATGAGCACGAGGGCGAAGGTGCGCTTGTCGCGCCGCGCCCGCTGCACGGCCACCGACAGGCGGTCCTCGAAGAGCAGGCGGTTCGGCAGGCTCGTCACCGGATCGTGGTTCGCCGCCCACCACAGGCGCCGCTCGGCGGAGAGCTGGGCGGTGACGTCCTGGGTGATGCCGTAGAGCATGCGGCCGGCGCGGCCGGTGCCCGAGCGCGCGACGGTGCGCACGATGCGCCGCTCGCCGGCGGGGGTGCGGATCGGCGCCGTCATGTCGAAGCTGCCGCCCTCGGCGGCGGCGCGCTCGAACTCGATGGAGAGCTTCTCCCGCCCCGGCGAGGGATAGAGCTGCAGCACGCGGTCGAGCGTCAGCTCGTCGCCCGGTTCGAGGCCATGGATGGCGTAGAGCTCGTTGGACCAGAGGAGACGGCCGGTCGCGAGCGAGTGCTCCCAGCCGCCGACCTTGGCGAGCTCCTCGACGTAGGAGAGGAGGCCGTGCTTCTGGACGAGGCGGGCGCGCTCCTCCCTGAGGTCGTCGATGCGGTAGATGATCGGCAGTGCCGAGACCGCAGCGCGGCGAAAGCGGGTGACGTCGACCGGTTGATCCGACATCGGCAGGAGGAAGACCACGGTCTCGGTCTCGGGGAAGAACAGGCTCGCGGCGCGGCCGCCGAGCTCCTGGTCCACCGCCACCTCGATGAGCTGGCTGGAGCGGGCCGCGTCCTCGTCGAAGGCGGCGGAACCGATGGTCGACACGATGGCGGAGACGACGTGATGGCGCAGCTCCTCCGGCAGGCGCAGGAACTCGGAGGAGCCCGTCTTGAGGCTTTCCGTCTCCATCGCCACGACGCCGCTGTAGCGCACGCCCACATTGTCGGCGAGCAGGTTGCAGGCCGATGCCGCGAGCTCCTCAAATGGATCGTCCGTGTCCTCCAAAGAGCCGCCTTCTCCTCGCCTTGCCCACGATGGGAGGTCGATGCACCCATCATGTCTATGAATAAGAGATAGTGGTGAATTGGTCTGGCGTTAATCGACCTCGCCGAATCCGTTTTCCACGAGGCGTGACAATGCGGCGGCGGCGGCCTCGGCATCTTGCCCGCGGACGTCGACCGAGATCGTCCCGCCGCAGGGGGCGCCGAGCATCAGGAGGCCCATGATGGAGCGCCCGTCGACGGCGTGGCCGTCCTTGGTGACGGTGACCTCCGAGCCGTAGCCCTCGAGCTCGCGCACGAAGCGGGCCGCGGCGCGGGCGTGCAGCCCGCGCTTGTTGACCATGGTCAGGGTGAGGCGACAGTGGGTGACGGGGTCGTCAATGGCCCTGGAGGACATGGCTCGCTACGCTGATATACTTGATGCCGGCCTCCTTGGCGGCATGGACGGCCGCCGTGAGGTCCATGGTCGCCCGCGCGCTCGAGAGCTTCACGAGCATCGGCAGGTTGACGCCGGCGATCACCTCCACGTTGCCCGTCGGCATGACCGAGATGGCGAGGTTGGAGGGGGTGCCGCCGAACATGTCGGTGAGGATCACCACGCCCTGCCCCTTCTCGACCCGTTGCACGGCGTTGACGATGTCGGCGCGCCGCTGCTCGATGTCGTCGTCGGGTTCGATGGAGATGCCTTCGACGGCCTCTTGTGGGCCGACCACGTGCTCCAGCGCGGCGCGCAGTTCCTGCGCCAGCCGGCCGTGGGTGACAAGTACAAGCCCGATCACCTGACGTCTCCCTGTTGTCGGCTCGGTGCCGAGCCCTTGTCGCGGCGACGTTGGGCGCGCAACGGCCGATCCGTCAACCCGTTGCCCTCCAGAAGGGCCTCGAGGACGAGCGCGGAATGAGCCGATTGTCGCATGGCGAGCGCCATTTGGGCGATCGGGACGCCGTGGAGGGAGATTTCGCGCGCCTCGGCCTCCGGCATGCGCGCCACGTCGGCGGGGGCGACGAGGTTCACCACCAGGGTGAGGCGGACGGCCGGCAGGCGCTCGGCGGCGGCGATGCCGTGGCCGGCGATCTCGATCAGCCCGGCGAGCGGCGGCGGGCAGCCGGCAAGGAGGCGCCCGCCCGCGGCGCTGAGGATCGTGCGGTCGTCGGCGACGAGGCGGGCGAAGCGGCCGGCGGCGCGGGCACGCACGATGAGGGCGAGGGCGAGGCTGCTCTTGCCGGCCCCCGACGGGCCGCGCACCAGGAGGCCGGCCTCGCCGACGGCGAGCGCCGTGGCATGGACGGTCAAGCCGTCGAGGGTCCGAGCGCCGCAGGTCACGACGCCGCAGGCAGGCGGACGGTGAAGCGCGCGCCGGCGACGTCGCGGTCGGGCGTGAGAGTGGTGCGGTAGCGATTCTCCGCGAAGATCTCGCCGCCGTGGGCCTCGACGATCTGCCGCGAGATGGCGAGGCCTAGACCGGAATTGTCGCCGAAGGACTGCTGCTCGGTGCGGTCGGTGTAGAAGCGCTCGAAGATGCGCTCCATGACCGCCTCCTCGATGCCGGGCCCTTCGTCGTCCACCACCACCTCCACGAAGCTGGCGAAGCGCTGCGCCGAGACCACGACGCGCCCGCCCATCGGGGTGAACGAGCGGGCGTTGTCGATGAGGTTGGTGAACACCTGGCCGAGGCGGCCGTCGTTGCCGAAGACGGTGAAGTCGCCGCCCGGGCTGCGCACCGCGAGGTCGACCTGCTGATTGCGCTCGGCGGCGAGCTCCGACTGGGTGGCGACCACGGCGCGCAGCAGGTGGACGAGGTCGAAGGGCTCGTAGCGGTAGCGGTTGAGCTCGGCGTCGAGCTTGGAGGCGTCGGAGATGTCGGAGATCAGCCGGTCGATGCGGCGCACGTCGTGCTGGATCACCGACAGGAGTTTGTCGCGGGCCCGGTCGGTGCGGGCGAGCGGCAGCGTCTCCACCGCGCTGCGCAGCGAGGTGAGAGGGTTCTTCAGCTCGTGCGCCACCTCCCCCGCGAACGCCTCGATGGCGTCGATGCGCATGTAGAGGGCGACGGTCATGTCGTGGAGGACGCGGCTCAGGTCGCCGATCTCGCTCGAATCGCGCAGCTCCGGCATCGGCGTGTAGGCGCCGCCGCGCTCGATGCGCTCGGCGGCGCGGGCGAGCCGCGAGATCGGCCGCGAGATGCTCGCCGCGAGGAGCAGCGACACAACGATCGCGAGCGCACCCGCGGCGAGGAAGCCCTTGAGGATCGCCGTTTCCTGGGCGTGCGCGGGCTCCGTCACCGCACCGGAGCCGCTGGTGACGAGGAGGGCGCCGGCGACGGCGCCGCTCGCGTCGAGCACCGGGGCGGCGACGCTGATGATGATGTCGCCGTCGGGCGCAAGGCGCTGCTCGGCGGTCTTCACGCCGGTGAGGGCGACGCGGATCTCGCGCGGATTGCCGGGTAGGGTGGCGCCGTTCGGGTCGAGGGTGATCGGCGGCGTGGTGACGAGGCCGGCGAGATAGTTCCACAGCCCGCCGAGGGTGGAGGGCTGCGTCTCGCCGAGCGGGGGCAGCGGCGCGTGGGTGACGTCGAGGCCGCTGCGCAGGGCGAAGCGGCTGTCGGCGAGCTCGTCGCCGGAGATGCCGTAGAGGCGGGCGCGGGTGGCCGTGCCTTCGAGGAGCTCGGCGAACACCCGCTCCACCCGGTCGCGGTCGATCCGCGTGCGCTCCGTCGGCGCCTCGCTGGCGGCGTCCTCCACGGCGTTGAGGGTGACGAGCGGCGGCCGCGAGGCGTCGCCCACCCCGCCGATGGCGTTGGCGATCGCGTCCGCCTGGACGAGCAGGCTTTCGAGCACGGCGTCGGTCATCACGGCGCGCAGCTGCGCCTGATGCAGCGTGGCGAACAGCAGGACGGTGAGGCCGACGAGGGCGACCACGATGATCTTCGCGGCGAGGCGCGACACGCCATAGGCCGCAAGGTTCGGGAAGCGGCGCCGATTGGGGCCGAAGGCGTCGCGCGAGGCCGCGCCGAACCGCTCCCGAACGTTCATCTCCGGGCCTATTCGTCCTTGAAGCGGTAGCCGACGCCGTAGAGGGTTTCGATCATGTCGAAGTCATCGTCTACCTGTTTGAATTTCTTTCGCAATCGCTTGATGTGACTGTCGATGGTGCGGTCGTCCACGTAGACATGGTCGTCGTAGGCGGCGTCCATCAGCGCGTTGCGGCTCTTCACCACGCCGGGCCGCTGGGCGAGCGCCTGCAGGATAAGGAACTCGGTGACGGTCAGCACCACCGGCGAGCCCTTCCAGGTGCAGGTATGGCGCTCGCCGTCCATGGCGAGGTTGCCGCGCTCGAGGACGCGCTGGGCGTCGGTGTCCCGCTCGGGCGCGGCGCGGGCCTGCGCCCGGCGCAGCACGGCGCGGATGCGCTCGACGAGGAGGCGCTGCGAGAACGGCTTCCGGATGAAGTCGTCGGCGCCCATCTTGAGGCCGAAGAGCTCGTCGATCTCGTCGTCCTTGGAGGTGAGGAAGATCACCGGCAGGTCGGTGGTCTGGCGCAGCCGTCTCAGGAGCTCCAGCCCGTCCATCCGCGGCATCTTGATGTCGAGCACGGCAAGGTCCGGCGGATTGAGCGTCAGCCCTTCAAGACCGGAAGCGCCGTCGGTATAGGTCTCGACTTCGAAGCCTTCGGACTCGAGGGCGATCGAGACGCTGGTGAGAATATTGCGGTCGTCATCGACCAGCGCGATGGTTGCCATCTTCGGTATCCGATCTCCACACGACTGATCCGCAGACACAGACTACAAAAATGTCGAGCTTTGTGTGCGAATTGTGACGGGTGAGCGATTGTCGTGGCATTGCCGCCGTATTCAAGGGCAATCCCCTGCTTTTACAAGGAGAATGACATGACCACCGAGCCGGCCTTCGACACCGAGACGGCTGCGCGACTGGTGCGCGGGTTGACGCATGAAGGCAACGAGGCGGCGCTGGGCACGCTCAACGAGCGCGGCGCGCCGGAGGTCTCGCACGTCGACGTGGCGAGCGCGGCCGACGGAGCGCCACTCCTGTTCGTGTCGACCCTCGCCCGGCATACCCGCAATGCCGCGGCCGATCCGCGCGCCTCCCTCCTCTATGTCGGTCCGGCGGCGGAGGCGGGGGCGGCCCGCGCCCGGGTGACGCTGAGCGGCCGTCTCGAGCCGGTGGCCGAGGCGGAGCGGGAGCCGGCGATGGATCGTTTCCTGCGCCGCCATCCCGAGGCGACGGCCTACGCGGGCTTCGCCGATTTCCGCCTGCTCACGCTGGTGCCGGACGACGTCTATCTCGTGGCCGGCTTCGGCCGCATCACCAGCCTGCCGGTGACGGCGGTGGTCGTGCCGCCGGCCGAGGCGCTGGTCGCGATGGACCGTGGTGCCTGCGAGCACATGAACGAGGATCACCTCGACGCGCTGAAGGTGATGGCCGAGGCGATCGCCGGCGCGCCGGAGGGCGACTGGAAGGCGATCGCCATCGATGCGCTCGGCATCGACATGGCGGCGGGCGGTCGCGTCGTGCGGGTGGAGTACGATGCGCCGGTGAGCGACGGCAAAGGCCTCAGGATGGCGCTGAAGGTGCTCGCCGATCGGGGCCGGGCGCTGCAGGCGGAGGCCGTCGCCTGAGCCCTCTGCGTGCCGGGCGAGGGGCGTTCCGATCTTGAACGCGGGGTGGTGAGGCATGAGATCTCCATGGGGAGGCTCGCGGGGTGCTGTGCGCTCTTGCCCACCCGCGGCGCCGAGGCGTAACGGTTGGGCGGCGAATGCCGTTCACCCGCATTCTTTCGAAAGGACGGGTCCGATGACTGAGGATGATCCCTTGGAAGTGGCCGCGCGCTGGCGCGAGGAAGGGCGCAAGGTGGCGATTGCGACCGTGGTCGACACCTGGGGCTCGGCGCCCCGTCCGGTGGGCAGCCATCTGGTGATCGATGGCGAGGGGGCCTTCGAGGGCTCCGTATCCGGCGGCTGCGTGGAGGGCGCCGTGGTGGCCGAGGCGGCCGAGATCGCCGCCGGGGCGCCGCCGCGCCTCCTGGAATTCGGCGTGGCCGACGAGACCGCGTGGGAGGTGGGGCTGTCGTGCGGCGGCACCATCCGCATCTACGTGGAACCCTTGGAGGCGGCGGCGTGAGGCTCGACGATCTGAAGCGCGTCAATCTGGCGCGGGAGGGACGGCGGCCCGTGGCGGTGGTGACGCCGCTCGACGGCAGTGCCGGCCGCGTGGTGCTCGCCGACGAGGCGGCCGGCGATCCGCTCGCCGACGAGCTCGCCGCCCGTTTCGCCTCGGGCAAGTCCGGTCGGGTGTCGACGGCGGCGGGCGACGTGTTCGTGCGCGTCCACAATCCGTCGCCGCGGCTGACGATCATCGGGGCGGTGCACGTGACGCAGGTGCTCGCGCCGATGGCGATCGCGGCGGGTTTCGACGTGACCATCGTAGACCCGCGCACCGCCTTCGCGACGGAGGAGCGGTTCGGCAGCTTCAACCTCGTCGCCGAATGGCCCGACGCCGAGCTTCTGGGGCTCGACCCGCAGACCGCCGTGGCAACGCTGACCCACGACCCAAAGATCGACGATCCGGCGCTGATGGCCGCGCTCGACGCGGGCTGCTTCTATGTCGGCGCCCTCGGCAGCCGCAAGACGCATGGCAAGCGCGTCGACCGGCTGACGGCGGCGGGCTACGGGCCCGACGCGATCGACCGTATCCACGCGCCGATCGGCCTCAATATCGGCGCCGCCACCCCAGCGGAGATCGCCGTGTCGGTGCTCGCCGAGATCATCGCCGTGCTGCGCGCTCCGCCGGCAAGGACCACCGCCCGGGTGAGCGAAAAGACCGCGGCGTGAGGTTCGGCCGGGTGGCGCTCGTCGATGCGGCGGGCGCCTATCTCGCCCATTCGCAGCGCACCGAGGGCGGCGTGATCAAGAAGGGCACGCGGCTCACGGCCGACCACGTGGCGGCGCTTCTGGCGACGGGGATCGCCGAGGTGACGGTGGCGCGCCTCGACCCAGGCGACGTGCACGAGGACGCCGCCGCCCGCCGCATCGCCGACGCGGTGGCGGGCGCGGGGGTGCGCGTCGACCGCGCCGACACCGGGCGCTCCAACCTCTATGCCGCCATAGACGGGCTGGTGGTGGTGGACAAGGCCGCCGTCGACGGCTTCAACGCCGTCGATCCCGCGCTGACCCTTGCGACGCTGCCGGCCTACAAGCGCGTGCCGGTGGGGCAGATGGTGGCGACGGTGAAGATCATCCCCTTCGCCGCCCCCGATGCGAGCCTCGCCGCCGCGCTCGACGGACGCGCGGCGCTGGTCTCCGTGGCGCCCTGGAAGGTGCGCCGCGTGGCGGCGATCTCCACCACGCTCCCGTCGCTGAAGGAGAGCGTGATCGACAAGACGCTGGGGATCTTCGAGCGGCGCCTCGCCGAACCCGGCGCGGCCATAGCCCACGAGACGCGCGTCGCCCATAGGGTGGAGGCGCTGACGCCGGCGATCGCGAAGGCGGCGGCGGAGACGGAGCTCGTGGTGGTGTTCGGCGCCTCGGCCGTGGTCGACGCCGCCGACGTGATCCCCGCGGCGATCCGGGCCGCCGGCGGGACGATCATCCGGCTCGGGATGCCCGTCGATCCCGGCAATCTCCTGGTGCTCGGCGAGGTCGGCGGCACGCCCGTGGTGGGGGCCCCGGGCTGCGCCCGATCGCCGAAGGAGAACGGCTTCGACTTCGTGCTCGACCGGCTTCTCGCGGGTCTCGAGGTCACCCCCGCCGACATCATCGGCATGGGCGTGGGCGGCCTCCTCACCGACACGGCCCTGCGCCCGCGCCCACGGAGAGGCACCATGGACGACACCGCGCCGCGCCACCCCGTCGCCATCGTTCTGGCGGCGGGCCGCTCCACCCGCATGGGCGGGCCCAACAAGCTGCTGGAGGCGGTGGGGGGCGTGCCGATGGTCCGCCGCGTCGCCGAGGCGGCGCTCGCGAGCCGCGCCGAGCAGGTGGTGGTGGTGACGGGGCACGAGGCGGCCCGGGTGGGCGAGAGCCTCGACGGCCTCCATGTGAGGCTGGTGCACAACCCCGCCTTCGCCGACGGCCTCTCGACCTCGCTGAAGGCCGGGCTCAACGCGCTGCCCGACGGTGTCGACGCGGCGCTGATCCTCCTCGGCGACATGCCGCTCGTGACGGCGGAGGATTGTGACAAGGTGCTCGGGGCTCTCGGCGACGGCGCGCTCATCGCGATGGCGACCGCCAACGGGGCGCGCGGCAACCCGGTCGCCTGGTCGAGCCGCCTCTTCTCGGAGCTGAAGGCGACGGAAGGCGATGCCGGTGGCCGCAGCCTCCTGTCGCGCTACGCCGACGATCTGGTCGACGTCGAGATCGGCGCGGCCGCGAGCCTCGACGCCGACACGCCGGAGGCGCTCGCCGCAGTGCGCCGGCAGGCCGACTAAAGAGAGTGCGCCGCCAGGCCGACTGAGGAGAGTGCGCCGCCAGGTCGACTGAGGAGCGCGCGCCGCCAGGCCGACCGAGGTGGGCGCGCCGCGTCACGCCACTGTCGCAAGCCTGTTGGCGGCTGTGGCCGGCGCTTTGTAAAGCGCACATCACCCCTATATATAGAGTGTCTATCGCGGCCGCTCGCGCCGCCTATTATGATGCTTCCGCGACAACGATTCGGATACTGATGCAAGGCGAACCCCAGCCCCTGGCGGACGACTACGGTGCAGGCTCGATCAAGGTCCTCAAGGGCCTCGATGCGGTCCGCAAGCGCCCCGGCATGTATATCGGCGACACCGACGACGGCTCAGGCCTCCACCACATGGTGTACGAGGTGGTCGACAACGCCATCGACGAGGCGCTCGCCGGCTACAACGACGCCGTCACCGTCGTCCTCAATGCGGACGGCTCGGTGACCGTGTCGGACAACGGCCGCGGCATTCCCACCGACCTCCACCCCGAGGAGGGCGTGTCGGCGGCCGAGGTGATCATGACGCAGCTCCACGCCGGCGGGAAGTTCGACCAGAACTCCTACAAGGTGTCGGGCGGGCTCCACGGCGTCGGCGTCTCGGTGGTGAACGCCCTCTCTTCCGAGCTCGACCTCACCATCTGGCGCGCCGGGCGCAAGCATTTCATGCGCTTCCGCCATGGCGTCGCCGAGGAGCCGCTGGCGGAGGTGGGCGACGCCGCCGGCCGCTCCGGGACCGACGTGCGCTTCATGCCGTCGACGGAGACGTTCACCCACATCGACTTCGACTTCGGCACCCTGGAACGGCGGCTGCGCGAGCTCGCCTTCCTCAATTCCGGCGTCACCATCCGCCTGATCGACGATCGGGGCGTGGAGCGGCGCGAGGAGACGATGCTGTACGACGGCGGCCTCGAGGCCTTCGTGAAGTATCTCGACCGGGCGAAGTCGCCGCTGTTCGCCAAGCCCATCACCTTCGCCGACGAGCGCGACGGGGTGACGGTGGAGGTCGCCATGTGGTGGAACGACAGCTACCACGAGCACGTCCTCTGCTTCACCAACAACATCCCCCAGCGCGACGGCGGCACCCACCTCGCCGGCTTCCGTGCGGCACTGACGCGGCAGATCACCGGCTACGCCGACCAGAGCGGCTCCTCGCGCAAGGAAAAGGTCACGCCGACGGGCGACGACTGCCGCGAGGGTCTCACCTGCGTCCTCTCGGTGAAGGTACCGGACCCGAAATTCTCCTCCCAGACCAAGGACAAGCTCGTGTCGTCTGAGGTGCGCCCGGTGGTCGAGGGGCTCGTGAACGCGGGCCTCGGCACCTGGCTCGAGGAGCACCCCGCCGAAGCCAAGATCATCGTCTCGAAGGTGGTGGAGGCGGCCTCGGCGCGTGAGGCGGCGCGCCGCGCACGCGAGCTGACGCGGCGTAAGGGCGCGCTCGACATCGCCTCGCTGCCCGGTAAGCTCGCCGACTGTCAGGAGCGCGACCCGTCGAAGGCCGAGCTCTTCCTCGTCGAGGGCGACTCGGCCGGTGGCTCGGCCAAGCAGGGCCGCCACCGCGCCAACCAGGCCGTGCTTCCGTTGCGCGGCAAGATCCTCAACGTGGAGCGCGCGCGGTTCGACCGCATGCTGTCGTCGAACGAAATCGGCACGCTGATCACCGCGCTCGGCACCGGCATCGGCAAGGACGAGTTCCAGCCCGACAAGCTGCGCTACCACAAGATCATCATCATGACCGACGCGGACGTCGATGGCGCCCACATCCGCACGCTGCTCCTCACCTTCTTCTATCGGCAGATGCCGGAGCTGATCGAGCGCGGTCATCTCTATATCGCCCAGCCGCCGCTCTATAAGGTCCGCCGTGGCCAGTCCGAGCAGTATCTCCACGACGACGCCGCGCTCGAGGACTATCTCACCGCCTCCGGGCTGGAGGACACCGCGCTGACCCTCGCCTCCGGGGAGGTTCTGGTCGGCCAGGACCTCGCCGACGTGACCATGCGGGCGCGTCAGGTGGCGGGCATCCTCGACGGGATGCACACGCGCTACAACCGCACGGTGGTTGAGCAGGCGGCGATCGCCGGCGCCTTCGATCCGGAAAAGCTCGCCTCGCCGGAGGGGGCCTCCGAGGTGGCCGCGACGGTGGCCGCCCGGCTCGACGCCATCGCCGAGGACTTCGAGAAGGGCTGGGTCGGCAGCGTGACCGACGACGGCGGCCTCGCCTTCGAGCGCACGGTGCGCGGCGTCAAGGAATATGCTCTGGTCGACGGGGCGCTGCTCGCCTCGTCCGACGCCAAGCGTCTCGCGGCGCTGTCGGAGCACTTGACGGAGACCTATGGCGGCCAGGCCATGCTGCGGCGCAAGGACAAGGACGTGGTGATTCACGGCCCCCGGGCGCTGGCGAGCAACGTGTTCGCCGCCGGCCGGCGCGGTCTCACGATCCAGCGCTACAAGGGCCTCGGCGAGATGAACGCCGATCAGCTCTGGGAGACGACCCTCGATCCGAACGCCCGGACGCTGCTGCAGGTGCGGATTTCGGAGGCGGACGACGCCGATTCGGTGTTCACCCGCCTGATGGGCGACGCGGTGGACCCGCGGCGCGAGTTCATTCAGGACAACGCGCTGCAGGTCGCCAATCTGGACGTCTAGCGTCATCGTCTCTTTGGAACCCTTTGAAACTTTTCTCCATTGGTTCAACGCCAGTTCAGCCGCAGCACCTATATTGGGTGAGACGGTGGCCGCGGTGGGATGCCCGCGGCCCGACAATGGAGGAGGTACGTTCCATGATGTTCATCCGAATTCGCCGCGCCGGAGCGTGGGCGTCGCTCGCTGCGGCGCTGGCGTTCGTGGCTCCGGCGGGGGGAGCCATGGCGGCGACGCACGGTCAGCCGACGGCTCTGACGATCACCCCGGAACTGGCGCAGACGACGGCGAACGCGTCGACGTCGACCGGGGTCGAGCTGATCCAGGTGGCCCAGAACAACGACGCCAAACGCCGCAAGGTGCAGCGGCAGAAGAATGCCAATCGCCGTCAGGTGAACCGGCAAAAGAACGTCAACCGTCGGCAGGTGAACCGGCAGCAGAACGTCAATCGGCGTCAGGTGAACCGGCACCAGAATGCCAACCGCCGCTATGTCCGCCGGCACCGCTACAACAACCGCTGGTACTATTATGACGGCAACCGGTGGTACGACGACAGCGGCGCCTACGTCGCGGCAGGCTTGATCGGGCTGGCGACCGGCGCGCTGATCGGCTCCGCCATGTCCAACAGCGGTCAGACCGTCGTCGTGGACGAGCCGGCCTACGGCGTGCCCGCGCCCTACACGGCAGAGTGGTATCGTCAGTGCGACCTGAAGTACAATTCGTTCCGCGCCAGCGACGGTACGTTCCTCGGCTACGACGGCGTGCGCCATCGCTGCCGCCTGCCCTGAGATCCTTCGGGATCACCCCATACCGTCACGGATGCGTGAGGAAGCCGGCCTTCGGGCCGGCTTTCTCATATCGGCATTAAACCGCGTCATAACTCGACCACATTCTTAAATCAGCTTAGACGAATTCAAGCGGTAGGCTACTTCTTATGGTTGCATTTCCGGATTAGGCATCGTAAAACGTGTCTCATTCAACCATTGCTTGAGGAGCGAGTTGAAATGGCGCATAGCGAACTCCTGGCTGTCTTTGCGGCGCTGTCGGACGACACGCGGCTTGCGATCGTCAATCGCCTCTTGCAGGACGGTGAGCTGCCGGTTGGTGCCATCGCTGCCCCCTTCAGTGTCACGCCGCCTGCAATCTCCCGTCACCTGCGCGTGTTGGAAACCGCGGGTCTTGTGGAGCGTCGGATCGATCGTCAGCGGCGTATGATCCGCGTCCGCCCCGAAGCGCTCGACGTCATCAGCGAATGGCTGGGCGAGCAGTCGGGCATCATCGCGGGTCACGCGATGGACAAAGGGCCGATGGCGATCCACGCCTGAGACCGGCCTCCGAGCACAGTCGCGCCGCCGAGGGCGACGCACGACCACACGTAGAGTAATGTTTCATCGGATGCGTCGACCGACGGGCTCCGCGACGTGGACGTCGCGACCGGGGTCGACACGGATCCGCCGGCGACCCGAAACGCGTCGGGCCGCCCTCGGGATCGGCGGTTCGGCCGCCGACGACATCGTGACCGGTGCGTTCGGCCGTGCCGACACCGCCGAAGCAGAACCGCGCGAGCGGCATCGGCTGTCGGGCCATCGACGGTGGCCTTGCGACAGGCCGAGCGCGTCGCGGAACATCCAACAGACGAACGCCGGGTGGCCGAGGCCGGCCGGCGGCAGGAGTGGCGTCGGTATTGCCGCGTCGATCGAGATGAACCTGCGAGGACGCCGGCATGGCTGCATCGGGGCTCGTCGCCGCGGAGTTTCCGTCGCCTCGTCGCACCGCAATGCAAAAGGGCCAGGCGCGCGGCCTGGCCCTTGGTGGTGACGTTGCGTCGGTGGTGCCGCCGGCCGGGGATCAGCGGAAGCCGTTCCCCGGTGTGGTGCGAAGCGGCGCCGGATAGTTGCGTTCGGCGATTACGTTCATCGCGCGTAGCGACTGGCTGGTGGGTCCCGCCTTGTTCACCGCCTTGAAGATCCGCTCCGCGGAGCGATAGTCGCCGGCGTTGTAGTAGGCGAAGCCCTGCAGGATCATCAGGTCCTTCTGCAGCGGAGCGATGCGCGAGCGCTGATCGAGATAGTAGAGCGCCTCGACGTAGCGACCGTCGCGGTTGGCGGCGATGGCCCGCTGGGTGAGGATGCCGATCTGCACCTCGGTGCGGCGGGGGCGTGACATCGGCGCCTGGGTCGCGGCGATCGCTGCCTCCGAGGTGAGGTTGGAGGCGATCGAGGCGAGGGTCTCGCCGTAGGCCGCGTCCGACATGCTGGCGCTGCCGTAGCGCGAGCGCAACCGGGCGAGCTGGAAGGCCTGCGCCGCCTCGACGGGGCGTTTCAGCTGGAGGAGGCAGAAGCCGCGCGCGCTCGCCTCCGCGGCGCTCAAGGTGCCGGCACGGATCGAGTTGTCGGTCGCCGACACGCAGGCGCTGTAGTTGCCGCTTCCGAGAGCGGCCTGGGCCGACGCCGCGCTGCGCACCCGGCGCCGCACGGTGCGCGGCCGGTTGACGATGTCGTGCACGTCGTCGTCGACGGTGCGGCGGCGGGTGACGGTGCCCTGACGCACGCGCCGCGTCACGGTGCTGCCGCCGGTGTTGGTGGCCCGGTTCGCGCCGGTCACCACCGTCGTGCGCCGCTCGATCGGCCGCACGGGCTGCCCAGAACGCGTCGTCACCGTGGGTCGCACGGTGGTGGTCGTCGTGGTGGTGGTGGTCGCCGGTCCCGGCTGCTGCAGCGACGGCGTCGGCGATGGTGGGGGAAGCAGGTTGCTCGTGTCCGGCACCGACGTGTCGATGCCGGGCGGCGGTGGGAGCATGGTGGCCTGGATCCGGTGGAGGAGGCTCTTGGGCCGCTCAGCCGGCTTCGGCTGGATCACCACCGAACGGCGGGGGGTCGCCGGGCGCACCGAATCGGCCGGGCGCGAGGTGAGGGCCCGCACCGTCATCGGCGTGGAGGTGAGCGACCCCGCCTCGGTGTAGCTCACCGGATCGAGCTCGGACTGCTGCTGCTCCACGAAGAACTGGCGCAGCCGCTCCCGCTCCTTGGGATCGCAGATCACCGAGCTGAGGCCGATCTGGCTGGTCGGGTCGTCCTCGGCCTTCGTGGGGGGCGCCGGCGCGGTGGAGCCGGCGGAGCGCAGCTGCGCCACCGAGCGGTAGAGCGGACCCCACTCGTCGACCACCTCGTCGAAGCCGTCCTGGTCGCCGAGGCGCAGCCGGGCGAGAGCGAGGCCGTAGATGGCCGATTCCGTCGGCACCCAGTTCGCCGAGGTGATGAACCACTCCTCCGCGATGATGAACTGGCAGGTGTTGAAGGCGTACCAGCCGAGCGCCTGGGCGCCGTTCGGATCGCGCTGCTGGATCACGACGGGCACGAAGCGGTCCACCGAGGCCTGTTCGACGTCGAAGATCGACGGCTCGCTGGTAGCATCGGCGGTGAGCACCGTCGCCATCGCGTCGAGATAGGACTCCATCAGCTCCGGCGTCTGCTCGCGCCACTGGTAGGCGACCTCGCGGGCGAGGAACTCGTCCTCGCGGTCGCCGATGGCACGCAGCGCCACGATGTAGCCCTCGGCCGCGTCGCTACCGAGCCCGTTGTCGAGGGCGAAGCGGAACCACTGGGCCGCCTCCTGCGGCGCGCCGTGACGATAGAGGTAGAAGCCCACCAGCATCGCGTCCTGCAGGTTCTCGCCGGTGCGGGCGTGGTCGGCGAGCAGCTCGAGCCACTCGTCCGGCGCCGTCTGCTGGGCGTCCTGGCCGCCGCGCGCCACGACACCGCGGATGATGTCGAGGCGGGCGTTGAGGAACTCGTTCTGGCCCGTCTCGTCGGTGGCGCCGAGATTGAAGAGGTCGGTCACGTAGCTCGCGTCGAGCGTGTCGGCCGCCTTCTGGAGGCTGGAGGCGCGGGCCTGCTGCTGATCCTTGCAGGTGTTGATGATGTAGGCGTAGGCGTCGTAGGCGCGCTTCGGCCGGCCGGTCTCGGCGAACGCCTCGGCCACGGCCCAGATCGAGGCCGGATCGTCGCAGGTGAGGATGCGCTCGTTGTCTTCGGCGATCCGCAGCACTTCGGAGTTGTTGCCCGCCTCGTTCGCGGCGCGAAGCCGGGCGCGGGCGTCGGCGAGCTCCAGAAGGTCGGTCAGGCGCACCGGCGGCGTCCACGACGGGTCGCGCTGGCGCCGCTCGGCGATCGCCTCGCGCGCCTCGTCGTAGCGCTGCTCGCCGACGAGATCGTAGATGCGTTGCAGCTCGGTGTCCTCGCCTTGCGGGTCGAGGAGATCGCGAGGCGGTTGCCAGCCGGGATAGAGGGCGCGCAGCCGCCGCAGCTCCGCCTCGAGCCGGTCGACCGCCCCCTCGCGCGCAAAGTAGCGCAGCGCGGCACGGTCCGCTTCGGACGGCACGGAGAGGTCGTTGGACACCGTCGACTGGGGCGCCTCCTGGGCGTCGGCCCGGCCGAGGAGGTGACCGGTGATCCGGCTCCATGGTCCGATGTCGAGCACGAAGCCGATGAGCAGGGCCGCCGCCACGCCCAGCACCACCGGGCGAAGCGGCGGAGCGATCCGGATGGGAAGCTTGCGTGCCTTGGTCTCGGCCCGGGCGATGACGCGCCGGGCTCGATCCTCGACCGAAGTCCGGGTCCGCGGACGGAGGGCCATCGGCGGCTTGATGTCATGTGTGTCGATCAGGTGCTTCACCATACGCCCCTTAACGAAGACGACCCGTGGTTGATGGTTCGCCGCCGCGAAGACGACATCCGATCCGGTAGAATCGCCGTCAAAAACGATGAAGGAATACGGTTAACGAATTGTAAGTCCTCCGGCGTTGCGGCGGGGGGCCCACAGGGCCGGAGGGTCTGCCGCGGAACCACTAGTCGTTGTGCCGGCCGAGCGGGGTGATCAGCGCCCAGGTGACGATACCGAGCACCAGCGCCATGATCACGAGCGCCACGGCGTAGACGCCGTTGTTGATCGAGAACCAGTTGGCCGCGATCAATCGGAGATTGGTGAACGACAGCGGCACCGTGGCGAGGTAGCTCACCTGGTCCGCCGGCACGACCTGCACGCTGTTGTTCTCGAGGTCGTAGGCGGACATGCGGCCACCGATTCGCGTCCAGATCTCGGACGACGTGACGGCGGCCATCGACGTCGACAAGAGTCCGGCCGTCGGAGCGGTGATGAGCGTCCAGGCCGCGTCCGAATTGTTGGGCGAGGCGGCCTGCGCGATGATCAGCGAGGCGCCCTCCGACAGCACCGGGGCGGCGAACTCGTCCTCTTCCTCGCCGAAATTGAGGTCGAGATTGATGTTGATCGAATCACGCAGGGAGCGGAACGCGTCGTTGATGAGCCGCGTCAGACCCTGCTGCTGGGACAATTCCTCGAACCAGCGCTCGCGGGTGCGCTGCGTCTCGTTGCGCTGATCGAGGGAGCGTTCGCGGTCGGTGCGGTCGGTGAGCTCGGCGGCGCTGGAGCGGTCGAGCCGCACCTCCTCCTGGCGGAGCTGCTGGCGCAGGCGGCGCAGCACGTCGTCGTAGCGCTCGAGGCCCGCAGGTTCCGCCGGGCTGGCGCCGGTGGTGCCCGGCTGCAGCCAGGTCGCCGGCACCACGTTCGCCGCCCCCGTGGTGTCGAGGGTGAGGTTGGAGGTGTCCTGCAGCGGGGCGACCACGATCACCCCCGTGTCGCCGAACGGGGCCACCTCCTCGATGACGTTGGTCGGGAAGGAGGCGCCGCGGCTCACCGCCACGCGGGAGATGAGGGTGCCGGCCGCGCCCACCGTGTCGGGCGCCTCACCGCCGACGCGCACCCGCACCGGCTCGGAGGAGAGCTGATAGGGGAAGCCGTTGGTGGTGAACGAGGCGAGATTGGGAAGCTGGCCGATGCGCGCGAAGTTGGGGAAGACGAGGCGCGTGGAGGAGAACAGCGCGAAGCGGTCGCGCGCCGGCACGGTGCCGCCGGGCAAGCACGCCTGATCGGCGGCGGTGTTGAGCTCGACGACGATCTCGATGTTGTTGATGCCCGGGCGGAAGTTCTGCATCACCAGGACGATCGGGAACTTTTCGAACACCTCGCCGCTCGACGAGGTGAAGCTGATCGCCGTCGACAGCACGCCGTTGACGAGCACGGTGAGGCGGCTGCCGGGCTGCACGTCCGCCGAGTAGGCGGCGTCGAGCAGGAGGCGGGCCTCGCCGTAGGCCGCGGCGTAGAAGTCCGGCGGCAGAGTGACCTGGAAGTTGGTGCTGAAGCGGCGGCCGGAGAAGTTGATGGTCTCCACCCCCGCCTGCCGCAGCGTCACGGTGGCGGCGCCGTTGATGCGCACCGAATCGGGCACCAGCCAGGGCGGCGTCGCGGCGATCGAGCTTTGCGGCTGGTCGGGCAGGGCGGGCGCGTCGAAGCGGGTGAGGGCGGCATCGACGTCCCGCTCGGAGGGGCCGGTGATGACGACGGTGGCGCCGATCCCGGGCGGATCGATCAGCGTGGTGATGGGGCCGACCGAGCCCTCGCGCGGAATGTCCGGCGACACCGTGCGGATGACGTCGTAGGGGCCGATCACGATGTTGAGGACGCCCGGCGCCGGGTCGAGGGTGGCGTTGGTGTCGACCACCTCCACCAGCGGCTGGGCGAAGCGGCCGCGCAGCGAGGCGGCCTGAACGGCGCGCAGCATGCGGTCGATGTTGCCGGTGGCGGTGCCCTGGCGTTGGACGACGCGCAAGCGGGTGGCGCCGTTGGTGCCGACGCCGACGGCCGGCAGATCGTTGAGGCCGGACAGCGGGATGCGGCCGCCGGTGAAGGAGAAGCCGGTGAGGCGGGTGTCGATGCGCGTCCACAGCTCGTAGGTGGCGTCGAGCGAGCAGTCGATGCGGTGGCGCATCTCCGCCTCGAGGCGGATGGCGTTCTCGCCCGGCCGCAGGAGCTCCGAGGAGACCGGCAGCGCGATCACCTTCGTCCGGTCCGGGCTGTCGATGGCGGTCTGGGCGATCTGGCGGCCGTTGAGGAAGACGCGCAGGCGCGAGGCTTCGGGCAGCACCAGCACCGAGTTGGTGAAGGCGATCGACAGCGTGCCGCCCCGCGCCGCCTCGGAGGCGGAGAGGAACACGGTCCAGGAGCGGAAGTCGATCTCACCGTCGAGCCGCAGCGTGCGATAGGGGACGATGGGCCGGTCGACGACCGAATCGACCCACGTCTGATCGTTCTCCACGTTGACGCGCAGCTCGCGCACCGTGCCCGCGTCCTGCTTCAGGAGGCGGGTGAGGTCGCGCCGCTGGTCTTCGCTGATGGCGTCGATCGGGACCACCGCGGTGGGCTCGCGGCCTCTGGCGAGCGGCGAGGTGGTGGTGGAGGGGCGGAAGAATTCCTGCTCCTCCTCCGGCAGCTCCACCACGGGCGAGCGACCGTCCTCGTTGATGTCGAACGGCGCCGGCGTGGTGGCGACCGCAGCCGGCACGTTGGTGCGGGTCTGCGGGTTGTCGGGCGAGACGACGGTCGCCTCGTCCTCGGCGATGCGCTGCTGGGTGACGGGCGAGCTCGGCTGCTCGGCGGCGGAGCTGCGGATCGAGAAGGGACTCTGTGCGAGCGCCGGTGTGGCGAAGGCGAGGGCCGCGGCGACGGTGAGGGCGAGACCGGCGGAAGAGTGGGCACGCATGTGGGCACGCATGGGCGGGGTCCTCAGCGATCGGGCCGTGGGTTGGCGGAACGGGCCACCGGGGCTCCGTGGAGAGCCGCCGTCGCACCGGCGCCGGAGGTGACCACGGCGTTGGGGTCGGCGCCGACGAAGGCTGGGCGCCGGCTTTGAGCCTGGGCCTGGGGCACGCTGGCGGGCGACGCGGCCGGCGCGTCGCCCCCGCGCTGACCACGCGGGGCGGCGGTGGTGAAGAGGTAGGAGAGGCCGCGCACCATCTGGAACACCGCCAGCGAGATGAACTCGACGATGCCGCGGAAGGCGCCGATGTCCTTTCGGCGGGAGGCCTGGAAGCGAACCCACTCGTCGGAGTTCGCGAACACGAGGTCGGCGACGAGCTCGTACTGGCGCGGATCGACCACGGTGAACTCCGAGCCGAGGGCGGCGCCGCCCTCGTCGCGCACCACCGAGCGCACCGTCAGCGGCAGCTCGTTCGAGGCGAGCGGCGCCATCGGCTGGAAGCGCATGATGATCTGCTCGCCCGGCTTGATCTGCCGCAGCACGTTGCCGGGCACCAGGATGCGCGCGCCGGTGATCGACACGTCGTCGATCTTCGCCGGGATGACGCGGTCGCCGTAGATGATCTCGGCGGGCCGGTCGATCGACACGCGCTGCGACGTGCGCAGCTGGCGCCGCTCGGCCACCACGCCCAGCGCGGCACCCATGAGCAGGATGTTGAAGAGGTTCCAGCCGCCGACCACCATCGCGATGTCCGCCGCGAAGGGCTGGAACACCAGGCGGTAGATGGTGGCGACCACGCCGGCCGCGAGGATGAAGAAAATCACGTAGAACGGGCCGCCGAGTTCGGAGATTCGCGAGCGCCGGTTGGTCTCGCCCTTGGTCGTCACCTTGAAGCTCGGTCGCTTCGGGTTGAGCACCACCGCGCCCAGCGCGCGGATGAGGTAGACCGATTGGATCGTCTCATAGAGCTCGGAGATGAATGGCCACCGCACCCGGCTCCAGATGTAGTTCTGCAACAGGATGTTCACCAGAATGTAGGTGATCGTATAGGCTGCGAATTCGGCGCCCGAGGCGTCGAAGATCGACAGACCGAAGAAGAGATAGAACAGCGGCGAGAACAGGAAGGTCAGACGGGCGAATGGGAACAGCCAGTAGAACATCGACGAGAGGTAGCAAATCCGCTGCGCCAGGCTGAGGCCGCCCTTGAAGAGCGGGTTCTTCAGCAGCAGGATCTGCGTCATGCCCTGCGCCCAGCGGGACCGCTGGCCGATGAAGTTGGCGAACGTCTCCGGCTGCAGGCCGGCGATCATCGGCCGGTCCACGTAGGCGGAGTTCCATCCCTGGGCGTGCAGGCCGAGCGAGGTCTCGCAGTCCTCGGTGATGGAGGTGCCGGCGAAGCCGCTGACCTCTTCGAGGGCCGAGCGGCGCAGCACCGCCGCCGAACCGCAGAAGAAGGTGGCGTTCCACTTGTCGAGACCCTTCTGCATGACGCCGTAGAACATCTCGTTCTCGGACGGCATGCGGTTCCAGGTTTCGAGATTGTGCTCGAGCGGGTCCGGGTTGATGAAGAAGTGCGGCGTCTGGACGAGGAAGAGCTGCGGGTCGTCGTAGAAGTAGCCGATGGTTTCCTGCAGGAAGTCGCGCGACGGGGCGTGGTCGGCGTCGAACACCACCACGAACTCGCCGGTGGAGTGGGCGAGCCCGTTGTTGAGGTTGCCGGCCTTGGCGTTGATGTTGGCCGAGCGCGTCAGGTAGTTGACGCCGAGGTCGCGGGCGAGCTGCTGCAGCTCGCGCCGGCGCTCCTGGGCGGCGGCCGCGGCGCGCGGGTCGGCGCTCTCGCAGCGCTGGTCGGTGCCGCCGTCGTCGAGCAGGAAGACGTTCATCCGGTCGGACGGGTAGTCGATCTGCTTGGCCGCCGAGAGGGTGGTCGCGAGCAGCTGGGCGTCCTCGTTGAAGGTCGGCACGAAGATGTCGACGGTGGGCTTGGGCGAATCGGGCTTCAGCGTCTTCTTCGGGCGGTTCAGCGGATCGGCGATCGCGAACATCGATAGGAAAAGCATCAGCACCGAGTACATCTCCGCCGCGTAGAGGAGGATGCCCGGAATGAAGTTCTGCAGCTCTTCGACCGGCGGGATCGTGGTGAAGGTACGCCAGTAGACGTAGCGCAACACCACGGCCGTGCCGAGGGCGAGGACGATCGCGCGGAGCATGCCTTTTCGATCGAACATCTTCAGAACGGCGATGATGATCACGATCACCATCGAGGTGATGAAGTGCGTATTGAGGCTCACCGGCTGGGTAACGAGGAAGATCACCACCGCGGTCGTGGCGAGCCACAACAGAAAGACCAGGAATCTCATCGTCTCGTCCTCACCCTGTCGCCGTCCTGACCTGCAATCGCCACGAATGGGTCATAGTAGCGCAAATGCCTTGGCCGTGACACAGCGGTGCCCTGGCCGGCGGGCAGGCCGTCCGCGGAACTGGATCGGTCACGGCCCACATTCTCTTTGGAATCTGAGAGAGTTCAGACTGCCGCCGCATGTGACTACTGGTTTCAGAGCCGGCGATCAACGGACCGTATAGCCGCAATGCAAACGCATTTGGGCCGACGGGGACCGTGCACCGATCCTCCCGGATGCTGTCGATCTGTTGGCTGACCCTCGGCAGCGGACTGTCCTCGCGACTCGGCATGACGGACGGCAATGGCATTCATGCGGCACGCCCGGCCCCGGCGTGCCGGCAGGCGCCACGTCGGGATCGGACCGACGCAGGTCGCCGGCTCGATTAACGTTAACACTGGTCAAGGTTAACAAACGCTCAAGGAATATCGACTCATCCTCTCGCCATGGCGCCGATCACGCGAATCGGTCGCCCCCCGACCGCATGGCGGGGCGTAGATCAGAATGAGAGGCCGGATGCGATGCTACTGACTTCGCGCTACGCGCACCGAGCGATCGCCGTCATGATCGCGGCCGCGGTCGGTGGCTGCGGGTATTACGACCAAGGCGGCGTCCGTACCGCGACGCTGAACACCAAGGTGGATGTCGAGAACGCGTTCATCACGCCTCCGCCCGGCGGGCCGGCGGTGATCGCCGTCCTCGAGAATCGGTACGAAAACGGTCTGGCGCAGGACATCATCCTGTCCGGCGGCGGCAACGTGTCCGGTCAGAACGTCATCTACGTGAAGGCCTACGGGCCGATGGGCCGGGATCGCGGCAACGGGACGATGAGCGACGACTACGTGTCGCTCGACAACATCCGCCGCGAGATGCGCGAGCGCTTCCCCGGCGTGAACATGCAGCCCTCGGGCCTCTACGTGCAGAACCGCTACGGCCCGTTCAGCTACGCGACGGGGCGCGGCCGCGGCACCAACTGCATCTACGCCTGGCAGCGAATCGCCGCCGATGCGGGCTTCTTCAAGTTCCAGCGCGGTGCGATCACGTGGCGCCTGCGCATGTGCGATTCGAGGAGCGACGCGCGCTCGCTGCTGCTCCTCGCCTACGGTCTGACGATCAACGGCTACTTCTTGTCGCAGCGCTGGAATCCCTACGGCGATCCGCCCGAGGCGGACCCGCGGATCGGCAAGCCGGGCGAGACCATCCTGCCCGAGCAGGTGGTGGACCCGACGGTGATCGCCCCGGTCTCCTACGCCGAGACGCCCCGCCGGACGATCTCGCGGCCTCGCCGCAGCACGACGACGGTGCGGCCGACGGTCACGACGGTGGAGCGGACGCCACTGAACGAGCCGGTGGCAGGGGCCGCCGTGGTGCCTCGGCCGGAGAACACCGATCTCTCCGAGCCGGACGTGCAGACCTCCAACCTGCCGAGCGCGGCGCCTGCGACCGCCCCGCGATACACCGTGCCGCTGCCGTCCTCCACGTCGACGACCCAGCAGCAGAGCACGGCCGTACCCACCATCGCGCCACCGCCTTCGGGCCCGAGCGTGGTGCTGCCGAGCCCGCCGAGCGTCCGCTCCCCGACGGTGCGGATCGTGGGGAGTCCGAGCTGATCGAGCTTCGCCTCGCCGGCGGTTCGCCGCGGCGAGGCGGCGAACGGCCCGCCTGCCGGGCCGCACCATCGACGGCCGCGTCCCCCTGTCAGCGGCATGCGGTCGTCAATCTGCCTCATAGACTTGCCCCGGAACGCTTCGTTCCGGGGTCTTTTCGTTCCGCTCTCAGCCCATCGCGCCGGCGAGAGCGTCGCGCATCGGGTCCGGCCACGGCGTCGGCCGCCGCGTGATTCGGTCGACGAGGACGTGGGTGAAGTGGGCGTCCGCCGCCGCTTCCGTCGTCGTCCCCGCGGGCGCTTCGAACAGCGCGACGTACCAGGTCACGCTCGACGTACCGAGGCGGGCGACCTTCATGGCGACTTCGATATTCTGTGGAAAATGCAATTCGCGGTGATAGCGGCAGCCGGTCTCCACCACCAGGGCGATGAGCGGGCCGGCGTGGATGTCGATGCCGGCGCGGGCGATCATGTAGCGGTTCACCGCCGTGTCGATGAAACCGTAGTACGCGGCGTTGTTGAGGTGGCCGTAGATGTCGTTGTCGGCCCACCGGCTGGCGATCGTCTCCGAGAGGGGGAAGTCGGATCGCCGCGTCGGGGGGAGGCGCAGGGCCATCGTTGCTCCTTGGGCCATCGCTGGCGCCGGTCGTCTGGCGGGAGGAGGGGCGGCGTCGATCGAGCGCCCCGAGGCGGGCCGGCATCATTCTGCTCAGCCGCGGCGTCGATACAAGCCGCGTTCCAGGTGGCTGCGATGGATGGGGGCGGAGCGGGGTCCGGCCGGGGCGAGGCGGAGCTCAGTCCTGCGGCGGGCGGCCGGCGAGAGCACCGGCGAGCGCGGCGAGAAGGCCGACGACCAGCGCCAGGGCGAACCCTGCCGCCGCGGCGCCCGCGAGGTGGAGGCCCGTCCGCGCCGCCTCCCGCGCTCTGTCCTTGAGGCGGGCGACCGCCGCCTGCGCCCGGGCTTCGGCCTCGCTGATTCGAGCGCGCCATCCTTCCACGATGCGCTCCGCCTCGGCAGCGCCGAGAGAGAGACGGTCGCGCAGCATCGCGCGGGCGTTCGCCAGCGCTCCCGGCGACGGTTCGCCCGGGGCGAGCAGGTCGTCGACGGTCGCGAGGGCCGCGGCCTCGGCCCCGGAATCGGTCGTCGGGTCGTTCGCGGAAGACGGCGCGAGGTCGCCGGCGGTGGAGGCGACGGGCGCGGTCGCATCGGTGGATGGGCTGCGGGCGAGCCGCGCGCGCACGAGCGCCGTCGCCTCGGAGCGGATCGTGTCGGTGACGCGGCTGCGTATGGCGCTCCCGTCGGCGGTGGGCTGCTCGCCGGCGCCGTCGGGCGGCGCCGCGCTTTCGGCGGGCGTCGCCGGGACGATGCCCAAGCGGGTGGCGAGGGCGGCGGCGGACTGGGTGGCGGCGCCGGTCGCCGCGGCGCCGACGTCGGCGAGCCCGCCGGCGGCGAGCCAGGTTCCGACGAGCGCCGCCGCGGACCAGACGAGCGCGCCGTGGAGGGCGCCGACCGTGCGCGAGCGCACGCCGGCGAGGCGCGCCGCCACGAAGCCGCCGATGAAGAGCGACAGCAGCAGGGCGAGGACCCACCACGCCGCCGTACGCAGGCCGACGTCGGCAACCGTCCGCTCCGCGTCGACGCGCAGGAGCCCGACGCCGGTGCCGGCGAGCACCAGGACCACGAGCGCCGCGAGCGCCACCAGCAGCCCGGCGAGCACGCTGCCCCAGGAGACGACGGCCTGGCCTTTCACGACGGCCTGCCGAACGACGGCGATGATCTCGATGGTCGTCCGCTCATCGTCGCCTCCTTTGTCGGCCGTGCCGGTTGGAGGCGCACTATGGCGGACGGGACCGCGGTCGGCCAGACCAGCCGGCCGACCGCGGGTTTACGCAAACCGATGCAGAGGCTCCACCCTCAACCGGGGTCCGGCGCGCCGTCTTGTGCGGTGTCGCCGTCGGTCGCTCAGTTGCGCGCGATAATCTCCCGAGCCCCCTCGATGCGGGGCATTTCGGCAAGCGGGCGCTGGGCTGCGGCCCGACGGCGCCGGGCGTAGAGTGACCGGCGCCCGACCAGCGCGGATCCCTTGCGCCGCGGCGACGGACGCTCGGCGAGCACGACGCCGAGCGCGTTCAGCTCCGCATGCACGGTGCCGTCCGCCTCGACGGCGATCAGCGGCAGCGACAACGCCTTGGCCCAAGCTTGCCACTCGCGGGCGATCGCGGCAACCTCGGTCCCCGAGGCGAGCGGCACGGAGTGGAACACGTCCTCGTGAAGCAGGGAGAGGTGGAAGACCGGCTCGCCCGCACCCCGCTCCACGATCACGGCGACACCGCGGTAGGACGTGACGGGCTTCGTCACCGCCGCATCGGCGTGGGCGCGGATCGTCACCCACTCGCGAGAGATGTCGACGGCCATTGCCGGATGGCGGTGGCCACCCACATGGAGGCGTGTCGGCAAGCTCACCGTCATCGGCTCCGACCGCGCGGCGCCGACATCGTTGGCGGCCTGCGCGACGAGGGCGGCGGCGGGCGGAGTGGCGGTCACGGGGGCAGGGGTCCGGATGGCGGCGAATTTCAGGCCAACGGCGTTCATGGGTTTGCGCTCCGCGAGACAACTCGTTCAACGCCATGACCCTACTCCCGCCCGATTTTCGCCCTCGCTAAGTGAAGCGTCCGAATCAAACCGGGGAGATTGACGACCGCTTAACCATTTTGCGGCCACCGCCGCAGAAACCCTGGCGATCGCTTCGCCGGCTTGTCTCCGCCATTCAGGATTTCTAAACCATCTCATCATGTCCAATGACGCGCCCGATCCCATCGATCTTCATAGACTGCGTGCGCTCGCCGAGCGCGCGGTCGATGCCGCCCTCGCCGCCGGCGGGCAATCCGCCGATGCCGTCGCGTTAACGTCGAGCGCGCTGTCGGCGACGGTGCGCAACGGCGTGGTGGAGGAGGCCGAGAGCGCCGAAGCCACCGATCTCGGGCTGCGCGTCTTCGTCGGCCAGCGCAGCGCGCTCGTCGGGGTGAGCCCCAAGGCCGACCTCGCCGAGGCCGCGGCGCGGGCCGTCGCGATGGCGAAGGCCGCGCCCGAGGACGAGACCCAGGGCCTCCCCGACCCGGCGCTCCTCGCCACCGCGATCGATGCCGACGCCCTCGACATCGCCGATGCCGCCCGGCCGCGGATGGACGAGCTCACCGACCGCGCCCACCGGCTTGAACACGCCATGCTCAAGGTGCCGGGCGTCACCAATTCCGGCGGCGCCTTCGCCTCGGCCACGCGGGCCGGCCGATGGCTCGCGACGAGCGGCGGCTTCTCGGCCGGCTACCTCACGAGCCGCCACGCCCATAGCGGGACCGCCGTCGCCGGCGAGGGAACGCGGATGGAGCGGGACTCCTGGTCGTCGGTGAGGCGTCACCTCGCCGACCTCGCCGACATCGCGGCGGTCGGCCGCATCGCCGCCGAGCGGGCGGTGAGGAAGATGGACGCCGAGCGGCTGACCACGCGCACCGCCACCATCGTGTTCGAGCCGCGAGCCGCATCGGGCTTCGTCGGCCACCTGCTGCAAGCGGTCAACGGGTCCGCGGTGGCGCGCGGCGCGAGCCTCCTCGCCGGCAAGCTCGGCGCCAAGGTGCTCGCCGACGGCATCACCATCCGGGACGATCCCTCTCTCGTGCGCGGCCTCGCCTCGCGCCCGTTCGACGGGGAGGGGCTCGGCTGCGGCCCGCTCGACATCGTCGCGGACGGGGTCCTCGCCGCCTACGTCCTCGACCTCGCCACGGCCCGCAAGCTCGCCCTCGATCCGAACGGCCGGGCAGGCCGGGGGACGGGCTCCCCGGCGCCGACGACGACGAACGTCACCGTTCACGGCGGAAGCGGCACGATGGAGGATCTTCTGAAGGACGCGGGGACCGGGCTGCTCGTCACCGACCTCATCGGCATGGGGGCGAACATCGTCAACGGCAGCTACAGCCGCGGGGCGGCAGGCTTCTGGTTCGAGGGCGGCGAGATCGTCCACCCGGTCTCCGAGATCACCATCGCCGGCCACCTCGCCGACATGTTCGCCCGCGCCCGCTTCGCCGACGATGCGCCGGGTCTTTACATCGTCGACGCCCCATCGGTCGCCATCGAGGGGTTGACCATCGGTGGCCGCTGACGACGTCGCGCGCGACACCGCCCTGCTCGTCGAGGCCGTCCGGACTGCCGGCACGCTGGCGCGCCGCTTTTTCGACGGCGACGTGAAGTCGTGGATGAAGGACGACGCGAGCCCCGTGTCGGAAGCGGACATCGCCGTCGATCAGCGCCTGTCGGAGATCCTGCGGGCGGCTCGGCCGGGCTACGGCTGGCTGTCGGAGGAGCTCGGCTTCGCCGGGGAGGGGATGCGCACCTTCGTGGTCGATCCCATCGACGGCACCCGCGCGTTCCTGCGCAAGGAGCGGGCCTGGTCGGTGGTCGCGGCGGTTGTGGAGCGAGGGCGACCCGTTGCCGCGGCGGTGTTCGAGCCGATGCGCGATGCCTGCTACACGGCGACCGTCGGCACCGGCGCGTTCCGCAACGGGGAGCGGCTTCACGTCTCGATGCGGACGAGCCTGGACGGCGCGCAGGTGGCGCTACCCGGGCCGCTCTACCGCGACGGAGGCTTTCGCGAGGCTGGGGTCGAGCGCTGCAAGTGGATCCCCTCTTTGGCCCTGCGGCTGGCGCGGGTGGGGGAGGGCCGGATCGACGGCTGCGTGACCAAGCAAGGCCCGCACCATTGGGACCTTGCGGCGGCCGATCTGATCGTGCACGAGGCTGGCGGAACGCTCACGACCCTGACGGGCACCGTGCTGCGCTACGACACGGATGCGACGAGCCACGGTCCGGCCGTCGCTGGGCCTCTCGGCCTGGTCGACGCCCTCCGTCGTCTCGCCGTCGCGCACGAGTCCCGCGCCGCCTGAGCCCCGCCGGTCCGCGGCGCTCCCCCCTCGCCGGTCTTCGGTGCAGCGGGACGCGACCAACGCGCGGTACGATATTCGATATCCCGGCGCAGCAAGGCGAGAGGCGACAGGCGGCTTCAATGACGGACAAACAACTTCTTCATCTGGTGATCGGCGGCGAGCTCGCCGACCTCGACGGCATCACCTTCAAGGATCTCGACAAGGTCGACGTCGTGGGCGTCTATCCCAACTACGCGGCCGCCCACAAAGCGTGGCAGGCGAAGGCGCAGCAGACGGTGGACAACGCCGAGATGCGCTATTTCATCGTCCACCTGCACCGTCTGCTCGATCCGGATGCGAACAAGCCGGGGGCATGAGCACCGAGGCCGGCCTCTGGCGCCTCTATGGCGCTGCGGGGCGGCTCGCCTCGCCGCTCGCCGCGCCCTACCTCGCGCGCCGGGCGGCGCGCGGCAAGGAAGAGGCGGCGCGGGCGGGCGAGAAGCGCGGCATCGCCTCGGCGCCGGCCTTTGACGAGGCGCCCGTCTGGCTGCACGCCGTCAGCGTCGGAGAGAGCGTCGCCGCGACGGCGCTCGCCGAGGCGCTGGTGGCGGAGGGGTGGCCGGTGGTCCTCACCACCGCGACGCCCACCGCCGCGGCCCGGGTGGCGGCGGTCACCGGACCGCGGCTCGTCCACCAATATGCCCCGCTCGACACGCCGCCCTTCCTCGCCCGCTTTCTCGACCACTGGCGGCCGCGGGCGGCGCTCTTCACCGAATCGGAAGTGTGGCCCACCACGCTCCTGACCCTCTCCCGGCGCGGCATCGCCGAGGCGCACGTCAATGCCCGCCTCTCCGACCGCTCCTTCGCCCGATGGGCCAAGCGGCCGGCGCTGGCGCATCCGCTGTTTGCCGCGATGGGCCTCGTTCTCGCCCAGTCGGAGCGGCAGGCGGAGCGGTTTGCGACGCTCGGCGCGCCCGATGTCCGGGCGGTCGGCAACATGAAGTTCGATGCCCCGCCGCCGGTGCCCGACGCGGCGCGTCTCGGCGCCCTGCGTGAGGCGACGGCGGGGCGCCCCGTGTGGCTCGCCGCGAGCACGCATCCCGGCGAGGAGGAGATGGTGCTCGCCGCCCATCGGCGGGTGTCGGCGCGCCATCCGGGGGTACTCACCATCATCGCGCCGCGCCATCCCGAGCGGGGCGACGAGGTCGCCGCGCTCGCCGCGCGCACGGCGCCCACCACCCGCATGAGCCGCGGTGAGGCACCGACCGGAGCGATCCACCTCGTTGACGAGATGGGGGCGCTCGGCACCTTCTTCGCGCTGGCGCCGGTGGTGTTTCTGGGCGGCTCGCTGGTTCCTCTCGGCGGGCACAACCCGGCCGAACCCGCGGCGCTCGACGCGGCGCTCCTCACCGGCCCCTCGCACGGCGAGATGTTCGAGCCCTTCATCGCGGCGGGCGCGGCGAGGGTGGTCGCCGACCGGACGGCGCTCGGCATCGCGGTGAGCTCGCTCCTCGCTTCCGGCGCCGAGCGAGCGGCCGTCGCCGAGCTCGCCGCGGCGACGCTCGAGGCCGAGCGCGGCGTGCTCGCCAAGGTCATGGCGGCACTCGCCCCCTTCCTCGCCGCGGCATCGGAGGGAAGGCGCCCGCAGGACGCGGCTGCGAGGAGCCCGCAGGATGGGGGGGCGGAAACCCCCGTGCCGAAAGAGCCCAGCGCCATTCCGGGCGGTGGGGAAGACGGTGCGGTCGGGTCCGTCATCACTTCCGAGACGGGCGACGATGCGGCCGTCGGCCCCGCCGACGACGTGGCGGAGGCGGTGAGCGAGGAGCCGGGCGATGCGGCTCGGGCGGCCGAAGCCACGTCTGCCGACGAGCCGCCCGCCGCCGCCGAGCCGGAGCCCGCACCAGACGACCGGCTCGAGCCGCAGGACGAGACGAAACCCGAGCCCGCGCCGGAGCGGGCACCGGAGCCCGAGCCGAAGCCCGACGATGAGGCCGAGCGAAGCGACGGGCCCGTGTCGCAGAACGAGGCGGAGGAGGTTTCGCGCCTGACGACGCCGGAAAGCCCGATCACGCCGGAAAAGGGGTCGGTGTGAAGGCGCCGGGCTTCTGGTGGCGGACAGACGCCGGGCTCGCGTCGCGGCTCCTCTCTCCGGCCGGGGCGATGGTCGGGCGCGTCGCGGCGCGGCGGATGGCGGAGGCTGCGCGCTATCGGGCACCCTGTCCCGTCATCTGCATCGGCAACCCCACGGTGGGCGGCGCGGGGAAGACGCCGGTGGCGCTCGCCGTCGCCGCGGCGCTCAAGGCGGCGGGCGCGCGGCCGGCCTTCCTCACCCGCGGCTACGGTGGTCGGCTCGCCGGACCCGTCGTGGTCGTCGGCGAGGACGCGGCCGCGGTGGGGGACGAGGCGCTGATCCTCGCGAGCGCCGCGCCGACGGTGGTGGCGCGCGACCGCGCCGCCGGCGGCCGGCTCGCCGCCACCCTCGGCGACGTGATCGTGATGGACGACGGCTTTCAGAATCCCGGCCTGGCGAAGGATTTCAGCGTGCTCGTGGTCGACCGGGCCGTCGGCGTCGGCAACGCCCGGGTGACGCCGGCCGGCCCGCTGCGCGCTCCGCTCGCTGCTCACCTCGCCCGCGCCGATGCGCTCCTCGTCGTCGATGCCGGGGAGGGCGTCGCCGCGCCGCTCGCGGGGCTCGACGGCGTGCCCGCCTACGATGCGCGGCTCGTCTCGTCCGCTCCCGTGCCGCTCGCGGGGGTGCGCGTCCTCGCCTATGCGGGGATCGGCCGGCCGCAAAAATTCTTCGCCGGGCTCGCGGCGCTCGGAGCAGAGCTCGTCGCGACGGCGCCGTTTCCCGATCACCACCCCTACCGCGACGGCGAGGCCGAGGCGCTCGTGCGGGCCGCGGTCGATGGCGGCCTGCGCCTCGTCACCACGCGCAAGGACTGGGTGCGGCTCGCGACCGGGTCGGACGCGGCGCAGCGCCTCGCCGCGGCGTCGGTCATCGCCGAGGTGCACGCCGAGCTCGACCCCGCCTTCCTCGCCCGCGTGCTGGCGGTGTGGCAGGGCGACTGCGACAAAGAGGTAGCCGCCCGCCGCTAGAGCCGGGTCAATGAACCCGCGTTCACCGAACCGTCTCCA